>NZ_CP147407.1:2400000-3000000 GCF_037201815.1 Metabacillus sp. FJAT-52054 | reverse complement strand
AGGTGCCAAGCCTCTAATATCAGCGTATTCCCTAAGCTCCATAATCGCCTTTCCAAAAGAATTTCGGTCTCCGATTGGATCGCCCAGCACGACTAATTTATCAGAATAAACGGTGTACATCATAAAAACGTCCCGGTTTTTATTCCAAAAATATTCTTTATCCCCCATCAATGCCAAATGAGTTAATACATTGCCTTTCGTGTACTCCAGAAATTCCAGCAGCTCGGCCGAGTTCCTGGCAGTCTGTTCCTTTTTCATTAAAAAGGTGAAGCCGATCGTGTTGAAAAGAACAGCAAGAATGAAGCCTGATGCAGCTGTGATGATGAGCTCTCCTGGGGTTTTTATTAGTACATCCTTCACAGAAGCAGGCAGAGACAGCTGTTCAAACGGCTGATCAAAGAAACCGATTGATATATAGCCGAGCAAAGCACAAAGAGTCAGAGCCATCATATAGATTGAAGCTTTCCATGAAAAGGGGTGGCGTTCCCGGTAAAAATGATTTTTTGAAAGTCTTAAGAGGGCAAGAATGGCCATTAAAAATAGAGATTCTTCATAGTCCAGCCCTTTAGAAAATGTAAACAGTGCTCCTCCCAAAAGAGCCATATACGTTAGCACATAAGCGCTTTTCACTTTAAGCTGTATGGAACGGGATAGCAAAATCAGCGAAATTCCTGCTGTTACTGATAACAGATCAGAAATATTCATAACGGGCTCAGATAAAAGCTTTTCTGCAAACTTGATCCTTTCCAGAATTCCAGGCGTTGCAGCAGATAAGAGAAGAAGAACCCCGCTAAGAAAAACTAAGACAGCGAGTGCCCAGAAGCTCAAATTAGGAATTAGCGAATTTGGAATGAAGGAGAACCGTTTCATCCATTTGTTATTTTTAAACGGATCAGCAACGGTATCCCGCGTTTGGGAGTAAGCTTCCGATAAAGCGAAAAACAGCCCAATAACGAAAGGAATGAGAGAGTAAAAGACCCGATAAAAAAGCAGAATGATCAAGATTTGGCTGTCCTGTGCACCGGCATGATTCAAACCGACTAACAGCAGCAAGTCGAATGAACCAATCCCACCAGGAACTAAACTGATGACACCGGCAATCGATGCAAGAACAAAAATCGTCAGCATGGAAACAAAGGGAATATTCGTCCCTGTTATGAGAGCAATAGCCCAAAGAACGAGGGAAGCTGCAATCCATTCCAGAAGGGAGGCAGCAATTCCCCAGGCCGTCCACCGATTTATTGAAAAGAAAGGTTTTTTGTTTTTCAATACGAGACAAGTAAGGAGGTAAACAGGCAAATATAAGGCCATTCCCCATAATAGAAATTTCACCCATGGGTAGCTAGTATAAATGGGGATCATCGTTCCGGCTGAAAAAATCGGCAGCCATGCAAGAATAGAGATTCCAGTTAGCATAATAGGCATCAGCCAAACGATGGAAGATAAAAAAATCATTGAATCCCTTACATGATTTTTCAGCAGCAATCCCCTTAGAGCTGCACCCGCAAAACCTCCAAATCCTATAACACTATTAAAAGTATTGGCAATCCAGGAAACTTTTAAAAAGGTATGCCAAGGCAATGACACGTTTAATTTTTTGGTCAAAACGAGGTCGTACGCCATTAAGGCTGACACCCCGGCTAATCCAATCAAAAGCATAGCAGCGATTTGCATAGGTTCAAGGGATTTCAGCTGAATTAACAGGCTGGAAGGATCGATTTGGTTGATTTCCTTCTTTCCTTCCATATAAATGAAAATGATGATGACAAACGGGATCAAAATCTTAGCCAGTTTGACTAAGTTTACTTGCTTTCCCATAATGATTCTCCTTTGCGTGCAACCAGATAAAATCTTATTTCGATAGGGCTGCAAATGATGATAGCAAGCACCCGGTACAAACAAGTTTAACAGGTCTTAATGATAAGAATGAAGGATTAATAGAGGCTCTTTCGATACGCATCAATCTTTTCTTCAAGCATTTGATCGGTAACAGACAAGACAGCGAGCTGTTCCTGGATACTCTTTCGATGTTCCTCTAGGAGCTGAAGTCTTGCCATGTTTGTATGATCGCCTAATTTGTATAATTGTGCATACTCTTTAATTTTCGCTACAGGCATTTGGGTTTCTTTTAATTTAAGAACAAACTGCAGCCATTTAAGATGCAGATCATTGTAAATCCGGTCTCCATTGGATTTACGTTCCGGTTCGATAATTTCTTCTTTTTCATAATATCTTAATGTATGCGTACTGATTCCTAAAGCTTTAGCAGCTTTGCTGATTGTGTACATATAAACCTCCGGATTTGACTTAGAGTTAACTCTAATCAGTATAATGAAATCGTAAAAGAATCACAATATAGAATGCAGAAAATAGGAGGAGATCATATGAAGTATACGGTTATTACAGGGGCAAGCTCAGGTATCGGATATGAATCGGCGCTGGCCTTTGCTGCCCGCGGCAAGAACTTAATTATTACGGCCCGCAGAGAGGACGAGCTTCAGAAGCTTAAATCAGAGGTTCAAAGCATTAACGCTGATCTTGATGTTGTGATCCGTACGGCTGATTTATCTTCATCAGAAGAAGTACACCAATTTTACGAAGGTCTTAAAGATTATGAACTCGAAACGTTTATTAATAACGCAGGTTTCGGGAACTTCGCAGCTGTTGGTGAACAGAACTTGAATAAAATCCAAACGATGCTTCATCTGAATATCGAAGCGTTGACGATTTTATCCTCACTTTTCGCAGGAGACTACTCTGATAAAGAGGGCACACAGCTGATTAACGTTTCATCAGGAGGCGGTTATACCATCGTAGCCGATGCCGTTACCTACTGCGCGACAAAGTTTTATGTGAGTGCTTTTACTGAGGGTCTTGCACAGGAACTTAAATCGAAAGGTGCTCTTATGCAGGCAAAAGTACTTGCTCCTGCTGCAACAGAAACGGAGTTTGCCAAGCGTTCGATGGACCTTGACAGCTTTGAATACGAGGGTGCCGTTCAGAAATTCCATACGGCTAAAGAAATGGCCGGCTTCATGCTTGATCTGTATGACAGTGAAAAAACAGTCGGACTTGTGAACGGAGAAACGTATGACTTCGAACTGAAGGATCCGGTTTATCCTTACGCAGACCGGAATCGCAGGTAAGAGTAAGAGGCGCTGGATCGCGGATCCGGCGCTTTTTTTTTGCACTCGCATTCATGGAAAATGAGAGCCAATACCTCCCTGATCAATGATATAGTTAGAGAAGCTGATTTTAAATGCGTTTACAGAAAGAAGGATAATGATTTGGAAGCTTCTCTAGCAAAAAAACGGTCTGTGAAATTGAATTTTTATCTATTTTATTTTCTGGTGTTTTTCGGTATTGGGTCTCTCTCCCCGCTTCTTTCGGTTTATTTACGGGATGAGATTGGTCTTTCAGGGAGCCAGATCGGTATGGTGCTTTCGATCAGTCCGGTTGTGATGATTCTGATTCAGCCAGTCTGGGGAATATTGAGCGACGTAACGAAAAAGCCTGTTCACCTCCTCACCGCAGCAATTGCAGTGACGGCTTTGATGGGAATCGCCTATTCGGCCGTTTCAAGCTATTCACTCATTATTGGCGCCGCAGCGATGCTCGCCATATTCCAGGCAGCCATCATTCCATTATCGGACAGCATCTCGATTAACTATGTTCAAAAAACAAAAATGGACTATGGTTCGATACGGCTTTGGGGAGCCATTGGATTTGCCGTATCGGTTCTGGCTGTCGGAAAACTGGCGGAAACCACCAGCCTGTCCGTTATTTTTTATACGTTTACGCTTGTTATGGGTTTAGGGATGGTTTTTGCGTGGCAGCTTCCGAGAGAAAGCAAGCCGATAAAGGTGAGCTTTAAAAAAGGGATGAGTGATCTTGTCAAAGCACCATCGTATTTTATCTTTTTGGCTGTTGCTTTTCTCGTTCTCGGGCCCATCCTCGCCAACAATTTTTATTTTGGTATTTTCGTAGATGATTTAGGGGGAGGGCTTGCGGGAATTGGACTGGCATTCATGCTTGCTGCCGGAAGCGAAGCACCCGTTATGAAATTTGCAAACCGCTGGATTGGGAAATTCGGAATGAAACAGATTCTCCTTCTTGCCGCCATTGTTTCAATGGCAAGATGGTTCTTATATTTCTTCGAACCCCCGCTTGCTCTCGTCTATGCAACAACGGTGGCACAAGGGTTTTCAACAGGGCTGTTTATTCCCGCCGCACTTCAATATGTAAAAGATCTCGCACCGGTTTCTGCAGGGGCTACAGCAATCAGTCTCTATTCCGCAGTAGGAAATGGCCTGGGCAACTGGTTTTGCACGTTTCTCGGCGGATTTATATTAGAAGCGTATTCCGTCTTTTCCGTCTATCTATTCTTTGGCATATTATCGCTGCTTGCCGTTATTCTGCTGCTGTTTGTGAAGCAGGAGCCGGGGGCGCCAGCCTGAGCTATGCTGCCCCCTTATGTAAAGGGGGGCTTTTTATTATGGCGTGGAATAGGTGTATGAAAGGTAACAAGGACTTTTGGAAGCAGAATGGGCCCTTCATTTAGTGCCATTATCAATCCTCGGTCGATTATTTTCAGCCAGGAGGAAGTGGACCAAGCGGCTATTAAAGAAATAGAACTTAGAAGCGCACACTACATTCCTGCAGAACACCTTCCAAAGCTTGTTATTAGTGATTGGAAGAAGGATTATCTATATGGGCTGCAAAGCCTTGGACTGGATTTAATGGTTACCGGTCCGATCAAAGAGGATAAGTGAAGGAGGACTATCAGACATGGCAACATTTTTCTTGATGATCATCTATTTAGCTTTCATCAGCTTAGGGCTGCCGGATTCCGTACTTGGTGCGGCTTGGCCTGTCATGCAGGGAGACTTGGGCGAACCAATGGATCGGGCTGGCCTGCTCTTTATGACGATTGCTGCAGGGACCATTATTTCCAGTCTGGCAAGCGGTAAAATCCTTAATCGGTTCGGTACCGGTCCTGTCACCCTTGTCAGCTGCCTGATGACAGCTGGCGGACTTTTGGGATTTTCTATTGCCCCTTCACTGATTTGGCTGATGATTTGTGCCATTCCGCTTGGTCTTGGGGCAGGTGCTATCGATACTGGATTGAACAATTATGTGGCTATTCATTATAAAGCGCATCACATGAGCTGGCTGCATTGTTTCTGGGGTGTAGGAGCAACGCTCGGACCGATTATTATGGCGCAATCCATTTCTGCGGAAAACTCATGGAGAAACGGATATCTCATCATTGCTTTGATTCAGCTTGCTTTAGCAGCCATCTTATTTTTCACCCTGCCTTTATGGAAACGTGCCGCGGGTAAGAGTGAGCCTGTGAAAGAAGAAACATCTGAAGCGGAACAGCCATCCGGAAAACCGGTCAAGGCGTATAAAATCAAGGGAGTTCATCTGGCTCTGTTTTCTTTTCTGTTTTACTGCGGTGCTGAAGCTGCAATGGGGTTATGGGGAAGCAGCTTTCTGGTGGATACGAAGGGGCTGCCGGCCGCAACGGCTGCCCAGTGGGTTTCCCTTTATTACGGGGGAATTACTGTTGGGCGCTTAATAACGGGTTTTATCACATTAAAGGTAAGCAATCGGATGCTGATTTTAGCAGGGCAGGGGATTGCGTTAGCGGGAGCTGCGCTATTGATCCTGCCATTGCCGGCTGGCTTTGCACTCGCAGGCTTTGTTTTGACCGGCCTTGGATTAGCCCCGATTTTCCCGTGCATGATGCATGAAACCCCTGTTCATTTTGGAAAAAAGCATTCCCAGGCTATTGTGGGCTATCAAATGGCATTTGCCTTTACAGGAAATACATTTCTTCCGCCTTTGCTTGGATTTGCATCATATCATACGACAATGGGGATTTTTCCGCTGTTTATTATCGCTGCAATTGCTGCGATGCTGTTCAGTTCAGAGAGATTAAATCAATTAATGAAGGAAAAAAGGAAAGTAAAAGAAGGGAACCACCCTGCTTTTTAATCAGCTGGATCCGATTGCTTATTTTTCTTTCTGAACTCTCCGGGGGTACAGCCCAGCTGTTCTTTAAACCTGCTGTGAAAATAGGAAACGCTCTTGTACCCGCATGCATCCGATATAAACGAAACAGAAGAGTCCGTTTGCAATAAGAGCTCTTTGGCTTTAAATAATCGTTTCACTCCCAAATAAGCGGGCAGCGTCAAGCCGGTTACACGTTTAAAAATCCGGCTGAAATGTTCAGGACTGACTAGAGCCTGCTCGGCGAGGGCAGGCAAGGTAAGTTCATGATCACTAAAATGAAGATCAATATAGAATAATACCTCTTTCATCCATATCTCACTCTTTGAAAGCTTTCGGGATGTTTCCGGAATAGCAGGCTGCTGTCTGGCAATCAGCAGAAGAATCCCCTGGAGATGAGCGAGCAGCGCATGACGGTATCCAATTTCTTTTTTTAAAAGCTCAGTATGCATGCGGATTAAAATTTCTTCATGCTCTTTCATGTGTTCAGCGATGAGGAGATAGTGGAATTCTTTTTGGGAAAATGGTGACAGAAAGGAAAAGAAATCACCGAGCTCCATGGATTGAATAAGTGCAGGGTGGAATAAGACCACAGTGCAGAGGAAAGGATTTCTCTTAGAAGGATTCGCATGATGAATGACATTTCCCGGAATGAGGAAAAGGTCATTTTTTTTCATTGGATAAAACTCTTTATCGATAAAAAAGGTGCCCTGTCCATCAAGGACGAACACAATTTCATACCAATCGTGAAAATGATATAAATGCGGCTCCTGCTCCGGATTTCCTTTCAAATGATAAAAAAACACAAAGGGAAACATTGGATCAAAGCTGTGCGACTCTCTAACGGCATCCATTGATCAATCGTCCTTCCGAATTAAGCGGCCTTTTACATATCTTATAGCAAAAGTCTGGTTTCAACAATTAAAAAAACATCAAAAAAACGCACATTCAGGCACAAAAAAATAGAACATCTCTCTTTCCGCAAGCCTTATGATAACGTTAACAGGCAAAGCCGTCTGTAAACAAGAAGAAATGAGGGATTGTTTTGAAAAACCAATTGGAAACGCTTCCGGACTTAAGCAGTGAATTTAGTCTTTCTCAGAATCAAATTCAAGAATACCAGGATAAAGGCCATATTTGTATACGGGGAGCTGCTTCAAAGGAAGAAATTAAAGCTTATCGCGACGTGATTTATCAAAGAACGCTTGAACATACTGAAAAGCTTGCACCTTTATCAGAAAGGGATACGTACGGAAAAGCCTTTGTACAGGTAATGAACCTGTGGGAGCAGTCAGAGGATGTTAAGAAGTTTGTTATGGCGCGCCGGTTTGCAAAGATTGCAGCCGATCTGCTGGGAGTTGACGGCGTCCGGATTTATCATGATCAGGCACTGTTTAAAGAGCCGGGCGGGGGTCATACTCCATGGCATCAGGATCAGACATACTGGCCGATTGACACAAATAAAACCATCACTATGTGGATGCCGCTTGTGGATGTAACGGATGAGATGGGATCGATGTCGTTTGCTTCTGAATCCCATAAACGCGGATATATCAGCAAGCTTGGCATCTCGGACGAATCCCACCGGACGCTCGGCGATTATATTGATGCAGAGGGATTAGAAAAAGTGACGTACGGGGGAATGAACGCTGGGGACGCCACATTCCATTATGGATGGACACTGCATAGCGCGGCTGGTAATCCAACGGACCGGACAAGAGAAGTCATGACCATTATTTATATGGCAGACGGTACAACTGTATCTGAAATAGATCACGAAGCAAGGGAAAATGACTTAAAGCAGTGGATGCCTGGATTGAAAACAGGAGATCAAGTAAATAGCCCGCTGAATCCCCTTGTTTACTCCAAGACAACATGAAGTTGAAAAGAATCAAATCGCTGTGGGGGATGGAGGGTTCTCTCAGCGAACAGTTCAAAGCGGTCTCAGACGCAGGGTACAGCGGAATTGAATCCCCCCTGCCTGCTCATGGGCGGCAAAGTGAATTCAAGGAACTGCTTCAGGAGCATCAGCTCGATTACGTTGCTCAAATTTTCGCAGAGGATACAAGCAGTTTTGAAAAGCAGGTGGCGGATGCGGCAGAATTTCAGCCCCTCTTGATAAATTCCCAAAGTGCGAAAGATGATATGCGTTATGAAGATCAGCTGATTTTCTTTACAAAGGCTGTTCAAATTGAAGAACAGGCACAAATCCTGATTGGACATGAAACGCATCGGGGGAGAGCGATGTTTACTCCCTGGAGTACGGCCCATTTGCTTGAAGATATTAAGGATTTAAGCATAACAGCGGATTTCAGTCACTGGGTATGTGTATGTGAGTCCATGCTGCAAGATCAAGCCGATCGGCTTGATCTTGCCATTCAGCGAACCGTCCATGTCCATACGCGGGTGGGATTTAGCCAGGGCCCGCAAGTACCAGATCCAAGAGCCCCGGAGTATAAGGAAGAGCTGGATATCCATGCAGAATGGTGGAGGAAGATAGCGGAAGCACACCGAAAAAAAGGAGCCGGATACTTAAGCTTTACACCAGAATACGGCCCACCAGGATACATGCACACCGAGCCGTATACGCAGCGGCCATTAGCTGATTTATGGGATGTCTGCCTGTGGATGGGGAACTTTGTGGAAGAGCGTTTGAGGGTTTAAAGGAATTAAGACGGTCAGCCTCATCCCTTCTTAAATTAGCCATCCCGACTGAGGTCAAAAATAGTATAAACAACCTTCGCGGCAAGGGGTTAGTCAGGTTACTTGTTGTCTAAGGGCACAAGTAACTTGGAATCCCCTCTTTCAAATTTCTGCATGACGCTTAATCTGTTCAGTCATTCAAAATGCTTTTTTCTAAAACATCATACTTATTTTCAAAATTCCGTTCAATATGAACTTCACCCCAAGCACATAATGCATCGAGAATATCCTTCAGAGTCCAGCCATAATCCGTCAGTGAGTATTCTACTCGCAAAGGGACCTCGTGAAATACCTCTCTTAAAATAAGCTTGTCTTCTTCTAATTCCTTAAGCTGCTGAATAAGCATTTTTTGCGATATACCCGGCATAAGCCTTTTCAATTCACTATTCCTTCTTGTTCCAAGAATTAAATGGCACAAAATAACTACTTTCCATTTTCCTCCAATTACTTCGAGCGCTGCTTCTACAGGCATCGTGTATTTCTTCATTTAAATTTTGCCTCCAAATCTATAGGTACTAAACGGTAACTTCGGCACCGGATGGTAACTTAATAACTGTAAAGTGCGTACTTTTCACGTTGAAAATTATATTGCATACTGAATGAGCTAGCAAATGATAGGCAAAATGAGAAAACAAAAACAAAATACCTTGAAAGCGAGATGTTTGTATTGAAACTAAATTTAACTGATAAATTAGTACTTGTAACAGGATCAACAGCTGGAATCGGGAAAGCAGCTGCCGTCAGTTTTCTTAATGAAGGAGCAAGAGTTATCATTAATGGACGGTCAAAAAAAAATGTGGATTCAGCCGTGGCAGAACTTTCTTCCCTTGGTACGGTTTACGGTATAGCAGCGGATGTTTCTAAAAAAGATGAAACGGACAGCCTGATTGCACAAATCAAGGAGCTAGGAGATTTAGATATCCTTGTTAATAACACAGGGGTGTTTACTGTCAAACCATTCGAAGAGGTAACAGATGAAGAGTGGCTGGATTACTATCAAATTAATGTAATGAGCGCTGTACGCCTTTCACGGGCATTCCTTCCTGATATGATTAAACGAAATGAAGGCAGAATAATTAACCTGGCCAGTGAAGCGGGCATCAAGCCATATCCAGAGCTTGTTCCTTATGGGGTTTCAAAGACGGCTCTTATCACTTTATCCAGAGGGTTGGCCGAGGTAGCTAAAGGAACGAATGTAACGGTTAATTCTGTCTTGCCAGGCCCAACATGGACGGAAGGGTTTGGTACCTTCATTAACGATATGGCAGCAGAAAACGGCATGGATCTGAAAACATATATTAAGGAATATTTCAAAAACGATCAGCCTACTTCTCTGATTCAGCGGTATGCTACTGTCGAAGAAGTAGCGGATACAATCGTTTTCCTAGCTTCATCCAAAGCATCAGCAATCACTGGAACCGCACAAAGAGTAGAAGGCGGTATAATTCAAAGCATCCTCTAAATCAATTTAAAAGCGCCGGGTATACGCTCCGGCGCTTTTTATAATTGTACATCTAAACATAGAGACGGATCGATAATAAGCTTTTTTCTTGTATTAATTAAAAGTAAACAAATCGGTAGACAGGTAGCGTTCCCCTGTATCGCAGGCAATGCATACCACTGTATCCTCAGGCGTCAGGCGCTTAGCCACTTCGATTGCAGCGAAGCATGCAGCACCGGATGAAGGCCCGACAAGGATTCCTTCTTCTTTCGCAAGCCTTCTCGCCGTTGTGTAGGCTTCTTCATCCTCTATGCGGAAAATTTCATCATATACTTCCTCGTTCAATATAGATGGAATGAACCCCGGGCTTGTTCCAACGAGTTTATGCTTTCCGGGCTTTCCGCCTGAGAGGACAGGAGATCCGGCAGGCTCCACTACATGCACAGTAAGGTCTTTCAGGTGTTTTTTCAGTTCTTCACCAGTTCCAGTAATGGTTCCGCCGGTGCCGGAGGTTGCAACGAATGCACGTAGCTTTTTGCCTGCCCCCTCCATTGCCTCCAAAATTTCAACAGCGGTCGTTTTCCTGTGGGCATCCGGATTGGCCGCATTTTCAAATTGCATCGGCATGTAGCTGTCTTCAATTTGCTCGGTCAGTTCTTTAGCTTTTTTAATAGCCCCCGGCATTTTTTCATCTCCCGGAGTAAGGACGACCTCTGCTCCATATGCCTTTAACAGGTTAATTCGTTCCTGGGACATCGTATCAGGCATCACTAATATGGCTTTATAGCCTCGCGCGGCAGCGTTCATGGCAAGGCCAATGCCGGTATTGCCGCTAGTTGGTTCAATAATCGTCGACTTCTCAGTAAGCAGTCCGCTTTTTTCCGCTTCGGAAATCATCTGGAAGGCTGCGCGGTCTTTCACGCTTTTGCTCGGATTGAAAAACTCCAGCTTCAGGTAGATTTGTGCTCCGCCTTCAGGAGCAAGCCGGTTAAGCTTCACGAGCGGAGTTCTTCCAATCAAATCTGCCATATTATTTGCTACATCCATTCGTCATTCCTCCAGGTACTATTTGAAAATATCATATCAAAAATTATGATGGTTTACCTAGTCATCGAATTGTGTATCCAATCCGTTCATTTGGTAGAATAGGAATAAGAGTTTTTAGCAAAGAGGGTAAAAAAATGGGCACACATTATTTTCTGGCTGTCCGAATCCCAAGACAGCAGTCAGCTATTATTCAATCATTGATCAAACAGGAATGCAGCCGCATGCCGTTCAAACGGTGGGTTCACCCGTTTGATTATCATATTACACTTGCATTTCTCGGTGAGCCGCCTTCCGGGGAGCATCTTCTTCAGTTAAGCGATGATTTATCCGAAATAATAGAAGGGAGGCTGCCTTCTTTTCATTTGGACTTTGCAGGAATTCAAACATTCGG
Organism: Metabacillus sp. FJAT-52054; assembly: GCF_037201815.1. Taxonomy (NCBI): domain Bacteria; kingdom Bacillati; phylum Bacillota; class Bacilli; order Caryophanales; family Bacillaceae; genus Metabacillus; species Metabacillus sediminis. Next base: position 2,988,403 of record NZ_CP147407.1, on the reverse strand, counting down.
AGCAGCAGATTCGCCAAGAATCTTATGGCTTGGTGTCCGTCCGTCTAAAACTTTGATGGAATTGAGAGAGGAAGTCTATTCTTGTTGCATAAAGAATGGTTTTCAGCTTGATCCAAGACCTTTCAAGCCTCATATTACCCTTGCGAGAAAATGGGACGGAAAAGATCCATATTTGAATCCGGACGGCTGGAACCCTGAGTCCATTCCTTCATTTGAAGTGCCAGCCATTGATTTGCTGCAGACAAATGTAAACGAAGAACCTAAGTACAAGACGATTCGTTCTTTCCCTCTAACAGGAGCGGATTCTTAATGCTATATGTAAAAATCGCTATTCAAGTCGTTCTCCTTTTTGGAATCAGCATGTTTGGTATGTATATACAAAAGGTTTCCCATTTTCAAGTGCCCGGCAGCATGATTGGCATGATTCTGCTTTTCTGCTTGTTAAGAGCAGGATGGATGAAGCCGGAATGGGTTAGAGAGGGAAGTTCGTTCTTGCTGAGAAATTTAACCCTTTTATTTGTACCCGGGACAGTGGGGCTGATCCAGTATCTTCATCTATTTGAGGGAAAAGGGATTCTTAGTGCAGCAGCTGCATTTCTCAGTACGTTTTTGGTTATGTCTTTGACTGCCTGGGTGACGGAAAAATCACTTAAACGAAAAGCAGCAAAAAGCAGAAGAGAGGGTTTGGAGTCATGATTATGGCCGTCTTATCCTTTGCAGGAACCATTCTTCTTTTTAATGGAATGAAAAAGGTTCATACGTATCTTCCGACTCCTTTGCTGCTTCCCATTGTAACAAGTACAGCGATCCTTATTATGGTTCTGCTCCTGACGGGTACGGCATATCAGGCTTACATGGAGGGCGGAACTTTTATTAGCATGCTCCTTGGTCCTGCCGTCGTCGCTCTTGCATTTCCCCTTCATGATCAGTGGGACCGTTTAAAGAAGCATATTCTGTTGCTTGCCGGTGCTTCCTTTGCCGGGACATTGATTGGGCTTTTCAGCGGAATGTATATGGCCATCCTGTTCGGAATGGATTCTGAAATTATTCGTTCGTTAATGCCGAAATCTGTCACCGCTCCGATCGCAATGGATATCGCATCCATGATTCACGGAATTCCAGCGTTAGCCGCCGTATATGTCATGGTAGCAGGAATATCAGGATCGATGTTCGGCCCCTTCCTCATGAGAAAGCTCTTTATCCGAAATCCAATCGCAGTTGGAATAGGGTATGGTGCTGCATCCCATGGTGTCGGTACGGCCAGGGCCCTGGAATACGGGGAACAAGAGGGCGCGGTCAGCTCAGCAGCGATGACCTTCAGTGCTATTTTTGCTTCATTATTATGTCCGCATATTGCGGCACTACTTTTATAAAGGAGACCGATATGGGTCAATTGATCAAACTGAGAGATTACATATCAAGATATGAAATAGATCCTTATCACTATACGGGTCAATACATTCGTTTGAAAAAACATCAATGGGAGAGGATTAACAAGGCCTGGGAGGAAAGGCAGTTCGACCCCTATCTTGTACCGTTTCCTGCAGAGCCTGATCATGGGGAAGAAAAAGCTTCTTTTTGGGAAAAATGGCCGTTTCGAAAACAAAGAGAACACGAAGAACCGGTTTCCGAGTCTTCGTCTTTTGCGGCTGAAGAAGACCCTGATATGCTGTTTAGCCATGTGCCTGCTTCCAATAATGATTTAAAGCATGAATTTCTGGATAAGATCTACCGCTTTCAGCTGAAGTGGGCGAGCTCGACAATTCGTGAGCAGTCGGATTTTGACAGACGCTATTTTTATGACGAGACACTTCAATTTTTCCTGAAGCGGCTTCCCGATCATAATTTGTATATGCACAATGCCGTTCTCGAAGTGAAAAATGCGGCCGTTGAGATTGGTCCTGTTCTTATAACGCCTGCCGGAATTCAGTGCATTTCCTGGATTACAGGCAAAAAAGAGGATATACTTGTCGGCTCCGGAGAAAGATTTTGGACCATTAAAAGCGGGAAATATACAAAAAAAACGTTAAATCCTTTGCTTGATTTACATCGTACAACCACGATTATTTCAAGAATTATAAAAAGCAGGGGAATTGATTTTCCTGTGATGAAACGGCTTATTTTTGAACATGGTTATGCTGATTTTCAAACACCCCCTTATGAGGTGGAGGTAACTGATAAGAGATGTTTCGATGAGTGGTTCAGCAAAATGAGAAATTTATCTTCACCGATCAAACATGATCAGCTGAGGGCAGTAAAAGCCATTCTTGACTGCACTCTAACCCGTTCCAGAATCCGCAGTGACTGGGAGGAGAAGGGAAATTAAGGGAAGTCCTCTAACACACGAAGGGCAATTGCACATAAAATGAATTATAGATCCGGTAATAAGTGGAGAGACTGAACAATTGCAGGTATTCATCGTAATTTATTCATTTACAGTTTCTCCAGGGGGGAAGAGCAATGACGAGTGTAAACAGCCCATTTGAAGCTTACTTAGATGATCTTCATACCATTACCATTTTGCTGCCGGGAGATCGTCAGCATTCCTTTAAAAAAACGTTTACAGTGACAGATGAAGCAGGGAACGAATCTCCTTTATCTATGTCAGATTGTTATGATATTGAAAATTTTGTAAAATGCATTTGTCATTCAAGCATCCAGCTGAAAGCCGGTGAACGGCAAGTGGTTACTGATTCAAGCGGCCTCTCTGCAGAATTGCTGATGGGAGCTGTAATTAGAACGGCGGCTTTTGATGAACTATACGGATATGACGGTAAACTCGGAGTTGAATTTACGGAAGCCCAAATTTCTTTAAAAGTATGGGTGCCTACAGCAGTAGAGGTTCGTCTCCTATTGAGCGATCCTGCCCAGCAGATAATCGAAATGCCGATGAGAAAGGCAGGCCAAGGAATATGGCGTGCTCAAACTGGCGTGGATCAATACGGGAAATTTTATAAATACCGTGCCTTGATTAATGGAAAATGGAGAGAAGCAGCAGATCCTTATGCAAAAGCTGTGACGATAAACGGGGAGTGGGGCGTCCTTTTGAATCCAGCAGACGCTCAGGTGGATAAAATTCCGGTTGCTCCTTTGAACCAGGTTACGGATGCCATTATTTATGAACTGCATGTAAGAGACTTTTCCATTCACGAAAACAGCGGCATGAGCGCGAAAGGGAAATTCAAAGCGTTTACAGAAAAAAATACGGCTTCAAAAAAAGGTTTTACTACCGGGATGTCCTATATTAAAAGTCTCGGGGTTACCCACGTTGAACTTCTCCCGATCTATGACTTTGAGGGAGTTAAGGAGGGCGAGGAAGACGGAGGCTACAATTGGGGCTACAATCCTGTTCATTTCAATGCACCTGAGGGCAGCTACTCGACGGACCCGGATAATCCGATGGCAAGGATCAGAGAGCTGAAAGAATGCATCCAGTCATTGCATGAAAATGGACTGAAGATGATTATGGACGGCGTATACAATCATGTGTATGATATGAATCTGTCTTCCTTCGAAAAGCTTGTTCCAGGGTATTTTTTCAGAATGGATGAGCATGGCTATCCGTCCAATGGAACAGGGGTCGGCAATGATTTTGCTTCTGAAAGAAGGATGGCAAAAAAGTTCATTTTGGATTCTGTCCGCTATTGGCTGGAGGAATATGATATAGACGGCATTCGTTTTGATTTAATGGGAATCCTTGATCTTGACACGATGAGGAAGGTTAGGGAGCTTGCCGCTTCGATTAAGGAAGATGCGGTTCTTCTTGGCGAAGGCTGGGATTTATCAACACCTCTCGGAGCTGATCGGAAAACAACTATAATTAATGCAAAGAAAATTCCAGGAGTGGCCTTTTTCAATGATCGTTTCCGGGATGTGATAAAGGGGAGTACCTTCCTTCATGGAGACAGGGGCTTTTCAATGGGGGATGAAGGGAAAAAAGATGAAGCGCTCTCTGCTATTAAGGGGATTGTTCAATACAGCCAAGGTTCAGTCAAATGGCTTGAGGATCCTTCCCAATCGGTCAATTACGTAGAATCCCATGATAATCATACGTTTTGGGATAAATTAAAAATTGCTGTACCGGATGCTCCGGATGAAAAGCTTCGTCAGTATCAGAAACTTGCCTCATCAATGGTGATTCTGTCACAGGGAATCCCATTTTTGCATGCAGGACAGGAGTTTTACAGAACGAAACAGGGGTGCGAAAACAGCTATAACCAAAATGATGACATTAATCATTTAGATTGGAACATGAGAGAAGCATTTGAAGCGGACATAAAAGAAATAAGACAGCTGATCCAATTAAGGAAGTCTCATGGAGGGTTCAGACTAAGCAGCAAAGAAAAGGTTGAGCGTCATTTTCATATCCTTCCCTCTCCGCCATACGCCATTTATTATCTATTGAAAAATGTCGGGGAGTATGGAAATTGGTCAAATATTTTAGTCATTCATCAGGCGTGGGAATTTGACACGGAATTTGCTTTGCCGGATGAAGATGAGTGGGAGATTGCTTACTCCCCGGGAGCTCAAGACGGAATTTGCTTGGTTGAAAAAGGAAGCGTGAAGCTGAAAAACATAGGAACGTATATATTGTTTAAGCCTTAGGCCTTAGTTTTTCTTGACGGGAAATACCAGTAAACGATAAAATTTAAAAGGACGGCTATTGGATGTTACTTTGTGATTGCCTCAATTAGCGGTCTTTTTATTTTTTTTATATGATGACATTCTTAAAATGAATTAATATTTAAATATAACGAGTGGCTCTCATGATGAACTGTTTTTGAATGAGTCCATCTTTATTTGCCCTCGCCTGTAATAACGCTGTAAGGGCTTATTGATAAAAATCTTAACATGAAATGATGGGTTGACATTGAATCAAAATTGGCTGGAACATCTGCTCGGACAAGAGTGGGAGCTTTCTCCTGCAGGAGGGGCTACGGGAGAAGCTTATTATGCCCGACATGGGGAACAAAAGCTTTTCTTAAAACGAAATAGTTCGCCATTTCTTGCCGTTCTCTCAGCAGAAGGAATTGTTCCAAAGCTGGTTTGGACAAGGAGAATGGAAAACGGTGATGTAATCACGGCGCAGCATTGGCTGGAAGGCCGGGAGTTAAAGCCTGCTGACATGGATGGAGATCATGTAGCCTCGCTTTTACATAAGATTCACCATTCGAAAGAGCTGCTGGATATGCTGAAGAGGCTGGAAAAGCAGCCGCTGACGCCCTCATCTATTCTTGAAGATATTCGGGATACACTTGAGTTCGAAACATACTTTCTTCCTGAAATAGAAGAAGCTCTGCAATACCTTCATGACCGGCTGCCCGATGTGGAAATAGAAGAAAAAGTGGTATGCCACTGCGATTTAAATCATAACAACTGGCTGCTTGCGGATAACGACCAGCTCTATCTGATTGATTGGGATGGTGCTGTTATTGCGGATCCAGCTATTGATTTGGGGAACCTGCTGTATTCATACATTGAGGAAAGCCGCTGGAGTGACTGGCTTTCCCAATATGGCCTTGAGCTAACAGATCATCTGCGTCTGCGAATGTATTGGTATGTACTCGCTCAGACGATTGTTTCTCTCATGTGGAACCGCTCAAAGAACCACGCAAAGGAAATGCATCAGGCAGTACAAAATTTAACGTTGCTCCTGACACGGAAAATTTAAATTACGAAAAGGAATCGATATCCTGTATCCATTGGGTTAGATTCTGCTGCTGTGAAGTAATGTGCTGATTCAGTTCAGATGCGGACTTTCCATTTTGACTGTATTCGTAAATATTCTGAAGGACACTTTTAACATTTTGGTCAATCTGTGCATTGACCATCAAAGATTTAATGAGCCGTTCAATTTGTTCGCATTCCGCAACGGTTCCGCAGCAGTCTGCTTGCTGCTCAGTCAGAATATCCTTTAGCAGTGTGACTTGATGATGATAATCCAGGGGCATGGTTCATCTTCCTTTCATTTTTGCTATACCTTTAAGATGTTCAACTGAATTCTTTTTATCCCGCCAAAAAATTACGCTCCGGCATGCAGCAGCTGCCGGTTTTTGTCTGTATAAAACCTATGTTGATTCTCAAATCAACCTATTTTGCAGGTGCGGCAAGTATTGCGCAATACGAAAAGTCATGCTATTTTGTAACGAGCAGAATCTGAAAAAATGTACATGAGGTGTTACGATGCGAGTAAGAAACAAACCGTGGGCAAGCGAGTTTTTACAGGAAAACCGTCATATTGCGATCGCGCAGCCTTCTGAATTAAAAGGGAAATGGAAGGAGTTTTTTGGGAATTCCAATCCTATTCATATAGAAGTCGGGACAGGAAAAGGGCAATTCTTATCTGGAATGGCTAAAGCAAATCCTGATATTAATTACCTTGGCATTGAGCTTTTTCAAAGTGTGATGGTCATTGCCGTGCAGAAGGTCATTGATGCAGAAGTGGATAATTTGAAGCTTTTAAATGTGGATGCGGCGGTTTTGACGGATATTTTTGAGGACGGCGAAGTGGACAGGCTGTATTTGAATTTCTCTGATCCATGGCCTAAGAAGCGTCATGAAAAGCGCCGTCTTACTTATAAAACGTTCCTCGGCCTCTATGAGCGCTTGCTTGTAAAAGGAGGAGAGATTCACTTCAAAACCGATAATCAGGGTCTGTTTGAATTTTCATTAAGAAGCTTTTCGGAATACGGAATGCTGCTTACTTTTGTGAGCCTTGATTTGCATCAAAGCGATTTTGAGGGAAATATCATGACCGAGTATGAAGAAAAGTTCTCCAATAAAGGCCAAAGAATTTACCGGTCTGAGGCAAAATTTCAAAACGAGCCTAGTGAATAAGAATGAACAGGAGCCTGATTGTATCTGCCGGCCGGCAGATTCTCAGGTTCTTTTTCTTTCTCTGTTTCCATTGAACGGCTGCGCTTTCAGATAGGCAGAATTACTGTTAAAATGAAGCAGGGAGGGATTTTATATGGAAACATTGCGAATTGGTGAGATAAAGCTTACTTGGCTGAACGGCGGGGATACTCATATGGATGGGGGCGCCATGTTTGGGGTTGTACCGAAACCCCTCTGGTCCAGGAAATATCCTGTGAATGAGCGGAACCAAATTGAGCTTAGAACAGATCCGATTCTGATTCAGAAGGATGGGAAGAATATCCTTGTTGAGTCTGGCATTGGAAAAGGCAGGCTAACAGATAAGCAGCTAAGAAATTACGGGGTAACGGAAGAGTCAAAGGTTGAAGAATCTCTTAATGAACTTGGCCTTACTCCACTGGGCATTGATATCGTCCTGCTTACGCATATGCACTTTGATCATATTACCGGGCTTACAAAAGAAGTTGACGGTGAATTACAATCGGTCTTTCCGAACGCATCCATTTTTACAAGTGATATAGAATGGAACGAGATGAAAAATCCGAACATTCGGTCTAAAAATACATATTGGAAAGAAAATTGGAGAGCAATCGAGCACCAGGTTATACCGTTTACCGGCAAGGAAGAAGTTATTTCTGGTATTAAAATGGTACACACAGGGGGCCACAGCAACGGCCACAGCATTCTGATATTAGAGGATGCGGGAGAAACGGCCGTTCATATGGCCGATTTGATGCCGACACATGCCCACGATAACGTGCTTTGGGTTCTGGCCTACGATGACTATCCGATGACGTCCATCGAGCAAAAAGAGAAATGGCTGAGCTTTGCCGCTGAAAAGGAAGCGTGGATCACGTTTTACCATGATGCCAAATACAGGGCAATCAAATGGAATGCCTCAAAGGAAACAGTAGACACTGTGGATAGAATAAAATAAGTTTTTATAAAAAGGCTATGTTAAAGCTTGGTGTTGATATTTTACACCTGTTGATTGGAGTGGAATTTAAAACCTCTAACTGCAATCTGCAGCTCAGTTTAACAGAGCTAAAAAAAGAAACAGAAGATATTCTTCTGCTTCCAAACGGATTACGAAACCTTGTTCACTTCAAGCAAGAGTCCTGTTCCTGCGTGCACGATGGCCTCGTACTGCTCAAGTGATCCTTCGATGGTTCTCGTGATTCCGGTTTTATACACTTTATGACTGGATTCGTGGATGGAATAATCCTCTGGAACCGTATAAATCCAGGATCCTTCAATCGGTCCCTTTTTCTTAAATTCCTGCTTAACGAGCTGGAGTGCTTTATCGGACGAAATAAATGGGGATTTGAGCTGGTCTTTTAAAAGGTACGCTGCTGCGAAGCCTATTCCAATACCGGCAATTAAACCTTTGCATTTCATGACTATCTGCCTCCTTCAGCTTTTTCTATCTTAGTATACCTAAGTTAGCCGTCCTTGTTAAGCCAGGTGATTACATATACAGACAAAATTCGAAAAGAGGTTAGCGAAATGAATAAAGAAACTTTGGATCTTTTTAGAACGCTTACGGAGCTTCCAGGAGCACCGGGAAATGAGCATGAGGTAAGAAAATTTATGAGAAGCCAGCTTGAGCAATACTCAGACGAAGTGGTTCAGGACCGTTTGGGCGGGATTTTTGGTGTGAAAAAGGGAAATCCGAATGGTCCTGTCATCATGGCAGCCGGTCATATGGATGAAACCGGGTTTATGGTTACTTCCATTACTAAAAACGGAATGCTCCGCTTTCAGCCGCTCGGAGGCTGGTGGAATCAAGTACTCCTTGCACAAAGGGTCATCATCCATACGAATAACGGTCCAATTCCGGGCGTGATTGGTTCCATTCCTCCTCACCTATTGAGTGAGGAACAGCGGAACAAACCGATGGAAATTAAAAATATGCTGATTGATATAGGTGCAGACAGCGCGGAAGATGCCAGGCAGATCGGAATTAAACCGGGTCAGCAGATTATTCCGGACAGTGCTTTTACCCCAATGGCCAATCCTAAAAAAATAATGGCCAAGGCATGGGACAACCGATATGGCTGCGGGCTGTCAATTGAACTTTTAAAGGAACTCAAAGATGAAAAGACCGATAATATTCTATATTCTGGTGCTACGGTTCAAGAAGAGGTTGGCTTGCGCGGGGCCCAGGCAGCTGCCAATATGATCAAACCGGACTTGTTTTTCGCCATGGATGCAAGCCCAGCTAATGACATGACAGGGGATAAAAAAGAATTCGGGCATCTTGGTAAAGGGGCACTTCTGCGGATCCTTGACCGGTCGATGGTCACTCACAGGGGGATGAGGGAATTTGTCCTCGATATGGCGGAGACACACAGCATCCCTTACCAGTATTTTGTTTCACAGGGCGGAACGGATGCAGGACGGGTACATACCTCGAACGAAGGCGTTCCATCTGCAGTCATCGGGATATGCTCAAGATACATTCACACACATGCTTCCATGGTTCATGTCGATGATTATGCTGCGGCAAAAGAATTGCTTGTTAAATTAGTAAAAGCATGTGATCAAAGCACGGTGGATTCGATCCGGGCAAACAGCTGATTCCCATGTACATGGAGGGAAAAAAATGATTGTAAGCATCGGGACAACCAATCCGGCAAAGGTCAGAGCTGTAAAACTGGCCTTTGCAGAAATTGATTTAATACAGGAATTCATTGAAGCTGATGTTTCGTCAGGCGTATCCAGCCAGCCTTTTTCAGATGAAGAAACGATGAAGGGAGCCATCAACCGGGCCGAGGCTTCCAGAAAAGAAACTGGAGCTGATATTGGTATTGGGCTGGAAGGCGGAGTCGTTGAAACCTCATTTGGCTTCTTTCTCTGCAATTGGGGAGCGTTAACAGATGGAAGTCTTTCTCAGCCAATCGTTGCCGGCGGAGCCCGGATTCAGCTTCCTCTTGAAATCGGCGCTGAGCTTGTAAAGGGCAGGGAACTAAGTGACGTGATGGATGAATTTTCTCACCGGACGGAAACAGGGAAAAATGAAGGGGCAATGGGAATCTTCACAAACGGAGCAGTGGACAGGACGGAAATGTTTGCCCACGTTGTGAAACTGCTTGCAGGCAGATATCAATATGAAAAAAGCAGGCAGTCTCTTTAATAGAGAGCTGCCTGTTTTTTAATCATATAAAGCTTTTGATCAACTATTCCTTATCGTAAATGTAGGACAATATTTGAATGGCCTGGCTAACAGTTTCAACAGTGACACTTGCTTTGCTGGAAAGTTCTTTAAGAGGATGATGCAGCTCCTTCGGTCTAATTAATATAAGCGGCTTGCCCATTTCAATCGCGGCACTTGCATCCATAGCGGTATTCCATTGCTTATAGGATTCACCGAATAAGGAGATGACAAGATCCGCTTTTTTCAGCAGCAAGGTCGTTCTCAAATTGTTAATTCGGGAGGCGGCTTCATCTTTATAAATTGAATCAGGCTGCTTCCCTAAAATTTCTTCGCCGATTTGGTCGGAGCGCTCATGATTTTCCATTGGGCCAGTGAATGTAATAGGCAAGTGAGCTGCTTTTCCTTTCAGCTCGGTCCTCCAGTCACTATGGATTTCTCCAGCCAAATAGACATGAATATTCATATCAATTCCCCCAATAATCAGATTCTACCTGTCAATACCCTAGCCGCAATGAAGAAAAACCGAAATTAAGGGAGGTTTATCCTTAAAATGGGAATGGTATAGGTAAGCACGTAATTGATATTTGATTGGAGGGTCAAGCAATGAAGAGGTGGATAAGCCTATTAACCGTTATTTTACTTGCTCTTACTGCAGGCTGCGGCGGAATTTCTGATAAGGAAATGAAAAAGCAGGCCGAAGAAAGTGCCTCAAAAAGCTTTGGTGAGAAGCCTCAAAAGCCAAATGAAAAGATTGAGAGCGGTTCATTTTACTTGCCGGAAAATTACAGCATCTCCTCTAAGAAGGCGAACAATGCAATCCTGACTAAGGGAGGGCAAAAGTTTTTGCTTTTCATAAATAAAAATGAACGAAAAGACAGTAAAGCTTCCTACGATTTGCTTCGCAAGGAATACAAGAAAAGGCTTGTTGATAAAACATTTAACGCGGATGGAGAGTTCGGCTACCTTTTCGTTCGAAATACAAAGGGAAAAGAATATGAAGCAATAGCAGGGATCGGCGGAAATAAACTGACCGCTTTAATTAAAAAAGAAGAGGTTCCAGAAGCAGCGGGCCAAATGATGAAGGTGCTTAAATCCATCCAATGAAACATGCGGATGGATTTAAGCCTCTTTTTTCTGGTATGATTCAACTATGTGAAATCTAGAAATCGGAGGATCATCTAATGGAAAAATTACAATCTATGGAACAATATAAAGAAATCATTCAAAAAGAGAATACAGTGCTTATGTTTTCAGCAGACTGGTGCCCGGACTGCCGGGTGATTGATCCATTTCTTCCAGAGCTTGAAAAGGATAATCAGGCATTTACATTTTATTATGCAGACCGGGACGAATTCATTGATCTTTGCGCGGAGCTGAGTGTATTTGGTATACCAAGCTTTGTCGCTTTCAGTAAGGGACAGGAAACAGGGCGTTTTGTAAGTAAAGACCGAAAAACAATTGAACAAATCCAGGAATTCCTGAATTCAATTCAATAATCGGCTGACGGGAGGATACCGCGGATGAAGCCAAGAAAACTTTCGCAACTAATAGAAGAAAAGCTGAGCAGCCATCAATGGTCATTTCATTATGACCGTGAAAAAGAAACGCTTCGAATAGAAGATCCTGCTATCAAAAAAGGAATAACAATCGGGCTCAATGAAATTGCAGCCCGTTATGAAACAGAAAAGGACAAGGCTATAGAAGAGGTCATCTATCATGTAGAGGAAGCACTGCTTGCTATGAAAAAAGAAAGCGGTTTGGAAGGAAAGGAAAAGTCAATTTTTCCGGTTATCCGTTCTACTTCTTTTCCAGAAAAATCAAGCGAGGACATCCCGCTGCTTTTTGATGAGCATACAGCTGAAACAAGAATTTTCTATGCACTCGATATGGGAAAAACGTATCGGCTAATTGATGCTGCTATGATGGAAAAAGAGGGATGGAACCGTAAAAGAATAAAAGAAACGGCATTTTTTAACCTAAGATCGTTAGCTCCTTCTGTAAAAGAAGATCAGGTGGCGGGCAATACGTTTTACTTTTTCAGAGCCAATGACGGATATGATGCAAGCCGGGTTTTAAATGACTCCATACTTGAATCGTTTAAAGAACGAATTTCTGGTACAATGGCTTTGGCACTGCCGCACCAGGATGTTTTAATTATTGCTGACGTTCAAAATGAGGTGGGGTATGACATACTCGCCCAAATGACAATGAGCTTTTTTGCAAGCGGCCGGGTCCCGATTACCGCGTTGTCTTTCTTATATGAGGAAGGCGAATTGGAACCTGTTTTTATTCTGGGGAAAAACAGAGCAAATAGACCGAAAGACGGAAAGGAAGAATAAAATGAATGTTTTTTATAACCGCGAAGGCGTAGGCGATACCCTGCTTGTTTTTATCAATGATATCCCGCGTGAAAACCGGACATTTGAACGAAAACAGGATGCAGTAAAAATCTTTGATGCGGAATCGAATGAGCTCGCTGGCTACAATCTGTTCAACGCATCCAAATACATAGCCGTGAATGGCGCAGGACCAGTCGAATTAACAGAGGCAATTGTGGAAGATATTAATAATGGCTTATCCCAAAATGGTTTTGAGGAGCGCCTGAGCGTAGATTTCTCCCCTAAATTTGTTGTCGGACACGTCCTTTCCAAGGAGAAGCATCCAAATGCCGATAAGCTGAATATCTGCAAGGTAAATATAGGAACAGAAGTGCTTCAAATCGTTTGCGGAGCACCGAATGTAGAAGCAGGCCAACATGTAGTGGTCGCTAAAGTCGGCGCCGTGATGCCGAGCGGAATGATGATTAAGGATGCTGAACTGCGAGGTGTTCCTTCCAGCGGAATGATCTGCTCAGCACGTGAATTGGACCTTCCGGATGCACCACAGGAAAAAGGAATTTTAGTCCTTGATGAAAACAGGACTCCTGGAGATAACTTTTTTCAGTAATTTGCCCCTTGAATAACGATTGAACCCACTGAAAACCATATTTTACATCGAAATTTATGATAAGATAAAAGTCACTAGGATAATTAATCCAGTGGCTTTTTTACTTATAGCTCTGTTAAAACTTAGCTGTTGATTGCAGCTAGCAGGCGTTCGCTTATCCTTGAGCGGGCGGTGAGCCTCCTCGCCGCTTTGCGGCTGCCGGGTCTCACCTGTCCCGCTGCTCCCGCAGGAGTCTCACGCCTTCCGCTCTAATCAACAGTTGTTGAAAAATCAACAGAATTCTGTAACATAGCCGTACTTATAAAAGAATGATGTGTGGTTTAAGACCCATAGAGGCTGCCGACGGAGCTCGACACATTGAAAAGCGCTGCATCCTGCTTCCAGGCTGATGGGGCAAGCATGCCACCGAAATCTGTAACCAGAATGGACAAGCTTTCCTGGGTTCTGCTTCTAAAAATGAATAATGAATGAATATAACTCCTTTCAATAGGGTATAAACTTTGTGGTGTAAACCTTTGAAAAATAATAGTGTCGGTGAAACATGGCTTCTATTAAGATGAACAAACAACATGATGCTGAAAGAGTGATAATGAAATGAGCTGGATGTCAAAATTTAAACAGTTTCTTTTTGGTGAAACAGAAGAAATTGTAGAAGTTGTGGAGTATGTAAGAGTAGACGATGAAGAAAATGTAGAAGAAATAAAGCGTGAAAGCAAGCAATCTCATCATCAGGCGCCGCCGAAAAATGTGCGGGCATCCGGAAATCAGTACGAAACGAAAATTGCTTATCAGTATCCGGCCGGAAATTTTCGGTTTCCTGCGATTCCGGATGAGCGGAAGCGTCAGGCAAGGCCACAAAGGCCCGTTACTGCCAAACCTATCCATTCTCCTTCGGAAAGAACGAGAGAGATTAGCAGAAGGGATGAAGGGTTTAGACCGTCTGCAACTGTTTCAAAACCGGCAGCAATAAGAAAAGTAGAGCCTGAAACGAAAAGTGTGAAGAAGCCTTTCCAGCCGACCATCATTCCATCTCCCATTTATGGTTTCCGCAAGAGGTCGGAAATGGAGTCTCTTCCATATAAAATAAGAGAGAAAACCATTGCTGAAAGCAGGATGGATGAAGAAGAAACACTTCGCAAGCTATCCATGCACAGTTCTTCTTTTTATAAAAAAAGAGCAGCTGAGGCTGCTCAAAAGCAAGTCGCTTCTGATAAGAAAGAATTTTATGCTAAAGGGACCAATCCGATTCCTGATTACCCGCCGCATGTTCAAGATGATAAGTCTGAAGAAGCACCGCTTGCAATGGACATGGGAACTCTTTCCAAGAGCCATGAGGACCCAATTTTCGAAATGAATGGACAAAAGACTTCTTTTGCAGAGGATGAAAACTCTGTATTTGTTTCAAAAGAAAATAAAGAAGAGGTTTTGGAGAAGCAAGATGAATCCGTTCTTCTTATAGAAGAAGACGATGAAATGGAAGAAGATTTGGTAAAAGAACTCCACGAACCTCTATATTTTGCTGAGGAGGAGGACACCGGATCAAATATTGAAATCGTGCATAATGGCTTCGATGAAATAGAGAACGCAGCTGACCCTGCAGCAAAGGAGATTCCTATTTTAATGGAAGAGCCAGCCTCTATTCAAAAAAAGGAAATGGCTGAAATAGCTGATCCAGCTCTTGAAGAAGTGCGAAATTCATTTACTGCAGAGCCGGAGCAGGCACCAGAAACATCAATGTATACAGAACCGGATGCACCTAAACCGCTGCAATCTGATTCCGTAAAACCATTAAATACAGAAAAAAAGTCTGCATCTGCTTCTGTTCCATACAACGTTCTCATGCTGAATCGGGACCGCAATCGGATAAAAGACCGTGCTCAAGAGGGCTCTTATCTTTTTCCGCCGCTTCATTTGCTGAGCATACCTCCTAAAGAGGCTTCAAATGATCAGATGTGGCTTGACTCTCAGCGGGAACTTCTGGATAGCACGCTAAAGAATTTCAACGTAAGGGCCAAGGTGGTTCATGTTACACAAGGACCCTCGGTTACGAGATTCGAGGTTCAGCCGGAACCTGGTGTAAAAGTAAATAAGATTACGAATTTGTCAGATGATATTAAACTTAGCTTATCAGCAAAGGATATCCGGATTGAAGCTCCAATTCCAGGAAAAAATGCAATCGGAATTGAAGTTCCGAACCTTCAGAGCAAAACGGTTTCTTTAAGGGAAATCATTAGGTCACAGGAATTTAAAAACAATCCTTCTCCTCTTACAGTGGCACTCGGACTTGATATCTCAGGACAGCCCATTGTAACAGATTTGAAAAAAATGCCGCATGGATTAATTGCGGGAGCTACAGGATCTGGAAAAAGCGTCTGCATCAATTCAATGCTGATCAGTCTGCTGTATAAAGCAGCTCCGCACGAGGTGAAAATGCTGCTGATTGATCCAAAAATGGTGGAGCTTGCTCCATACAACCGGATTCCTCATTTAGTCAGTCCCGTTATTACGGATGCAAAAGCGGCTACAGGTGCATTAAAATGGGCCGTTGAGGAAATGGAAAGACGGTATGAGCTGTTTGCACACTCCGGTGTGAGAGACATCAGCCGGTACAATGAACTGGTGAAAACTCATAATCAGGGTGAACACATGCCATATCTCGTCATTGTGATTGACGAGCTCGCCGATTTGATGATGGTAGCTCCGGGGGAAGTGGAAGAAGCCATCTGCAGAATTGCTCAAAAAGCGCGTGCCTGCGGAATTCACTTAATTGTTGCTACTCAAAGGCCTTCTGTAGATGTCATTACTGGACTTATTAAAGCAAATATCCCAACAAGAATTGCCTTTTCTGTTTCATCACAAGTGGATTCCAGAACGATTCTTGATGTCGGAGGGGCAGAAAAGCTTTTGGGCAGAGGGGATATGCTGTTCCTTGAAAATGGGACGTCAAAGCACTTAAGAGTACAGGGAAATTTTGTTTCAGATGATGAAATGGAGCAGGTTGTTGCTCATGTAAAAAAACAAATGGATCCTTTATATCTGTTTAACCAGGAGGAATTTTTGAAAAAATCCTCCATTCAGGCAGATGAGGATGATTTATTTTTAGAAGCATGCGAGTTTGTTGTCACACAAAATGGAGCATCGACATCAAGCCTCCAGCGGCGTTTTCGAATTGGATATAATCGTGCGGCCCGTCTGATTGACATGATGGAAGAGCAAGGAATCATTTCAGAAGCAAAAGGAAGCCGTCCGCGCGATATTTTAATTTCTGAAGATGATTTACTGCCCGGCCAGGAAAGCAATCTCCTTTAATTCCATAATTGGGATAATCAAACAATCCGCGGGATAAATAGGTCCTGCGGGAAATTGACACTGCATAAAAAGAGGCTTATAGTAGTTAGGGTTACTTTTGATAGGTTAGGGCAATACAAGTAAAAACGAGAAAATATCACTCCGTTATCGACGAGAATATCAACGATGAATGGAGCGGTTGCAAAATTAGATGAACGTCATATACTGTAAAAAAGCTGCGGGCGCATGCCCAACATACAGATAGACGTTGCTGGAGGTTCAATTATGACTGTTTATCATTTTGTTGGAATTAAAGGAACAGGAATGAGTGCACTGGCACAGATTCTCCATGATATGGGGTACGGGGTTCAGGGTTCCGACATTGACAAAACGATCTTTACTCAAAAAGCACTTGAAGACAGAGGGGTTACAATTCTCCCTTTTGATAAAGAAAACATTAAACCGGGACTTACGATCATAGCAGGAAACGCTTTTCCTGATACTCATGCTGAAATTGCAGAAGCAATGAATCTGGGTCTTCCGGTTATTCGCTATCACCGTTTCCTCGGCGAATTTATGAATAAGTATACGAGCGTCGGAGTTACTGGAGTTCATGGAAAAACTTCCACTACCGGGCTGCTGTCACATGTCATTCAGGGAGCTGAGCCAACCTCTTTCCTGATTGGAGACGGTACAGGTAAAGGGCTCCCTGATAGTAAATACTTTATCTTTGAATCCTGCGAATACCGCAGACATTTCCTGTCTTACTATCCGGACTATGCCATCATGACAAATATCGATTTCGATCACCCTGATTATTTTGCAAATATTGAAGATGTGTTCGATGCTTTTCAGAAAATGGCCCTGCAGGTTAAAAAAGGGATTATTGCTTGCGGAGACGATGAGCATTTGCAGCAAATTCAGGCAAAAGTACCGGTCGTCTACTACGGGTTCGGAGAGCAAAACGATTTTCAGGCTAGAAATGTTGTGAAAAGTACGGATGGAACCAGCTTTGATGTATTTGTAAGGAATACCTTCTACAGCTCTTTCAAAATTACAGGCTTCGGTGATCATAGTGTACTCAATGCATTGTCAGTCATTGCTCTGTGCCACTACGAAGAAGTGAATGTGGAAATTATTCAGGAGCGTTTGCTTACCTTCGAAGGTGTAAAGCGCCGGTTTAATGAAAAAGTGATCGGCAGCCAGGTGCTGATTGATGACTATGCCCATCACCCTACTGAAATCAAGGTAACAATCGAAGCAGCAAGACAAAAATATCCGGATCGTGATGTCATCGCGGTCTTCCAGCCGCATACATTCACCCGCACCCAATCCTTCATGCAGGAGTTTGCGGACAGTCTGAAAAAAGCGGATTACGTCTACTTATGTGATATTTTTGGATCTGCCCGTGAAAATGCCGGCAAGTTAAGCATTGACGACTTGATTGCGAAAATCGATCAATCCGCTTTAATTCAGGAAGCTGAAATGGATGTACTGAAAAAGCATGAGAACGGCGTGCTTGTTTTCATGGGTGCAGGAGATATTCAAAAATATCAGCGTGCATATGAAAATGTACTGGCCTAAAACTGCTTTCTCTGTTTAAAAATTAGAAAGGTTAGGCTGATTTTCCCTGCAGGCTGCTCCAATCAGCCTAACCATATTTTTTAAAATGCCAATATAAAAAACACAACCCCCGGAATGCTCTTACACAGCGTCCCGGGGGTTTCAATTTCAATCGGTTCCTCTCAGCAGAACCTTTAAACAGGATTATGATTTAAGATTCTCCGGATTCAATCCTTCCAGTTCAGGGATTACGAATCGGCCGTCTTTGCGGATTAAAACATCGTCAAAATAAATTTCTCCGCCTCCGTATTCCGGACGCTGAATCATGACCATATCCCAATGGATATTAGAATGGTTGCCGTTGAACGCGTCATCGTAGCATTGGCCAGGTGTGAAGTGGAAGCTGCCGTCGATTTTTTCATCAAACAGAATGTCCTGCATCGGGTGAAGGATATATGGATTTACGCCAATTGCAAATTCGCCTACAAAACGTGCTCCTTCATCCGTATCAAAGATTTGATTAATACGCTCTGAATCATTCGCAGACGCTTCAACAATCTTTCCGTCTTTAAAAGTAAGCTTCACGTTTTCAAAGGTAAAGCCGTTGTATGGCGACGGAGTATTATAAGAAATCGTTCCATTAACTGAATCTTTTACTGGAGCAGAATAAACCTCCCCATCCGGAATATTCAAATGGCCCGCACATTTAACAGCTGGGATATCTTTAATGGAAAATGATAGATCAGTCCCAGGACCTGTTAAACGGACCTGATCTGTTTGATTCATCAGACTGGCTAATGCATCCATTGCTTTATCCATTTTGCTGTAGTCAAGATTGCATACATCAAAATAGAAGTCTTCAAAAGCTTCTGTGCTCATTTTCGCTAGCTGGGCCATGGAAGCGGTCGGATATCTGAGTACGACCCATTTCGTTTTAGGAACTCTTATTTCACTATGTACTTTCTTGCCTAGTGTTTTGCTCGAAACCTTCATTTTTTCATCCGGGACATCAGCGTGTTCATTAATATTGTTTCCTGAGCGGAGCCCAATGTACGCGTCCATGTCTTTCATAACATTGGCTTCATACTCGGCAATTTTTGAGTAATGCTCCTTAGTCGCACCCATAAGAAGAGAACGGTCCACCTGCTGATCCTTCAGCAATACAAATGGATGGCCTCCTGCTGCATAGGCTTCCTTTACTAGTGCAGTCACAAGCTCTCTTTGAAGACCAAAGTTTTCAATCAGCACCTTTTCACCCTTTTGGAGTCTGACGGAGTAATGAATTAAATTATGTGCCAGTGTCTGTATTCGCGGATCTTTCATTGCAACAACCCCCAATTTTTTGTGTTCTTTCCCATTTTACCTGAAAAAACTCCAAAAATTGAAATTTTCTGCCTTTCCCCGCCAGGTTTCTAAAAAATTTTTGTCCGGGGTAGGAAATGAGGTACGGTATGTAGAATTGGCTAATAGAAAGTATTTAAAATGTTTATAATGTCATGTGACGGGTAAATGGTTATTAAATTCATGGGAGGTGCCCTATCTTGGAAATCATCTTGTATTTAAGCATCGCACTAATAGCAATCGCCTTTACAGTGCTTGTTATTTTTGTATCCAAAACACTGAAATCTGTGCAGGCGACACTAGATAATGTAGCAGGGACTATGTCAGGGCTGGAAAAACAAGTTCAGGGAATTACGACAGAAACGACAGAACTCCTACATAAAACCAATTTGCTCGCCAACGACATTCAGCAGAAATCTGAAAAGCTGAACACAGTTGTTAATGCTGTGCAGGGAGTAGGACAGTCACTTCAGCAGCTTAACCGTTCTGTAAGCAACGTATCCACCTCCGTTTCAAACGGTTTGGATAAAAACAAAGAACAGATTTCACAGGTTGTTCAATGGAGCAATGCAGCAATGGACATTTGGCAGAAATGGAAAGTGAAAAAAGAAAGATCAAAAACTTCAACTATGAACTAAACAGATATTGAAAATGGGGAGGAATCAGGATGAGCAAAGATGGGATCAATAGTAAAGATTTTATGATCGGCACCCTTATTGGAGGAATCGTTGGAGCTTCAGCAGCCCTGTTGCTTGCTCCCAAATCCGGTAAGGATTTACGAGATGACCTCGGAAGCCAGGCGAACCTGGTTGCAGAAAAAACGAATAAAATGACGAATGATGCTTTGGGCAAAAGCAGCGAATGGGCAAATAAGGCGAAGGAAAAAACAGCTTCTCTGTCTCAGACGGTCAGCAGCCAGTCTTCTTCCATTATGAATAAAGTGAAAGACATCCGCAGCGGAGACAAAACGCCTGAACAGGATCCAATGAATGCAGAAGTATCAGCAATTGATGAACTGGCTGAAGAAGCAGCCGCATCATCCCGTACGTCAGCATTTGACTCCCAGGAGAACGTTTTGCAGGAAGCCCGCGAATTTGCGGAAAAAGACTCTTCAAAGTAATCCTCTTTAAGGGAAATTTAAAGGTTAACGTTTAAAATCGGCAGGAAGACTTCTGCCGGTTTTTTATATAAAAGGAGGCAAAGAAAGTGAAAGAACAGATTAAGGAAATCAGTGAATTTGAAAGCCTGCTTCAAACCCATGATCAATTTTTATTTGTGAAGCATAGTTTGACGTGTCCAATCAGCAAAGAAGCTTTCAGGCAGTTTTCCCAATTCGATTCTTCTCAGAATGACTTGAAATCGTTTTACCTTCATGTACAGGAATCAAGAGAACTTTCAGCCTATATAGCAGAGAAACTGGGAATTAAGCATGAATCACCCCAAGCTATTTTAATCGATCACGGTTCGGCAGTATGGAATGCATCCCATTGGAATATTACCGCAGACTCACTCAAAAAAGCGGCATCATCCTTATAAGGAAGGGGCTGTCTGAAAAGTCCATAAGAGAGGAAATAACGGAAACCAAAAACCCCCTGAGTGCTTCGTGTATGGAGATTCCAAGGGGTTTTTTTGCACGTGTTTCTGAAAAATCTTGGTATGGCTGATTGTAGCGGAAGGTGCTTGACTCCGAGCTGAGAGCAGCGGGACAGGTGAGACCCCGCAGACGCGCAGCGTTGAGGAGGCTCACCGCCCGCTCAAGGATAAGCAAGCAGCCTGGAGCGGAAATCAGGTAAAAAGGTCTAGAAGCTTTAAATCGGTCTTATTGGAAAGTCCCTTTTTTAATTTTTGGCAATGTTAAAGTTTTGCACCTGTTGATTGAAGCAATCGCCTGCTAGCTGCAATCAACAGCCCAATATAACAGAAGCAAAAAATAAATAGGCACTTATCTTCTCTAATTTACATAAAATGCTTTATCGCTTAAAAGCGTTTAAATGTTAAAGAATTTTTTCGTGACATAGAGAGTAAAGTTGTTTATAATAACACTAATCAGAAACGCGGGCGTGAACATAGCGATTCATAACTTGCGTAATATAAGATACAGCGAAAGGATGAGTAGAATGAGTCACGCAGAATTAGAAGCACTCCGGGAAAGAGCAGATGAGATCAATCTTCAAATTCTTAAACTAATCAATGAACGGGGCAGACTGGTTCAAGAGATTGGAAAAGCAAAAGAAGCACAGGGTGTCAATCGTTATGACCCGGTGCGCGAACGCAAAATGCTTAACCAAATTCTTGAGTCTAATGACGGACCTTTTGAGCAGTCTACTCTTCAGCATATTTTCAAGGAAATTTTCAAAGCGGGATTAGAGCTGCAGGAAGACGATCACAGCAAAGCGCTTCTTGTATCAAGAAAGAAAAAGGCTGAAGATACCGTTGTTATGGTAAAAGGCGAGCCAATTGGAGATGGAGGCCAATCCTTCATCGTTGGGCCGTGTGCGGTTGAAAGCTATGAGCAGGTTGCAGCAGTGGCTGAGGCTGCTAAAAAACAAGGAATTAAAATTTTGCGCGGCGGTGCCTTCAAGCCAAGAACAAGCCCATACGATTTCCAGGGCTTAGGATTAGAAGGCTTGAAAATCCTTAAAAAAGTAGCGGATGAATACGATCTTGCTGTAATCAGTGAAATTGTTAATCCTGCAGATATAGAAATCGCTCTTGATTATGTAGATGTCATTCAAATCGGTGCACGCAATATGCAGAACTTTGAACTTCTTAAAGCTGCCGGTGCCGTTCGCAAGCCTGTCTTGCTTAAGAGAGGCCTTGCTGCTACCCTGCAGGAATTCATGAATGCTGCTGAGTACATCATTGCCCAGGGAAATGATCAAATCATTCTATGCGAGCGCGGTATACGCACATATGAAAAAGCAACTCGCAATACGCTGGATATATCAGCCGTTCCTATTTTAAAACAAGAAACCCACTTGCCTGTATTCGTAGATGTAACGCATTCTACAGGAAGAAAAGATCTTCTTCTCCCAACAGCAAAAGCTGCATTAGCAATTGGAGCAGACGGAGTAATGGCAGAGGTTCACCCTGATCCGGCCGTAGCCCTTTCCGATTCTGCCCAGCAAATGAACATCGACGAGTTCAACCACTGGATTTCTGAACTCAGACCAATGGTGAAAGTAAAAGCATAATAATGGGAAACAGCCTGTTCTTGAGCAGGCTGTTTCTTTTTGTTAAGCATAAGTAAGCGCTTAATGAAACTGAGTATTCAAAATCCATGTTAAAAGGGTGTAAATTCGTTGCTTACGCTTTCATTGTATCGTATGATTAGGTACATGAATGTAGAAATAGAGCGATGATACTATTATTTTGTCAAGTTGCTCATACTACATATAAACAGGACATGCAGGCAAGTTAAAGGAGTGTATAAAAATGAGCAATATCACCATATATGATGTGGCGCGGGAAGCAAATGTATCAATGGCAACCGTATCACGTGTCGTGAATGGCAATCCAAACGTAAAACCTACAACAAGAAAAAAGGTGCTCGAATCCATTGAGCGACTAGGCTATCGCCCGAACGCAGTCGCAAGAGGCCTGGCAAGCAAAAAGACAACAACAGTAGGTGTAATCATTCCGGATATTTCCAGTATCTTTTATGCAGAACTGGCTAGAGGAATAGAAGACATTGCAACGATGTATAAGTACAATATTATTTTAAGCAATTCGGATCAAAATCAGGATAAAGAGCTCCATTTACTTAATACAATGCTTGGAAAACAAGTGGACGGAATTCTGTTTATGAGCGGAAACGTTACAAGCGCCCATACTGAAGAATTCAAGCGTTCTCCTGTTCCTATTGTACTTGCTGCCTCTATAGACATGGAAAACGAAACACCTTCCGTTAACATTAATTATGAACAGGGTGCTTATGATGCGGTAACTATGCTTGCTGATAAAGGGCACAAACGGATCGGCTATGTTTCAGGTCCATTAGAAGAGCCGACAAATCGTGAAAAGAAGCTAAACGGCTATAAGCGTGCACTTAAGGATGCAGGAATTTCATTTGACGAAAATCTCGTTACTGAGGGAGATTATACTTACGACTCAGGGATTGAGGCGTATGAAAAACTCGAGGAATTATCAGACAAGCCTACAGCGATTTTTGTAGGTACAGATGAAATGGCATTAGGTGTGATTCATGCAGCCCAAGATCGTGGACGCAGCATTCCTGCTGATGTAGAAATCATCGGATTCGATAATACACGTTTGGCTACAATGGTACGTCCGCAGCTTACGACAGTCGTCCAGCCGACTTATGACATTGGAGCGGTTGCTATGCGTTTACTGACTAAGCTAATGAACAAAGAAACAGTTGAAGAAAAAGCAGTTGAACTTCCGCACCGCATTGAAGTGCGCCAGTCAACGAAATAAACAGTCAAAAAGGCACCTATTTTAAGGTGCCTTTTTGATTGGATTACATTATCCATTAACATTTTTCCTAGTCATTTGATTTTGCTGTATGATTTGCAGCGCTTTAGCAACCGTGTTCGCATTCTTTTCTTCAATTTCAGATTTGCGGGGAATCGGTTTGTAAAGGGGCCTAGGGTCTTCCCAGCACAAAGGAAGAGGAACTGGTGATTGGGATTGCCAGGCATCCAGCCAATCCTGGGGAAGAGGACCTGAAGGGATCTCGTTTTGCATTTGCAGCCAAACCATGGCCCAGGCTCTTGGAACGACCCGCCATATATCATAACCGCCGCCGCCCACGGCAATCCACCTGCCATCGCAATATTCATGAGCCAGTTCGTGAGCAATCTTTGGAATCTCTTTGTAAATGTCCATCGTTGATGAAAGATGTGTAAGCGGGTCTAGATAATGAGCATCGGCACCATTTTGTGAAAAGATAACATCCGGTTTAAAGAATTTGACAACTTCCCGAAATGATTTTCTGTAGGCATCGAGCCAGGATTCATCTTCTGTAAACGCATCAAGAGGGATGTTGAAGGAATAGCCGTATCCAGCCCCATGCCCGCGTTCTGTCACATTTCCTGTCCCGGGAAATAAATACCGCCCGGTCTCATGCAAGGATAATGTGCAAACAGTCGGATCATCATAAAAAGTCCATTGGACTCCGTCCCCATGATGGGCATCCGTATCTACATACATAACTCTTGCCTGGTATTTTTCCTGCATATATTTAATGGCTACTGAACTATCGTTATAAACACAAAATCCAGAAGCCTTCCCCCGGAACCCATGATGCAGCCCGCCTCCTAAATTTAAAGCGTGCTTGGCTCTTCCGGACATTACTGCATCAACTGCCTCAAGCGTACCTCCCACTAGCGCTGCACTTGCATCATGCATTCCTGCAAAGATGGGCGTGTCCTCTGTGCCAATCCCGTAATTACCTGCTTCCTCTTCTCCTAATTCTCCTTTTCCTGCTTTTTGTACAGCCTCAATATATTTCCGGTCATGAATCAATGCAAGTTCTTCAGCTGAAGCTTTCCTTGCGGGAATCATCATACTGTCATCGATTTTCCCCATTTTCTTAAGCAAATCCAATGTCAGTTTTACACGAAGCTGGTTAAATGGATGATGCTGGTTAAACTGATAGTTCAGGTAATCCTCAGAGTATACAAATAGGGAGTCCTTCATAACGGCATCCCCGGCATATTTGGCCATAAAACATGGTAACCGGCCGCCTCCAAATCAGAAATAATGCCAGTAGGGTTCATGGTTTGCACCCTGAATACAAGGATTTTAAAATGCTCATCCCGATCTGGGTAAACGAGGACGCTTGCTATATTAATATTGCGCTGCTGAAAAATGCCTGATACTTCGGATAGCAACCCTGCCCGATTCGGCACTTTTACCTCTATTTGCGATCCCGGCTGATTTGCTCCCGTAAGCTGAACAAAAGTATGAAGCAGGTCTGATTCGGTAATGATCCCTGTAAGTTTACCTGCTTTTAATATAGGCATGCAGCCGATTTTCCGTTCATAAAAGATAGATGAAATTTCTTCAACGAAATCGAGCGGATGTCCTGTTACCACATCCGTCTTCATAATATTTTCGAGCGGCTGGTCTAACTCGTCCACTTTTTCGATTAGCTGAAATACTGAAGGGCTTGCGTCTTTAACATCCCGGTCTGAGACAATCCCGGCAAGTGACCCATTTTCATTAACGATTGGGATATGCCGGATTCTTTCCTTCTTCATCACATCGATTGCTTTTGCTAATGTATCCCCTGGATAAAGTGTGATGACCTTTTTGTTCATGATCTGATCGACAATCATGCAATTCCATCCCCTTTGCTGCCTTGGCTTACAGTGTTCCGAAAAATTGATAGAAAATGAGAATTTACCCTAGTACATGAAACGGTTTTTAAAGCGAAGTCTATCAAATTTCTGAATGGAGTCAGGAACGACTCTTTTTCCAATCCTAGCCATTAAGCAATTGGCAGGATGGGAGCTGATCTCCGGTTCATCCGTTGCAAACCATTCAAGTCCGCCGGCATTCATCATTTTTTCCATTACTTTACGATATTCCCAAACGTTTAAGCCTGTTCCTTTTAAATCCCAATGCCAGTAATATTCTGTTGTGATGATGATGTAATCTTCCATTTTGTCATCCATCATCGACACTCTCAGAAGGTTTTTTCCGGCCGCGCATCCTCTAAACTCTGGAATTACTTCAATGGCACCAAGCTCAATCAAATTTTCCATCTTTCCTTCTGACCATCTCTCCAAAGGGTCCGGGTACAGATACGTTACATATCCGACGATTGTATGTTTATGGCGGGCAATGAGAATTCTTCCCTCGGGCAAATCGGCTATTTCAATTAATGCTTTATGCTGCTGCCCTGGAGGTCTGAAAGCCACTAAATCTCTGTGAAATTCATAGTCTGCCAGTTTACCGGATGCAATTGGGCCTTCAATTATAAGAGAGCCGTTAGGAGTTTTCAATTCCATGGCATTATAGGTTTTTTTATGTTCCATTCGGTCACCCGCCTCTTTCTGCATCATTAAATAGTAGGTTTTTTCGAAGAATTGGTCTATTAAGGTTTCCTTGTAACCCATTCTTTAAAGCGGCAGAAGCCCTGCTAGGCAAAATTAGCCGCTATTGTTTAAGTTAAAGTTAAATTTGGCTGTTGAATTTCGCTGCAGGCGCTCAGCGACCAGCGGGGCGGGCGGTGAGCCTCCTCCTCGCTTCGCGCCTTTGGTGTCTGACCTGTCCCGCTGCTCCCGCAGGAGTCTCACGCCTTCCGCTCCAATCAACAGGTGTTAAAAATCAACACAAGACTTTAACAGAGCCTAAGTTAAAGCTAAGTTCAAACTTCCTTCTATTATACTACAAACAGTAAAGCGTTTTCATATTGATATTATTTAAAAATTGAGAAAAATCAACTCGTATACTATAATAAATATTGAATCAAGAACAGAGGGGGATTCAGGGATGAAATTGGAAGCGCTGCCAGCGTCGAAGGGTAATCATAATCTAAAAGACTACGATGAAGCGTATGAGAATTTTAACTGGAAAGATGCGGAGAAGAATTTCTCCTGGCATCAAACGGGAAAATTAAACGCAGCCTATGAAGCAATTGATCGTCATGCAGAGACCCATCGGAAGAATAAAGTTGCGCTTTATTATCGAGACCCTTCCCGAAACGAAAAATATACGTTTAAAGAAATGAAGGATCTATCTAATCAGGCAGGCAATGTACTCCGCCAGGCGGCCAATGTTGAAAAAGGCGACCGGGTTTTCGTCTTTATGCCGAGAACACCTGAACTTTACTTTATCATTCTTGGCGCCATTAAAGCAGGAGCGATTGTCGGGCCGCTATTTGAAGCATTCATGGAGGGCGCGGTGAAGGACCGTCTTTTTGACAGCAGTGCTAAGGTCATTGTGACGACACCTGACCTGCTTGATCGGATTCCTCATGATGAGCTTCCGGAATTAAAGCACATTATTCTAGTAGGAGATGAGACGGTCGAAGGCGACTTCATCCATTTTCAAAAGGAAATGGAAAAGGCAAGAAAGGATTTTGAAACAGAGTGGCTGGATGCTGAGGACGGCATGCTCCTTCATTATACTTCCGGTTCTACAGGGAAGCCAAAAGGTGTCCTTCATGTTCAGCGGGCCATGATCCAGCATTATCAGACAGCTGAATGGGTTCTTGATATGAAGGAAGATGACGTATATTGGTGCACAGCTGATCCAGGGTGGGTAACGGGTACCGTCTATGGGATTTTCGGACCTTGGCTGCACGGTGCGTCAAATGTTATTGTCGGAGGCAGATTCCAACCGGAAGCCTGGTATCAGACAATTGAGGATCTGGGGGTTACGGTTTGGTACAGTGCTCCGACAGCCTTTAGAATGCTGATGGGGGCAGGGGATGAAATTATCAAAAACTACGATCTCAGCAGCCTGCGCCACGTATTAAGCGTCGGGGAGCCTCTCAATCCGGAGGTAATACGGTGGGGAACAAAAGTATTCAGCCAAAGAATTCATGATACGTGGTGGATGACGGAAACCGGAGCCCAAACCATCTGCAACTACCCGAGTCTTGAAATTAAGCCGGGGTCAATGGGAAAACCGGTACCAGGAGTCAAGGCGGCCATTGTTGATGATCAGGGGAATGAACTGCCTGCCTATCAAATGGGAAATCTGGCAATTAAAAAGGGCTGGCCTTCCATGATGTATGCGATATGGAACAACAAGGAAAAATATGAATCCTATTTTATGCCCGGCGACTGGTATGTATCAGGGGATTCCGCTTATATGGATGAAGACGGATACTTCTGGTTCCAGGGAAGAATTGATGATGTAATTATGACATCGGGGGAGCGCGTAGGCCCGTTTGAAGTAGAAAGCAAGCTGGTTGAACATCCGGCAATCGCAGAAGCCGGGGTAATCGGCAAGCCCGACCCTGTGCGCGGAGAAATCATAAAAGCATTTATTGCATTAAGAGACGGCTATGAGCCATCTGATGAATTGAGCGAGGAAATCCGGACGTTTGTAAAGAAAGGTCTGGCTGCACATGCTGCCCCAAGAGAAATTGAATTCAAAGATAAGCTTCCTAAAACACGAAGCGGAAAAATCATGCGCAGAGTATTGAAGGCCTGGGAGCTGGATCTGCCAGCAGGTGATTTGTCGACAATGGAAGACTAATTGCATAATTGGGATACCGTCAGGAAAATGCGGATTTACAGCGCTATGCCTATTTTCCTGACGATTCTCCCCTTTTTAACACGTTAAGAAAGTTTCAGTGGTCTTAAATGGTATTACAGCTAAGCTGTTTTGTCTAAAGGAAGAGCCTAATTTCCCCATATTAAAGAAAGCCAAGACCGTTGCTTCTCTTATACAATAGATAATCGCAAAATATCCTCATAATTTTCTTCAATGACTATTTATGTATTTGTCCACGTAAAATAGCTTCCATCCAACGCACATCCATTAGACAATTTGATATGTCCAACTCTTCTTTAACACGACCCTCCATCACAATTTGAATGACTCCAAACTGCAACGAGACCCCTCTATCAAAAAGCTGCCCTTTTAAAGAAAACCAGCCCGGGGATGGGCCACATTATATATCAAGCTATCTGAAAAGAACAGTTGATGATTTATACTAAAAATAACAGGAAATAATCTCATATAGAGGTGAAAGTACATGCCTAAAATTGACAATATGTTAGCGATTCTATGGATGCTTCGTTCAGGTGAAAAAATTACTGCAAAGCAAATTTCAGAAAAGTTAGAGATGAATATAAGGACTGTGTATCGTTATATTGATACAATTTCAACAAGTGGTGTACCTATAATTTCAGAACCAGGACATAACGGTGGATACACTTTATTGAACAATTTTATTGAGGCGCCTCTTTTTTTTGATTTTGAGGAGCAAACTTCACTATTTCACGCTGCTGTTTTTGCAGAAGAAGCCGGATATTATGGAGGTGAAGCACTAAATAGGGCTATTTCAAAACTAAGTAAATACTCAAATCAAGAGCAGGAAACAAAGATAAACCAACATTTAACTAGTCTTGAAGTAATAAGTCAATTAAGTTCACTCTCTATGGAACCTTTTTTGAAGGAGTTGGAGCAGGCCGTAGCTGACGGGTACTCTGTAAAAATTCTTTACCATAAAAGTGGCGAAAAGCAATTAAATGATAGATTGGTCGATCCGTATAGAATTATCTATTGGAATAATAAGTGGTATGTGATTGCATTTTGTCATCTTAGAAATGATATCCGTAGTTTTAGAGTAGATCGAATTGAGGGTCTAATGCTCACCGAAAATAAGTTTAACCGGCCAGAAAATTTTTCAGCACGTGACTTTTTTATAAAAAGCCTTCTCCCAGCTATAGACGATAAGGAAGGGATTATTTCTTTAGTTATTAATGGGGATAAAAGTGTGTTGGCTGATATTTGCCAACATTGGTTTTTAGGACATTATTTACAAGAACGGACTTCAAATCAAGCAGTTTTTCTTCTTGAAAAAGATGTGATCCATACGTATGTACCTTATTTACTTTTACCATACAATAAATCTATTAAAGTTATTGAGCCGATAAGTCTTAAGAAAAGACTTATTGAAGTTCTGTCGGAATTAATAAATTTTCATAAAGTATGAAAACTTCCCTGACGTTAACTGTCAGGGAAGTTTTATTATACTAGCTATATCAATTGTGATTGGAGTGTTATTGGATGCAAACAAGAAAGGCTTTTCTATATGTATTTAATACAATGTCGGACTGGGAATATGGATATTTAATTGCTGAACTAAACTCAGGAAGATATTTCAAAAAAGATTTAGCACCTTTAAAAGTAATTACAGTAGGAGCTAATAAAGAAATGATTTCTACAATGGGAGGAGTGAGCATAAAACCGGATATTCCCCTTGATGAATGTACTCTTGAGAGGAAAGATCTTTTAATCTTACCAGGAGGGACTACTTGGAGTGAAGAAATTCATCAGCCTATTTTAGAAAGAATTGGCCAAGCTTTAAAGATTGGCACGATTGTGGCTGCAATTTGCGGTGCAACAGAGGGCCTCGCGAATATGGGATACTTAGATACTAGAAAGCATACAAGCAATAACTTGGAATATACTAAAATGGTATGTCCTAACTATAAAGGAGAAAAGTTCTATGAGTTGGGATCTGCGGTATCTGATGGGAATTTAGTTACTGCATCGGGAATAGCTCCTCTGGAATTTGCCATGGAGGTACTGAAAAATATAGATGTATTTACATCAGATGCATTACATTCATGGTATAACCTAAATAAGACTCAAAAACCTGAATACTTCTTCCAGTTAATGAATTCAATAAATAAATGAAGTAACTGAAAAGCTCAATTCCTCTATTTAGATTTGTGGAGAAGTTAAGCTTATTAATCTGGAATTTCTTTATCTTTGTAAATCCGCATTATTACTGATGCTACCTCTAATAGAGTTACCCCGAGCCCGTAAGTTGGTTCGGTTTTTTTTATGATTTTTTTGAACAACATTGAATGAAAAAGACTGTTTTTGAATATTATCAAATAAATATTGATTGAATTTGAATGTTTTTGATTGATTTATGTAAGGGCTTTCGCTACAATGTGGTCATAAGGCACTATTTATTGGAGGTGCGCAGATGCTTACACCAGAGCGCCACGGCAAGATTCTTGCCATGATTGAAGAAAAAGGAATCGTTAATATCCAGGAGCTCGTTGATGCTACCCATTCTTCTGAATCTACAATTCGAAGAGATTTAAGCCAGCTTCATAAAGAAAAAAAGCTAAAACGGGTTCACGGCGGAGCAGAACTTCTTCATCAAAAGGGAACAGAGCCGAATATCGCGCAAAAGGCAGATATTAACCTTGAGGAAAAGCAAAAAATAGGGAAGTTTGCAGCAGGCCTTGTGAAGGACGGAGACCGGATTTTCCTGGATGCCGGAACTACTGTGCTGCAAATGATTCGCTATCTTGAAGGCAAGGACATATTAGTTGTAACAAATGGCCTTACCCATATTGAAGAGCTTTCCCAATATCAGATTCCTGCCTATTTAATAGGCGGTTATGTAAAGCAGACAACAAGAGCATTGATCGGTGCACGGGCTACCTCAAGCTTGAGTGAATACCGTTTTGATAAATGTTTTATGGGTGTCAATGGCATTCATGCTGAATCAGGCTATACAACACCTGACCCTGAGGAGGCAGCAGTAAAGACAACTGCCATCCGCTGCTCACAAACGGCTTATATGCTTGCAGACCGCAGCAAATTTGATGAAACCGCGTTTGCAAAAATTGCGGACCTGCACGAGGCCATCGTGATTACGAATGAACTTGATGAGGATTTGCTTGAAGAATATGCTGAAAAAACAGAGATAAAGGTTGTGAGCACATCATGATTTATACATGTACATTGAATCCTTCTATTGATTACTTCATTCAGCTGGAAGAATTTCAACTAGGAAGTCTGAATCGTTCAAAGGAAACGCAGCTTTTCCCGGGCGGAAAAGGCATTAACGTTTCAAGAGTAGCGAAACGGCTGGGAACGGAAAGTACGGCCCTTGGTTTTGCGGGAGGATTCACAGGTGATTTCTTAAAAAACTTCCTTCAATCAGAATCAATAGCAGCAGATTTTGTTGAGGTCCTTGATAATACAAGAATCAACGTCAAGCTAAAAACCGGAATGGAAACAGAAATTAATGCTTCAGGTCCTATTATTACAGGCGAGCAGCAGGAGCAGCTGATTTCAAAAATAAACCAGCTGGAAAAAGGAGATTTATTAGTTCTTGCCGGAAGCATTCCTTCCTCAATGCCTCTGACATTTTACAGCAAGCTTTCTGAAATCTGCAAAAATGCAGGCGCAGAGACAGTAATTGATACGACTAGTCCGGCACTGGAGGAAACATTGCAATTCGAACCGCTTTTAATTAAGCCGAACCATCACGAGCTGGGAGAGCTGTTTCACACAAAAGTGTCCACGGTAAATGAAGCCGCTTACTTTGGGAAAAGGCTTATCAGCTTAGGTGTCCGGAACGTCATTGTATCAATGGCTGGTGAAGGAGCAGTATTTATTAATCAAGATCAGGTTCTTAAAGCTGCTGTTCCAAAGGGAATCCTAAAGAATTCTGTAGGTGCAGGAGATTCGGTTGTAGCAGGGTTCCTGGCGTCTTATACAAAATTTGGTGATTATGAGGAAGCGTTTCGGGCTGGAACAGCCGCAGGAAGCGCGACAGCTTTTTCGCATGATCTTTGTACAAAGGAAGAAGCAGAAAAACTGCTCGAACAAGTAAAAATAGAGAAAATTGGATGAGGAGGCTATAAGATGAGAATTACAGATTTGCTGACTAAAGATACCATCCTGCTGGATTTATCTGCGGCTTCAAAACAAGCAGTGATTGAAGAACTTGTAAATAAGCTGGATCATGCCGGAAAACTGAATGATCGTGAATTATATAAAGAGGCGATTCTTGCCCGTGAAGCACAAAGCACAACAGGAATTGGAGAGGGCATTGCTATCCCTCATGCCAAAACGAGTGCTGTGAAAAGTCCTGCTATTGCATTCGGCCGTTCGAAAACCGGCATCGATTACGAGGCTTTAGATGGGCAGCCAAGTCATTTGTTCTTTATGATTGCAGCTGGAGAGGGTGCAAATAATACCCATTTAGAAACACTCTCTTCTTTGTCCAGCTTCCTCATGGACCCTGAATTCAGAAAGAAATTGGAGAAAGCAAGAACAGAAAATGAAGTGCTGGAAGCCATCAATTCAAAAGAGGATGCGATGTCTGAAGAGGAGGAGGAATCTGTATCGGATTCAGCTGAACAGCTGGTTCTCTCTGTGACAGCCTGTCCAACCGGGATTGCTCATACGTACATGGCGGCTGACGCTCTGAAAGCTAAAGCAAAAGAAATGGGTGTAATGATCAAAGTAGAAACGAATGGTTCAAGCGGAGTGAAGAATCTGTTAACGCAGGATGAAATTGAAAGGGCTTCCGCGATCATCGTAGCAGCTGACAAGCAGGTGGAGATGGAGCGGTTTGACGGCAAGCATGTGATAGAAGTGCCGGTTGCCCAGGCAATCAGAAAGCCGCAGGAGCTAATCGAACGTGCCCTGAAACAGGATGCTTCTACTTATAAAAGGAGCCAGGGCAGCTCGCGAAAGAACGATGAGGGCCAAAAAGAAAAAGGACAGAGAACGGGATTTTATAAGCATTTAATGAATGGTGTATCCAATATGCTCCCATTTGTAGTAGGGGGCGGTATACTGATTGCAATTTCCTTCATGTTCGGAATTAACTCCGCAAATCCTGAAGACCCAAGCTATAATCAAATCGCAGAAATTTTGAATACCATCGGCGGAGGAAATGCATTTAAATTAATGATTCCGATCCTTGCAGCATTCATCGCCATGAGTATTGCCGACAGACCCGGTTTTGCACCAGGAGCAGTTGGAGGCCTGCTTGCTTCTAGTGGAGACGCAGGCTTCCTTGGGGGACTGATTGCCGGTTTCCTTGCCGGATATATCGTTTTATTTCTGAAAAAGGCATTCAGCCGGTTACCGAATGCACTCGAAGGAATTAAACCAGTTTTGCTTTATCCGCTGTTCGGGATTCTATTTACAGGAGTCATCATGATCGTAGTGGTAATTCCACCGGCAAAAGCGTTAATGAATCTTCTTGACGGCTGGTTAATAGGGATGGGTACAGGAAACCTAATCCTTCTTGGATTAATTCTTGGAGGCATGATGGCGGTAGATATGGGCGGACCGTTGAACAAAGCGGCTTACACATTCGGTCTTGCGATGATTGACGCTGGAAACTTTGCTCCTCATGCAGCTATTATGGCTGGAGGAATGGTACCTCCACTTGGTATGGCTCTTGCAACAACGTTTTTTAAAAGTAAATTTACGAAGCAGGAAAGGGAAGCAGGGAAAACGGCATACATTATGGGAGCTACCTTTATTACAGAAGGAGCGATTCCGTTTGCTGCTGCAGATCCAGGAAGGGTCATTCCAGCATCAGTGATTGGCGCAGCGACAGCCGGAGCACTATCGATGCTGTTTAACATCAAGCTTCCTGCACCTCATGGAGGAGCGTTTGTTATTCCAGTTGTAGATGGCAATCCGTTCTTGTATATTGTCGCCATCCTTATCGGAGCAGCAGTAACAGCTCTTATCATTGGATTCTGGAAAAAGCCTATAAAATAAATGACGAAAGAGACTGCGGAATATAGACCGCAGCCTCTTTTTTGTATTCCGCATGTTTCTCTAAATTAAAGGGTAATGGGTTAGGAAGAATACTTATTGTGAAATAAGTTACCTTTTTTCCTGAATTTTAAATATTCTAAATAGACTAAGTCGTTAGAAATGGGTAGAATGAATTATAACGAATGGTAGGACCTTACAAAAAACCAGACTCGCATTTGAGGCGAGTCTGGTTTTACTGAGCCTATTCGAATATTGCCAGCATCTTACGGCTGTGCTACAAATAATGTAAGTCAATTAAGTGGATTAGAGTCTAATAAGAATGGAGAACTAGTTATTGTCGAAAAATACCGGGTGTTTTAGGTTGATATAATAATTACCATCTATTAAAGTCTTTTGTTGCTTTATAATGAATAAATCCTTGCTGCACGGAATACCAATCACTCTTAGAGTGCTGTTCAAAAGAAACAGTAAGAACTTTAAGTCCAGTTTCCTTCTGAATGGCTTTTAAATCGCTCATCTGATTTTTAGACCAAGCATCTTTAGAGACAACATTGTGGTTGAAATTCTCCCACATAATCGCATCTACATAATTTTTACTCGTAGTTTTAAGAGTCTCCATTCCCCAATTCTGGATAATTCCAAGTGCTGGGTAGGCGTTTTTTACACTTTTCAGCAACTCCCCAAGACCTGCGCGCTGTTTAGCAAGCTCGTCAGGATTTTCGCTGAAATAATCATCTATATTTCCAACGGTGTCAAAAAAGACGCCGTCCATATTTTTACTGTGAACCTGGGCTTCAATCTCTGAAAGCAGCAATTGTCTGAAGTGCGGGGAAGCCATATTCATCAGGTAGGAATCCCATTGCTGAATATAGTATTTCTGACTGGATTGCTGATAGTAATCGGCAGGCTGAAGTTTTTGCAAAAATGCGGTATTCCAATTATCAGCTTCCATCGAGTTGATGTAGCCGAATACTTTCGTACCATTTGCCTTAATCGTTTCGATTTGGGTTTTGGTGTAAAGAAGGGGCTCTATTATGACAAGGTCATAAGCCTTCATTTTATTGATGATAGCCGGGGTGGGAGCATCGTAGAAAATTTTGTAGGTTTTCACGTTATCAAACACTCCATTTGCAGCAGAAACATTTTGGACAGAAGCAGCGGGAGAAGAAGTCGTTAAAGCAGAAGCAGCGGGAGATAAAGAAATAATACTAGATACAGCAAAAAAAGCCAATACAAAAAATCTGATTACGTTATTCATTTGTAATCCCTCCGTTTTTTAACGAGGGATGGTAGCTTCGCAGGCTGGCGATCGGTACTTCTTTGTAGAAGTCGACGACCCATGCCTTTGCGTCCTTGCTTTTCAGCAAGTTTGCCCATCACCTTTTGTCCTAATCATATCAGCCTATTTTTCTGAACTCAACCTATTTTTTATAAAAGGAAGTGATTCTAATGATCTATAGACAAACTAATACTATTCTAAAATTAACTGAAGCGATTGGACTATCCGTCTTAAGCATCTTCCTGATTTTCCTCTTTTCGGACAGTCTCCCTATGCTGAATGAGGTGCTTTGGTCTGTTGTGATTGTCCTTATTTCTATGAGATATGGCTTATATTTTGGATTAATTCCCTTTTTCATAGCCTTTTTCACCTCGCTTGCATACGAATATCAAAGCGGCGGGGATCTATATTTGTATCTGACAGATTTCAATCAACTGCTCCCGCTGGTGCTATTCTTTTTCCTTCTTCTATTTACTGGACTTTCAAGTAAATCCCACAAAGAAAGATATTCCGATATAACATATTTATATGAAGAAATTTCTGAGGATAAAAAGCTTCTGGAAGAAACATTAGACGAAGCATTATCTGTAAATGAGAGTTATAGAAGAAGATTTTTAGAATCAGAGGATCAGTATGCAGAAATGTATGAAATGATCACGGCGCTTCATTTTACAGATTCGGACACGATTTTTAATGAAATGGTGCGTATTGTTAACCAGAAATTTAAAGGGAGCCAGCTCGTTTTATATCTAATCTCCAATCACGGTGATTCAATCCGATCCAAAATAAATACAAACAGGGAAGGAAAGCTGCAATCGAATTATTGGATGGATGAAATGCCTTCTCTGTTAACTAAAGTGATGCAGGAATCTTCTCATGTGCTGTTTAGATCACGGGAAGATGATTCTGCCTCCCCGGTACTCGCAGGTCCGGTTTTTATTTATGGAGAAAAGAGGTATATACTGGCGGTGGATGGCATTGATTTAAAGGCTTGCACAGCTCAGCAAGTTCAGTGGCTTGACTGGTGCTTAAAGTGGATGGGCACAAGACTCGGCTTTGCCTATAAATATGAGCGGGAGCAAAATCAGCATGAAAGATATCCTGGTACGGGGATCTTTCAGCTTGCTTCCTTTTTTAAACGATTTAATGCAGAGCTTGAAAGGGCAGAAAAGATCGGGCAGCCCTTTGTTATTTTCGAACTGAATACAGCGGGCCATAATCTGAGTGAAATCGATCTCTTAATGAAAAACCAGCTAAGGGAGCTTGATACAGCGGGGTGGGATGAAGAGATGGAAGTTCTTTATGTGCTCCTGCCAGGTGTAGAACCTGTAAATGAAAAGGCAGTGAAAGAAAGATTGCAGAGAGCTCTTGCAAAAGAGGTGGATTCGTTAAAATGATATGGATTTTTGCCGCAGGGTCTCTTTTAGGAATTATCGCATCCATTTTTTTGTCTAAATTTTACTATGTCAAAAAAATTGAACAGAATCAGTATGGTCTTCTTATATTATGGATTCTTCTTTCATTCTCAGTTCCTGTCCTTGGTTTCGTGTATGGCTGGTTTTTGCTTTTGGCATACATGAGAAAACAGGATGATACCTTTATGGAGGAATATTCAAGCTATATTCATAATAAGGTATACAATTTTGAAAGTTTGAGAGAAACATTGAGGCAGGATCGTGAATTGCTTAACATGACCAGCCACAGTACGGAAAATACGTGGATGATGAAAAATCTCTTGCTGCATATGTCGAATGAAAATACGGTCAATCAGGAAAAAATCATTAAAAAGGGTCTTAACCATCCTGATATGGAGGCCGTACATTATGCAGCGACCATCACAAATGTTCTACACGATCGGTTATCAAATCTTATCCAGCAGCAAAAAAGAGAAAAGGTCACGGACCGGCCGTCCTCTTACAGGCAGCTGCTGGACTCCTATCAGGATTATCTTTCGAGCGAATTGCTTTCTTCTGCGATTCGAGAGAAAACCGAGGCTGAATATGAAGCTTTTTTGAGAGAGGCAGCTGAAGCATTTCCAGATGATCCAAAGTATACAGAAGCACTTGGCTTATATTTATTCGAAAAAAATCCTGACGAAGGAGAGCGTATTTTTGAAGGGCTTTTAAAACAAAACCCTAATTCTGCTAACGTCATGTGGGGATGGCTGAAGATTTCCTATACAAAAGAAAGATGGGAGAAGGTTTTTGAACTGGCCGATCGGCTTAGAAATCATCCAGACTTGGTTTCTTTCCCTGGAAATCAGCAAGAAATTATCCGATATTTAGGAGGGGAACAAAAGTGAATGGACGGATTCCCCGATTTGCTATTTTTACATTTGGAGCAGTCATTCTATTGCTTGCAGGAGTGCTATTTATGAATTCCGATCATTTTTATTCCAACTTGCCGCTTAGCCCAAATGAGAAGCCGGCAGAAAAAGTTTCTTATATGAATTCGATTCATCCGGAAAAGAAGGCCGGGAATATGAAAATCTATTTAACCGAGCCTGAAAAGGGAGATAAGTTAAGTGAAGGAACATTTTTTAATATAAAAAAAGCACTGGAATACGCGAAAATTCAGTATCAGGTCATTGCTGCTGAGAAAGCAGGCACCCAAAAACCATCCCCGTATACTCTGCTTATTTTAACGGGAGAGGATACAGCCCGCTGGGATTTTAATTCGATTGAACGATTTGTAAATGACGGCGGCCGGCTTTTTTTAGCAAACCGGTTTTCTGATGCTGAATGGAATGAATTGCTCGGTATAAAGAAAGCGGATGGATTTGCTGACGAAGTAAAAGGCATTACATTTTCAGATTCGTTTTTTAAAGGATATCCTGACCTGGATTCAAATTCGAACTATTTCTCTAACAGCATGCTGAAAACAGAGCTGCAGCCTGATGCAAAGACTTATATGTCCGCCGGATCGCTTCCTTTACTATGGACTCGTGACGCAGGCTCAGGCAGGGTTGTAAACTGGAACGGGACAAGCCTGCAAGATAAAAGTACACGCGGCCTGATTGTTCAATCAATTAGTCTCGCTTTCCCTGCATTTGTCTCTGGACAAATGGGAGGAAAAGTCATGTATATAGATGATTTTCCAGCCCCGATTGCTGAAGCAGAGTCAAAAAAAATCAGGAAGGAATATGGTATGGCCTATCCTGAATTTTATAAAAAAATATGGTGGCCGGACATGAAAGAAATCAGTCAAAATTATGATTTTCCATACACTGGTGCCATTATCGGGACGTACCTTGACAAGCCCCGCCTTTTAACAGGACAGCTGATGGAAATGAACCAGAAAGATTTGCTTGCCTATGGCAGGCAGCTGCTATCGATAAACGGAGAGCTTGCATTGCATGGGTATAACCATGAAGCACTAGTGACCGAAAAAGAGCCGATTTCCACTGAGTTTGGATACCGCTACTGGGAGTCTCAATCAGAGATGGAGAGTTCGCTCCTTGAACTTAGAGGTGTTCAGGAGGAGCTTTTTCCTGATCAAAAGCTAAAGACCTATGTTCCGCCATCCAATTTGCTGAATCGATCCGGAATCTCTGCTTTAAGGCACACCATGCCGGATTTGGAGGTCCTTTCAAGTCTTTATACTGGTGACCCTTCCAATGGGAGTTTAATTCAGGAATTTGGCTATGATTCTGTTTATACGGATTTATATCATTTTCCAAGAATTAATAGCGGCTATACGTTTACAAAAGAGGATCAGTTTCAGCTGACGGATGCTATAGCAAACATGGGGGTATTCTCTCATTTTATTCATCCGGACGATGTACTGGATGAAGACCGCTCCAAAAATGCAAGCTGGGAAAGTTTAAAGGGAGAGTATGTGAATATGCAGGAGTTTCTTGCAAAAAACTTTGGATACGTAAAAGGCTATAAACAAATAGATGCAAAAAAAAGAATGGCTGCCTATCAGGAAGGTCAATGGTCAATTTCCTATAAAGAAAACGGGGTGGAGATTCACGGCTATCACGTCCCTCAGCCTTCTCTGTTTTATTTAAGGCTGGAGCAGGGGAAAAAACTGAAAGAGGGAAGTTATCCATTCGGGAAAATTGAAGAGCGGCAGCCTGGACTGTACTTATTACACATGAACAAGCCGGATGCTGTCATTGAATGGGAAGAGGCGAGCAGGAAATGAGAGTAGGAATGATCGCTGAAGGGAGTTATCCTTACGTAAGCGGCGGAGTATCAAGCTGGATCCATACCTTGATTACCGGAATGGAAGATATCGAATTCTCTCTTTTTACGATTACTCCAGAAAAGAAAAAGAATAGTGAACTGAAATATTCACTTACGAAGAATACCGTTCATCATCAAAATGTGGAATTAATAACGGATTTTCCGGATAAGAAGGTAAAATCCAATCTTACAGAAGCAGAACTGTCGCTTCTGTTCAAATGGTTTACCTTCCAAACGCTGGATCCTAAGGCACTGCTTATACTTGGGAATCAGGAAAAAATGGGGTCGGTGGAAGAATTTTTTGAAAGCGAGTCTTTTTACACTCTTGTACAAGAATGCTATGAATATGAGGAGCTGTATGGGTCATTCCTTGATTATATGTGGATGTGGAAATCCATGTATACACCGGTCATGCATCTCCTCCAGCAGGATTACAGCAAAGTCGATGTCATTCATTCAGCTTCAACCGGATATGGAGGGTTAATCGGGTCCTATATATCCATTGTACAAAACATTCCTTTTATCATTACGGAGCATGGAATCTATTCGAGGGAGAGGGAAGAGGAAATCCTTCAATCATCATGGATTCCAGTCATATACAAAAAAAGGTGGATTCGTTTTTTTCATCATCTTTCCAGGATTGCCTATGAACAGGCAGAGGACGTTATCACGCTGTTTGAAAAAAACCGCGGCTATCAGCTGGAGCTCGGGGCTCCGGCTGAGAAAACGGCGATTGTTCCAAATGGAATAGACATCAATACCTCGTTAACTCTTCAAGGAAAGAAGCCGGTTTTTCATATTGGAGCTATCGTTAGAATTGTACCGATCAAGGATATAAAAACGATGATCTATGCGGCCAATACGTTAAGAAGATGGGGATATTCGTTTCATTGGTCTATTTTAGGGTCCGATGAAGAATTACCCGAGTATGCACAGGAATGCAAGGATTTAGTTGTCAGTCTTGAGCTTGAGCAATGGGTTACGTTTACCGGTAAGGTGAATGTTCAGGATTACCTGCTGTCCTTCGATGTATGTGTTTTGACCAGTTTGTCAGAGGGGCAGCCGCTGGCTATTCTAGAGGGAATGGCGGCATCAAGGCCATGGGTGGCAACGGATGTAGGAAGCTGCAGAGAACTCATCGAAGGAAGAGAAGAAGATCCTTACGGCGCTTGCGGCTTTGTCATCCCCCCGATTCAGCCCGAGGAGCTCGCGGATCGATTGAGGTGGTTTATGAATCACCCGGAACTTCTTGAACGAATGGGGAAAAATGGACTTAATCGTGTGAAGAATGACTATCTTCTTTCGGATGTGATTACATTTTACAGAAATTTATATGTAAAGAGAGGTGAAAATGTTGGCCGGCATCGGATTCCAGCTGCAAAAATTATTTAAAGAAGATTATTATTCTTCCAGGCTAAAGGCCTATTTGTATTCTCTTTTTGTTACGGCGGGACCGTGGCTGATTGTTATTTTCACCATTCTTATGCTGCAGGTCCTGCTGAAGACAGTCCCTGGGGTTAACGCGCTTAATAAACAGCTGTTTATGATTTCTGTCTCTTACTGCTTTATGTTTTCTCAAGTTCTATTTGGTTTTCAGCAGCTCGTTGTAACGAGGTATACGGCTGATTGCCTTTACGAAAAAAATGAGGAAAAGGTATTTTCCTCTTATCTTGGTTTTTCGGCGGTGACGGCTGCGGCCGCCATCCTTTTATGGCTTATATTTGCCTTGCTGTCACCTCTGCAGTGGGAATATAAATTTATGATGCTGGGATTATTTTTACTTCTTAACTTAATATGGATTATGCTGCTTTACCTGTCGGGCGCCAAGAATTATCAATCCATTGCCTTAGCCTTTCTGGCGGGGGGGGTCTTGTCAGTCAGCTGCATGTTTATATTGCTGAAATGGAATCCATTCCCTCAAGGAGAATGGACGCCGGCATGGATTATGATGGGCAGTTTTACGGGTGGAATCGCAGTGACCTTTCTCTGGCTCGTGAATGCTATGCTGAAAACTTTCCCAAATCGGGCTGCGTCCATGCCATTTGAATACTTAACTTATTTTGATAAGTATCCGCAGCTTGCGTTTACAGGGATTTTTTATAATGCCGGGTTATGGGTGAGCAATTGGATTATATGGGTATCGGGCGGGCAATGGCTTTTAGATACCTTTCGTTACCACCCGGGATATGATACGGCCGTGTTTTATGCTTACTTAACGATATTGCCGTCATATGTCATTTTCGTCGTTTCCATTGAAACAAGATTTTATGAGAGATACCGGGATTTCTTTTCCTTCATAAATGATGGGGGGACGTTAACTCAGATCAGAAAGTCAAAAGCAAAAATGCTGCTTGTGCTTAAACAGGAGATTGAGAGGCTTGTCAGAAATCAAGGGTTTATTTCCCTGGCGGTTCTTTTTTTAGCTCTCTTTATATTCCCGCTGTTTTTTAATGCAGACCTCATATTAGGCATATTCCGGATTACACTGATTGGGGCTTTTTGCAACGGAATGACCATGATCATGATGCTTCTGCTGCTTTATTTTGATGACCGGAAGGGGGCTCTTTTCACTTCCGCTGCCTTCTTCGGGGGGATTGCCCTGTTTACGCTGCTCATGCTTCCAGCAGGGGAAGCAGCCTATGGAGTCGGTTTTACAGTGGGCAGTCTGCTCAGCTTTGTTTACTCATCGTTCAGACTGTTCCAATATGTTTCTAAAGCTGATTATTACGCTTTTTGCAAATCCCGCCATACTCCTATAGAAGGCCCTTTTCACAATCTGTCCCGCCGGTTAAACCGATTGGCAGGTGCTGAATAATGCGTTCTCCAAAAAAAGGACTGTTTAGAAATTCAGTTTTCAAAAGTGCTGCTGCTTGGGTGTAACACCTTCTGCCCCATTAGCCTAACCCATAATTGTTCATTACCTATTTAAACATGCGAAACCCCCGGAATGCTCACTGCGTCCCGGGGGTTTCAATTATCATTTCATCTCAGCGGGCTTATTTGACAGCCCCATTTTTCTTATAAAGATGCTTTTTTATCATCTGTTTCTTCTGTGTAACAATGCTCATTCGTCCTTTTGCAAAAACGGATCGCATTAATTTCTCCGCCAATGAGAATGACAAAGCCTGATAAATACAGCCAGGTCATTAGTACGATCACTCCTCCGACACTTCCGTATGTCGCCTGGTAGTTCCCAAATTGGCTGACATAAAGAGAGAAACCGAACGATATCAGCTGCCAGAGCAGCGTTCCGACAATGGCCCCTGGAATGACGTCCCTCGGCCTAAGACCAAGGTTTGGCGAAAAGTAATAAATGATGCCAAGAATTAATGCCATCAATACAAAGGCAATCAGCCATCGAATGACCGTAAATAAACTGTCAGTCAATGCGGTATCCGGAAATATGCTTTTAATTCCGGAAAGAAGGACATCCCCGAAAATAGGAAGGACAAGCGTAACCACTAAACCAAGCACAAGGCCGATGGTTAAAAGAATAGCCATCCCTCTAACCTTCCAGAATGCTCTTGATTCCTCCACCATATGCGCTTTATTTAATGATCTCATCACAGCATTTGTTGCATTCGATGCGGACCAGAGTGTACCGATGATTCCTAAGGAAAGCAGGCCCCCGTTGGGTGTTGAAAGGAGAGATGTGATTTGCTCCTCCAGCAGCTGGCCGGACTCTCCAGGTGCAAATTCCTGAACAAACTTCCCTACGGTTTGCGGATCAATTGAAAAATAGGGAAGCAGAGTAAGTGAAAAAATAAGAAGCGGGAAAAGGGACAGCAGGAAATAATAGGCAAGAACGGCTGCCAAATCCCCTAATTCGTGCTTTTGAATTCGATGAATAAGTTCCTTGATGAATGTCATATCTGGCCTCCTGTAGTAGGGTTCTTATGCTTATGTTACCCTGTGGAAAATCATTTTGAAACCTATGCTGGCTTTTGTACGGATAATTGGGGGATGTGAACTGTTCCACATTTATAGGGAGGGCCATATACTATTTTGAATATACAGAAGGGAGGCTAACAAAATGAGTGATGGCGGATATTGCGGAAATAACGGATTTGCTTTAGTAGTAGTTCTGTTTATTCTTTTGATTATCATCGGAGCTTCTTACGTCGGTGGCGGATCTTGTGGATCTTGCGGAACTTGTGGTGGATACGGCGGAGGATACGGCTGGTAATTTGTAAGAGCATGGAGCTTTACAGTATACAAGTTTTTAAAGCTGAATATGTTTTATAAACAAATCCCCGGAATGCTCACACAGCGTTCCGGGGATTTCAAGTTCATTTAATCCTTCTCAGCAGGACTTATTAGACAGCCGGAGTTTAACGGTCTGTCTGTACAATTCCTCCGGCTGAAGCATCCTGTAAAGCGGCTCCGTCGTTCGTTTCAGCGTTCTTCGCTTCTTTTTCATCATCCGGCTTTGCTTCCTCAGGAGCGGGATTACCGGCAATTCTGGAAGGGGGCGATTCGTTTCCTGAAGAATCAACCGCAGTTACATAGTATGAGGCTCCTGCTGTACCTATTGTGAGACCTGTTCCATCTGAAGCAGCTAAACTGGCGATTTTTACGAAGCTGCCGGTTCCGCCAGTGGACATATAGACTCGATATCCGAGAACATCAGAGTTATTGGAGCGGCTCCAATTCAGGGTGGCGCCGTCTATGGATACTCCGGTAATTTTGGATGGCTGGAGTCCATCCTCCTGAAGCGTACTGCCTGAATAGACAACCAGACCTCCTAAGTCGCTTGAATACTTATATAGGTCTTCAGGGGATTGGAATCCCAGCCGGTCTAAAAGGTCTTGTTTGATCATAGGACCCTCGTATACAAAATCTGCTGGTGCACTTGCTGGAACTTCAAAGGCTACACCATCCTTAAGAACGTACTTTCCCGTTTTCAGGCTGTCATCTACAGTGCCTGGCGCATATTTTACATTGAACAAATCAGATTTAACCAAGCCTGCCTGACGGCAAAGATCAGAAGGAAGGGCTCCGGATAAGGCGCAATAGGAGAATTCAGCAATTCCTTTTGGCATCCTGAATGGCTCCTCCGGTGCAATCAGTTCCGGATTCTTTTCAT
This sequence comes from Metabacillus sp. FJAT-52054, assembly GCF_037201815.1. NCBI lineage: Bacteria > Bacillati > Bacillota > Bacilli > Caryophanales > Bacillaceae > Metabacillus > Metabacillus sediminis. The sequence continues at coordinate 2,943,470 of NZ_CP147407.1, read as the reverse complement.
ATGCAGCATTCATAAGCGATGCCCAGATTTCCTGGCCACGCCGGCTGTAGGTTTTCCCTCGGTACGTACCAATTGTTGCATTGGTGTCATAGCCGATCCATGTCCCAAATGTTACGTTCGGGTTGGCTGCAACAAACCAGGAATCCTTTATATCCTGGCTCGTTCCCGTTTTTCCTGCCCAATCAGCCTTGAAATTTAAGAGACGTGGTACACTTTTTCCTGTACCATCTGACAGCACATCTCTAAGCATGTCAATTGTCAGATAGGCAGTCTGAGGGGAAAATACATCTTCAGTATCCATTTCATGCTGATAAATGACCGTTCCATCTGTTCTCTCGATACTCTCAATCAGGTACGCATTAATAAATTTTCCGTTGTTGGCAAAGGTTGAATAGGCATTCACGTTTTCTTCTACGGAGACATCACCGCCTCCGCCGAGCGGAAAAGAAGCGAAATCGTTTTTTTCGTCAGGAATTGATGTGATGCCCATCTTCTTTAAATACTTGATCGGCTTTGAAGGCATCAGCTTCTCATAGCCTCTGACAACCGCTACGTTATAGGATTTGGCCAATGCTTCCCTTGCACTTACCAGTCCATGGAATTTTCGGTCAAAGTTATTAGGCTTGTAAGAGTCACCCTTTACTTGCTTTTTCTCATAGGGAAGGTCAGCCAAATAGCTTCCGGGCTGCAGAAATCCTTCTTCGATCGCAGGCCCGTAAAATACGAGGGGTTTCATGGTTGACCCGATTGATCTTAGGGTTGAAGTGGCATGGTTAACTTGTTCCCTCTCATAATCGCGGCCACCGACGAAACTAAGAATTTTTCCTGTTTTGTTTTCCAGCAGCAAAGCGCCAAGTTCTATCGGTTCATTTACTGACTCCTGCTGCCCTGTATCAGGATTTTTCTTTTGCACGGTATTGACCTTGCCGTAGTCTTTATAATTTTTTGCTGCCTGCTGCATCGCTTCATATATATCTTTATTGATGGTTGTGTGAATGCGGTAGCCGTTTTGTCTTAGCTCGCGATCAGCAAGAGTCAGGTAGTCACTCTTTAATTTTGAATTACGTGAAAGATCCTTAGGCAGAAAGCCATCTTCATCCGCTAGATGCTCCATCAAAATCTCTTTTGCCCGTTTCTCAATTTCGTCTGTCAGGAAAGGATATTGCTGACGATGGCGGTTTTCATTCCCTTTTTTAAACTGTAAAGAGATATCCTCTGAAGAAGCGCTTTCATATTCACTCATGGTAATAGCCTTTTCGCTAAGCATCCGGCGAAGGACGGTTTTCATGCGATTGATGCCTGGAGACAGATCTTTTTTCAAAGTTCCTTCATTCGTATAAGGTGTATAAGCAAAGGGACTTTGAGGCATTCCGGCAATAAATGCCGCTTGAGCAATACTAAGATTATTTGCGCTCACACCAAATATTCCCTGGGCAGCCGTTTCGGCTCCCGCAATGTTGCGTCCTGAGTTATCCCGCCCGAAATCCGCCATATTTAAATAGGCTTCGAGAATTTCTTCTTTTTCAAAAAAACGCTCTAAGCGAAGGGCAAGCAAAATTTCTTTTGCTTTACGGTCAAAAGAAAGTTCATTCGTAAGAACCTGATTCTTAATCAGCTGCTGAGTCAGTGTGCTTCCGCCGCTCTGCATATTGGCGTTCGTAAATTCCTGATAAAGTGCTCTGAAAATCGCTTTCGGAACCACTCCATCATGTTCATAAAAAAATTCATCCTCAGTTGCAATGATGGCGTCTTTTAAATGAGGAGAAATATCATGAAGTTTTACTTTTGTTCTGAAAAGATCAGATCTTAGCTTACCAACCAATTCATTGTTATCAAAATAAACTTCTGTCGTTTCTTCATAATTATTGATGTCTTTTTTCAATTCATTGTAGCTAATAATATCTTCATTCTTTACAAGAGAGGCAAAGTAACCGGCTCCTGCGCTTCCGGCGAAAATGACGAAAGTACCAATTAGTATAAGGGCGATGAGGGTCATATTCCATAAAACCCCGTAAGCAATCCGCAGTCTTTTTTTCAAAATTTCCTGTTTAGCAGAATCCCAAGACCATTTCTGTATCCATTTCTCCATTCCAATCCTCCCCCTTGAAGCAAAAATATTATAACACAAAATTAACTGAAAATTTGTATCATTTGTCGTAAAAACAGATTTGACATAATGGCCTGTATTGTGGTAAAAATTCAATATGTGAATATTGAGCAACGACTGGATTACAGTAACAGCTGTTTCCCTGTTTCAGAGAACTGATGGTTGGTGAAAATCAGTACATAAACAGACTGTGAATTACATTCCATGAGCATCTGAAGCTGCAATACGCGGCTGAAGACGGCTGCGGCCGTTATCTGATTGAGCGAAGAATGGTTATTTGTTGAACCATTCTTAAGTAGGGTGGTACCGCGACGAAATTCGTCCCTTCATTTTTATAATGAAGGGGCTTTTTTATTTTTCATCAAAACGAAGAGGAGTATGTCACATGAATGAATTATTGTCTGATTTAAAATTTAGAGGTCTGGTCAGCCAGATTACAGATGAAACAGGTCTTGAGGAACTGTTGAATAAGGAATCCATTAGATTATACTCGGGATTTGATCCAACAGCGGATAGTCTTCACATTGGCCATATGCTGCCTATTTTGACGCTGAAAAGATTTCAGCAGGCTGGCCACCATCCCATTGCACTGGTTGGGGGCGGAACAGGGTTAATCGGTGATCCGAGCGGTAAAAAGGCAGAGCGTACGCTGAATACTGAGGATATTGTCCAGCTCTGGTCTGATCGGATCAAAGAACAGCTCTCAAGGTTTCTGGATTTTAAAGCAGAAGCAAATCCGGCTGTCATTGCCAACAACTTTGACTGGCTTGGAAAAATGGATGTTATTGCTTTCTTGAGGGATGTAGGAAAATACTTTGGTGTGAACTACATGCTTGCTAAAGATTCTGTTAAAACGCGGATTGAATCCGGCATCTCATTCACAGAGTTCAGCTACATGATTCTGCAGTCATACGATTTTCTTAACCTGTACCAAAACAAAGGCTGTAAGCTTCAAATCGGTGGAAGCGATCAGTGGGGGAATATTACCGCAGGCCTGGAGCTGATCCGTAAAACGGAAGAAGAAGCTAAAGCATTCGGGCTGACGATTCCGCTCGTAACAAAGGCAGATGGCACGAAATTCGGAAAAACCGAGGGAGGAGCTGTTTGGCTGGATCGCGAAAAAACATCTCCATACGAGTTCTACCAGTTCTGGATCAACGCAGATGATCGTGATGTAGTAAAATACCTGAAGTACTTTACATTCCTTTCTCATGAAGAAATCAACGCGCTTGAAAAAGAAGTTCAAGAAGCTCCTGAAAAACGAGCAGCTCATAAGCGTCTAGCAGAAGAAGTAACCGCAATGGTTCATGGACAAGAAGCTCTTGACCAGGCGATTCGCATTTCCCAAGCGCTATTTAGCGGGGAAATCAAAGCGCTCAGCGGAGAAGAAATCAAACAAGGATTCAAAGACGTTCCGTCCCATCAGGCAAGCAGCAAAGAGATCAGCCTGATCGACCTGCTTATTGAAGCTGGTATCGCTCCTTCAAAAAGACAGGCGAGAGAAGACATTACAAACGGGGCCGTTTACGTGAATGGCGAGCGCAAGCAGGAATTGGATTATGCACTGCATGCAGATGACCGGATCGATGACGAATTTACAATTATCAGACGCGGTAAAAAGAAGTATACGATGGTACAGTTTTAATTGGTTGTAAAAAAGCGCCCATAGTTTTGGGCGCTTTTTTCTGTTTTTGCGGGGGCCTTGCACTGACCCCCGCTCTGCTAAAGCACTAAACCTCCGTCCCCGTTAGTAGAAAGCCGTTGCGGGATAAGGGTTCGTCCGCTTCTTGCCCGTTCCCCCAGCGCGTTGCTGCACTGGGGGTCAGTGCAAACAATTAACCAAAACAAAAAAACCACCGAACAAAAGTTCAGCGGTTTTTTCTTCAAATCGATTAACGAGAGTAGAACTCAACGATAAGAGATTCGTTAATTTCAGCTGGAAGCTCAGAACGCTCAGGAAGACGAGTGTAAGTTCCTTCAAGCTTGTCAGCATCAAAAGTCAAGTATTCTGGAACGAAGCTGTTTACTTCTAGAGCTTCTTTCACGATATCAAGGTTGCGGGATTTTTCGCGCAAAGTGATAACTTGACCAGTTTTAACTTGGAAAGATGGAATGTCAACGCGGCCGTTGTCAACCATGATGTGACCGTGGTTTACCAATTGGCGTGCTTGGCGGCGTGTGCGCGCAAGACCAAGACGGTAAACAACGTTGTCAAGGCGGGATTCAAGCAAAGCCATGAAGCTTTCACCAAGGATCCCTTTCATTTTTCCAGCTTTAACGAACGTGTTGCGGAACTGGCGCTCGTTTACTCCGTACATGTGACGAAGTTTTTGTTTTTCTTGCAATTGAAGACCGTACTCAGAAAGTTTTTTACGTTGTCCAGGACCGTGTTGTCCAGGAGCGTAAGGGCGTTTTTCCAATTCTTTACCTGTACCGCTTAGAGAGATTCCAAGACGGCGGGATAGTTTCCAGCTAGGGCCAGTATAACGAGACATTATATGACTCCTCCTTGTGTTTTTATTTTGTATAAAATAAAAACCAGACCGAACCTTACATGTATGACCATTATGTTTTCATGCATCCTCGCTCCAGCAGCAGGGAGTTACTCGATGCACCTCGTGTCAGGCACGGGAACAAAATGGGGACATCTATGCGATTCTGAGGCTGCAATATTTTACACAACAAAGAACATTATATGACGTAGTGACGGTGATGTCAACAGTGCGTTTAATTGATAGGCTGTCAGGGAAAGTTAATCTATGGAAAGAGCTAGTTTTATGATATAATAAAATCATTAAAATTTACTTAATTTGGAATTTAACGGGTGGTCCAAACATGCAAGAAATCATCAGCAAGGCTGCATCACTGAACGGCCGTTTTTTTGCCTATTTATATAATGAAAGAACAGATCATTCCATTGAGAAGGCGTCAAGGTGGCTAGCCTCTGAATTGAAATCTGTATTTAATGCTGACCAAGCAGCAATTTACTGCTATTATTCTGCAAATGTTCCATTGCTGCCCTATTTTACGGCGAGCACTTCATCCTTTCAATCCCCTGTTTCTTCTACAGAGGAAGACCGGGATGAATTGTTTGAGAATGGCTTTTCCAAAAAGACTGACCAATGCAGGATGCTGATCGGTGATCCTCAGAAAGAATGGTTTGCGGTCCTTGAGATGATTGGAGCTGAATTGACAGGTACCGATGATCTTAATGAAGTAAGCCATGCATGCAGCCAGTTTCTTTTTTATTGCAGAGAGATTGAAACGAGTGTGTTGAATTCAAGAAAGCATACTCATCTTTATGAGCTGACTGAGCGGTTCCATTCCTCAATGGATAAGGATCAGGTTCTTTTTGAACTTATTGAAGCCCTTCAAAGCATGTATTCTTCCTACATTTTCTATTTATTTCTTTCACATGACAATGACAGCAGACTTGAACTGCCGACAAAGGATTTATATTTCGATGAAAAAGGTTCTACGGACTGTGCGATGGAAGCTTTTTTAACGGGGACCATTAAAATGGACAGAGCCTCCTCTGAAAATATCCATGTATTCGTTCCTCTCAAAGGGAGACAGGGAATATACGGAGTGCTCGAGGTCATCTCTGACAAAATAAGTCCTCTCAAGGAATCGGAAATTAAGTTTATTATGATGCTGGCGAATGCGGCTGGAAACGCGATGGAGAATGCCCAGCTTTATCAGCAGTCTAAAAAAGTGATAGAGGATCTGAGGCTAATCAATGAAACATCTCACCAGCTAAATAAAAACATGCCGCTTAAAGATACGATGAAATTTCTTTCAGAACGGATTATCCATTCCTTTAATGCACAGGAAGCAGGTTTCTTTTACAAAGATTCGTCCGGAAGCTACCAGCTTTTACCCGGCAGTACAGGCTTCTTTATTACTCCCGAAGCAGAGTCCTATCTTTCCTTCGTTCGGACAAAGATTATGAATGAGAAAGAAGGTATTTTCATAGGGAACCTCTCTGCTCAAAACGTGCCAGGGCTTTACAAATGCCTAATGGCCGTTCCGATGATGGAGAATGAGCAGGTCAGAGGTTTTGCTATTGCTGTACATGAAACGCCATACCATTTTACATTTGAAACCTTTAAGCTTCTCCAATCGCTGATTCACCATTCCACACTTGCCTTGACAAATTCAATGCTGCGCGAAGAACTGGAGGCACTTGTTAAGACGGATAACCTGACAAAGCTGTTTTCGAGAAACTATTTAAATGAACGGATCCGGCAATCAATGAGTCAGGAGAGAAATGGGGTCTTTCTGTTAATAGACATTGATAATTTCAAAAACATCAATGACACCTATGGTCATCAGACAGGCGATGAGGTTCTTATTCAAGTAGGGAACATTATTAAAAGCAATGTGAGAGAGCATGATGTTGGAGCAAGATGGGGCGGAGAAGAACTCGCAATTTACCTGCCGCAGGTGGAAATCGAGTCAGGTATTGCGGTTGCAAACCGCCTTGTGGAACGGGTTAGAAAAATCACATCTCCTTCCATTACTGTATCCTGCGGTATTTCCTGGTGGGAAGCGGACCGGGAGGATACGCCTAAACAGCTGTTCTTAAGAGCAGACAGGGCTCTTTACAAAGCGAAAAGCAATGGCAAGGATCAAGTGGTCATTCAGGCAGACTCTGAAAAATAATAGGCAATGTTAACGCATGAGGTTGGTTTTTTTACACCTTGTTGATTGGATTGAACGTCTGCAGCGCCACTCAACAGCCAAGTATAACAGAAATAAAAAAAGCGCCCGGACATAAATCCAGGCGCTTTTTTCAGCTGGCTGTATTACCTCATCCTCCGCTCCAATTAGCAAGGACAGGTATTATTTATAGAACCTAATTAAACAAGAGCTCATTTGTTAAATAAACGGCAGCAGTGCTTCTGCAAAAAGTTCAATATATTCTTTGTCCAGCTCATTAAACCGGTTTTTAACAGGGCTGTCGATATCGAGGACACCAATGACTTCTCCGTTTTTTACTAAAGGTACGACTATTTCAGAATTGGTTGCTCCATCACAGGCGATGTGGCCGGGAAATTGATGTACGTCTTCAACGAGCTGGGTTTCACCAGACGCCGCGGCCGTTCCGCAGACCCCTTTGCCAACAGGAATTCTCACACAAGCGGGCAGTCCCTGAAATGGGCCGAGAACGAGTTCTCCTTCTTTCATTAAATAAAAGCCGACCCAATTAACCTCTGTAAGAAACTGGTTCAGCAATGCGGAAGCGTTAGACAGATTGGCAATCTGGTCCGGTTCCCCTTCGAGAAGAGCCTTCAGCTGTTTAATAACAAGCTCATAATTTTCTTTCGTGTTATTTGAGTATTTTTCGACATGAAACATGATTTATCTCCCTCTTTCATTCAAATATAACGAACGGGATCTTCCCCAAAAGGAACTTTGTCGAGAAGATCATAAAGGATTCCCCCTTCTTCTATGGAAAGAAGTAGGAAAGAATACAAGGGGTGAGCCGGATGAAACAGGAAACCTTTAATCTGACAAAGGAAAAAATCATTCAATCAGCTATTTCTCTGTTTAATACGAATGGTTTCACTGGTACTTCCGTCAGGGCAATTGCCAAGAAAGCAGGCGTCAATGTTGCTCATATTTCGTATTATTTCAACGGTAAAACCGGATTGATGGAATATCTTGTTTCCGATTTTTACGAAGGATATTTAAATGCCATGGACGGGGCCATTCTGGCTGATCTTGATAAAAGTCCGGTGAGCAGGCTGACCCGTTTAGTTTTTAACATTTTAAGCTATCAGCATGAACGGCGTCAATTAACCCGGTTTGTATATCGGGAAATTACATTGGATACGATGCTGATCAGAGAAGTGATGAGTACGTATATGCTGAAAGAAAAGTTTTTACTGGCTTCATTGCTGGAAGAGGGTATGGGTGACGGAAGCCTGAATAAAATACCGATTGGCCATTTTATTGTCCAGCTGAAAGGGATGCTGACAATGCCTTTCCTTCAGCCCCAGTATATTGCGGAAGTTCTTTACCTTCAGCCGCATGAAGATTACTTTGTTAAGCAGTATTTCCATGAACTTGAAAGCTGGATGATTTCATTGCTTACTCCGAAGAAAGAGGCAATCCTGTAATCAATCTTTCAAAGGCTTGATAATCTGCTCCCGTATCTTCAGCCATATGGGCATCTGAACCGTACACAAGCGGAATGCCCTTTTCGATGGCAAGCCTTGCCGCACTGTTATATGGATAGGGATTTTGGCAATGTTTTTTTCTCAAGCCCGCCGTATTGTAATCAAGCTCATAGCCCCCCGCTTTTATTAAATCAAGCAGGCTGCTGATTCGTTCCAAGTCCTGACCGGGTGCAGGGAACAGCAGCTGGAATTTATGAGCGAGTGTGATATGGCCGATTCGTTTAGGCTTCCAGCTGCCCAAATCGGAAAGAATGGATTTTTCAACTGTCCGGTAATAAAGATTATAGGTATCCTCAACAGAGCCTGCCGCCCGGCATATCTCGGCAAAACCCTCTTCACTGTAGTCCAAGCAGTAGTAGTTTCCGTTATTCAGCAGAAAATGAACGGAAAGAATGGAATCGTCCATTATTTCTCCATAATTGTTCAGGAATTTGGATGTGGCTGCTTCAAAGCCCTCGATATAATCTATTTCAAACCCCAGATTAATTCTAATTTCCTTCGAGTAAGCTTTTTTAATTTCCAGAATGGAATGGATGTAGAGTTCAAGCTGTTCCATTGGCAAAGCGCTGTCCTTCTCAGGTACAGGATCGGAAAATCCTTCAGGAAGCGGAGCGTGTTCAGTGAATGAAATCTCTTTAAACCCAAGCTCAATAGCTCTTTCGGCATAGCTTTTAAGACTGTCCGGGGAGCCGTGAGGGCAAAAAGGAGTATGGACATGACCGTCTATTTTTATCAAATTCTTTTCCCCCTTGGTATAAAGCAGGATAATAGCATGTAAAAAATTAAAAAAACTGGTCAAAAAATATCGTTAACATGGTATCATAAAAACATTGAAATAACATAACTTTTGCAAGTGTTATACATAGAATGTGCATGTGACAAATGAAGGGTATGGAACGAGTCAGTAGATTCTAACATGACAGCGGCAAACCGTTTTTTTTTCAATGAGAAAAGTCTGTGTACTGACACAGCATTATTATAAACAATTCTTGAAACTGATAAAGCAGCGGACCAGCCGTCTCATGATTCTTTTTCCGGCGTGCCGTTTTGAACGCTTGAGCAGACGTAAGCCGCAAGCAGCTCATGGGGCTATCAGAGCTTGTGCTTTTCTTATATACAGCAAGGGGGCCCATTATGGAAGTCGTTATTGGTTTACTGGCTGCACTCGTTATCTTTTTCGCAGTCGGTTATTTTATCAGGAAAAATATATACCGGGAAGTCGACCGGCTTGAAGCGAGAAAAATTGAAATTATGAACCGGTCGCTCGCAGACGAGATGTCCAGAGTAAAAGAACTAAAAATGACTGGACAAGCGGAAGAGTTATTTGAAAAATGGAGACAGGAATGGGATGAAATCATTACGTCCCAGCTTCCAGAAGTAGAAGAACTGCTATTCGATGCAGAAGACCATGCGGACAAGTACCGATTCAAGAAATCAAAAGAGGTACTCGCCCATATTGAGAGGATGCTTGAGGCAGCCGATCAGAACATTGAACAGATCATCGAAGAAATCTATGAGCTTGTAACGAGCGAAGAGAGAAACAGCATTGAAATTGAAGATGTAAAAGAGAAATTTAAAAAAGCGAAAAAGACTCTGCTTGCCCACAGTCATACGTTTGGAAGAGCGCATGCAAAGCTCGAGACAGCGCTTTATGAAGTGTATGAAGAACTAAAGCGGTTTGAAGCAGAGACAGACGCAGGCAATTATTTGGCTGCTAGAGAAATCCTTACAAAACAGAATGTTATTTTGGATGAGCTATGCGCCAAAATAGAGCTCATCCCTGCCATGCTTGCAGACTGTCAGAGTGCAATACCGAACCAGCTGGCTGAAATTTCGGATGGATACAAGGAAATGGCAGAACAGGGATATTTTCTTGAACATATTCAAATTCAAAGTGAAGCGGAGCGGATATCCGGGACGCTCATCATTTTCCAGGAAAAGATTTGCGAACTTGAATTGGACGGAATCAGCGAAAGTCTCCAAGAGATCCATGAATCGATTGAGACGATGTATGATCTTCTTGAAAAGGAAGTGCACGCCCACCACTTTGTGTTATCTGAAACAGTGAAGACAGAGGGAGCACTTCATGAATTAACAGCTGCTAAGCTTATTTCAAAGGAAGAAACGGACACGGTAAAGAAAAGCTATCATCTAAGCGAAGAGGAAACATCCAGACTGCGCAGCATTGATAAACAAGTAGCGGCGCTTCAAAAGCGCTTCCATCACATTCAGGATAAAATGGCGAGTGAAAAAATTGCTTATTCCCTTCTGAAAGAAGAACTGCTGGAGCTTGAAAAACAAACATCTGAAGTTCGCAAAGACCATAACGAGTACCGGGAGATGCTTCATGCCCTTCGAAAAGAAGAGCTGCTGGCACGCGAGCAGTTAACAGAGGCAAGGCGTTTGCTTAATGAATCTGCAAGATTGATCAGCAAGAGCAATGTGCCTGGTTTGCCAGCTGCTTACTCCGACCTGTTAAAAGAGGCTCAGAGAACAATCGCTTATGTATCTGAGAAGCTGGATGAAATTCCGCTGGATATGGTAGCGGTCAATATCCTGCTTGAAGATGCCGTCTCTGCTTCTGCTAAAGTGCATCAGCAAACAGAAGATATGATTGAACAAGTATATTATGTTGAAAGGATTATCCAGTATGGGAACCGGTTCAGAAGCCGGAATGAAAGGCTTTCAAAAGATCTGCATGAAGCAGAGAATCTCTTCCGGCATTATGAATATGAAAGCTCATTAAAGAAGGCGGCAACGGCTATTGAACATGTAGAACCGGGTTCCTTTGAAAAAATTGGAACGCTTGTTGAAGAAGATTTAGAAGAATTGAAAAACAAATAGAGACGGAAAAAAGGACAGATCCATTGGATCTGTCCTTTTTTAATGACTCTCTTTTGTTTTAAGATTTGGCCTGCGGATAAGAGCAATTACATATCCGATAAGGGCACCGGTTATAGCGGGTACAACCCATCCGATGCCTAGTGAGAATAATGGAACAAAGGCATCGAAAAGCTCATAGAGAGAACCCAATTGTATTTTTGCTGCTTTTAAACCGTCGGCGATACTGATGATTCCTGTTAAGAACAGGCTAACAGCGTATACTTCCGGAGCCCTGTTAAAGATCTTGTCAATGAGTGACAGCAAAATCAGAACGATGGCAAGCGGATAAATCGCTGTCAGAAGAGGTACCGAAAATGCAATGAGCTGTGTTAGGCCAAAGTTCGCTATAACTGTAGAGAAAATGGTCAGTATGAGAATAATAACACTGTACGAAACCTTTGGTAGAATTTTCGAAAAATATTGCCCGCAAGCTGATACAAGTCCAACGCTGGTTGTTAGACATGCAAATGTAATCGCAAGTGTGAGGACAATGTTTCCTAATGAACCAAAGAGGACATTGGCTGATTTGGATAATATGAGTCCTCCATTGCTTTGAAGCCCGACGGCGTCGACGCTTGTTGCTCCCATGTAGGCAAGAGAAAGATAAACCAGTGCCAATCCGGCAGCTGCAATGAGGCCTGACTGTATGCAAACCTTTGTAATGGATTTGCTGTTCGTTATTCCCTTGTCCCGAACAGCGTTAATGACAACGATCCCGAATACAAGTGCGGCAAGTGTGTCCATCGTTAAGTAACCCTCTAAAAATCCTTTGAAAAATGGACTATCCTGATAAGCAGGCTGCGGGGCTTTTGCAGCTCCCATCGGCGTAGCAAATGTTTTAATGGCAAGCAATGTGAGAATTGCCAGTAAAGCAGGGGTTAAGAGCTTTCCAATTCTGTCTACAAGCTTGCTTGGATTTAGTGAAAGCCAGTACGTTACACCGAAAAATAGCAGGGTGTAAATGAATAAGGACATTCCGTTTTTAGCCATTCCCTCTGGAAGAAATGGTGTAACGCCTATTTCATAGGCGACGGTTCCTGTTCTAGGAATGCCGAATAGCGGACCAATTGCTAAATAGAGAACAATGGTAAAGACGATTCCGAAAACGGGATGAATCCGGCTCCCTAATGTTTGGACATCAGAGCCTGTTAAACCAATCGCAATCACTCCAAGCAATGGCAGCCCCACACCTGTTATAAGGAATCCGGCTATGGCAATCCATACGTTTGTGCCTGCTGCTTGTCCTAGCGACGGGGGGAAAATCATGTTTCCGCCTCCGAAAAATAAGGCAAACAGCATTAGTCCAACGACAAACGTTTCTTTAGTTGATAAACCTTGTTTCATGATAAGCCTCCTGACTCTGACAATACATACCGGTAAGATATTACCACAGCTTTATGAAAAATGTCGAATTGTTCAACTGTTTTAATTTTAATTATATTCAAAAAATTTAACTCGTCAACGAATAGATTTCTCCATTTCAATATTCCGCCCTATATGATAACATATTACGATGTGTGCATTTATCCATGGAGGAATGAAAATGCTATATTTAGACAACAGTGCCACAACAAAACCATATCCAGAGGTTCTGGCATCCTATATACAAGTCACCAATGATTTTTTCGGCAACCCTTCATCTCTTCATAAAATGGGGAGCATGGCTGAAAATCTTATGAGGCAGGCACGAAAGCAGACAGCGAATCTCCTTGGCGCTGAAGAAGATGAAATCGTGTTTACCTCAGGAGGAACGGAAGCCAATAATCTCGCCATTAAAGGTACGGCTTTTATGAAAATGCATAGAGGCAAGCATATTATTGTATCTGCTGTTGAGCATCCATCTGTAATGGAAGCCTGTTTGCAGCTGGAAAAGGATTTCGGCTTTGATTTGACAATCCTTGCCGTTAATGAAGAAGGAAGAGTCAGCCCCTCGCAATTAGAAAACGAAATAAGGGAAGATACGATTTTAGTATCTGTCATGCACGTTAATAACGAAGTAGGAACCATCCAGCCAATTGAAGAAATTGGAGCGTTACTTGAAGAGTATCCTAACATTTCATTCCATACGGACCATGTTCAGGGAGCGGCAAAGATTCCTCTGGATCTGAAAGGGGCAGGTATTGATTTATGTTCCCTTTCAGCCCATAAGTTCCATGGTCTTAAAGGTACTGGAATATTATATGTAAGAAAAGGCATCCGTCTAACACCGCTTCTTTCGGGAGGCGAACAGGAAAATCACTATCGGTCCGGTACGGAAAACGTACCCGGAATTGCGGCCGCAGCAAAAGCGCTTCGAATGGCTAAGGAGGACTATGCTCGGTTGGGAAAGGCTCTTGAAGAAACGAAAATGCAGGTTATGAAAAGGCTGAGCACAATGGAAGGTGTTGTACTGAATACCACTAAAGGTCATTCAGCTCCGCACATCATTCACTTCTCTGTTCCAGGGATTAAATCCGAAGTTCTCGTTCATAGGCTGGAGGAGAGCGGGATTTATGTATCGACCACATCTGCATGTTCTTCTAAAAAGAGTTTACCGAGCAAAACCCTTCTGGCGATGGGCAAAAGCAAAGAAGAAGCTGAAAGCGGAATTAGAATCAGCCTGGATATCCATACAGACCGTTCACAGCTGGAAACCATGTTTACAGCTCTCGAGCAGGCCATTAAGCATATTATGAAAATGAAGAGGTAGAATGATGCGATTTGAACATATACTCGTACGGTTCGGGGAGATTTCCACTAAAGGGAAAAACCGCAGCAAATTTGTTGAAAGACTTAGAAGAAATATAAAAGAAGTATTAAAAGACTTTCCTGCTATCCGATTTCAGTCAAACCGGGACCGGATCTACATTCAGCTAAACGGGGAGCCTCATCAGGAAATTTCGAAAAGACTGACAGGTATTTTTGGTATTCATTCTTTTAGCCTTGCAGCGAAGTGCGAGAGTGATGTTGAAGAAATTAAAAAGACAGCTTTGGAAGCTATCAATTCTGTATACCAGCCCGGTGACACCTTTAAGATCAGTGCAAGGAGAGCGGATAAGACCTTTGCTGTGCCATCTGACGAGATGAACGGCATTCTTGGAGGACATATTCTTTCAAATACTGAAGAGCTCACCGTAAATGTACGGAAGCCCGATCATGAGATTAAAGTAGAAGTTCGTACAGAAGGAACATACATTATGTTTCAGGATACGTTCGGTCCGGGAGGCCTGCCTGCGGGAATCAGCGGGAAAGCGATGCTTATGCTTTCAGGAGGATTGGATAGCCCTGTTGCTGCTTATATGACGATGAAAAAAGGGGTTGAATTGGAGGCTGTCCATTTTTTCAGTCCCCCTTATACAAGTGAAAGAGCGAAACAAAAAGTCATTGACCTCGTCGAACAGCTTTCCAATTATGGAGGGAAAATGAAGCTTCATATCGTTCCTTTCACAGCGATTCAGGAACAGATTCAACAGCAGGTGCCTGAAAACTATACGATGACTTCTACAAGAAGAATGATGCTGCGAATTACGGATCAGCTCCGGATTAAAAATGGAGGGCTTGCAATTGTTACAGGTGAGAGCTTAGGACAAGTGGCAAGCCAAACGCTTGAAAGTCTGTTTGCTATTAATGATGTAACAGCGACACCGGTCATCAGACCGCTCGTTTCATTTGATAAACCGGAAATTATCAAGATTGCTAAAGAGATCGGGACACACGATATTTCCATTCGTCCATATGAAGATTGCTGTACAATATTTACTCCGGCAGCGCCAAAAACTAGACCGAAGCTTGATAAAGCCAACCGATACGAAAGTTTTGTAGACTTTGACAGCTTGACACAGGAAGCGGTCGATCACACCGTAACCATTGATTTTACGGATAAAAAGGATGCCGCTGACAAAAGTTTGGACAGTCTGCTCTGAACCTTTAAATCAGGGAAATTGTTAGTAACAATTACCAGAAAGATTTGAAGAATGAAGACATGTGTTATTACACACTCTATATTCACAAGGAGGTGAGAACACATGGCACAAAGCAGACAAAACCAACTAGTAGTTCCAGGCGCACAACAAGCGATCGACCAAATGAAATACGAAATCGCTTCTGAATTCGGTGTAAACCTTGGAGCAGAAACTACTGCACGCGCTAACGGATCTGTAGGTGGAGAGATCACTAAGCGTCTCGTTTCTTACGCACAATCAAACTTGGGCGGCGGTTACAAAAAATAATAAATAAAACATGGCTACAGGAGCAGGGGCAACCCTGCTCTATTTTTTTTGAATTCTGAAATGTATTCAGCCCCTAAAGAACAGCATCCCCTTTAGCGCTAATTAAATTGTTATTATTCAAAAATTTATAAAAATTTTGTATAATTAAAAAGAAGAATGCAAAGGGGGAGTCAGGATATGAAACGGGAGAGCTTACTTGCACCTGATTATTACAATTTGGTTAGCGAAATAGAGAAAATTGCAGATGCCGGGAAAACGGCACTTATTTGGGAAGACGGGATTCAGCGCAAAGAACTTACATATGGCGAATTAATAACGGAAGCAAACAAAATTGGAAGCGCTTTAATAGAAGCGGGTTTGCGCCAGGGGGACAAGCTCCTAATCATGACACCGCGTATTGTGGAAGCCTATGCCGTTTATATGGGTGCTTTAAAAGCCGGAATAGTTGTCATTCCGAGTTCTGAATTGCTAAGACCTAAGGATCTCCGCTACAGAATTACCCATGGTGAAGTAAAAGGGATCATCTGCTATGAGCAATTCACAGAACAAACCAATGAAGTAGAGGAAGCACAAGATTTACTTAAATGGGTGATAGGAAAGCCTCAGCCTGGCTGGCGCTCGCTGACGGAAGAGATGAGCAGGCAATCTGGTGAATTAGAATTTGCAGACACCAAAAATGACAGCACTGCCTTTCTTTCTTATACATCCGGTACGACCGGCAATCCTAAAGGCGTTATCCATACACATGGTTGGGCGTATGCACATCTTCGGACGGCTGCTGCCAACTGGCTCTCCATTCGTAAAGAGGACAAGGTTTGGGCTACAGCTGGACCGGGCTGGCAAAAATGGATTTGGAGTCCGTTTTTATCCGTACTTGGAATGGGGGCAACCGGCTTTATCTACCATGGTAAGTTTGAAGCGTCTCACTATCTGCAGCTGCTTCAGGATCAGCAAATTAATGTTTTATGCTGTACTCCCACAGAATATAGACTGATGGCAAAAGAACAGGATTTATCCCGTTTCAACCTTTCCAGCCTGCACAGCGCGGTTTCCGCAGGAGAGCCTTTGAACAGGGAAGTTATAGACATTTTCAGGAAGCACTTTGGAATTGAAGTGCGCGATGGATACGGACAAACCGAGAATACGCTGCTGGTCGGGGTAATGAAGGGAATGGAAATTAAAGCGGGATCAATGGGAAAACCTACGCCCGGCAATACGGTAGCAATCATAAACGGCAACGGTGAGGTTTGCAAGGAAAATGAAGTAGGAGACATTGCGGTACATCGCTCCACTCCAGCCCTTTTTAAGGAATATTACAAAGATGCGGAGAGGACTGCTATGCAATTCAGAGGGGATTATTACTTGACAGGCGACAGGGCAAGAATGGATGCGGACGGTTATTTCTGGTTCGAAGGACGTTCTGATGATATTATCATCAGCTCGGGCTATACGATAGGACCCTTTGAAGTGGAGGATGCGCTTATAAAACATCCGTTTGTAAGAGAGTGTGCTGTTGTTGCGAGTCCGGATGAAATTAGAGGTAGTGTGGTAAAGGCATATGTAGTGCTCGGTGACGGTGCAGATGCCGAAGATCCTGGTCTTGTGAAGGTTCTGCAGGAGCACGTTAAGAAATTGACAGCGCCTTATAAGTATCCTCGTAAAATAGAATTTGTAACAGACCTGCCAAAAACCGCTTCCGGAAAAATCCGGAGAGTCGAGCTCCGTCAAAAAGAGGAAATGAGAGAAAGTGTTTAAATTTTATAGGTAAAATAAAGGAGCCGGGCAGACGCCTGGTTTTCTTTATGGCGGCGGTATGCTAGAATTTCCATATTTCAATGAAATACATAGAAAGAGAGGATAATCATGGGAACGTTATGGCACGGCGGCACGATCTATACAATGGAAGGCGAAAACAAACAGGTAGAGGCCATCTATACAGCAGGAAATAAAATTGAGGCAGCAGGCGATGAGAAAGCAATTAGAGCTGCATATGGGGATACCATTGATGAAGAAATATATCTAAAAGGAAAAACCGTGTTTCCTGGCTTTGTGGACAGTCACCTCCATTTAATAGGTCATGGTGAGAAATTGATGAGGCTTGATTTTTCTGATATGGAAAGCCACGAAGCCATTAAAGCAGCACTTGCAGGGAAAATTGCAGAAACTGCGCCGGGAGAATGGGTGATCGGTGAAGGGTGGAATGAAAATCAGCTGGGCGAAGGATGGATGTTTGACCGGGCGGTTCTTGATGAAATGTCCGCAGAGCATCCAATTGTCTTAAAAAGGATATGCCGGCACGCTATTTTAGCAAATTCAGCTGCACTAAGGCTTGCAGGAATTGAGGAAGAAACGGCGGATCCGGCAGGCGGAATTATTGGCCGCAGGGAGGACGGTTCACTTTCTGGATTTTTGATGGACAGAGCCCAGGATATCGTATTGTTTGAAACGATTCCTCCTGTTTCAAAGGAATACCTGAAAAAGGCGCTCAGCAAAGCTGTTCAGGACTGCTTCACGTATGGTTTAACCGGGGGGCATTCCGAGGACTTGTCCTATTACGGAGCCATGCAGCTTCCGATTGATGCCTATAATGAAGTGCTGTCCGAAGACATGCCGTTTAAGGCACACCTGCTTATCCATCACCTTGTAATAGACGAGTTTGAGCAGAACCGCATAGAGGATCAAAGATTTATTGAATATGGGGCTATGAAAATCTTTGCAGATGGAGCACTTGGCGGCAGGACAGCGCTATTAAGCGAGCCGTATTCGGATGATCCCCATGTAAAGGGAGTTGCCGTCCATACTCAAAAAGAATTGAATGAACTAATAGTAAAAGCAAGATCCTATAATAGGGAAATTGCCATCCATGTAATTGGAGATCAAGCATTTGAGATGGCTCTGAATGCAGTCGAATTGCATCCTCCCGCCATTGGAAAGAGAGACCGTTTCATTCATGCACAAATTCTCCGGCCTGATCTCATCGAACGGCTGCAGAATATGCCGATCATCCTTGATATCCAGCCAAGATTTACAGCCAGTGATTTCCCTTGGATTATCGAGAGGCTTGGAGAAGAAAGGGTAAAAACATCCTTCGCCTGGAAAACTCTTATAGACCGTGGAATCCCATGTGCCGGGGGATCAGACGCACCGATTGAACCGATTGATCCGCTCTTAGGGATTCATGCAGCTGTAACAAGGAAAAGCATCCATACACCAGAGGAGCCGGGATACTTCATGAAAGAAGCACTTTCCACGTATGAAGCAATTAAGCTTTATACAATAGGCAGTGCAGCGGCAATCCATAAGGAACACGAAAGAGGAAAAATTCAGCCCGGGTTTGACGCAGATTTTACCATTCTCGATTGCAATCCCTTTACAATGGAAGATCCGGATGAGCTCCTCAAAACGAAGGTGGCAATGACAGTCGCAGAAGGAAAGGTTGTTTATGAAAAGGCAGATTTCTGAATCCAGGATCTGCTCAGATATGTTCTCTTAACTGGCTCTGAATCAAGAACAAAGGCCGCCCCCAATCAGGGGACGGCCTTGCTATTGCTTACAAAAAGCTGCGTTTCACTTTTTCCCAGAAGGAGTTGTCCTTCAATTTTACCGTTTTAATGATAGAAGGGCTTAATGTCACTTCAATCTGCTGCACGCTGCGGATGCTCAGTGCTTCATTATCCATCCCGATTACCGGATAGTCATTTCCATCTTGAGCTACCTCTAATCTTAATCTTCTGCTGCCGCTTAATACAAAAGAAGAACCTAATGTTCGATATCGGTTATTGTTTAGAGAAGCAAGCTCGCTTACTTGGAAACAAGGCAGAAGCGGATCAATGACAGCCCCGTTCACAGATTTGCTGTAAGCTGTACTTCCCGTTGGTGTAGAAATGATCATTCCATCTCCGCGGAACGTTTCAAAGTGAATTTCATCAATATGCACGTCGATGACAAATGTTTTAATAATCCCTGATCGGATGGTGCATTCATTTAAGCATTTAAAAGAAGCGGATTCATCAATTTTTACATCGATAACAGGGTATTTCCGGACTTCAACCTGCTCCGTCGTAATCGCTTCAATAATTTTTTCTGTATCATCCAGTACAAAATCGCAATAAACGCTGGCGGACCCTTTTGTGCTGATTCCTACATACAGGCAGTCATCTCTAAAATTTGTTTTCCTGACAGCCTGCAGGAATGTACCGTCTCCTCCGATGCTTGCAATAATGTTTGCATCCTTTGAATGAGATACAACCGTAAACCCGTATTTTTCAGCAAGCTTCGTCAATGATTCTACTTTGGCACCTATATCATCCGAGTTCCGATAATAAAAAAATACATTGCGGCGATTGGTCATGGTACATCCTCCTTTGAAATGGAAATGTTATCCTTGAAGAGTAAAATTATGATACAATGTGTTATGTTGTTTATTTTACCATTTATCCCTTAAGTCATGTTCTTTTTTACTGATACCAGGGAACATTTTTGACGATAGAAATGAAAGTAAATGAAACTGAAGGAGGATATGGAATGAATGGAAAAAGGTGGGCTGCGTTAGGCATCGCCCTTGTATTAGTGATCGTTTCAGCAATCTTCAATACGGTTACGACGTTCCAAAGCGCTGCAAATGAAATGTTTGCAATGAATGATTCAGAATTCGATGAAGAAATCATTCAGGAGGGTTCTGCAGAAAATAGAATTGCTGTCCTGGAAGTAGATGGGGTTATTCAGGATACGGGAGAGTCGGCTTCTTATTTTCAAAGCTCTGGATACAATCATCAGGAGTTTCTGAAAAAAATTGAAGAGGTTCAAAAGGATGATTCCGTTCAGGGAGTTATACTGAAAGTGAATTCTCCTGGCGGCGGAGTAGTTGAGAGTGCAGAAATACATAAGCATTTAATGGAATTAAAAAAGAAAACGAAAAAACCGCTATATGTGTCCATGGGAACAACGGCTGCTTCAGGAGGCTACTATATTTCAACGGCAGCAGATAAAGTTTTCGCTGCTCCTGATACGCTTACCGGGTCACTTGGAGTCATTATGGAAGGTGTAAACTATGGTGAGCTCGCGAAGCAATATGGCGTGAAGTTCGAAACGATTAAAAGCGGTCCATATAAGGACATTATGTCTCCATCGCGTGATATGACAAAAGAAGAGCGCAATATCCTTCAAGGTATGGTAAACAACGCCTACGAAGGATTTGTGGATGTTATTTCTGAAGGCCGGAAAATGACTCGTGAAGATGTAAAAAAAATCGCGGACGGACGCATCTATGACGGACGCCAGGCGAAAGAAAAAAAGCTTGTTGATGAACTAGGATACATTGATGACACTGTAGCTGCAATGGAAAAGGATCTAAAAATCGAGAATCCTGAAGTTTTTGAATATAAACAAAGCTCAGGCTTTGATTCTCTGCTTTCCTTGGGAGCTAAAAAGGTATTCAGTGATGAGTATCAGATGTTTGGCTTATTCGAACTATTTTCTAAACCGGCTAATAGCCGTTTGATGTACATGTATTCAAAATAAAGGAGGGCGTTTAATGGACACGACATTTGACGATACAGTGGAACGGCCCTCTGTCCTTACATCGGAACCCGTTCGCTCAGAACCGGTTTATGGAGGGTTTTGGATTCGTTTTTGGGCTTATCTTGTTGACCTTGCTGTTATCGCAGGGATCAATGTTATATTGATCAAACCCATATTTATCTTTTCGGGAACTGATGGAGGAAGTTCGATGTTCTCTCCTAAACCGCTTCTGGAATTGCTTATTTTCTTTCTATACTTCGTGCTGATGACGAAATTTCTAAATCAGACGCTTGGTAAAATGATATTCGGCATCCGGGTGGTTTCACTAAATCAAGAAAAACCACTATCATGGGGAACGATCCTTTTTAGAGAACTTGTCGGGCGATTTATCAGTAAAACGGTGTGGATCGCTTACATTGTAGCGGGATTTACTCCCAAAAAACAGGCACTGCATGATCTGTTTGCGGATACGGCAGTCGTTCATGAAAACATGTATAGAAATTAATATTGAAAGCTGCTTCCTATCGTATTGGGAAGCAGCTTTTTTTGCTCTGCTAGAGATGGGAGCGGGAGGGGCCGGACATGGAGTTAAATGTTCAATCTCCCCTTTTAAGTCCAGTCCAATAGGCAAGTTTACAGACTTTCGATTAAAGAAAGGCGTACTGGGCGATACTTAATTGCTGAAAGGAGCGGTATAGATGATTTGGGTTTATGGAATTCTTTTATTTCTTTTTCTTTTTATGCTGCTTATTGCCTTTACGAAGCTGACCATCACCGTTGAATATTGCCGGATTGGAAAAAATGATGACTTGAAAGTAAAGGTAAGAGCATGGGGCGGATTGCTTCGCTATACATTCAAGGTTCCTGTTATAAAAGCAAATGAGAAGGATATGAGTGTAAGCGTAGTTAAGGAATCCAATATGGGCCAAGAAAAGAACAGCGGGAAATCACAGGAAGATCATATTACAGAAAGTGATGTGAAAACGGGAATTCGTGATTTCAAAGAACTGGCAGGGCATATTACAGGTCTTCATACCATTGCAAGAAAATTTCTAAAGCATATTGAAATTACACAATTTGAATGGCATACCAGATTCGGGTTAGGGGATTCTGCTTCTACAGGCAGCACTGCCGGAATGCTTTGGACTATAAAGGGTTTAATGTGCGGAGCGGCAGGAAACTATATGAAGCTCAAAACACAGCCGGTTCTATCAATTGTTCCGATTTTTCAAGGTCTTTGTCTGGATACGATGGTAACAGGTATGGTCCGGTTTCGAATCGGGCATGCTATTATCGGTGGATTGCGATTCGTTAAATATTGGAAGGGCGGAAAGCCATCCTTTGGCAATAAGCCTTTATCCAAAATATTTGGAGAACACAATAATACTGCATAGGGGGCAACATTATGAGCGACCATCCAATTCAAGGTCTAATGAAAACGGCTATGGAAAATTTAAAGCAAATGGTAGATGTAAATACGATCATTGGAGATCCAGTCGAGACTCCTGATGGAAGCGTGATCTTAACGGTATCAAAGGTTGGATTTGGTTTTGCTGCAGGCGGCAGCGAATTCGGCCAGGCAGGTTCAGGCGAGGATCAATCTTTTGCCCAGCCTCAGGCAGGACATGTGTCCGGAAACAGCAGTCGCAGCAGAATGCCTTTTGGCGGAGGGAGCGGAGGCGGAGTTTCCATCACACCAATTGCCTTCCTGATTGTCGGCCATAATGGAGTGAAAATGCTTCATCTGGATGAAAGCACCCATTTATATGAAAGAATTCTGGAATCTGCACCGCAAACGATCGAGAAAATCCAGAAAATGTTTAAAAAAAATGATTCCGGATCAAACGGTCATCCTTCTTCTATGAGAGATGATATTGACTTTTAATAGCAAAAGGGAACCCGCTGATTGGCAGCGGGTTCCCTTTTTGTATTAAGCCGTTCGATAAGTTCAGCCAGGATGTCCAATCAAAAAAAATTTGAAACCATATACTGGATTATCTTGAGTGTAGGAGGAAAGCGATTTGGTATATGGCTGCTGTTTGATTTGTCTTCTAAAAAAATGCACGTGTACAACGACGTACGAACCAATCACCGTCGAGTTGCCTGCACTGCCCGGTTTGGACTCATTGCCACAATGCCTATTATTTTATTTGGACAATTGTTTCTCGGAGGAACAAAAATCAAGAATTACTCAGACAATTGCCGGTGTCATTAGTTTTTGGCAGGAGTTCTACGAAGAAAAAGCCGCTGCCGGGACTTTATCAGCAGGAACTGCTTCGGTTCAATCCAGACTTGTAAAAAATATCGATTTTATTAAAAATATCGATTTGAATGCAGGTTTAGGACCTTTTTCTCAAAGCTTCAGAGAATGGGCAAATAACCGGAGAAACGTCATGAGCGGGGAAGAAGCCTTGGATTCAGCTATGGAACTCCTAACGCAGCGTTTTAAGGATATTGGGGAAGGTCATGCATTAGCAAAATTCACTTTAGGTGATCAGGAAACAAGCTCTTCCAAAGCTGGCTGGAAGGCAGATGGTCAAGTAAGGGATACTCTAAGTACAATCATTAACCCCGCAGCATTAAATAAAGCAATTAGTGATTTGGAGTTAATCGGAAGCTTGCTTCGTACTTGGTTCCGTTAATGAAGCATACATCTTCACCGTCCTCTAAGCGTTATAAAAGGTCTGAGTACAGACCTTTTTTAATTCGCCTCGTTATGCCTCCAAAGTTATCTGCGATTTTTAAATTTTGTAAAATTCAGTAAATAGAATGAGGTTAAGTTTGCAAAGCCTCCCGGGACAAGCTATCATGAAATTGTACATAGATCCATAGATGATAGAGGAGGAATAAACATGGCGAATATTACGTTTAAAGGCAATCCTGTAACCTTGCCGAATAAAGAAGTGAAAAAAGGGGACAAAGCACCAGATTTCCGCGTCTTGGCCAACGACTTGTCTGAAGTAACACTTGAGGACTCAAAAGGTAAAATCCGCATTGTTTCAGTCGTTCCGTCTATTGATACAGGGGTATGCGATGCACAGACAAGAAAATTCAATGAAGAAGCAGCGAAGCTTGAAAATGTTACGGTTTTAACAATCAGTAATGACCTTCCATTTGCTCAAAAACGCTGGTGTGCTGCAAACGGACTGGAGAATGTCGTGACACTTTCCGATCACCGCGATCTTAGCTTTGGAGAGGCATATGGAGTGGCGATTAAAGAACTCCGCCTTCTTGCTCGTTCCGTTTTCGTTATCGACAGCAATAACGAAGTGGTACACGCTGAATATGTTAGTGAAGCTACGAATCATCCTGATTATGAAGCAGCAATTGAAGCCGCTAAGGCTGCCAAATAATATTGTTCCTAAAGCCTCCGGTTAATTTTTCCGGAGGCCCCCGCCATGCGGTCAGTTCCGCGCTTCAACAGGACGTTTTGCACTGCCCAGACCTTCATTCCTTCAAGGCGCTTGCGCTTTTTTTCAGGCATAAGCCTTGTCTTTCAGCCAGAGCTTATCTAAAATGGTAGGAAGTATGCTCTAGGAGGAGAAGTGGATGCAAACCGTTTCAAATATGGAAAAGCTGTTTACTGCTTTAAATGAATCATCTGAACAGCTGGCCGAAGAATTGCAATTATCCTATATAGAAGCAGTAGCCGAAACCGGGGAGAACTTATTTCACGGTGATGTGCTGCAGGATGAGTTAAGTGAATTGGCTAAGAAAAAAGTAAAAAAACTTTATGCTGACATCCAGCTTGATACATATGAATTAGAAGAGATTAGAAAAGCGTTCCAATTGTGTGTGCTAAAGGGCCTGAAGGAAGGCGCCCATCCAAACCACCAGATGACTCCGGATTCAGTAGGGATTTTTGTTGGGTATCTCGTTCAGCGCTTCATGAGTAATAAGCCTTCCTTTTCACTCTTGGATCCGGCAGTCGGAACCGGCAACCTGCTTACAGCTGTTTTAAATCAGCTTAAGGATCATAAAGTGGAAAGCTCAGGGGTGGATGTAGATGATCTCCTGATTCAGCTATCTTATATAAACGCGAATCTTCAAAAGCATCCCGTTCAATTTTATAACCAGGACAGTCTCCAAAATTTATTTGTTGATCCTGCCGATGCTGTCATTTGCGATTTGCCTGTAGGTTACTATCCAAATGATGAAGGAGCGTCAGCCTTTTCGCTCAAAGCAGATGAAGGCCACTCGTATGCTCACCATCTCTTTATTGAACAAAGCATGAACCATGCAAAACCGGGTGGATACCTGTTTTTCATTATCCCTAATCAGCTTTTCAGTTCCAAGGAAGCTCCTAAACTGAATGCATTTATAAAGGAGCAGGCCTATATACAAGGGTTATTGCAGCTGCCTTTGTCTATGTTCCAGGGAGAACAGCATGCCAAGAGCATTTTTATTCTCCAGAAAAAAGGGGAAGGCGCTGCCCCTCCTAAGCAGGCAATGCTTGCTGACCTGCCGAAATTCTCTAATTTTGAAGGAATGCAGGCGATGATGAAGCAGATTAATGAATGGTTTGAAAAAAGCCGCTAAAAATAGACCGGTTCTGGCAGGTGCCAGACCGGTCTATTTTTTAATTGGTGCAAAGGATATGCTCTTTTATTCTCAGGAGGAAAGTCTGTTTTTCCTCAGAATGGTGTATCCTGCTGATAGAAGCAGAATTCCTGAGGACAGCATAAAAACCAAATAAATCGGAAGTTTCTCCGCCGCAGCTCCTACAGCAAGCGATCCTAGTCCGAAGGTAAGAGCGAGCATAGAGCTTTGGGCTGAATAAACCTTGGATAGGAGCGCGGCAGGTGTAAATCGCTGAACAGCTGTCTGCAGACATACATTTTTAAGCTGCTCCATCATCCCGAAAAAAGCAGATGCTGCCAATGCAAGCCAAGGTACTGCGGTTATTCCGAAAGTAAAGGCTGCAGCACTGACTCCAAATGCGCCAGTGATCAGCACCTTCCGGCTGTTCCGGTCAATCCATGAAGCATACCGGACACCTAAGAGTCCTCCGGCAATCAGTCCTGCGAAAAAGCTGGCATTAATATATCCCCACCATTCTTCTCCCATCTGCAGCTGATCTTTAACATAAACATAAAGGATGGCGGCAATCCATACGGCTCCTGCCGCTGTTTCAAGAAGCAGGATGAAATGGATGGCCCTTAGAGATGGACTCTTCCAAATTCTAATCCATCCTTCCTTCAAGCGGCTCCATATTTCTTCCTCCTTCAAACTGCTTTCAATAGGGATAGGCTGAAGCTTAATTCTCTTTAGCAGAATAGTTGAGAAAGCATATAATCCAGCGGACATCCAAATTAAACTCATGGACCCGATTAAAGCAGCCAGCACTCCGCCTGCTGCCCAGCCTCCAAGCTGTACGCTTTGATCCATACTCGCGGTAAAGCTGTTCGCTTTTACGAGATCATCCGAAGGTACCAGGCCGGGAAGCATAGCATTTTTGGCAGGGGCCGCCCATCCATCCAAAATAGAGATTATGATAATGCATAGGAACATAAAGAGTAAATTCCCCGATTGTCCGGAAGTTATTCCAAGCGCCAGCAGGAGAAGGAAGAGCGTTTTTCCTGCCTGGGAAAAAACTAGAACCCCATCTAATTTCCAGCGGTCAAGAAGGAGAGGCGCGGCAAGCCCGCTTGAAAATTTAGAAGCCGTAATGGCAAAAGGAACGGCTGCTAAATAAAATGCCGATCCAGTCGCTTCGTAAAGCAGGGCAATCAGCCCTACTGCATAAAAAATATCGCCTGCATTTGCGATCGTCTGTCCAATCCATAAGTAGCGGAAGTTTGCAGTTTTCATATAGGCACATCCCCTTATCGTTATTTTTAGGAAGGATTGTACCTTTACATCGGACGAGCTCCTTTCGAGTGGAATATGATGATTGATTGAAAATCTTACATCGTTAACGACCTCGCATCCGTTCCATTTTTTTCAATTATATAAGAGTTGATCTTGTATTGTCTGCATGTTTTAGTAAAAGGGACGAAAAATAGTAATTGCTGGTACAGCGCAGAAATGAATACCATCTCCTATTCATTTGACAAAATTTGATTTGTGCTAAAAAAATTGGTTATGTACAATATAACAATCAGGCAGAAGGGGGGAAGGAAATGAAAAGAGCAGCTTACTTTCCAATAAGCGAACAAGCCTTGCTTGTAGAACTTGGGCAAGAAATAAGTGAAGACCTTCGGATAAAAATCAGATTATTAACGGATCAGCTGGATCAGGGTGATTTTCCATGGCTGACAGAATACATACCTGCATTTACAAATGTAACCATCATTTTTGATTTGCTTTATTTTAAGGAAAGCCCTGGCCAATCCCATGAAAGGATCCAGGAAGAAATCGAGAAAATCATTTCCTCAATGGAGCAGGAAAGCGTGAAAACTCCAGGCTCTGAGCCGGTAAAAATTCCAGTGTGCTATGACGAAGATTTTGGAATGGATCTGGATGAAGTAGCAAATCACAATGGTATAAGCAAAGAGGAGGTCATTGCTCTCCATACTGAAGGCGTATACCCCGTATACATGATTGGCTTTTCACCGGGGTTTCCTTACTTGGGGGGAATGACTGAGAAAATAGCAGCACCTAGAAAAGAGAAACCGAGACCGAAAATACCGGCCGGCTCTGTAGGCATCGCAGGAACTCAGACAGGGGTATATCCTCTTGAGACACCCGGAGGCTGGCAAATCATCGGCAGGACACCGCTCTCATTGTTCGATGCCTCCAAACAACCGCCAGCACTCTTAAAGGCAGGGGATTCCGTTCAGTTTTACCGGATTAGCAAAGAAGAATATAACCGTTTAAAGGAGTTATAGCATGAGCTTGAAAATCCTCCAATCCGGTCTGCTGAGCACGATTCAGGATAATGGCAGATTCGGCTTTCAGAAGTATGGTGTAATTAAAAGCGGAGCAATGGATCTTTATGCACACCGCCTTGCAAACATTTTAGCCGGAAATCCAGAAGATGAAGCAACCCTTGAGATGACCCTGCTCGGGCCTTCCATTGAGTTTACGGAGGATACCATAATTGCCCTTACAGGAGGCAATCTTTCTCCGAAAGTTAACGGGCAGCCCATTCCGCTATGGAGACCCGTCTTTGTAAGATCAGGAGCAAAGCTCGAATTCGGTGCACCTGTCTCAGGCTGCAGAACGTATATGGCTGCATCAGGAGGCTATGACCTGGAGCGGGAGCTTGGCAGCCGTTCAACTTATCTAAAGGCACGAATAGGCGGAGTGAATGGACGCGCGCTAACAGAAAATGACGAGCTGAATATTAGAGAATCCGATTTGATCGGCAAGGCAGCCATCAGGAATTCAGAAGCCAAAGCCATTCCGGCAAGCTGGTATATGAAGCCGGACTATAACGTAGTAAACAAAACGGTCAGATACATAGAAGGCAGAGAATATGAGTGGTTTACAGAGGATTCGCAATCCGTTTTTAACACGGAGGAATTTACGCTGACGAGCCAATCCGACAGAATGGGATACCGGATAGAGGGACCTGTTTTAGCATTAAAAGAAAAAAGGGAACTCCTGTCTGAAGCAGTGGGATTTGGAACCATCCAGGTACCTGCAGGAGGACAGCCGATCATTTTAATGGCCGATCACCAGACGACTGGCGGCTATCCGAAAATGGGGCAGGTAATCGCGGTTGACCTGCCGCACCTGGCACAGCTAAAACCGGGTGAAAAGATTAAGTTTGAAAAGACCACCATTGAAGAAGCCCAAAAGCTTTTCGTTCAAAGGGAAAAGGAAATTGATTTTATCCGAAACATGGTGAGGGACAAGTTCGAAAAGGGGGTTCTTTAACATGCGGGCCGATTTAAACTGCGATCTGGGGGAAAGCTTTGGATCCTACACAATCGGAAACGATGAGGAAATCCTTCCTCTTGTTTCATCCGTTAATATTGCCTGCGGCTTTCATGCGGGAGATCCGTCCGTAATGAGAAGGACGGTAGGACAAGCATTGGCTAATCATACAGCAATCGGTGCCCATCCAGGTTTTCCTGATCTTCAGGGTTTTGGGAGAAGGGCTTTGGCCATTTCCGCGCAGGAAGCATATGACATCGTCCTGTATCAGATTGGGGCGCTTGACGGATTTGTCCGTTCCGAGGGAGGAGCTCTGCATCACGTGAAGCCCCATGGAGCACTTTATAACATGGCTGCTGCTGATGCATCCCTGGCTGGAGCGATAGCGAAAGCCATTTATACATATGATTCATCGTTAATCCTGTATGGTCTTTCCGGAAGCGAGCTGATAAAAGCCGGACAGGACATCGGATTAAAAACAGCAAGCGAGGTTTTTGCTGACCGTACCTATCAAAATAACGGGGCATTGACTCCAAGAAGTCAATCCAATGCCCTGATTAAAGATGATCAAACGGCCATTGATCAGGTGAAGAAAATGATTACCGAACAAAAAGTGATCAGCACAGATGGGGAAGAAATCTCATTGACTGCAGATACTGTTTGTATACATGGCGATGGAGCACACGCTCTGGAATTTGCAAAAAAAATTAGAAAAGAGCTCCAGGAATCAGGAATTCAAATTAAAACGATGTAACGAGGGAGGGATTTGTATGAAAGAAAATCGTTTAAGTGTACTAATGGGGGCTGCCTTTCTAATGGCAACCTCAGCAATCGGGCCTGGGTTTTTAACCCAGACAACCTTTTATACGGAAACATTAGCTGCTTCGTTTGGGTTTGTTATTTTAATTACCATCATCCTGGATATTGGGGTGCAGCTGAATGTATGGCGGATTATTGCCGTTTCTGAAAAGAGGGCGCAGGACATTGCTAATATGGTACTTCCAGGTCTTGGGATTTTTGTAGCCGTTCTCATCGTATTTGGCGGGCTTGCCTTTAATATTGGAAATATAGGGGGAGCAGGACTTGGGTTCAACGTGCTTTTCGGAATTGACCAGAAGCTCGGCGCTATCATAGCAGCCGCGATTGCCATTATGGTCTTTGTGTTTAAAGAAGCCGGCAAGCTTATGGATAAGTTTGCCCAAGTAATGGGCTTCATGATGATCCTTCTTACGATTTATGTAGCGTTCTCAAGCCAGCCGCCAATTGGCGAAGCCGTGACGAAAACATTCATGCCGGATACCGAAAAAGATTATTTTATCGCTATTGTTACTCTTGTAGGGGGAACAGTGGGAGGCTATATTACATTTGCAGGAGGACATCGCCTTCTAGACGCAGGTATTAAAGGTAGAAATGCCCTGAACCAAGTAAATCAAAGTGCTGTTACAGGGATCGCAGTAGCATCACTTATGAGGATTTTCCTTTTTCTTGCATCTCTTGGAATTGTTGCACAGGGACTTACAATCAGCAAAGACAATCCGCCGGCATCTGTGTTTCAGCATGCTGCCGGAGATCTGGGATATAAATTCTTCGGTGTTGTCCTGCTGGCAGCGGCCATCACTTCGGTTATCGGTGCAGCTTATACGTCTGTTTCCTTTATCCAAACCTTCAGTCCTGTTATTCAGAAGTACCAAAAATCAACGATCATTGTTTTTATCTTAATTTCTGCAACCGTTTTTGTTGCCCTCGGAAATCCAGTTCAGCTTCTTTTGCTGGCAGGGGCATTAAATGGTCTCATTTTACCGATTACATTGGCTGTAATGCTTATAGCAGCATACAAAAAGACAATAGTAGGGGATTATAAACATCCTATTGTCCTTACGATATTCGGTGTTATTATCGTTATTGTTATGGCTTTCTTAAGCATTTCTACGATAACAGCAAACTTTTCAAAGCTTTTCTGATTCAATTCATAAAGCAGTTTGGGGAATCCCTCAAGCTGCTTTTTCACTTGTCCCAAATATCAGGAAAAGTCCGAAAACAATGACTTTTATCTGTAAACGATTGCATGTACCGGTTTATATTGCATTGTGTTCCGGGCAATGTTTAAATGGAAAAGTCAGATATTTTTCGGAACTTTAACGAATGATAAGAATAGATCGTTCAACTTGTACGATTACTTAAAGGAGCGGTAATAATGGCTAAAATAATTGCGATTAACGCTGGGAGTTCTTCACTTAAATTCCAGCTGTTTGATATGCCCAGTGAAGATGTAGTAACGAAAGGGCTTGTAGAAAGAATCGGTCTTGAAAATGCTACATTTACCATTACTGTAAATGGCGAAAAGCAAACAGAAACAACAAATATCCCGGACCACGCGGTTGCGGTTAAAATTCTTCTTTCTAAGCTAACGGATCTTCATATCATTTCTTCTCTTTCTGAAATTGAAGGAATTGGCCACCGGGTTGTACATGGCGGCGAAAAATTCAGCGATTCTGCTCCAATAACGGAAGAAACGTTAGCTGCAATTGAAGAACTTTCCGACTTGGCGCCTCTTCACAACCCTGCCAATATTGTTGGAATTAAAGCATTCCAGGAAGTTCTGCCAAACGTACCGGCTGTAGCAGTATTTGATACGGCTTTTCATCAGACGATGCCTGATCAATCCTTCCTTTACAGCTTGCCATACGAGTATTATGAAAAATACGGCATTCGTAAATACGGATTTCACGGAACATCTCATAAATACGTTTCTGAACGTGCATCCGAAATGCTCGGCAGACCTCTTGAGCATTTGCGCCTGATTTCCTGCCACCTTGGAAACGGTGCAAGTATTGCAGCCATTGAAGGCGGAAAATCTATTGATACGTCAATGGGCTTCACCCCTTTGGCAGGTGTTGCAATGGGAACACGGTCAGGAAATATCGATCCGGCGCTTATCCCATTCATCATGGAAAAAACAGGATCTTCTGCAGATGAAGTATTGAATATCCTGAACAAGAAAAGCGGACTGCTTGGAGTTTCCGGATTATCAAGCGACCTTCGCGACATCACGACGGCCGCAAAAGAAGGAAACGAGCGGGCGGAGACGGCTCTTGAGGTGTTTGCAAGCCGTATCCATAAATACATCGGTTCCTACGCTGCCCGCATGAGCGGGGTGGATGCGATTATCTTTACTGCCGGAATCGGCGAAAACAGTGCAGAGGTGCGTGCCCGCGTGCTGCGCGGCCTTGAATTCATGGGTATTTACTGGGATCCAGCCCTTAACGACACATTCGGCGACGATCGCTTCGTAAGCTATCCTCATTCACCGGTTAAAGTCATGATCATTCCGACGAATGAAGAAGTCATGATTGCACGCGATGTTATGCGTTTAACATAATGTAAAAATAGCCTCCTTTGCAGGGGGCTATTTTTAATGATGAGCTTTTCCTGCAAGAGGATCAGCTGCTCTGTACCACAGCCAAAGATCATTAATGACAGAAGCGAGACCTGCTATTTCTGAATTATATAAGCAGGCCGTTTCGAAATGCTCCTCATTGTCCATAAGTCTTTGCTTCGCTCGAATCAGATCCTCTAACTCCGAAATCCGATCTGGAATTTTGCCTCTCTCCTTTTCCCATTCAGCCATCATGATGGACCGATCCTTCATTGATCGGAATTTTGAAGGAATGTGAATGCCAAGACGGTTATCAAAAATAAAATCAGGTCCCAAACCAAAATTCCTCCTTTTGTATGAGCATACATTCTTTTATATAAAAATTCACGAAAAGATTGCATTTAAGGGTTGAAAAAGGTTCGAATCCTTGTTAAAGTCTTCTCTAAGATGTATTTTTATAAATATAAAAGTATTTTTATACAATGATATACAGAGAGGGAGATTACAATGAAACAAAAAGTAGTATTAGCATATTCCGGCGGTTTGGATACCTCCGTTGCAATTAAATGGCTTCAGGAGCGCGGCTATGATGTTATCGCCTGCTGCCTCGACGTTGGAGAAGGAAAAGACCTGGCATTCATTCAAAGCAAAGCATTAGAGGTCGGTGCGTCCGAATCGTACGTCATTGATGCAAAAAAAGAATTTGCAGAAGAATATGCCCTGCTTGCCCTGCAGGCCCATGCGCTTTACGAAGAAAAGTATCCACTCGTATCCGCTCTTTCACGCCCTCTCATTGCTAAAAAGCTAGTGGAAGTAGCTGAAAAAGAAGGAGCATCTGCAGTAGCCCATGGCTGTACAGGGAAAGGAAATGATCAGGTGCGCTTTGAAGTGTCTATTAAGGCTTTAAACCCTGACCTGGAAGTTATTGCACCGGTACGGGAGTGGAGTTGGTCGCGTGAGGAAGAAATCGAATATGCCCAGAAGCATAATATCCCGATTCCCATTAAATTAGACAGCCCGTTTTCAATTGATCAAAATCTATGGGGCCGCAGCAACGAATGCGGAGTATTGGAGGATCCTTGGGCCGCGCCGCCTGAAGAGGCCTATGATCTCACTGCTCCGCTTGAAAAAACTCCGGATCAGCCGGATGTCATTGAACTGACCTTTGAAAAAGGGGTTCCTGCAGCGATTAACGGAGTCGAGTATTCCCTTTCTGAAATCATCCTAAATTTAAATGAATTAGCAGGAAAGCACGGTGTCGGAAGAATCGATCACGTTGAAAACCGCCTGGTCGGAATTAAATCGAGAGAAATTTATGAATGTCCCGGAGCGGTAACGCTGCTGAAGGCACATAAAGAGCTTGAAGATTTAACGCTCGTTAAAGAGGTAGCCCACTTTAAGCCGATTATCGGGCAGAAGCTGACAGAGCTCATCTACAATGGCCTTTGGTTTTCAACGCTTAAGCCTGCATTGGAGAGCTTCCTGAAGGAAACTCAGAAGCATGTGACAGGGGTTGTGCGTGTGAAGCTCTTTAAAGGCCACGCAATTGTGGAAGGCCGTAAATCCGAGTTCTCACTATATGATGAAAAACTTGCTACTTATACAGCAGAGGATGCTTTCGATCATCAGGCTGCGGTCGGCTTCATCTCTCTCTACGGGCTTCCGACAAAGGTAAGCAGCATGGTTCAAAATAAAAAGAAGGTGGAAGCATGACCAAACTATGGGGAGGCAGATTTCAGAAAACCCCTGAAGAGTGGGTAGATGAGTTCGGCGCTTCAATCGGGTTTGATCAGCAGCTGGCTGAAGAAGATATAAAAGGCTCACTGGCGCATGTGCAAATGCTTGGAAAAACCGGGATTTTGACTCAAAACGAAGCAGAGCTTATAAAGAATGGCCTTCATACATTGCAAAACAAAATGAAAAATGGAGAGCTTTCTTTCTCTGCCAGATACGAAGATATTCATTTGAACCTTGAGAAACACTTGATTGATGAAATTGGACCGGTTGGCGGTAAACTTCATACCGGCAGAAGCCGGAACGACCAAGTTGCAACGGATATGCATCTTTACTTGAATGACCATGTTCAAATCATCACTACGAAAATTGAAGCACTTCAGCAGGTGCTGGTTCAAAAAGCGGAGGAACATGTATATACGATTCTTCCGGGCTACACCCATTTGCAACGAGCACAGCCTATCTCTTTTGCTCATCATCTGCTTGCCTATTTTTGGATGCTTGAAAGAGATAAGGAGCGCTTCCGTGATTCTCTAAAGAGAATTCGCCTATCGCCTCTTGGGGCTGGAGCGCTTGCTGGGACCACATTCCCGATCGACCGTGCCTACACAGCGGAAATTCTTGGATTTGACGGGATTTACGAAAACAGCCTGGATGCCGTCAGCGACCGTGATTTCATCCTGGAATTTCTAAACAATAGCTCCATCATGATGATGCACCTATCCAGATTATGTGAGGAAATTATTCTTTGGTGCTCTCAGGAATTTCAGTTTGTGGAGCTCGATGACACCTATGCAACCGGAAGCTCCATGATGCCTCAAAAGAAAAATCCGGATATGGCAGAGCTCATTAGAGGGAAAACCGGACGGGTTTACGGGAACCTTTTCTCTCTTTTAACTGTGATGAAGGGGCTGCCTCTTGCGTACAATAAAGACCTTCAGGAGGACAAAGAGGGAATGTTCGACACTGTGAAAACGGTCGAGGGCAGTCTTGAAATTTTTGCAGGTATGATAGATACCATGACGGTTAAAAAAGAAAACATGGGCCTTGCCGTTCAAAAAGATTTTTCAAATGCCACTGAGCTTGCCGATTATCTTGCGAAAAAAGGCATGCCATTCAGAGAGGCGCATGAAGTAACAGGAAGACTCGTATATCAATGCATTCAAAGAGGCTGTTATTTAAAAGACCTTTCGCTGGAAGATTACCTGGAAGCGTCAGGGCTTTTCAGTGAAGATCTTTATGATGCCATTGATCCCTATGAGGCGGTGGCCAAACGGATGAGTGCAGGCGGAACCGGATTTGAAGCAGTGAAGGCTGCGCTTGAAAAAGCCTATTCAAAGCTCCAAAAGGAAAATGTTACCTTGCAAGCGAACGCGACTTAACTCAAACACTAGGACAGGAACCCATTAACCTTGAGGAGGGCTGTCCTGTGAAAAAACAAGAACCGAAAAATTCGTCCATTCAATATGATTCTGCAGCAGATCAGGAAACGTCAGATCAAATCAAAAATGCATACGAAAGCGGAGTCGTAGAGCAGAATTTTGATGAAAATTTTACCGAAGATCAAGCAGAAAAAGCAGATGAAATCTAAATGAGTAAAGCTGGCATCAATCGGTGCCAGCTTTTTTTCGAATGATTAAGATATAAAGTACACATGTTGCTATAAAACTGATAAAACCCGGACCAGTGCCTGAAGGGACCAGCCAGTAAATAAGAATTCCTGCCGCCATAGAAAACACAGCCTGCCTGTTAACACTCCCCATTTGTAAAAGATCTTTATCAGATATCGTTCCTTTTTTCACCATTAGAAAATCGGATACGATGACAGCAGATAACGGAATGGATAAACTGCCGAGGATCGAAATCCAGCTTTTTGCCTCGGTAACTACTGCAGGCATCGTACTAAGGATAATGCCGGCTGTTCCGAATAAGACCGCACTTTTAATTCTTCCAAGGGAAGGGAATATATTCAGCAGGCTGAAGCTTCCCGTGTATGCATTGCTTAAATTGATTGAAATGAGAGAAAGGATCGACGCAGCCAGAATAATAGAGAAAAGCAAGGATGATTCTGTAAGCCTTGATGCTGATAAAAATGGATTCATTTCAGCAAAATAAGAAGCACTGAAGATACCTAAAAAAGCTGTCATTGAAAACCCGATAAAGTTACCCGCAAACATTCCCCAAAATCCGTGAAGTGGCGATCTGGCATACCTGGTCATATCGGCAGAAGCACTTACACCGGCTACATACTGGACAAAAACAAGACTCGCAAACAGCAGCATCGTCAAACTTCCCGCACTATCTGCACTCTGAGTACTTACAGATGCAGTTACCCTCGTATTTGTAGTAAAGTATAAATAGATAATGATTCCTTCTCCTGCGAGTAAAAAAGGAAGGAAATAGGCAGTGGCCTTTTTCACAGCATGAAAACCTACAATTGTAATTCCAATCATTATGGCTCCAAGTCCAGCAGCAGCCAAAGGAAAAGAAAGGCTCTGAACACCAAATCTTTTCAAGCTTTCAATCAGCATCCACGTTCCGCCGATTGTTTGAACGGAAAACCAGTAGAGCGAGATTAAAGAACGAACGGGAGATGCGGCGTATTGCCCAAGGCGGCTCCCGAGAATACTCCGGATCGCATACTGAGCAGGCAGACCGCTGACAGAACCCGGCAATGACAGAAAAGATACAAGCAGAAAGGCTAAAAAGGCACCTGCGATACAGCTGAAGAATGCCTGGCTGAAACTCAGCCCGCCTTCCATAACAGCCAAAGCCGGCAGCAGAACATTGCCGGCATTAAATGAAAAAGCAAATTGGATAATGAAATACTCAATCCAACCCGTTTTTCTAAGCTCTGCGGGCACCGCTTCAAGTCCGAAGCGCTCAAGGCCGTACAGAGGCTTTTTATCAATTGGAATCATCCCAGTAACCTGCCTCCAGATGTTTTAGAACCGTTTATGAAATTTAAAGAAGAGCTGGGAGCGGACATAAAACGCATCGGCAGCTTTTGCTAAAAGGTTCACCTTATTATTACAGCAATGCAAAAAGGATACAATATATTCCTTATATAAACCACAGCTCGAAAGGAGCTTAGACGATGAAGCACGCCATCATTACCGCCGGAACAAAGGGACTCGGAAAAAAAGTAACTGAAGCTTTTCTTCAAAAGGGGTACTCGGTTACCGCCACTTTCCGAAGCGATCGGGAAGCAGCAGAAGCATTAAAAAATGAGTTTCAGCATCTATCCGGGAGGCTGCTTCTTCTTCAAGGAGATGTAACCAAAAAAAGCGATTTGGATGCCATTATCGATAAGACGATGCAAGCCTATGGAAGAATCGACTGCCTCATCAACAACGCCGGGCCTTATATATTCGAACGAAAAAAACTGGCCGATTACTCAGATGATGAATGGTACAGCATGATCGAAGGAAATTTAAGTTCCGTATTTCACCTTTTCAGAAAAACAGTGCCCATTATGAGGGAACAGAAATTCGGCCGCCTCATTACATATGGATTTCAGGACGCAGCAAGCGCGCCCGGATGGCTGCATAGGTCCGCCTTCAGCGCCTCAAAAGCAGGTCTTGCTTCCCTAACGAAATCCATCGCATACGAAGAAGCCGAAAACGGGATCACCGCTAACATGATTTGCCCGGGAAATATTATGGGAGACATGAAAGAAGCCACAATTGATTCCGCCCGCAGCCAGCATGACCCAAATACCCCAATCGGACGGTCCGGGACAGGCGAAGACATTGCCCGCATTATCACGTTCCTGTGCGACGACCAATCGGACTTCATCACAGGCGCCATTATCGATGCAAATGGCGGAGCAGATGTACTTAGACGAAAATCAGGAAACTAGCGAAAAGAACGGACTCATAAAAGATGAGAGTCCGTTCTTTTCTCGTTATTCCGCCCTTTTTTGCAAGCAGCTTTTCCAATGATGATAGACATTCATATGATGGAGAAAGACCAAGTGATTTGAGCAGAAAATATATGAAGAAGAAATTTAAAGCAACGATCAGGACAGGGGAAGCTTTAGCAGCAGGGTAATTGTAGAGGAACGGGGATTTGTCATAGATCCGATTTGTCAGACAAAGCGGCCAGTCCATAGTTTGTCAGGCAAAATCGTCAGACAAAGCGGTCATTCTGTCGTTTGTCCAGACCAAAAGAGTTTGGCTGGAAAGGCTCTGGAATTGGATGGAATCACGGCTGAAGTGGCTGGAATCACGGCTGAAGTGGCTGGAATCACGGCTAAAGTGGCCGGAAAGTAAGCAAGTTCGGCGGGGAAACGAGAAGGAACGGCTGGAAAAACGAGTTTGGCTGGAAAGGTGGCGGAATCGGCTGGAATTACGGGGGAAGTGGCCGGAAAGTAAGCAAGTTCGGCGGGGAAACGAGAAGGAACGGCTGGAAAAACGAGTTTGGCTGGAAAGGTGGCGGAATCGGCTGGAATCACAGGTGAAGTGGCCGGAAAGCAAGTAAGTCCGGCTGGAAAACGAGAAGGAACGGCTGGAAAAACGAGTTTGGCTGATTCATCGTTTGTCAGACAAAATCGTCAGACAAAGCGGCCATCCTATCGTTTGTCAGACAAAGCCAAGTCCTTATACTATCAATATGACTTTCACAATCGCTATATCAGGAGGTGACACACCATGAAAATCGGAATTCCGAAAGAAATAAAAAATAATGAAAACAGAGTGGCGCTGACTCCTGCTGGTGCTTACGGGCTGGTTAAGGCTGGCCATGAAGTCATCGTTGAGACAGGTGCAGGGACTGGTGCCGGTTTTTCAGATCAGCAGTACGCAGATGCTGGGGCGGCAATCATACAAGACCCAGAAAATGTCTGGAGCGCGGAAATGGTGATGAAGGTAAAAGAACCGGTAGCTTCTGAATATTCCTATTTCAGAGAGGGGCTGATCCTGTTTACCTTTCTTCATCTGGCTGCGGAGCCTGAATTAACCAGGGCACTATTAGAGAAAAAGGTGACTGCCATCGCTTATGAAACCGTCCAGCTGCGAGATGGTTCGCTGCCTCTCCTTACACCGATGAGTGAGGTTGCGGGAAGAATGGCTGCTCAAATCGGAGCAGAGTTTTTGGAGAAGCATAAGGGCGGCAAGGGGATTCTTCTGGCAGGTGTACCGGGGGTTTACCGCGGAAAGGTGACAATTATCGGCGGAGGGACAGCGGGAGCCAATGCGGCTAAAATTGCTGCAGGTCTTGGCGCAGAGGTGCGTATATTGGATGTAAGTGCCGGCAGACTCCGGCAGCTTGAGAATGTGTTTGGTGAACGAGTGATGACACTGATGTCTGATCCGTATCATATTCATGAATCGGTTGTGTGGGCGGATCTCGCGATCGGGGCGGTTCTGATTCCTGGAGCCAAAGCGCCAAAACTCGTGTCTGAGACGACGGTAAAGGGGATGGAGCAGGGGTCTGTCATTGTAGATATTGCGATTGATCAAGGAGGAATTTTTGAAACGGCAGACCGCGTATCGACCCATGAAAATCCTGTTTATGAAAAACATGGCATCCTTCACTATGCGGTAGCCAATATGCCTGGCGCTGTTCCGAGAACCTCTGCCTTGGCCCTCACAAATGTAACCTTTCCTTATGCCCTTCAAATTGCGAATAAAGGATTTAAAAAAGCCCTGAATGATGATGATGCCCTGAAAAATGGACTGAATACGTGCGGGGGCTTCGTGACGTATAGAACGGTGGCGGAAGAGGGGCAGTTTCCATATAGTGCCCCGGAATCGTTTTTAGGGAGATAACAGGTTCGTTTGCGCATCCCTGCTGTGGATAATGTTGGCTTCACGAATACGCCAAATTCCTTTCACTTCATGGTTTACATGCCGCTAAAATGTGCTATAGAAAGGTGTATGGGGAGCTCATACCCAGTCATTATGATATAGTTTTAGTGAGACAGACTATGACAGTGAGGTGCTTATAGTGGAGATTACATTTCATGGACATTCAGTGTTGGAAATTCAGGCAATGGGAAAACGATTTTTATTGATCCGTTTATTACGGGAAACGGACAGTGTGATTTGAAAGCGGAGGATGTCAAGCTTGATGTGATTTTACTCACCCATGGACATAGCGATCATGTGGGGGATACCATTCAGCTTGCAAAGGATAACGATGCGCTCGTGGTGGCGCCGTTTGAATTGGCCAATTACTTGGAAACAAAGGGTTTGAAGGTGCATCCGATGCATATCGGCGGTTCCCATCAGTTTGAATTTGGTACAGTGAAATTGACACAGGCTTTCCACGGTTCCAGCTATACGGAGGAAGACGGGACGATTGTTTATACCGGTATGCCAGCGGGAATTCTCTTTACGGCAGATAATAAAACGGTTTATGCTGCAGGAGATACCGCATTGTTCGGGGATATGAAAATGTACGGTGAGCGCCACACAATTGACGCTGCCTTCCTGCCGATCGGTGATAATTTTACTATGGGCCCTGAAGATGCTGCTGCGGCAGCAGAATGGCTGAAAGCGAAAAAAGTGATTCCTGTCCATTACAATACGTTCCCTGTAATTGAACAGAATCCTGAAGAATTTGTTTCCCTTTTACCCGAGGGAGTGGGCCACATCCTTCATGCTGGTGATAAAATCACCCTGTAAATTTTAGAGAGTGTGTAAAAGACAGAATTTCCGATGCCGGGAATTCTGTTTTTTTGCCTGTGGCAATGTGAAAGCATGGTGTTGAATTTTAACACCTGTTGATTGGAGTGGAAAGCGAACGCCTGCTAACTGCAATCAACAGCCCAGTTTAACAGAGCTTTGCCTATAAATAGTTGTAAAATCTAACAAATCGATAACCTTCGTTGAAAGTGCGGGGTAACCAGGCTTATAATAAATATTGGAAATATGAGCAGACAAAGGGTGAAAAGCTTGGCGACAAAGCATGAGCAAATTATAAAATATATTGATTCGCTTGGAGTCGGTGAAAAAATATCCGTCCGGCAAATTGCTAAAGAGATGAATGTAAGTGAAGGAACCGCTTACCGTGCAATTAAAGAGGCTGAAAATAAAGGATTTGTCAGCACGATTGAACGAGTCGGTACCATACGGATTGAGCGGAAGAAAAAAGAGAACATTGAAAAATTAACATTTGCTGAAGTAGTAAATGTAGTTGAAGGACAGGTTTTAGGGGGCCGTTCGGGTCTGCATAAAACACTTAATAAATTTGTTATTGGCGCTATGAAGCTTGAAGCCATGATGCGTTATACCGGTGCCGGAAATCTGCTGATTGTCGGAAATCGGACAAATGCTCATCAGCTTGCTTTGGAAGCGGGGGCAGCCGTTCTTGTGACCGGGGGCTTTGATACAGATGACCATGTAAAAAAGCTGGCGGATAAGATGGAGCTACCGGTGATCTCTACAAGCTATGATACTTTTACCGTTGCGACGATGATTAACCGGGCCATATATGATCAGCTGATAAAGAAGGAAATTGTGCTGGTGGAGGATATTTTAACGCCTGCCGATCAGACAATTTGCCTTCATGGAACGGATAAAGTAGAGATGTGGTATGAGTACAATCAGGATACTGGCCATGGACGGTTTCCTGTTATAGACCGTAACCGGAAAGTATTGGGGATGGTCACATCTAAGGATATTATGGGCCACGACAGAGGGAGCTCGGTTGAGCGGGTGATGACCCGAAATCCGATTACGGTAAATGGGAAAACATCTGTAGCCTCTGCTGCACAAATGATGGTTTGGGAAGGCATTGAAGTGCTTCCTGTCACCGATGCTCACAATAAGCTTGAGGGAATGATTTCAAGGCAGGATGTATTGAAAGCCCTTCAAGTGATCCAGCGGCAGCCGCAGATTGGCGAAAAGCTCGATGATATTGTGACGAATCAATTTGTTGATACGGATGAATCAAAAAATGCACATGTCTATAAGTGCAGCGTCACACCGCAGATGACAAATCATTTAGGAACCATCTCGTACGGAGTATTTACGACGCTCGTAACGGAAGCGGCAAACAGGCTTTTGCGTTCACAGAAAAAAGGAGATTTGGTTGTTGAAAACCTATCGATTTTCTTTATGAAGCCCGTTCAAATGGAAACACTCATTGAGATTCATCCCCGCATTCTCGAGGTAGGAAGAAAATTCGGAAAGATGGATGTGGATGTTTACAATGAAGGTGTTATTGTCGGGAAAGCAATGATGATGGTTCAAATCATGGAACGAAGCTAAAAAGGGTTCCGGCCGATGTGGCCGAACCCTTTTTATATGGACATTTTCTGATGTTCTTTATCTGCAAGCGGACGGTAGTGCCTGCGCATTTTTTGCCCTGCCCAGAAACTGCCGGCTCCAAGGATTATAAAGATGATGCCGATCGAAATGGAAACGGCAGATGGATAGAGGAAAAATTGATTGACTCCGAATAAAAAGACAAAGACTCCAAGAGCCATTCTTGATTTGCCGGAATAAAGGCCTCGTTCCATTGGTTTACCGGACCGGTAGTACTTTAGTTTGTAGAAGAAATAGAAGGAAAATGCAGCTACAATTAGAAACGCCAGTATAGGCATGTATTCAGCTCCCAACACTGTAAGTTACTTCTAATCTTATCTCTGGACGTCCTTTTTTTCCATCTTTGTTTTGAAATAAGAAAAGCATTCTTTAGTTTCCTTATTGGTTGTGTTTTAATAAATGGTATAAAGAGACTAAAGGAGAAAGTGATGAGAGACCAAATACTGAATACGATTAAACAATATGAAACCATCATAATTCACAGACATGTGCGCCCCGATCCCGACGCGCTAGGATCGCAATGCGGACTTGCTGAAATATTAAAAACTTCTTTTCCGGAAAAAAGAGTCCTTGTAACCGGCGAAACAGAGCCTTCACTTGAATTCTTATACAAAATGGATACTGTTTCAGATCAGGATTACGATGGGGCGCTTGTGATTGTGTGTGACACAGCAAACCAGGAGCGTGTGAGCGACCAGCGTTATCACTCAGGAGCGATGCTTATTAAAATCGATCATCATCCAAATGAAGATCAGTATGGAGATTTGATATGGGTCGATACGTCTGCAAGCTCTGTCAGTGAAATGATTTACGAGCTTTTCCTTGAGGGTAAAGGAAGCGGACTTGAAATCAGCCAAAAAGGCGCGGAACTAATCTATGCAGGAATTGTTGGGGATACCGGAAGATTTTTGTTCCCGAGTACAACCGATCGCACCTTTAAATATGCGAGTGAGTTGATTGACCACGGTTTTTCCATTAATAAGCTATACAGCAGCTTGTACAAGACAAAAATAAATGTGGCTAAATTGAGCGGATATGTTCTTCAAAATTTCGAAGTATCCCCATCAGGAGCAGCGAGCGTTATCATTAGACAGGATTTGCTTGAAAAATACGAGACGACCGCTTCAGAAGCTTCACAGCTTGTCAGCATTTTAGGGGATATTGAAGGAATGACGGCTTGGGTCTTTTTCGTGGAAGAAGAGGATCAAATCCGGGTACGTCTCCGTTCTAAAGGGCCTGTTATTAATGAATTGGCAAAAAGATACCGGGGAGGCGGGCACCCGCTGGCTGCCGGCGCCTCCATCCATCAATGGGAAGAAGCGGAACAGGTTTTTGAGGAACTGGAGCTTATATGCAGGGATTATCAGCAGAAATAACCCTATAACGGTGTCTTTGGCAGCCGTTTGATTTCTTGATCTCCTGAGGTTTCAGGGATAAACCAGGATCCCATCTCAGTTATATCCTCATAAACCTTGAGTTTAAGCTTGCTGATTTCTTTTTTCAGCAGGCTTGCCATTTCCGGCGACTCAGCGTAAGCAGAATACCCTTTTTTCATCCGTTCCACCTTTTCGTTTACAAACATTTTCTGTGTCAGCAACTC
This sequence comes from Metabacillus sp. FJAT-52054, assembly GCF_037201815.1. Lineage (NCBI taxonomy): Bacteria > Bacillati > Bacillota > Bacilli > Caryophanales > Bacillaceae > Metabacillus > Metabacillus sediminis. Next base: position 2,899,760 of record NZ_CP147407.1, on the reverse strand, counting down.
CATACTTATCCCTCCTTTTTTATTTGCAGCTGTAAATATATTGTATCCAAGGAAGAAGGGATTTGCGATAAAAATGAATAAAAATCCAAAAAAACACTTAATCAACGAATGAAACCTCTACTTCAAGGTAAAGGGTTGTATAAATAGTCATTTCCTTAACTAAAAGCCGATAGTCCTTGTCATCAATCCGATATACTTTATTTTCTATTGCCTTTTTAATAATTTTTCGGCTTTCAAAGATGCTTTCCAAATCCCTCTCAAGCAAATCAGATAGATCTTTCTTTGCCTCAATTTCTATTTTGTGGATCGTTAACGGACTCAGCTTGAATCTTTCCCCATTTGTCAGCTTCACATTTAATTCCTGAACAACAAGTTTCTTGTTGACTTCTTCATTCAGTTCTCTTGAATCCTCCTGATAAATGCTGTTTTTGCGGGTCAGTTCAAGTACTGCTGATTTCTGCTCCTGAATAATTTTCACCTGCTTTTCCTGAAGAACGCCATACGTGAAAAGAAAGACGCACCATGCAGCTGCCGCTCCAGCCATCATCCCGGCAAAAAAACGCTGCCATCCAGGCTGTCTGTGATAAGGCGGAATTCTCATGAAAGGTGCTCCTGTGTAAGCCAGGTTATAATAATCCAGCCTGTCTGGGCTCCCCCCATAGCGGAAACAATCAGCATGACTTGTTTTAAAATATCCCTAGTCTCTCCGTTAAACAGACCGCGTTCAAAGCTGTAAAAGGCATCGAAGGTTCCGCCGATTGCCGCGACAAGAGCCCAAATCTTAAGACGGTTAGCAAATTCAACAATGGTTGTCATTGGGGGTTCGCCTGATAAGTAAGCTCCAACCCCTCCAATGATGCTTCCTCCTAAGAGAACCCCTAGAGCAATGAAATAGCTATCAATAAAAGCAGGCAAAAATGCTTTTTCCATACGTTCATCATCCCCTTGCTTCAATATATGGACAGACTGTTCAAAGTATGTTCCGGCAAAATTAAATCATGCTCTGCTGAACTGGCCTGCTGTTTGCAGGGGGGAGAGGATCTTTAAAGAGTCCCGAGCAATTTAATATCCTGTAAAAATCCACAGCGAGCTTTTGCATAGGTTTCAAGAGAGATGAAGTTTGTGAAGAGCGCACGCTTGTTCTATAATAAAAATAATGAATGCCGTTAGGATGGGATGAAGATGCCGTTTGTTCACCTCCAATTACAAAGCTCTTACAGTTTGCTGAATAGTTCTGTGCGCCTGGACAGGCTTGTCCAAAAAGCGGCAGAGCTTCATTTTAATACGCTCGCTTTAACTGATCAAGGCGTTATGTATGGTACAGTGGCCTTTTATAAACAGTGCAAAAAAAATGGAATTAAACCGATTTTCGGCTTGACCGCCGCAGTTCTTCCCCAAGGTGATACCATTCCCCAGGGATACCCGCTCATTCTCCTTGCAGAAAACTACAAAGGCTATCAAAATCTGCTGAAAATCAGCAGTGCTCTTCAAACGAAGTCACCAAATGGAATCCCCGATCGATGGATGAAAAGCTATCGGGAAGGGCTTATTGCCCTTTCACCAGGCAGAGAAGGATGGATTGAAACCTTGCTTGAGAACGGGGAGGTTGAGGAGGCAGAACGTGCTGCTGCACATTATCTGGAGTTATTCGGTGAAGATTCCTTCTATTTAGGTATTCAAAAAACCGAACAGACGGAACAAGAGGAGAGTTTGAATCAATCTATTCTAAAGGTCTCCGCCACATCCGGTGCAGGTTTGGCTGCTCTGAATGACGTTCATTATCTCGAAAAAGAAGACTATCTTGCTTATCAAAGTTTAATTGCTATTCAAAATGGCGAGAAGCTAAACGAGGATACAGCGGAAGATTCTAAAGAGAGGTATTTTAAATCTGCACAGCAGATGGCCGAGATTTTCAATAATTTTCCAGAAGCGCTGGAGAACACGCTTAAGATTGCTGACCGCTGCCATGTAGAACTGGGACTTGGAAAAGCGAGGCTTCCATCCTTCCCCGCACCGGGCGGGGAGCCTGCTGATGAATATTTGGAGCGGGTTTGCCTGGAAGGGCTGAAACAACGTTATCCTGAGCCTGCAGAAGATGTTTACCGACGGCTTACGTATGAACTTGATGTGATTAAAAACATGGGCTTCAGCGATTATTTTCTAATTGTTTGGGATTTTATGAAGTTTGCTCATGAAAACCGGATTCTGACAGGTCCGGGCAGGGGATCTGCAGCTGGGTCGCTCGTTGCATATGTGCTAAAAATTACGGACGTTGATCCAATAAAACACCGGCTCCTGTTCGAACGGTTCCTAAATCCGGGAAGAATCAGCATGCCGGATATCGATATTGATTTTCCGGATACAAGAAGAGATGAAGTCATTGAGTACGTGGCTGAAAAGTATGGCTCAAACCATGTTGCGCAGATCATTACATTCGGTACACTCGCTGCCCGTGCCTCTATAAGGGATACAGCGAGAGTTATGGGGATCTCTCCAAAAGAGGCGGATCAGCTTGCGAAAAAAGTTCCTTCAGGTCCTGGAGTGACACTTGAGAAAGCGTTAAAAGAGTCTCCGGCATTTCTGAAGGAAGTACAGAATTCTCCTGCAGCTGCTAAAATCGTTGAAATTGCCTCGAAAATTGAGGGATTGCCACGGCATGTATCCACCCATGCTGCCGGCGTTGTATTCAGTGAAGATCCGCTTACATCAGTCGTTCCGCTAAGAGAAGGCCACCAGGATGTGTATTTAACACAATACTCAATGGATCATCTGGAAGAACTCGGCCTGCTTAAGATGGATTTTCTGGGTCTCAGAAACCTGTCGCTGATTGAATCAATCGTGAAAATGGTGAAGGCTCAAACAGGTACCGCTCCTTCATTTGAAAAAATAGACTATGATGATCTGAAAACCTTTCAGCTGCTGAGTGAAGGGGATACAACAGGAGTTTTCCAGCTGGAGTCAGAAGGAATGCGCAGCGTGCTTAGGAGGCTGAAGCCTGAAAGCCTTGAGGACATTGCTGCCGTTAATGCCCTGTACAGGCCGGGTCCGATGGAGAATATTCCAAACTATATAGAACGAAAGCATGGTAAGGCACCGATTGCCTATCCTCATCCTGATTTGAAAGAGCTATTGGAGCCTACTTATGGAGTCATAGTCTATCAGGAGCAAATCATGGAAATCGCTTCAGTGATGGCGGGGTTTTCACTGGGGGATGCCGATTTGCTGAGACGAGCAGTCGGAAAAAAGAAGAAAAGTGTTTTGGACGAAGAAAGAAAGCACTTTGTAGATGGATGCACGAAAGAAGGATACACAGCAAAAACTGCGAATGAAGTATATGATTTAATCGTCCGCTTTGCAGATTACGGATTTAACCGGAGTCATGCGGTTGCATACAGTATGATCGGGTTCCAGCTTGCTTATTTAAAAGCCCATTATCCTTCTATTTTTATGACGGCCCTGCTGACCAGTTCAATTGGGAACGATGAGAAAACTGCCCAATATGTGAAGGAAGCCCGCGGCAAAGAACTCAAGATTCTGCCGCCATCAGTGAATAAGAGTGAAGTCCCTTTTAAGCTTGAAAATGGAGCAATCCGGTATAGCCTTTCATCTATTAAAAATGTTGGAATTGCCGCTGTGAAAGATATTTTCAGAGCCAGGCAGCAAAAGGCTTTTGCCGACCTTTTTGATTTTTGTCTGAGAGTTTCAGCGAAAACGGCGAACCGGAGAACTCTTGAGGCCCTTGTTTTCTCAGGGGCGTTTGATGAGTTCAATATTGGGAGGGAGTCACTGCTTGCTACATTGGATGTAGCGCTCGAGCATGCCGAATTAATGAGGCCTGAATCAGGAGACGGCCAAATGGATTTGGGCTTTGAAGACGAATTTACATTGAAGCCAAAATACATTGAGGTTGAACCGTTTACGATTGCCGAAAAGCTTCAGTTCGAAAAAGAATCGCTTGGATTTTATTTTTCCGATCACCCTGTCAGCAGCTTTAAGGAAATCCTGGCAGCTCAAAAGACGGTCAAGCTGGATCAGATCGAGAGAAAAGCAGGATCGTATATTCGAGCAGGTGTTTATTTATCAAAAGTCCGAACAATTCGTACAAAAAAAGGGGATCTCATGGCGTTCCTTACGATGAGTGACGAAACAGGAGATGCGGAAGGCGTTTGTTTTCCAGGCCAATATGCGAAGCTTTCGGAGATCATCAAAGAGGGAACACTTTTGCTCGCGGAAGGAAAAGCAGAGCTGCGTGATGATTCCGTGCAGTTTATTTTGCAAAAAGCGGAGCCTTTAAAGGACATCAGTAAGCCGGTATCGGCAGGGACATTATTCCTTAAAATCGAAAATCGGGACCGGAGTGCAGAGAGAATGGCCATGCTTAGGGAAGTACTCGGAAAGCATACAGGGAACACGCCGGTCTACCTTTTCAACCCTGAGGATAAAAAAACCGTCCAGCTGAACGGGTATAAAACGGCTGCCGCCTCGGAAGAATGCATTGGGATGCTGAAAGCTCTCCTCGGTGAAGATCATGTTGTGCTGAAAGAATAAGGAAGGCAGACAAATTTTTTTTGTCTGCCTTCCTTGCATGTGTTATAGTTTTTATATTACATAGGTGGTCTGACCACTGCATTGGAAATGGATGAGGAGTGAGAGGAATGTCTTTACGAGAAGAAGCGCTGCATATGCATCGTGTGAACAAGGGGAAACTGGAGTCTAAATCAAAAGTACCGGTCAGAAATGCAAAGGACTTAAGCCTTGCGTATTCTCCTGGTGTGGCAGAACCATGCAAAGCAATTTATGATGATAAAAGCAAAGTTTACGATTATACCATGAAGGGGAATATGGTGGCTGTTGTTTCTGATGGAACTGCGGTTCTTGGACTTGGGAATATTGGTCCTGAAGCGGCTCTCCCGGTTATGGAAGGGAAAGCGGTTCTGTTCAAAAGCTTTGCCGGTGTAGATGCTTTTCCAATTTGCCTGAATACAACGGATATTGATCAGATTGTTGAAACGGTTAAGCTCCTTGAGCCGACATTCGGCGGAGTGAATTTGGAGGATATTGCAGCACCTAATTGCTTCGTTATTGAGGAGAGGCTGAAGAAAGAAACAAACATTCCAATTTTCCACGATGATCAGCATGGGACAGCGATTGTGACAGCTGCCGGTCTTTTGAATGCGCTGAAGCTTGCCGGAAAGAAAATGTCATCGATCAGAGTAGTGGCAAACGGTGCAGGAGCTGCCGGAATTGCCATTATTAAACTGCTGTACCGCTATGGTGTAAGAGATATTATTATGTGTGATTCCAAGGGAGCCATTTATGAAGGACGTCCTGCAGGAATGAATGAAGTGAAAGATCAGGTGGCCAAGTTTACGAACCGTGAAAAAAAAGAAGGAACGCTTGCTGATGTGCTGACCGATGCAGACGTGTTTATCGGTGTATCCGTTGAAGGCGCCCTGTCAAAAGAAATGGTTCAAAGTATGAAGGAGAATCCGATCATTTTTGCAATGGCCAATCCGGTTCCGGAAATCATGCCTGAGGATGCCCGTGAAGCAGGAGCCATGGTCATCGGAACCGGCCGTTCGGACTTCCCGAACCAGGTGAATAACGTCCTTGCTTTTCCCGGCATTTTCAGAGGGGCGCTTGATGTACGTGCCACGCATATCAATGAACAGATGAAAATGGCAGCTGTTGAAGCCATTGCTGGATTGATTGATGAATCTGAAATCCGGCCTGATTATGTCATTCCTGCTCCTTTCGATCCGAGAGTGGCACCTGCTGTGGCGGCCGCTGTAGCAAAAGCCGCAATGGAAACAGGAGTGGCGCGCATCAAGGTTTCACCGGAAGAGGTTGCTGAAAAAACAAGACAGCTTGCCATTATCGGCAAGGAATGAGTCCAGTGAATAACGTGCCTGGTCCAAAGTCGAGAGTCTATGAAGAGACGCTTCAGCAGATCAGATTGATCATAAAGAAGGACGGACTATTGCCGGGAGATAAAATTCCATCTGAACGAGAGCTGGCCGACCGGTTAAACGTCGGCCGCTCTTCTGTTAGAGAGGCATTGAGGGCACTCGAACTTCTGGGAATCATTGAGACAAAAAGAGGAGAAGGAACGTTTATAAAGGACTTCAGCGAAAATCATCTTGTCAGCGTTCTCGGTCTTTTTGTACTGGAAGACTCAAAGGCTATTGAGGATATTTTTGAGATGAGTGTTTTGATAGAGAAAGACGCTTTGATGAAAATCTTGCAATCCTTTGACAAGAAGAAGCTTATCCAGCTCGATCAGGATTTCAGGAAAGGAATTAATAATCCGCAGGAGCTTATGGGCAAACTGATTCATATGGGTGGAAACCATCTGCTTTTTCGAACGTGGCTCGTTCTTGCTGACTACCTGAAAGCAGGCAGCAAGCTTAAGGAACCGCCGATTCCGATTTATGAAGAGCTGATGTCAGCGCTCGTGCTGAACAACAGAAACCTTGTCCTTCAAGTATACGAACGGATTTCCAAGTACAAAAATCTCTCTCTATGACACCGTTTTACATAAAATGCGCATCTTTTTCGCTAAAGTAACATATAAATACTTGTCTGCTATCATTAAGATTAAGAGAAATACTCGTTAGGGGGTACTCAGATTGCTTAAGGATCTTTTTTCAAAGAAAAAGAAATACGCTTCCGTCCCTTCTGAACAAGCCAGGCAGGATGTTCCTGAAGGCATCATGACGAAATGTCCAAACTGTAAGAAAATCCTGGTAACAAAAGAATTAAATAAAAACCTGAAGGTGTGCGTGAACTGTGATTATCATTTACAGATGAATGCAAAAGAGAGAATAACGAGTTTGTTCGACGAGCATTCGTTTAAGGAATACGATAAGGATATGATTTCAGAAAATCCACTGAACTTTCCGGATTATGAAGAAAAGCTGGAAAAAGACCGCAAGAAAACGTCGCAAAATGAAGCGGTCGTTACCGGAGAAGGAACGATTGACGGAATCCGTACAGTGATCGCTGTGATGGATGCAAGCTTCCGTATGGGGAGCATGGGTTCAGTTGTTGGAGAGAAAATAACGAGAGCGGTTGAACAAGCGAAAAAGAACAAGCTTCCGTTCATCATCTTTACCGCTTCAGGCGGAGCGAGGATGCAGGAAGGGGTGTTAAGCCTCATGCAGATGGCGAAAACAAGCTCTGCATTAAAATTGTTCAGCAATGAGGGCGGCTTAACGATTTCGGTTATGACTCATCCTACTACCGGAGGAGTTTCTGCCAGCTTTGCATCACTCGGTGACTATAATCTTGCAGAGCCAGGCGCATTAATCGGATTTGCCGGAAGAAGGATTATTGAGCAGACAATCCGCGAAGAACTTCCTGAAGATTTCCAGACAGCGGAATTTTTGCTAAAGCACGGGCAGCTGGATTCAGTTGTTTCACGCCTTGAACTGAGGGAAACACTCGCCAGAATTTTGGATCTTCATCAAGGAGGCAGGCACTAATGGTTGGAGAGCTTGAGTTTGAAAAACCGGTAATTGAACTAAGGAAGAAAATAGCGGAGCTGAAAGAATTTACGGCTACGGCAGATGTTGACCTTTCTTCAGAGATTGAGAGGCTTGAATCCAGGCTGGAAAAGCTTGAAAAGGATATTTACTCAAATATCAGCCCATGGGACAGAGTGCAAATTGCCAGACATCCGAAGCGTCCGACTACAATGGATTATATGGACATTCTTTTTACCGATTTCTTCGAGTGCCATGGTGACCGTTATTTTGGAGATGATGAAGCCATCGTCGGCGGAATCGCCAAGTTTAAAGGAACCCCGGTAACGGTTATCGGACATCAGCGCGGAAAGGATACAAAAGAGAATATCCGCCGCAATTTCGGCTCTCCTCACCCTGAAGGATACCGGAAAGCACTCAGACTAATGAAACAAGCGGATAAATTCGGACGTGCCATCATTACGTTTATTGATACAAAAGGAGCTTATCCCGGAAAAGCTGCAGAGGAGCGGGGCCAGAGCGAAGCCATTGCAAAGAATCTTTTTGAAATGGCCGGACTTTCCGTTCCAGTGATTTGTATTGTGATTGGAGAAGGGGGAAGCGGAGGTGCTCTAGGAATCGGTGTCGGAAATCATTTGCTGATGCTTGAGAACTCCACCTATTCTGTTATTTCACCTGAAGGAGCGGCTGCGCTGCTTTGGAAGGATTCAGGCCAGGCAAAAAGGGCAGCTGAATCCATGAAGATAACTGCCCCCGATCTTAAGGAACTGGGGGTCGTTGATGAAATCATCAGCGAGGTAAAAGGCGGAGCACACCGTAATTTACAGGAGCAGGCTCTTTTAATTGAACAGCATTTGAGCAAATCCATGGAGATACTGTCGAAAATGGACAAGAGTAAGCTTATCGAACACCGCTATCAAAAATACAAAGCGATTGGCCAGGTATCATTTGCCGAAGAAATGCTTGGCATGCATTAATGAAACGTGCTCCCCTTTCTTAAGGGACACGTTTCTATTTGTGTTAAAATTAGGAATTCGAAAATATCCAACAAAGTTTTTCTTTCTAGAAAAAAGTGTTGTATAATGAATACGGTTAGAAAGGCATGAAGAATTTTCGACAAAAGTCGATTTGTATTTGTACTGCCAAATCCTTCATGTTATCTTTAAAGCACATACATATTACCTATTGGGGTGAGGAAGTTGAAAAGAATCGGCGTTTTGACAAGCGGAGGAGATTCCCCAGGGATGAATGCAGCCGTTCGCGCTGTTGTCCGTAAAGCGATTTACCATGATGTTGAGGTTTTTGGCATCTATCATGGATATGCCGGATTGATTGCCGGAAACATTGAAAAATTAGAACTTGGCTCTGTGGGGGATATTATCCACCGCGGAGGTACAAAGCTTTATACAGCCCGCTGTCCGGAATTCAGAACAGTTGAAGGACGGGAAAAAGGGATTGAACAGCTTAAAAAATACGGAATAGAAGGTCTTGTTGTCATTGGCGGAGACGGCTCATACATGGGTGCGAAGAAGCTAACTGAAATGGGCTTTCCTTGTGTAGGCGTGCCTGGAACCATTGACAATGATATACCGGGAACGGATTTAACAATCGGTTTTGATACAGCCTTAAACACCGTTATCGATGCGATTGATAAAATCCGCGATACAGCAACGTCCCACGAACGCACATATGTCATTGAAGTAATGGGACGCCATGCAGGAGATATCGCGCTGTGGTCCGGTCTTGCCGGAGGAGCGGAAACCATTTTGATTCCTGAGGCCGACCATGACCTGGACGATGTAGTTGCCCGTCTTAAAAGAGGCCACGACCGCGGCAAGAAGCACAGTATTATCATCGTTGCAGAGGGTGTGGGAAGCGGCGTGGAGTTCGGCAAAAAGATTGAGGAAGCTACCCGTTTCGAAACCAGGGTTTCTGTTCTTGGACACATTCAGCGCGGAGGATCGCCGACTGCTGCGGACCGTGTGCTTGCCAGCCGTTTAGGTGCTTACGCAGTTGAGCTTCTGCTTGAAGAAAAAGGCGGACGATGTGTAGGAATTCAAAACAATAAACTTGTCGACCATGATATCATCGAGATTCTCGAAACGAAGCATTCGGTTGACCCGAAACTATATCAGCTGTCTCAGGAATTATCCATTTAACGCAGCCAATTTGGTATCGTTTCCATAATAGAATTAGGAGGAATTATCTGCATGCGTAAAACAAAAATAGTTTGTACTATTGGTCCTGCAAGTGAATCTGTCGAGAAGCTTACAGCATTAATGGAAGCAGGAATGAACGTATCCCGTCTTAACTTTTCCCACGGAGATTTCGAAGAGCACGGCAACCGCATCAAAAACATCAGGGAAGCTTCAAAGCTGACTGGCAAAACGGTTGCGATCCTTCTTGACACAAAAGGTCCAGAGATTCGTACACATTCCATGCAGGATGGCGCGATCGAACTGGAAAGAGACAAAGAAATCATTGTTTCCATGAATGAAGTGACCGGAACAACTGATAAATTCTCCATTTCCTATGAAGGACTCGTAGAAGATGTTCATGCTGGATCTATCATCCTTCTTGACGATGGACTAATCGGTCTTGAAGTTCTTGAAGTAAATAAAGCTGCCGGCGAAATCAGAACCAAAATCCTTAACAGCGGTACGCTTAAGAATAAAAAAGGCGTCAATGTTCCGGGTGTGAGTGTAAACCTTCCTGGAATTACAGAAAAAGATGCTAAAGATATCGTATTTGGAATCGAGCAGGGAGTGGACTTTATTGCGGCTTCTTTCGTCCGCCGTGCATCTGATGTGCTTGAAATCCGCGAGCTTCTTGAAGAGCATAAAGCAACGGATATTCAAATCATTCCAAAAATTGAAAACCAGGAGGGAGTCGACAATATCGACGAAATCCTTGAAGTTTCTGATGGCTTGATGGTAGCGCGCGGAGATTTGGGCGTTGAAATTCCTGCTGAGGAAGTTCCTCTTGTACAAAAAGACCTGATTAAAAAATGCAACGCACTTGGAAAGCCTGTTATTACAGCTACACAAATGCTTGACAGCATGCAGCGCAACCCGCGTCCTACACGTGCAGAAGCAAGTGACGTAGCCAATGCGATTTTTGACGGTACGGATGCAATCATGCTGTCCGGTGAGACAGCTGCTGGACAATATCCAATTGAAGCGGTTCAAACGATGCACAACATTGCTTCCAGAGCTGAAACTGCTCTTGACTACAAAGGAACGCTGTCTAAGCGCCGCGAACAAACGGGCATGACGATTACAGATGCAATCGGCCAATCTGTAGCACATACAGCACTGAACTTGAATGTCAGTGCCGTTGTGACACCGACTGAAAGCGGACATACAGCAAGAATGATTTCCAAGTACCGTCCTCAGGCACCAATTGTAGCTGTGACTTCTTGTGAGTCTGTATCCAGAAAGCTTGCTCTTGTTTGGGGAGTCTTCTCAAAAACGGGAACGAAGGCTGGTTCAACGGATGAAATGCTTGAGAATGCTGTTCAGGAATCCATTAACACAGGTATTGTCAAACATGGTGACCTGATTGTTATTACGGCTGGTGTGCCAATCGGCGAAGCGGGTACAACGAACCTTATGAAGGTTTATATTGTCGGAGATATCCTTGCTAAAGGTCAAGGTATCGGCCGCAAATCTGCATTCGGCAAAGTCGTTATTGCAAATAATGCGGAAGAAGCAGCTTCCAAAATGACGGAGGGTGCGATCCTTGTCACGAGAGGAACAGACCGTGAGATGATGGATTCATTGAATAAGGCTTCGGCTCTTATTGCAGAAGAAGGCGGATTAACGAGCCATGCTGCAGTAGTAGGGCTTAGCCTTGGAATTCCTGTAATCGTAGGGATTGAAAATGCTACATCGCTTTTAGAGGATGGAATGGAAATAACGGTTGACGGCACTCGCGGTGCGATCTACAAAGGTCATGCAAGCGTAATTTAATAAGTAGAAAGGGAAGGACGCTGTTCCTTCTCTTTTTTTACAAAAACCTGCGCATTTTTGCCGGATGGGAGACGAGGCAATTGAGATGGCTTGTACTTTTGCTTATAGCTGTACCCGCTCTTGAAATTGGTTTGCTTATATGGTCTGGAAGGACATTGGGGCTGATCCCTACCGTTCTGTTGATTGTTGCCACAGGATTAGGCGGAGCGTGGCTGGCCAGGCAGCAGGGGCTTGAAACATGGAAAAAGGCCCAGCAAAATATGAATGCAGGACAGTTGCCGGGAAATGCACTTATTGATGGAATCTGCATTCTCATCGGGGCCGTTTTACTAATGACTCCTGGATTTATCTCAGATGTCGCAGGGTTCTTTTTGCTTTTTCCGGTTTCAAGAAAAGGAATCAAACCGTTCATACTCCGAGCGATTCAAAAACGGATGAACAGGGATCGAATCACCATCATCAGATAAAGAAAAAGGACGGGATTCCAGTTCAACCGTCCTTTTTTCTGTTTGTCTTCTATTTTTGAACAATATACTTCCAAAGGTCGTGGAAGAGCCGGAGCTTATACATGCTTTGGACGATAACAAGGATGACGGGCCCAAGTGCCATTCCCAGAAGGCCAAAGCATTTGTATCCGGCATAAATACTCATTAGAGTGAGCAGCGGATTGAGCCCGATCGACCGCGAGTAAATTCTCGGTTCCAGAATCTGTCTTGCCATCATGACGATGATAAACAGGATTGCCAATCCGCTTGCGAGCTTCGTTTGACCCATAAGCATTAAATAGAGGGCCCAAGGGATAAAAATCGTGCCGGTTCCTGCGTATGGAATAAAATCGACGATCCCAATAAAGAGGCTGATGGTCAAAGCCTGAGAGACGCCGAGAATAAGAAGGCCGGGAAATACAATTGCAAGTGTAATGGTGTTCAGCAGCAGCTGGGCTTTAACAAGACCGGTCAGTGCATGGCCCAGCTCAGCGCCAAATAGAAAGATTCGGCTAACGGCTGCCTGAGGGAGCTTCTTATTTAAGAAAAGAATGACATGATCCCAGTCTTTGCAGATGAAAAAGGCGGCGATGACGATAATGACTATTACACTTGCAGCATTAGGAATCCACATAATGATCGCAGGGATAGCATTAAGCGAGGCCCTCAATATACTGCCGGCTTCCCCAATCAAGCCGTTTCCTGCCTGCTGCAGCTCTGCAATAATAGTCGTTTGCTGTGCTGTGCTCAATGCAGAAAATTGTTCTGAAATTTTCTCTATGAGGGGGGAAACCTGATAGGAGAGAATATGGTTAAACGCTCCAGACATAGTATTTAAATAGGCGGGCAGAGATGAAGCAGCATGCTGAATCACTGCAATGGATTCCAATGTCAATAAAGCGGTTAAGCCCGTTACGATGACAATGAGGCTTATCAGGACGAGTCCTGCGGATACCCCGGCAGGCAATCCTGTTTTTCTATGCAGAAGGTCGGAAGGTTTTTTAATAAACCATGCTAGAAAAAAGGCCAAGATGAATGGATACATGATTGGAATGGCGGCAAAAAGCAGGAGAATAATTCCGGCTAAAGCGCCAGCTGCAATCAATCCTCTTATGATAGCGGCTGCAAGTGCATTCAATAAGCGATCCTCCTCTTTAAGGAAGGGTTGTACTATTATACTTACTCCTGAAATACGGAAACATGTCAAAAATGAGGGGGGCTACGATGAGTCAGGCAAGTCTTTTTCTTCTTATTCTTCTCGGAATAGGGGTCTTTGCTAAAAATCAGTCACTGATGATCGCTGTAGGTTTTTTGCTTGCCGTCAAATGGACGGGGCTTGATGCGAAGCTATTTCCGCTTCTGCAGTCAAAAGGAATCAATTGGGGAGTGACGGTTATTACCATTGCGGTCCTTGTGCCGATCGCTACAGGGGACATAGGGTTTAAGCAGATGGGAGATGCGCTCAAATCCTATTACGCATGGATTGCAGTGGGCTCAGGAATTGCCGTGGCATTAATTGCTAAAAATGGCGTGACGCTGCTTGCGCAGGATCCTCATATTACAGCAGCGCTTGTCCTGGGAACCATTTTGGCCGTGGCTCTTTTTAATGGGGTTGCGGTTGGTCCATTAATAGGAGCGGGGATTGCCTATCTTGTGATGCAATTCGTTAAACTTTTTGGCTAATATAGCAATTACATGAATTTGAACAAAGGGAAATGGCGTTAAATCAAGCATTTCCCTTTTATTAAATTTTTTTGGCAAATTTTTTTGTGCGCTTTTAGGTGCTTTCGATTCACAAATGTCAGATTATTGTTTATAATGACAATAGGCAACAAATTTATTGTATGCCTTTCCAAACAGAGAGATGATTTATTGGGACTTTTCTGATTATTTGCTTATGTGAAAATGTAAGCATTTACTTTTCCTGTGAATCGCTTTCATAATGGCAGCTTGCTGAGCAAGCGCTCATTCATTTTATGTTTGATAGAATAAGAGAAGGAAATCCTTTCTTTTAATCTTAAACAATTCAGGGAAAATTGCGCAAAGGAGAGATTGGATATGACAGCAACTCGCGGTCTTGAAGGGGTAGTAGCGACTACTTCTGCAGTAAGCTCCATCATCGATGATACCCTTACATATGTGGGTTATAACATTGATGACCTGGCAGATAATGCAAGTTTTGAAGAAGTAATCTATTTGTTATGGCATGGGAAGCTTCCTGCAGAGGAAGAGCTGGCACAAATTAAAACACAGCTTGCAGATAATGCAGGCATTCCGCACCAGGTAATTGAGCATTTCAAACAGTATTCAATTTCTGAAGTTCATCCAATGGCAGCTATTCGTACAGCTGTATCCATGCTTGGTCTTTTTGATCCGGAAGCGGACGATATGTCCAAAGAGGCAAACTACCGCAAAGCAATCTGTCTCCAGGCTAAGCTTCCAACGCTTGTAACAGCATTCAGCCGGATCCGTAAAGGTCTTGCACCGGTTGAGCCGCGGCCTGATTATGGAATTGCTGCGAACTTCCTTTATACGCTGACAGGGGAAGAACCGAGCCATGTTGCTGTAGAGGCTTTTAATAAAGCGCTTGTTCTGCATGCAGATCATGAATTGAATGCTTCCACTTTTACAGCTCGCGTATGTGTCGCAACTTTATCTGATATTTATTCCGGAGTTACAGCGGCAATCGGAGCTTTGAAGGGGCCTCTTCACGGCGGAGCCAATGAAGCTGTAATGAAGATGCTGACTGAAATCGGCGATGTGGAAAATGCTGAAGCATATATTCAGGAAAAACTTTCCCGCAAAGAAAAAATCATGGGCTTCGGGCACCGCGTCTATCAAAATGGAGACCCGCGTGCGAAGCATCTAAGAGAAATGTCCCAAAAGCTTTCCAACCTGACAGGTGAAAGCAAATGGTATGAAATGTCCCTTAAGGTGGAAGAGATTGTCACTTCTGAAAAATCGCTTTTGCCGAATGTGGATTTTTATTCCGCGTCTGTCTATCACAGTCTTGGAATCGATCACGATTTATTCACACCGATCTTTGCGGTCAGCCGTGTTTCAGGATGGCTTGCCCATATTCTTGAGCAATATGAAAACAACCGCCTGATCCGCCCGCGTGCCGATTATATCGGTCCGGACAAACAGCGCTATATACCAATTGAAGAGCGTTCTTAATTCATACGAAGAAAACCGCAGGATGGTGCTTTAAATTTTCAGTCTGAAAGCAGGCGGAAAGAATTCAGCAGCATTATTCGGTTAGAGGTTGACTGAAAAGTTAACCTCTTTTACCATTTTAATGTGGGCAGTATACATAAACGGGAGGTAAGAAACATGACAAACGGTGAAAAAATTACAGTATCTAACGGTGTATTAAATGTTCCGAATCAGCCAATCATCCCTTACATTGAAGGAGACGGAATCGGTCCTGATATCTGGGCATCTGCATCCCGCGTTCTTGAAGCGGCGGTTGAAAAAGCTTACAGCGGCGAGAAAAAGATCGTCTGGAAAGAAGTTCTTGCAGGAGAAAAAGCGTTCAATGCTACAGGAAGCTGGCTGCCTGAAGAAACACTTGATACGATCCGCGAGTATATGATCGCGATCAAAGGACCTTTGACAACTCCAGTCGGAGGAGGAATCCGTTCTCTTAACGTAGCACTTCGCCAGGAACTGGACCTTTTCACTTGCCTTCGTCCAGTCCGCTATTTCACTGGTGTTCCTTCACCGGTTAAAAGACCTGAAGATACGGATATGGTCATCTTCCGCGAAAATACAGAGGATATTTATGCCGGTATTGAATATGCAAGCGGCTCAGATGAAGTGAAAAAGCTGATTGACTTCCTTCAAAACGAAATGGGCGTAAACAAAATCCGCTTCCCTGAAACATCTGGAATTGGAATCAAGCCTGTGTCTCAGGAAGGAACTTCCCGTCTTGTACGCGCAGCGATTCAATATGCGCTGGATCAGGGACGCAAATCCGTAACACTTGTACACAAAGGAAACATTATGAAATACACAGAAGGCGCGTTCAAAAATTGGGGCTACGAGCTTGCTGAGAAAGAATTCGGCGATAAAGTATTCACATGGGCTGAATATGACAGAATCGTAGAAAAAGACGGCAAGGACGCAGCAAACCATGCACAAAGTGAAGCAGAAGCAGCAGGGAAAATTATTGTGAAGGATTCGATTGCCGACATCTTCCTTCAGCAAATCCTTACACGTCCAAGCGAGTTTGATGTTGTGGCCACAATGAACCTGAATGGTGATTATATCTCCGACGCTCTTGCTGCACAAGTAGGCGGAATCGGTATCGCTCCTGGAGCGAACATTAACTATGAAACTGGACATGCTATTTTCGAAGCTACACATGGTACTGCTCCTAAATATGCCGGACTGGATAAAGTAAACCCTTCATCCGTTCTTCTTTCTGGCGTACTTATGCTTGAGCACCTTGGATGGAACGAAGCAGCAGAATTAGTCATTAAATCTGTGGAAAAAACCATTGCTTCTAAAGTTGTAACCTACGACTTTGCCCGTCTGATGGATGGCGCAACAGAAGTTAAATGTTCTCAATTCGGGGACGAGCTTATTAAAAACATGGGCTAATAGATTGATAAATTACAGGCAATGCTGATTCCGGCATTGCCTGGCTTTACATTCATTACCTTTTAACGGTCGGATTATTTTATCGTATGGGAGATGGAGAAAATGAACAAACGCAAAAAAATTTCTGTCATCGGGGCCGGCTTTACAGGAGCAACTACTGCTTTCCTTCTTGCAGCAAAAGAATTGGGCGATGTTGTACTTGTGGATATTCCGCAAATGGAAAACCCTACAAAGGGAAAAGCGCTTGATATGCTTGAGGCAGGTCCGGTTATGGGTTTTGATGCAAATATTACAGGAACGTCGAGCTATGAAGATACGGCTGGATCCGATGTAGTTGTCATTACTGCAGGAATTGCCAGAAAACCTGGAATGAGCAGAGACGATCTTGTGGCAACCAACGAAAAAATCATGAGAAGTGTTACAAAGGAAATTGCAAACTACTCTCCGGACTGTACAATTATCGTTTTGACAAATCCAGTCGATGCCATGACATACGCTGTCTTCACTGAATCCGGTTTTCCTAAGCACCGCGTAATCGGCCAGTCCGGTGTTCTTGATACAGCAAGGTTCCGTACATTCGTAGCACAAGAGCTGAACCTTTCTGTTAAGGATGTAACAGGATTCGTTCTTGGCGGCCATGGAGATGACATGGTCCCTCTTGTAAGATATTCCTATGCTGGCGGAATTCCATTGGAAACACTGATTCCTAAAGAACGTTTGGATGCCATAGTGGAAAGAACACGCAAAGGCGGCGGAGAAATTGTGAACCTTCTAGGAAACGGCAGTGCTTATTATGCTCCGGCTGCTTCCCTGGTTGAAATGACGGAAGCAATTGTAAAAGACCAGCGCCGTGTCATTCCGGCTATTGCTTATCTTGAAGGAGAATACGGGTACGATGGGATTTATCTTGGAGTTCCGGCAGTGCTTGGCAAAAATGGGTTAGAGCAGATTATCGAGCTTGAACTGACAGACGATGAAAAAGCGGCACTCAGCAAATCGGCTGAATCAGTAAAAAATGTTATGAAGGTTCTTGCTAATAACGAATAGAACGACACGGAAATTGGAGGAAACTCCAATTTCTTTTCATATGGGTTTGTTTCCGCTGATCTATTAAAGGAAATATCAGCGGGCAAGGCTACCATTTTAATGTAAGCGATTACTTTTAGGGGGTGCGATATAGATGGTTTTAGGAAAAAAACGAAAAATCGGGCGGCCGATTGAAGAGATAAATACAGGGGAGAAGCTGACCCTGACCGAAAAAATGGAGGATAAAGATTTGCTTTTGTACCTGGGGCTTACGAATGATGCCAATCCGCTTTACATCCAGCATGATTATGCATCCCTGACCCCATTCAAGAAACCGGTTGTTCCGACAATTATGCTTTCCGGATTTATTACCTCAGCTATTTCTAAGTATCTTCCAGGTCCCGGGAGCCATGTGACTAAACAGCATTTGGATTTTCATTTGCCTGTATATCATTACGAGGTGATTCAATTCTTTTTTGAAGTGAAAGACGTAGATGCAGAGCAGGGACGAATCCGAATTTCTGTAGAGGCATTTAATGATGCGGAGAAATTAGCAGCGAGCGGAATTCTTGAGGTCATTCCCCCTATCTATTCAGAAACCCAAGATGGACAGGCATTCGAAAATTTTTAACAGGTTTATCCAATGAGAACGGGCTGATTCAATTGAATCAGCCCGTTTTTAGGTTTTTTTATCTTATTTTCAATGAAATTGTCCTAAATATCTTTGGAAGTTGCCATCTTCCCCTTTTGTAGGAGCCGCTTCTTTGACTATAATAGAAGTAATGGCAAAGTGCCATTTAGGAAAATACGACTTGGAGGCCTTTATGAGTAAGAAGATACTAGTAGTGGATGATGAACATTCCATTTTAACTTTACTTCAATATAATCTCGAGCAATCAGGATATGAAGTAGTAACAGCTATGGATGGCAGTGAAGCACTCCACAAAGGGCTGACTGAATCTCCTGATTTAATGGTTCTTGACTTAATGCTTCCAAAGATGGACGGAATTGAAGTGTGCAAACAGCTTCGCCAGCAAAAGGTAATGGTGCCGATTTTGATGCTGACGGCAAAGGATGATGAGTTCGATAAGGTGCTGGGCCTCGAGCTTGGAGCAGACGATTACATGACCAAGCCGTTCAGTCCAAGGGAAGTTGTTGCAAGAATTAAAGCCATTTTAAGACGCACACAATTTTTAACGGAAACCGATACGAAGGAAGAAATGGAAACATCTGAAAAAATCGTCATCGGCGATTTGCGGATTCTGCCCGAGCATTATGAAGCCTACTACAGCCAGGAGCGTTTGGAGCTTACACCTAAAGAATTTGAACTTCTCGTATACCTTGCGCGCCATAAAGGAAGAGTGCTAACAAGGGATCAGCTCCTCAGCGCTGTGTGGAACTACGATTTTGCAGGAGATACCCGTATTGTGGATGTACATATTAGTCATTTAAGGGAAAAAATCGAACGTAATACGAAGAAGCCTCTTTATATAAAAACAATTCGCGGACTTGGCTACAAGCTTGAGGAGCCAAAGTCGGATGAATAAATTCCGCTCCCGCCTGCTATTTGCGCTCATTACCTTAATCATTGCCGTTTTAGTAGGGCTGGGATTGCTTCTTGGACAAATTTTTAATAGCTACTATGTCGATACGTTTAAAGAACGGATTGAGAAGGAAGCAAAGCTGACGGAATTGCTTATTTCTGAAGCAGGACTGGAATCAGAAAAAACAGCTTCTCTTTTGCAGCAGGCAAGCAAGGCTGCTCAAGCGCATATTTCCGTTATAAACAAAGAAGGCCGGGTCGTATATGATGCAGGGAGCCGCCACCCCAATGATGAGCAAATAGCGAAGAAAGCCTTTAACGATCTGAAAGAGAGCAAGGATGGCAAACGCTTAAACGGGCAGGCTGAAGGCCTGTATTATTATGCGATGGAAATAAAAGATAACAGCGGGAATACAGCCTGCTTAATTCTCAGCACTCCAATTGAATCGCTCAAACAGGTGAATCAGCAAATCTGGGGTCTTCTTGTGACGAGTCTTGGTCTCTCCCTCATTGTGATTCTGCTGCTTGGATTTAGAATCACTTCTCAGTATACGAAGCCGATCGAAAGTGCTACCAAAGTGGCTATGGAACTTGCGAAGGGGAACTACAAGGCCAGAACGTATGAAGACCATATGGACGAAACCGGCATGCTCAGCCAGTCAATCAACATACTGGCGAGAAACCTTCAGGATATGACCAGAGCGCAGGAGATGCAAAAGGACCGTTTGGAAACCCTTATTGAAAATATGGGGAGCGGCCTCATACTAATCGATGGCAGAGGCTACATTAACCTGGTAAACCGGGCATATAAAGAAACCTTTCATGCTGATGGGGAAAATTTTCTTTACCGCCTTTACTATGACGCATTTGAGCATAAAGAAATTGTAGATATTATTGAAGAGATTTTTATGACGGAAGTCAGGGTGAGAAAACAGCTGCAAGTCTCAATTGGAATTGACCGGCGCCATTTTGAAATTTACGGGGCTCCGATTATCGGAACCAATGATGAATGGAAAGGAATTGTTCTCGTATTCCATGATATTTCCGAGCTGAAGAAGCTTGAGCAGATGCGTAAGGACTTTGTGGCCAACGTATCTCATGAGCTGAAGACTCCGATTACATCCATTAAAGGATTTTCTGAAACGCTTTTGGACGGGGCCATGTCAGATCAGCAGACCCTCGAGTATTTTCTATCCATTATTTTAAAGGAAAGCGACCGGCTTCAAACCCTCATTCAGGATTTGCTCGATTTATCCAAAATTGAGCAGCAGGCGTTTAAATTAACCTTTAATGATTGTGATCTGCATGAAATTCTTGATGATATAGTGGCCATACTATCCAGTAAAGCTGAAGAGAAGGAAGTTTCGTTAACCGTTGACAGCGAAGCGCAGGTGATACCGGCAATTGGCGATATGTACAGGATTAAACAAATTTTTATTAATCTAATAAACAACGCATTAACGTATACTCCTAAAGGCGGGACTGTTCATATAACGTTAAGGAACGGGAAAGACCATGCGATTGTGACGATTTCAGATACAGGAATCGGGATTAGCGAAGATGAAATTCCGAGGATCTTTGAACGTTTCTACAGAGTGGATAAGGCAAGAAGCAGAAATTCCGGCGGAACTGGTCTAGGACTTGCGATTGTTAAGCATCTTGTGGAAGCACATAGAGGACAAATCAGTGTCAGCAGCAAAGTCGGGGAAGGGACTACCTTTACCGTTAAATTTAACAAACGGAAAATTACGGAATAGTTTACAATACCTTTACAAGGTATTTATTCTTACTTAACATATCCCTGATAATATAATAGATGAAAACCCCTTCATCCAAGGAGCCAATCTTTAGGACGAAAGCAAATCTGCTTTCGTCCCTTTTTTTTCAGCACTTTTAAACTTGTCTGTTGATTTCCGTTGCAGGCGTTCGCTTTCCGCGGGGCGGGCGGTGAGCCTCCTCGCCGCTTTGCGCCTGCGGGGTCTCACCTGACCCGCTGCTCCCGCAGGAGTCTCACGCCTTCCACTCCAATCAACTGTGTTAAAAATAAACATCATGCTTTACATAGCCTCTCTTTTCAAGTAAAGGGATTGATTTACTCCATACCCATCATGCTTATTTTTCCGCGACTATATCGTCATATATCCGGTTGGTTACTGGCGAATGCTTCTGTAACCCCTTAAGAGCGTGGTCAGCAACAAAGACTTCCAGCCGCAAAGAAAACCAACCGTTCTCACGGGTGGATTTTTTTATGTCCCTGAAAAAAGCATTCTTCCCACCTTTTTCTCAAATTTTCCATAATATGAAACTTCTAAGACACATAAACGTAAGTAAGGTATACAAAGAATGGCGGGGGGCAATAAGGATGACACTCAAACGATTGTATACACTGACAGGATTTGCTGCCGTAATCGTGATAGCGATTATTCTGGTCTTTACCACCTGGTTTACGGTTGACGAGTCAGATCAGGCGGTCATTATGACACTTGGAGAGGTTCAGGATACGGTTACGGAATCAGGCTTGCACGTAAAGTGGCCATGGCCAATTCAAAAGGTTGAGAAGCTTTCCAAAGAGACATTCAGTCTGCAATTTGGCTATGAGGAAAAAGATGGAGATGTGAAAGATTTCCCGGCAGAAACGAAAATGATTACGGGTGACGAGAACATCGTTCTTGCCGACATGGTGGTGCAATGGAAAATCTCTGATCCTAAGAAATTTTTATTCTCTTCAGAAGAACCGGAAGAAATCCTTTATGATTCCACCTCTTCCTCTTTAAGAAGCATCATTGGAAGCTCAAAAATAGATGACGCGCTTACTTCAGGTAAAGCGGACATTGAAAAGGAAGTGCAGGAGCTCTTAGGAGAATTGATGGCTAAATATGATATTGGGATTTCGATTCTGGCGGTTAAGCTGCAGGATGTGGATTTGCCGAATGAGGAAGTCAGAAAATCGTTTACGAATGTAACGGACGCCAGGGAAACAATGAACACAAAAATCAATGAAGCGAAGAAATATGAAAATCAAAAAAGAGAAGAAGCACTTGGAGAGAAGGATGCCATCATTTCTAAAGCCCAGGGGGATAAAACCGCACGTATTCAAAAAGCGATTGGCGAAACATCTAAATTCAACGCATTATTCGCTGAATACAAAAACGCCAAAGAACTTACTCAAAAGCGTTTAATTCTTGAGACGATCGACCAGGTTTTGCCGAACGCCCAAATTTATATCATGAAGGATGACGGCAATACGATGAAATATTTGCCGCTCATCGATCCTTCCAAAGGTGCACAAAATCCAGCTCAGCCAGCCGCACCGAAAGCTTCAGAAGAAGGGAGTGGCAGCAAAGATGGCCAATGAAAACATCGTAAATTTTAAAGAGAAAATTCCCGGCGGCTATTCAAAATATATCCGTTTCGGATTGTTCCTGATCCTTTGTGCTTTGCTTCTAATTGTCCTATTCTCCAGCATTTTTATTGTGCAGGAAAATGAATACAAAGTGGTCCGTCAGTTCGGAGAAGTGGTGAACATTATTGAAAAACCGGGTCTTCATGCAAAAGTTCCTTTAGTCCAAAGTGTTTCTTCTCTCCCAAAATACCAGATGACCTACGACGTTAAAGAAGCTGAAATCAATACAAGGGATAAAAAACGCATGATTATCGACAATTATGCCGTCTGGAAAATTAAAGACCCGAAAAAACTCATTTCCAATGCCCGCAATATGGTGAACG
Organism: Metabacillus sp. FJAT-52054; assembly: GCF_037201815.1. Lineage (NCBI taxonomy): Bacteria > Bacillati > Bacillota > Bacilli > Caryophanales > Bacillaceae > Metabacillus > Metabacillus sediminis. Next base: position 2,876,920 of record NZ_CP147407.1, on the reverse strand, counting down.
CTGAAGCGAAAATGGCGGAGTTCGTTTTTTCTTCCATTCGTTCCGAATTGGGGCAGCTGAATTACGATGAGATCATTAACGATGAAAAATCCTCAAGGGGAAGCTTGAATGATAAAGTGACCGCGCTTGTGAATGACTCACTTGAACGGGATCAATATGGAATTGTTGTAACGGACGTAAGAATTAAAAGAACCGACCTTCCTGAAGCCAATGAAAAGTCGGTCTATACGAGAATGATTTCAGAACGGGATTCAACTGCGCAGGAATACCTTTCAAAGGGAGATGCGGACAAAAACAGAATAACTGCCAATGCAGATAAATTAGTGAAGGAAACTCTCGCAAAGGCTGAGTCGGATGCAGATGTCATCAGAGGACAGGGGGAACAGGAAGCAGCAAAAATCTACAACAAAGCTTATTCGGCCGACACGGGATTTTATGGGCTGTACCGCACATTGGAGTCCTATAAGAAAACCATTGACGGAGAAACCGTCATCATCCTTCCATTTGATTCTCCATATGCTCAAACCCTGCTCGGGCAAACAAACTGAATAGAAAGCCGCCATTTTTCTTTCTCTGTTAACTCATGATAGAATATGAGGAAGAATAGGACGGCTTTTTTGCTGTTGAAATATTTCAAAGCGCTTGCGCTTTAAGGAGGAAGAACGTTGGCCAGTAAAAAATTAGTCCTGATTGACGGGAACAGCATTGCTTACCGGGCTTTTTTCGCATTGCCTCTGCTGAATAACGACAAAGGTGTACATACGAATGCCATTTATGGCTTCACCATGATTTTGATGAGAATTTTAGAGGAAGAGCAGCCTACTCATATGCTAGTGGCGTTCGACGCAGGCAAGACAACCTTCAGACATAAAACGTATTCAGAATATAAGGGTGGCAGACAAAAGACTCCACCGGAGCTCTCAGAGCAGTTTCCATTTATTCACGAATTGCTTGATGTTTATAAAATTCCCCGCTATCAGCTGGAGAATTATGAGGCTGATGACATTATCGGTACGCTCTCGAAGCATGCTGAGAAAGATGGCTTTGACGTGAAAATCATTTCAGGGGACAAGGACTTGACCCAGCTCGCAAGTGAGCATGTAACGATTTCCATTACGAAAAAAGGGATTACAGAGGTTGATTCCTATACTCCTGAATTTGTAAAAGAAAAGTACGGCCTGACACCTGATCAGATTATCGATATGAAGGGTCTAATGGGCGACAGTTCGGATAATATTCCAGGGGTACAGGGAATTGGCGAGAAAACAGCCATTAAACTTCTAAAAGAGTACGGTACGGTTGAAAACGTACTTGAGTCGCTTGATCAGCTGAAAGGAAAGCTGAAAGAGCGTCTGGAAACTCATCGCGATGATGCAATCATGAGCAAGGAGCTCGCAACGATAAACCGCGATACCCCCATTACAATTTCTCTCGATGACATTCTATACAGCGGATATAATCCGCAGGAAGTACTCCCTGTTTTCAGAGAGCTTGGCTTTAAGACATTGATTGATAAATTCGATACGGGCTCTGAAACGGATGAACCGGAAGAAATTGAAGATTTGCCATTCACTGCTGCAGAGGAAATAACAGATGAGATGCTTGTGGATGATTCCATTTTCGTTGTTGAGGTATGGAATGAAAATTATCACCGCAGCGACATCGCTGGTTTTGCCATTATTAACGAAAACGGCCGTTTTTATCTTCCTTATGGACTGGCTATGGATTCCGACCCCTTCAGGAAATGGGCGGAAGATGAGCACATGAGGAAAACGGTTTTTGACGCTAAGAGATCGATCGTCGCCATGAAGTGGAAAGGCATTGAACTTGCCGGGGTGGATTTTGATGTGCTTCTGGCTTCTTATATTCTGGATGCCTCTCAAACAGTTGAAGATGTAGCTGGAATCGCCAAGATGAAGGGAATTACCGGAGCAAAAACGGATGAATCTGTTTACAGCAAAGGAGCAAAGCGAAAACTTCCGGAGGATGAAATTCTTGCCGACCATCTTGTCCGTAAAGGTGAAGCGCTCAGCAAACTCAGCAAAATCCTGGAGAAAGAGCTTCGTGAAAATGATCAGTACGAGCTTTATCATGATCTGGAAATGCCGCTTGCGATTATTCTCGGAAAGATGGAAGCGATCGGTGTAAAAGTGGATGTAAATAAGCTGAAGGAAATGGGTGCGGACTTGGGTCAGCAGCTGCAGGCGCTTGAAAACAAAATCCATGGTCTTGCAGGAGAGTCCTTCAATATTAATTCACCTAAGCAGCTCGGGGTCATTTTGTTCGAAAAATTGGGCTTGCCCCCTGTGAAAAAAACGAAAACAGGCTATTCCACATCAGCGGACGTTCTTGAAAAGCTTGCCGACCGGCATGAAATTGTGGAGCAGATCCTTTTATACAGGCAGCTTGGCAAGCTTCAATCCACTTATATCGAAGGACTTTTAAAAGTGGTTCATGAGGACACCCATAAAGTTCATACACGGTTTAATCAGGCTCTGACCCAAACAGGCCGTCTTAGCTCGACAGACCCGAATCTTCAAAACATACCCATCCGTCTTGAAGAAGGCCGGAAAATCCGTGAGGCATTCGTTCCGTCAAAAGAAGGCTGGGTGATCTTTGCTGCCGATTACTCCCAGATCGAACTGAGAGTTCTGGCGCATATTGCTCAGGATAAAAACCTGATGGAAGCGTTCCGTAATGACATGGACGTTCATACGAAGACTGCCATGGATGTTTTCCATGTAGAAATGGACGAAGTGACCTCGAATATGAGGCGGCAGGCAAAAGCCGTAAACTTCGGCATTGTATACGGAATCAGTGATTACGGACTTTCTCAAAGCTTAGGCATCACAAGAAAAGAAGCAGCTGAATTTATCAGCCGTTATTTAGAAAGCTTTGATGGGGTTAAAGAGTATATGGATGACATTGTTAGAGATGCAAAGCAAAAAGGCTACGTTTCCACCCTGCTGCAGCGCAGACGCTATTTGCCCGAAATCACAAGCCGTAATTTTAACCTTCGCAGCTTTGCAGAGCGGACGGCAATGAATACACCCATTCAAGGGAGTGCAGCCGATATCATTAAAAAAGCGATGATTGATATGGCGAGAGAGCTTGAAGAACAAGAACTTCAGTCCAATCTCCTTCTCCAGGTGCACGATGAACTGATTTTTGAAGCGCCTCCTGAAGAGATTGAAATTCTAAAAAAATTAGTTCCGCAGGTCATGGAGCATGCAGTTGAGCTGGATGTTCCATTAAAAGTGGATTATGCCTACGGAGATTCCTGGTATGATGCAAAGTAGCAAAAGGATGTGTGAATGTGCCTGAACTACCGGAAGTAGAAACCGTCAGAAGAACCCTTTCTGAACTAATAATAGGGAAGTCCATCGCGGAAATCGAAGTTCGCTGGCCGAAGATGATTAAACGGCCGGATGATGTTCTTCAATTTCAGGATGCGTTAAAGGGACAAACGATTCAGGATATAGGAAGAAGAGGGAAATTTCTTATGTTTTCACTGGATGATTATGTCCTGGTGTCACACCTTCGAATGGAAGGGAAGTATGGGCTTTACCAGGATGGGGAAGAGGCAGGAAAGCATACACACGTAATTTTCCGCTTCAGTGACGGCACCCATTTGAGATATGATGACGTAAGGAAATTCGGAACGATGCATCTTTTTGAAAAAGGAACAGAGCAGCTGGATCTTCCTTTATCCCAGCTTGGTCCTGAACCCTTTTCGAATGAGTTTTCACGAGACTATTTAGCTGAAAAGCTTTCACGGACAAATCGGATGATCAAAGTCGTGCTCCTAGATCAGCGCATCGTGACCGGCCTCGGCAATATATATGTGGATGAAGCATTGTTCAGAGCAGGTGTTCATCCTGACAAACCAGCTAAAGAATTGTCAATTGAGGAAATAAACGTTCTAAGGGACAAAATTATTGCAACGCTAAATGAAGCGGTGGAGCAAGGCGGAAGCACCATTCGCTCTTATCTCAATTCCCAAGGGAAAATGGGGATGTTCCAGCTGAAGCTTTACGTTTATGGAAGAAAAGGGGAGCCGTGCAAACAATGCGGAACTCCTATTGAGAAGAAAACGACCGGCGGGAGAGGCACTCATTACTGTCCGAACTGCCAGCCGCTTGACGCGGGGGTCAGTGCCGATGCTTAATCCTTTCATTTCAACACGTCACTTTTGATGGGCAAATGTCATATAATGCACGAGAACCGAACGGAAGGGGCCCGTGCCTTATATGACATCCATTTCACTTTTTATTATGGCTTTTGCCATAAGTCTGGACAGTTTTTCTGTCGGATTCAGCTATGGACTGAAGAAAATGAAAATCCCGATAAAATCACTGCTCATTATTGCTTTATGCTCTGCTTTTAGTTTGCTTGCGGCCATGCTGCTTGGCCATTTGCTCAGCTCATTTATTGATCCGGAATGGACGAAAAGAATGGGCGGGATCATTTTGATCGGAATCGGAGCATGGGTGCTATACCAATTTTTCAGGCCTTCCAAAGACCTTACTAGAGAAGAACGGGAAAAAACACTTTTTAACCTGGAAATCAAATCGCTGGGAATTGTCATCCACATATTGAAAAGACCATCAACAGCTGATTTGGATGGCTCCGGCCATATTGCCGGGATAGAAGCGCTGCTGCTGGGGACTGCTTTGTCTTTGGATGCATTTGGTGCCGGCTTCGGGGCTGCATTGCTTGGGTTTTCGCCTTATGTTATGAGTGTGACAGCTGCCGTAATGAGTTCCGTCTTTCTGCTTGCCGGCATCAAATCAGGCCATCTGTTCTCAAAATGGTCATGGATTGAAAAATTCAGCTGTCTTCCCGGGATTCTCTTAATCTTTGTTGGATTTTGGAAGCTATAAGGGAGACGATTTAAATGACACTAGTAATTGGCTTAACGGGAGGGATTGCCAGCGGTAAAAGCACCGTTTCCTCCCTATTGAAGGAGCTGGGCTTCCCGATTGTCGATGCAGATGTAATTGCAAAAGAAGCCGTCGATCAAGGGAAACCTGCCTATAGCAAAATTGCTGAAGTATTCGGGCATCGTGTTTTGCAGCCTGATGGTGCGATTGACAGAGCGCAGCTTGGAAGTGAAATTTTTGCTGATCCTGAAAAAAGAAAGATGCTAAATGAGATTGTTCATCCGGAGGTCAGAAAAGAAATGATCCGCCAGCGGGATGAATCTATTCAGCAAGGCAGCAAAGCGGTCATTCTGGACATTCCGCTTCTTTTTGAAAGCAAACTCACCCATTTTGCTGACAAGAGTCTTCTAGTTTATGTGACCCCCGAAACTCAGCTGGAGCGTTTGATGAAAAGAAACGGCTATACCCAGAAAGAAGCTCAGCAGCGGATTGATTCGCAAATGCCGCTCGATGAAAAGAAATCACTTGCAGATGAAGTGCTCGATAACAATGGAACAAGGGAAGAGACGGAAATTCAGCTTCTCGGGATACTTAGAAAATGGAAGATCAGCGAGTAACAGAAAGGACTGTCTAAATAGTCCTGCTGAAAGGAAAGGTATTATAAATGCAACCCTCGGGACGCTGTTATTGAGCATTCCGGGGGTTGTATTTTTGTAATAGGTATATAGAACAATTATGGTTAGGCTGAGTGGAGCGGAAGATTCTTGACTCTGCGGGACCAGCGGAACAGGTGAGATCCCACAGTCGCCAAGGATAAGCAAGCAAACTGGATTGGAAATCTGCCAAAACCAAACGAATCTCGAACAGAGGAGGCAGCTTAGAAACATGCTTTCTGGACAGCCCTCTTTTACCTTTTAACCAATTGTGCATCTTATAACCCGGACTATTCCAATAAAAACAATGAAAAATATAGAAAATTAGTCGTTTTCATCTTTCCAAAAACCTCGAATGTGATATACTAATTACATAATTAACACTTCTAGTATAACACAAAGGCGGAAGGGGTCATTTAATATGAACGTAAATGTAGCCATAAACGGGTTTGGAAGAATCGGAAGGATGGTATTTCGCAAGGCGATTATGGGTGAAGATTTTCGTATTGCTGCAATCAATGCAAGCTATCCGGCCGAAACTCTTGCACATCTGATTAAATATGATACAAATCACGGGAAATTCGATGGAGACGTTATTCCAGCTGGTGATCACTTAATTGTAAACGGTCACAAAATTCTTCTGCTTAATAATCGGGATCCCAAAATGCTCCCTTGGAAGGATCTGGATGTTGATATAGTAATTGAGGCTACAGGAAAATTCAATTCAAAGGAAAAAGCGATGGATCACATTGCTGCCGGTGCAAAGAAGGTTGTCCTGACCGCTCCGGGTAAAGATGAGGACGTTACGATTGTGATGGGTGTCAATGAACATATGCTGAAAGAGGAGCATCAAATTATTTCAAATGCATCCTGCACAACTAACTGCCTTGCCCCGGTTGTAAAGGTTCTGGACGAACAATTCGGAATTGAGAACGGGCTGATGACGACAGTCCATGCCTATACAAATGATCAGAAGAATATAGATAATCCGCACAAAGATTTAAGACGTGCCCGGTCGTGTGCACAATCCATTATTCCAACAACAACCGGAGCAGCAAAAGCCCTTTCGCTTGTCCTTCCCCACTTGAAAGGGAAGCTTCATGGAATGGCACTTCGCGTTCCGACACCTAATGTCTCTCTTGTCGACCTTGTTGTTGATTTAAAACGCGAAGTAACGGCCAGTGAAATCAACGAAGCTTTTGCAAATGCTGCTTCCGGCTCGATGGAGGGCATTATCCGGTTTACAGCGGAGCCTTTAGTTTCAGTCGATTTTAATACAGATCCGCATTCCGCTATTATTGATGGGCTTTCAACGATTGTCATCGAAGGGAAAAAAGTAAAGGTTCTGGCCTGGTATGATAATGAATGGGGTTATTCCTGCAGAGTTGTTGATTTGGTGAATCTGGCTGCTGTAAGTTTAAGAAAGCCATTAAATGTATAATCTTCTTTCTTGAAGGCTTGGCGATTTTTCGCTAAGCTTTTTTTATAGGCAAAATAAATGCTGTTTTGCCATTAGATGCTGCACGATGTTACTGCGAAAGGGGTTAGAAATCTTAAAGGATCTAATTGTGTATAAAATGTTCTCAATTTCAGGAAAATATTTTTTCGTGAAGTGTGTTGCAAAAACTATTCAAAGGAAGTATACTATTTTTCGTGAACTTCTTGAGAGCAAGGTGTTGTGGCTACTTAAAGGGTTAGGACCTCTTAGGACTAACTTTCCCCCGTGGTAGTATGGCATGCCAATGTGCGGAGAATTTCATTCAATGCCAAATATGAATAAGGGGGATCCATGACTATGGAAACAATGGGACGACACGTAATCTCAGAACTATGGGGCTGTGATTTCGATAAGTTGAACGACATGGATTATATTGAAAAAACGTTTGTTAATGCTGCTTTAAAGTCTGGTGCAGAAGTTAGAGAGGTAGCTTTTCATAAATTTGCTCCACAAGGTGTGAGCGGGGTTGTCATTATTTCTGAATCCCACCTAACCATTCACAGTTTTCCTGAACATGGGTATGCGAGTATTGACGTATACACATGCGGAGATTTAAATCCGAATATTGCTGCCGACTACATTGCTGAGGCACTTAGTGCACAAACACGTGAGAATATCGAAATTCCACGCGGCATGGGACCTGTTCAAGTAAAACAGTCTCAAGCAAAAGCTCAGTAATTTTGAAGTTTGATAATGTCATTGGGTAAAGAGGTGTGAAGATTCATTCACACCTCTTTTGATTATCCGGAAAAAACAGTATGATAGAGATAAATACATATAACACCCATTCAGGGTGTTGCAGAGGAGAAGAAGATCTTTGAGTCTATTAAAAAAAGTTCAAGCTTTCTTTTCAGCACATAGCGAAACAGCTGAGACGCATCAAGATCCTGAATTGAGAAGCCGCTACTATAAAGCAACGGCAAAAAAAGCAATGGAAGCCGTACAGGCTGCAGCAGCTGTCAGAGGCGGCTGTAAAGTTACATCCGTTTCAGAGGAGCGCGGGGAAATCAGTGTGCAGATTCAAAAACCTAAATCTGCTCTTTTGGTAGCAACAGTCATCTCTGTAAGACCATTTGAGACGGCCATTGATTTTTCCGTTTCATCCGACACGGCTCTTCCGACAGATTTCGGCTATAGCAGAAAGGTCATTCTGGAGTTTCAGCAGAAATTAGACAGTGAATTAAAATTTGTCGGATCCGGACTGAATTCAGGCAAATAAAGAAACGATAGATCATATAGGGCATAGCCCGGTTACCATGCATGGATTGGAGCTGTTAATAAAACATGAAGTGTCCTACTTGTCATAATCAGGGTACACGGGTGCTTGATTCCCGACCGGTTGAAGAAGGCAAAGCCATCCGGAGGAGACGAGAGTGCGAAGAATGCCAATACCGGTTTACCACATTTGAAAAAGTGGAAGAGATCCCGCTGATTGTGGTAAAAAAGGAAGGGACGCGCGAAGAATTCAGCAGAGAAAAAATGCTGCGCGGTCTGATTAAAGCATGTGAAAAGAGACCTGTTCCCCTGACAAAGCTTGAGGAAATCGTCCAGGATATTGAAAAAGAATTAAGAAACAATGGCGTTTCAGAAGTGAAAAGCGATAGTGTTGGAGAAATGGTCATGGATCGCCTTGCACAGGTGGATGAAGTCGCTTATGTCCGCTTCGCTTCTGTATACAGACAATTCAAGGATATTAATGTTTTTATAGATGAGTTAAAGGAATTGATTAAGAGGGAAAGCAATTAGGAGTACGGATCATTGATACTTCCGGCTCCTTTTCCCCATCGCTATTCTTATAAATGGGGAGGCAATCGGAGTGAAGGATTATCATTGGAAGGAACTAATTCCGGGTGACAGGTACCGGGCGAGAAGCCAGGGCATCCTCCAGGAATACGACCGGAAGCTTGTAACTATGCTTTATCAGCCGCTTCTCGGTACGGCTGCTCTTGGTTTATATATGACCTTGTGGGCAGAGCTTGAACAGGACCGGGTATGGGGAAAGGAACATCCCCACCACCGCTTGATGACATTGACTCAAATGAATTTAAAAAGCTTTTATTCTGAACGGATTAAGCTTGAAGGAATTGGCTTGCTGACTTCCTATTTTCAAGAAATGGACGGCAGCCGCATGTTCATCTATGAGATTCAGCCTCCTCTTAAACCGGATGCATTTTTTAACGATGGAATGCTGAATATTTATTTATATAATCGGGTTGGACATACAACCTATATGCAGCTTAAACAATACTTCACGGATGAAGAACGCGGTACTGCTGAAAATGTGACCCGATCGTTTGATGAGGTATTTCAGTCCCTTCAGCCGAGCGAGATGACGATGACGCAAGGCGATGAAGGACCCGGCGATGAAAGAGAATACATCGGAGAAACAGACGGGAATGAGCCGAACCTCTCACCATCCGTGTTTGACTTTGATTTGCTGTTTGAAGGGCTGTCAGAATCGGTTATCTCTAAAAAATCAATTACGGAGCCTGTCAAGGAAACCATTGTGAAGCTGTCCTACGTGTATGGAATTGATCCGATCAATATGAAAAACCTGCTCATGGATTCGCTTCAGCCGGATGAATCCATTGACAGGGAATGGCTTCGCAAGAGTGCCAGAGAGTGGTACGATTTTCAATATGGCAAAAAAACGCCGAAACTCGTTGAGATCAATAAAATTCAGCCGGTTATGCAGCGGACCGTCCTTGAAAACAAAGAGCTGACGAAGGAACAGATGATTATCCGCCAGCTTGAAACGATATCCCCTTATCAATTTATGAAGGATCTGTATGAAGGAGCGGAACCGACGCTTGCGGATATGCAGATTATTGAAGAAGTTATGATTGGGCAAAAGCTAATGCCGGGTGTTGCAAATGTGCTCATTTACTATGTAATGCTGCGTGCCGATATGAAACTGTCGAAGGGGTTCGTTCAGACAATAGCCGGTCATTGGGCCAGGAAAAAGGTTTCGACAGTGGAAGGCGCCATGCAGCTTGCCAAGAAAGAGCATAAGAAATACCTGGAATGGGCTGGAGGCAAAAATAAACCTGCATCTTCATCCAGGAGGAAGCCGGTCAGAAGTGAAATGCTTCCGGATTGGCTGAAAGATCAGGAAAATGAGCAGAAGCCGGATCAAGAAGTTTCAGTTAATCCTGATGCCGGTCAGCAGGCAGCTCTCGAAGAGGAAAAGCAGAAAATGGCAGAATGGATTAAAAATTATAAAAATCCGTCAAAATCAGAATCCTGAATCCGGATAAGAGGTGAACATGAATGGAGCCGATTGGAAAATCGATGAAAAACGTTACAAACAGGCCTGACTTTAAAAAAAGGCTGAGCTCCTTAAAAGAGGAGGTTTTGGCTAATCCTGATATACAGGCATTCATTTCTGCAAACAGCAGCAAAATTGATGAGGCAGTTATTGAGATAAGCTTAAATAAACTTTATGAATACACCCAGCAAAGCATTGAGTGCAGAGATTGCCCGAGCCTCGGCGAATGCAAAAACCTCTTGCAGGGCTATCACCCCGAGCTGGTTCTGCAAGGGAAAACCATCGATCTCCAATATGATCAATGTCCAACAAAGGTTGTTTCCGACCAAAGAAAAAAACATGAGTCTTTGATTAAGAGCTTATATATTCCTAAGGATGTTCTCGCAGCCCAGTTTCAGGATATTGAATTTGACGATCATAGCCGTGTTAAAGTTTTTGGGCTGATTAAAGAATTTATGGAAGCTGCTGATCAAAAGAAAAGACAAAAAGGCATTTACCTTCATGGTGCCTTCGGAGTAGGGAAGACGTATATTATGGGTGCGATCGCAAATGAACTTGCCCATAAAAACATTCCCTCCATGCTCGTGTATTTGCCGGAATTTATGAGAGAGTTGAAAAACTCCATTCAGGATTCCACGCTGGATGAAAAAATGGATGCCGTAAAAAAGGTAAAAGTGCTGATGCTTGATGATATTGGAGCCGAGTCCATGTCCAGCTGGACAAGAGATGAAATTCTTGGCGTGCTTTTGCAATACCGAATGACGGAAAACCTCCCAACCTTTTTTACTTCAAATTTTGATTTGAAGGAGCTTGAACATCATCTCTCTTATACCCAAAGAGGAGAAGAGGAGAAAGTCAAAGCAGCCCGTATTATCGAAAGAATGAAATACCTGGCCACACCCGTTAAGCTTGAAGGTGCGAACCGCCGCCAGTAAAAACTGTCCATACCGGGCAGTTTTTTTGTACTCTAATTCCATGCAAATTTGGAAAAACCCCTTCTAAACATCATCCGCACTCCATATACATAAAGCAGATGTTCGCTATGGGGGGGACAAACTTTGCTTGAGATTTTCTTTGAATCCGAAAAAGATGCACATTCACTATATTTGTGGCTGCACAGCAGGCCGGATAAAGCCGGGGTGTCCGTCCGGCATGGAAAGCCGGGATATGTGGAAGCCGAGCAGGATCATAAGGGACAAGGGTTTCAAACCTTTCTCGTTCCTGCACTTGCGGAATACATTGCGGAAAAAGTAGAAAATTCCTTTATCATTTCCATCATTCAAAACCAATTTTATTTCACAGATGAAGATGAACAGCAGCAGATCCTCAGCATTGCCCATTCCATTATGGAAGGGGAACGGACAGAAATCCCAAACCTTCAGAAGTTTTCGGATAAAAAGGCCTGCATTGAAGAGGCTCTCACCCAGTTTATTAAACCTGAACTCAGCTTCTCCTTTGAATCGTTCGTCCATTTCCGGCTTCATCATTATTTAAAGCGGCTCACTAAATATGCAGAGGCCGCCATTGAAGAATATAAGCTTGAACAGGAGTATCAGAACTTTATCCAGGTGCTAAGGGATTACTTGCTCCAAAAGCTTTCGGCCTTGCCGGAAATCCATGTGTTCCATCGCAGGCATTTTCTGCTGTTTACGGAGGATTACAGGGAATTAACGGATTCAGAGCTGCGGAGGATGACAGACAAAAACCTGCTTTTCCATCATCCGCTGTATATTGACACAGCTCTGCTTGCACCGCTTGTAAGCATTGCACCGGAAAGAATTTTTCTTTATACAGATGAACCGGATCACGGGATGGTGCAGACGATTCAAAATGTATTTCAGGAACGGGTCATCCTGCATCCGGAAGTTTTGTTTTATTTGAAATCAAAAAAAATCCCTTAAAGCTTCTTGATTTCTTTACAGAAAAAGTCTATAATCGAATCAAATTCAACCACAATCAGTTTCGATGAGGATATGAGGATGCGTGAATGGTTTTCAGAGAGAAAAGGCACTGGCTGAAACCTTTTTAACCGGCAAGGCACACCTTACCCCCTCTGAACTTCAGTCGTGAACAGGTGCGTCCTCACTAATGACTGACGGGCTTTCCCGTTACAGATGTTAGAGCCGAGCAAAGGTTTATTTAAATCTTGCCGGGAACTAGGGTGGAACCACGATGAAGCTTTGTATAATTCTGTATACATAACTCGTCCCTTTTACAGGGGCGGGTTTTTTATTTTTCCAAAAACAAAAGGAGTGATCAGGATGTCTGAAGCAATACACATTACATTTCCAGACGGAGCAGTGAAGGAGTTTGTGAAAGGTACGACAACCGAAGACATAGCGGCATCCATCAGCCCGGGTCTTAAAAAGAAGTCTTTAGCAGGAAAGCTTGACGGTGCTCTTATTGATCTGCGTACACCTATTCAGGAGAACGGGACGATTGAAATCGTCACTCAGGACTCTCCTGATGCACTTGAAATTCTGCGCCACAGCTCGGCCCACTTGCTTGCTCAAGCAATCAAGAGACTATATGGAGAAGTGAAGCTTGGCGTAGGTCCGGTTATTGAAAACGGATTTTACTATGATATCGACATGGAAGAGTCCATTTCTTCAGAAGATCTTCCTAAAATTGAAAAAGAAATGCAAAAAATCATTAATGAAAATATTGAGATTGTCCGTAAAGAGGTTTCAAGAAACGAAGCGCAAAAACGTTTTGAAGAAATCGGCGATGAACTGAAGCTTGAGCTGCTTGAAGCGATTCCGGCGGATGAAACAGTGACCATTTATGAGCAGGGTGAATTTTTTGACCTATGCCGCGGTGTCCATGTGCCTTCCACTGGAAAACTTAAGGAATTTAAGCTTTTGAGCGTAGCGGGAGCTTACTGGAGAGGCGACAGCAACAATAAAATGCTGCAGCGCATCTATGGAACAGCCTTCTTCAAGAAAGCAGATCTGGAAGAACACATGCGAATTCTTGAGGAAGCGAAAGAGCGCGATCACCGTAAACTTGGCAAGGAATTGAGCTTGTTTACAAATTCTCAAAAAGTCGGCCAGGGTCTGCCGATGTGGCTTCCAAAAGGAGCAACAATCCGCCGGATTATTGAACGCTATATTGTCGATAAAGAAGTCCGCTTAGGCTACGATCACGTTTACACACCAGTAATGGGAAGCGTAGATTTATATAAAACTTCCGGTCACTGGGATCACTATCAGGACGATATGTTCCCTGTGATGAGCATGGATAATGAGGATCTGGTTCTTCGTCCGATGAACTGCCCGCATCACATGATGATTTATAAGCATGATATTCACAGCTACCGTGAACTTCCGATCCGGATTGCAGAGCTTGGAACGATGCACCGCTATGAAATGTCTGGAGCTCTGTCAGGCCTTCAGCGTGTTAGAGGAATGACATTGAACGATGCTCATATCTTCGTTCGTCCTGACCAGATCAAGGAAGAGTTCATCCGTGTTGTCCGTCTTGTGGAAGAAGTCTATAAAGATTTCGGTCTTGAAAATTATTCTTTCCGTCTTTCTTACAGAGATCCGGAGGATAAAGAGAAGTACTTTGATGACGATGCGATGTGGGAAAAAGCGCAAAGCATGCTTAAAGAAGCGATGGATGATCTTGGACATGATTACTTTGAAGCAGAAGGAGAAGCGGCCTTCTACGGTCCGAAGCTCGATGTGCAGGTAAGAACGGCTCTTGGCAAGGATGAGACTCTCTCAACTGTCCAGCTTGACTTCCTCCTGCCTGAACGGTTTGACCTGAACTATGTAGGGGAAGACGGCAAGCAGCACCGCCCGGTTGTGATCCACCGCGGAGTCGTATCCACAATGGAACGTTTTGTTGCCTTCCTAATTGAAGAATACAAAGGTGCCTTCCCGACTTGGCTTGCACCTGTTCAAGTGCAAATTCTCCCTGTATCACCGACTGTGCATTTAGATTATGCGAAAAAGGTACAGGAGCAGCTGCAGGCACTGGGTCTTCGCACAGAACTTGATACACGCGATGAAAAAATGGGCTATAAAATCCGTGAAGCACAAATTCAAAAGATTCCTTACATGCTTGTCCTTGGAGACAATGAAGCAGCAGAAGACGCAGTGAATGTCCGTAAATACGGAGAGCAGAAATCAGAAACGATCCCTTATGCACAGTTTGCTGAAATGATTTCTAAAGAAGTCAACAGGTAATCGTACGGGATCATTTAAGCGGATTGCTCAGGCGCTTTCTTTGGGCTTCAATGTCTGCGCTGTCCGGGGAAAGCCAAGTATACTGGAGCGGACCATCCTTTTTTCTTATTGTTGAAACAGGCAGTGAAAAAAATCTATTGCAAACACTGGACACGTCTGCTACAATCAAAAACAGTGATTCAGTAATGCCGCTTGACTTCCTATAACACAGATGGTATGATGTTTTAGGTTAATTGAATAGTTGTTTGATGAAAAAGCAGAAGCACCCGCTTCTCACCTGATTGACGCAATTTGCAGTTAGCAGGTATGACGAGATCAAAACTTGGTTATTTGAATTCGTAGTGTGGGTGTGTCATGCGCCCGCACTTTTTATATGCTTAAAAATCGCAAAGAAACGCTCAGGATGGTTGACAGCTGAACTTTTGCTGTAGCCAAACACTATTCAGTAATAAACCATGGAGGTGGCTAACTATTAGCAAAGACATGTTGGTAAACGATGGCATTCGTGCTCGTGAAGTGCGTCTAATCGGACAAAATGGTGACCAGCTTGGAATTAAATCACGTCAGGAAGCGCTTGAAATTGCAACACGCGCAAACCTGGATCTAGTAATGGTTGCTGCAGGAGCTAAACCGCCTGTATGCCGGATCATGGATTACGGTAAATTCCGCTTCGAGCAGCAGAAGAAAGATAAAGAAGCACGCAAAAACCAAAAAATCATCAGTATTAAAGAAGTTCGCTTCAGCCCGACTATTGACGAGCATGATTTTAATACAAAACTTAAAAATGCACGCAAGTTCCTTGAAAAAGGCGATAAAGTTAAAGCTTCAATCCGCTTTAAAGGACGTGCTATTACTCATAAAGAAATCGGCCAGCGCGTTCTGGATCGTTTCTCTGAAGCTTGTGCTGACGTGGCAACTATCGAGTCTTCACCTAGGATGGATGGACGCAGCATGTTCTTGGTATTAGCACCGAAATTCGAAAAGTAATCACACGAGGAGGAAACCCCTATGCCTAAAATGAAAACTCATCGCGGCTCTGCTAAACGTTTCAAAAAGACTGGATCTGGTAAACTTAAACGTTCACACGCTTACACAAGTCACTTGTTCGCTAACAAATCCACTAAAGCGAAACGTAAGCTTCGCAAAGGTTCATTGGTTAGCAAAGGCGATTTCAAACGTATTCGCCACATGCTTGATAACATTAAATAATTTCAAAATAGATCGGAAACAAAACTAGGAGGTAAATGACATGCCAAGAGTAAAAGGCGGTACAGTAACACGCAAACGTCGTAAAAAGGTCATTAAATTAGCAAAAGGTTATTACGGTTCCAAACACACGCTTTACAAGGTAGCGAACCAGCAAGTAATGAAATCTTACAACTACGCTTTCCGCGATCGTCGCCAGAAAAAACGTGACTTCCGCAAACTTTGGATCACTCGTATCAACGCAGCTGCTCGCATCAACGGTCTTTCTTACAGCCGTCTAATGCACGGATTGAAGCTTGCTGGTATCGAAGTGAACCGCAAAATGCTTGCTGATCTTGCTGTTGCAGATGCAAAAGCATTCGCTCAGCTTGCTGATGCTGCTAAAGCTAAATTAGACAAGTAAGTTTAAAATTAAAGAGGCTGGTTCCTTTACAGCGTGACAGATTGCTGCATCTCCGATATCTTTTAGATAGGGGATTGCCGTACATCTTCCGTGTGAGGGATCGGCCTCTTTTTTGTACGACAGGAGCTGAAAAGAATGATAGGAGCATTGGTGATATTTTACGCAGGGCTAACGGCTGCCGGTTATATGATTATGGCTGCTGATAAACGGAAAGCTGAAAGAGGGCAGTGGAGAATCAGCGAACGGACTCTTTGGCTTGTGTCTTTCGCAGGAGGAGCCTGGGGTTCCTTATTGGGTATGTATAAGGTAAGACATAAAACAAAGCATCCCGGATTTAAGTACGGGATGCCATTGCTCGCGGCAGGTCATGCAGTTCTCGCTATTTATTTAGCTGGGGTGCTGTATTAAACGGACGGTTTTTCGTCAAGAAACTCATGAATCGGGCTTTTCCAGTCAATTTTAGCATAAGGATAGCGTTCTTTGACCAGGCTTTCCAGATAGCGGAAATCTTCAAGGCTGAGGCCCTGAAGCTTTGAAACCGTACTGCTCCAGATAAAAATCGAGATGACTTCAAACGACTGGTCTGTAGTACCGAGGTATTTTTCTCCTTCAAAAAGCGCTCCTTTGTAGGTGATGAGAAAGTTTTTCCTGACGTTTTCCTGATCATCGAGGAAGTATAGTTCCTTTCTTTCCCGGGCCAGCTCAAGCTTGCGTTTCGGATTGAGGATAAATTTTACCCCGCGGTAGAGGAGAAAGAAAATAAGCCCAATTAGGAAAAGGCGTATGAGCAAAACAAACATGTTCAGGCCTCCAGCTATTTTTTCTTACATACGTATAACAAGCTAAAAAGGTTTCAAAAAGATGAAAATTTTAATTTAAGAGAGGAGATTTCATCATGAACGTATCGGTACTTTTTGAGATGCAAAGGGAGCTTGACGCGAAAATCAGGCATCAGCATTCTCTGGAACATGAAAACCTTGCTCAGCGGAAAACCCTCGCCCTGCTGGTGGAGCTTGGCGAACTGGCGAATGAAACACGCTGTTTTAAATTTTGGAGCACAAAAGCTCCTTCAGATAAGCAGGTGATTCTTGAGGAGTATGTAGATGGCATTCATTTCATTCTCTCACTTGGAATTGAATATCAGTATGAAAAACAAACGGTCCTGGATCTTAAATCCGGCAGCAGGGACGTCACGCTTACTCATCAATTTCTGATGGTATATGACTCCATATCTTTATTTGACAAACAGCCAAGCCTGAATTCCTATTTGACAGTGTTTGGGGAATATTTATATCTTGGCGAAATGCTTGGATTTACGGCAGAGGATGTAGAGAAAGCGTACCTTCTTAAAAATGAAATCAATCATGAAAGGCAGCAAAAAGGGTATTAGGGATTTTTTGCTGTAATGTCCATTTTTTGAGTATAATAGGGATGAACGATTATTTAAAGGGGGCAGTACAATGGCGCAATTGGATGAAGCTTTGCAAATGCTGAAAGACTTAACGGACGCAAGAGGTATTCCCGGAAATGAACGCGAACCGCGGGAAGTCATGAAGAAATACATAGCTCCATATGCTGATGAAGTGGTAACAGACGGTCTCGGAAGTTTAATCGCAAAGAAGACCGGAGATGAAAATGGTCCGAAAATTATGCTTGCCGGACATTTGGATGAAGTTGGATTTATGGTAACGAGCATTGATGATAAAGGATTTCTGCGCTTTCAGCCGGTAGGCGGATGGTGGGGACAGGTTATGCTTGCACAGCGTGTTACCATCATAACGCGAAAAGGAGATGTGACGGGAATTATCGGTTCAAAACCGCCTCATATTCTGCCTCCAGAAGTACGCAAGAAACCGGTTGATATTAAAGATATGTTTGTGGATATCGGTGCTTCAAGCAAAGAAGAAGCAGTGGAATTTGGAATCCGTCCAGGAGACCAGATTGTTCCTTATTTTGAATTTACGGTAATGAAAAATGAAAAGATGCTTCTTGCAAAGGCTTGGGACAACCGCATTGGATGCGCAATCGCCATTGATGTCCTGAAGCAGCTGAAAGAAGTGCAGCATCCGAATATCGTATACGGTGTAGGAACTGTGCAGGAAGAAGTAGGACTTCGCGGCGCCAAAACATCGGCTCAGCTTATTAAACCGGATATCGCATTTGCGCTTGATGTCGGAATTGCGGGTGATACTCCCGGTGTTACAGAGAAAGAAGCGCTAGGCAAAATGGGAGATGGGCCTCAAATCATTCTTTATGATGCATCCATGGTTTCCCACAAAGGCCTTCGTGAATTGGTAACAGACACTGCTGATGAATGCGGAATCCCTTATCAATATGATTCTCTTGCAGGCGGCGGAACGGACTCAGGAGCAATCCACGTGACAGCGAATGGTGTACCTGCTTTATCCATTACCATTGCAACCCGCTACATTCACTCCCATGCTGCCATGCTTCACCGTGACGATTACGAAAACACGGTGAAATTGCTTGTGGAAGTTATTAAGCGTCTTGACCGAAGCACGGTTGATTCCATTACGTTTGATTAATATGGAAGCAATGAAAAGGGCTGTCTAATAAGCCCTGCAATGAGGAAATGATTAATCAAAACCCCCTGAACGCTTTGTGTAAGCATCCAGGGGGTTTTGGTTTTTACATAGTATTTTTGAACAATTATTGTATAGGCTGATTGGAGCGGAAGGTGCGCGACTCCTGCGGGAGCAGCGGGACAGGTGAGACCCCACAGGCGCTTGCGCCGCGGAGGCTCACCGTCCGCCCCGCTTCAGCATCCTGCAGCGGAAATTGGCCAAAACCAATCTGCCTTTAAAATGCGAAAAGTGCTTAGAAAACTGACTAAAACTGAATATCTGGACGCCACTTTCTTACTTCTTTAAGCCATTTTCAAGTGTTTCAAGCATTTCCTGTTTTTCCGTGTTATCGGCATGCTGCCAGATCACTTCGAACAAAACGCCCAGTCCCGGTAGCATTTTTTCTTCTCCGCTTTGGATGGCATCGACAATTGTATGCTCAAGTTCATCCTGGGAATTGCCTGTTACATTATGCAGTACGGCATTGCGCAAATTTAAGTTCATCGCTAATTCCTCCTTATTAAATAACATCTGACCGTAGCATCTGCTAATTTCAATTTTATTATGTACAGAAGAAAGGATATAATGGAGGGAGCATTGGATAAAGGAGTTTGAACCTTGAAAAGAATTGAATCCGCCCAAAACCCTAAAGTGAAACAATGGCGTAAATTACATACAAGAAAAGAACGCGAGAAGAGCGGGACCTTTCTCGTGGAAGGCTATCATCTTGTGGAAGAGGCTTTAAAGAATAAGCAGCAGATATCTGAAATCATTTTAGGTGAAAACACGAATATTCCAAAAAACTGGAATTTAAATGGAGTGGACCTGTATTTAGTAACGGAGGCTATCCTAAAAGCGCTGGCTGAAACCGAGACGTCTCAAGGAGTATTTGCCGTGTACCGACATCATGAATATAAGGATGAACAGCAGTGGAAAAGAGTACTGCTTCTTGATGCCGTACAAGACCCCGGAAATCTTGGGACGATTATCCGTACAGCAGATGCGGCAGGAATGGACGGGATAATCCTCGGAGAAGGCACGGTTGATGCCTACAATGCAAAAACCCTTCGCTCAAGTCAGGGATCTATTTTTCACATCCCTGTTGTAAGAGGCAATATTCGTGACTGGATAGAAACCCTTAAAAGCCAATCCATTCCTGTTTACGGTACAGCATTAGAGAATGCATTGCCTTTTAAAGAAGTGGAATCTCAGCCCGCTTTTGCGTTAATGCTCGGAAATGAAGGGAAAGGGGTATCCGCTGAACATCTTGCCGGGACCGATCAAAATCTGTACATTCCGATTCATGGCCATGCAGAATCTTTAAATGTCGCCATTGCAGCCGGTATTCTTCTGTACCATTTACGCGGATAAGGTTGCGAATCAGACTTGTTTTCACTATAATAAAGCTATTCAGGTTGTAAAATAAAATAGTAGAATCGGCGTTGATGGAGAGCAGTAGTTTGCATGGATCAGCCAATAAGGGAGAAAATGCCTTAGACTGGAAGCATTTTTTTGGCTGCCGCAAATGAATTCACCTCCGTAGCCGGCACCAGGACCGTGTACATACGTAAAGGTGCCCCGGTTAATAACCGTTATCCGTTCCAAAGCGACAGACTTTTTTGCGATCCGCAAAAGTCTTGAACAAGGGTGGTACCGCGAATTCAAACCTCGCCCCTTTACCAGGGGCGGGGTTTTTTTATTTTCCAAACAGCCGTATAAAAGGAGGATTTCCATGCAGGAGCAATTAAAACAATTGCAGCAAGAAGCACTTCAAAAGATTGAAGAGGCAGATGGTTTGAAAAGCTTAAACGACATCCGTGTTGCCTACCTCGGGAAAAAAGGGCCGATTACAGAAGCGTTAAGAGGGATGGGAAAGCTTTCTGCTGAAGAACGCCCGAAAATGGGAGCGCTGGCGAATGAAGTCCGCGAAGCTATTGCCACAAAGATTACCGAAAAGCAAGACCGTCTGGAAAAAGCGGAGGTAGAGAAGAAGCTTGCTGCCGAAACAATTGACGTCACTCTTCCAGGACGTCCGGTCAAAACAGGCAACCGTCATCCGATCACAGCAGTTGTAGAAGAAATAGAAGATCTGTTTCTTGGAATGGGCTACTCCATTGAGGAAGGACCTGAAGTGGAAATTGATTACTTCAACTTTGAAGCCTTGAACCTCCCAAAAGGTCATCCGGCGCGCGATATGCAGGATTCTTTTTACATTACAGATGAAATTTTGCTTCGTACCCACACTTCTCCTGTTCAGGCAAGAACGATGAAGAAGTATGCGGGAAAAGGTCCTGTGAAAATTATTTGTCCGGGTAAAGTTTACCGCCGTGACGATGATGATGCGACACACTCCCATCAGTTCACTCAAATCGAAGGTCTTGTCATTGATGAAAAGGTCAGCATGAGCGATTTGAAAGGAACGCTTGAAGTATTTGCGAAAAAGATGTTCGGCGATGACCGCGAAATTCGTCTCCGTCCAAGCTTCTTCCCGTTTACAGAGCCTTCAGTAGAAGTGGATGTCTCCTGTTTTAATTGCGGAGGAAAAGGATGCAGCGTCTGCAAAAAAACTGGCTGGATTGAGATTCTTGGAGCAGGAATGGTTCACCCGAACGTGCTTGAAATGGCAGGATTCGATTCAAAAAAATATCAGGGGTTTGCTTTCGGCATGGGGCCAGAGCGCATTGCGATGCTGAAGTACGGCATCGATGATATCCGCCATTTTTATACAAATGATCTTCGTTTTCTTAAACAATTCAAAAGAGCGTAACAGGAGGGATATACATGTTCGTTTCCTATAAATGGCTTAAGGACTACGTGGACTTAAGCGGGATTACTGCAGAGGAACTCGCGGAAAAAATTACCCGCAGCGGAATTGAGGTTGAGGGTGTCGAGGTACTGAATCAAGGAATCAGTGGGGTTGTCGTTGGACACGTCCTTGAAAGAGAGCAGCATCCGAATGCAGATAAATTAAATAAATGCTTAGTGGATATCGGCCAGGATGAACCTGTTCAAATCATTTGCGGAGCTCCAAATGTTGATAAAGGCCAAAAAGTAGCGGTCGCTACAGTCGGTGCAGTTTTGCCGGGTAATTTTAAGATTAAAAAGGCGAAGCTTCGCGGTGAAGAATCGAACGGGATGATTTGTTCCCTGCAGGAGCTTGGAATTGAAGGCAAGCTTGTTCCTAAAGAATATGCAGAAGGCATTTTTGTATTTCCGGGGGATGTTCAGCCGGGAGCAGATGCACTCCAGCAGCTGAACCTCGATGATGAAGTTCTGGAATTAGGTCTGACTCCAAACCGTTCTGATGCCTTGAGCATGCTTGGAGTGGCGTATGAAGTAGCAGCCATCCTAAACCGCGAAGTGAAGTTACCTGAGATATCTTATGAAACAGAGGGAGAAAAAACCTCTGATTATATTTCAGTCAACATTGAGGCGAAGCAGGAAAATCCTCACTATACTGCCGCAATTGTGCGTAATGTCACGATAGCTCCATCTCCGCTATGGATGCAAACCCGTTTGATGGCAGCTGGAATTCGTCCGCACAATAACGTCGTTGATATCACGAACTATGTCCTGATTGAATACGGCCAGCCGCTTCATGCTTTCGATTATGACCGTTTTGGTTCAAAAGAAGTAGTCATTCGAATGGCACAAACAGGCGAAAAATTGCTGACTCTCGATGATAAGGAACGAGAATTAAAAGAAGATCAGCTTGTCATAACGAATGGCAAAGTTCCGGTAGCTCTTGCAGGGGTTATGGGCGGTGCGGATTCAGAAGTGAAAGAAGATACGGTAAACGTCCTCCTTGAGTCCGCTTATTTTGACGGACAAACGGTTCGCAGAGCTTCAAAGGACCACGGACTTCGCAGTGAAGCAAGTGCACGCTTTGAAAAAGGGGTAGCACCTGAACGAGTAATTGATGCTGCACGACGTGCCGTTCAGCTCTTGGTGCAATATGCAGGCGGAGAAGCAGCAGAAGGATTTGCGGAAGTGAAGCATCACGCCCCAGAGCCTAAAACCATTTTTATCTCCGAAGAAAAAATCAACTCCGTTCTGGGAATGAGCATTTCTGAAGAGGAAATTAAATCCATTCTGCTAAGGCTTGGTTTTGCTGTTGAAACGCAAGGAGATAAGCTTAGTGTAACCGTTCCGACGAGACGCGGTGATATTACGCTTGAAGAGGATATCGTAGAAGAAGTTGCCCGGCTTTACGGCTATGATAACATCCCTTCCACTCTGCCGCTATTCCGTTCAACTCCCGGAAAATTGACCGAGTATCAGGCGAAACGGAGAAAGGTGCGCCAATACCTTGAGGGTGCAGGTCTACTGCAGGCGATCACCTACTCTTTAACCAGTAAGGAAAAAGCGGTTCAGTTTGCCTTGAAGGAAACGGAAATGACGCGTCTTTCCCTTCCAATGAGCGAGGACCGCAGCGTTCTAAGGCAAAGCCTGCTTCCGCATTTGCTCGAAGTGCTGAATCATAATTTATCCCGGCAAATGGATCAGGCAGCCGTCTATGAAACAGGTTCTGTTTTCCTTACAAAGGGCAAGGATGAGCAGCCTGTGGAAAAAGAGCACCTGGCTGGAGCAATTACAGGCCTTTGGGAGCAGCATCAATGGCAGGGAGAAAAGAAACCTCTTGATTTCTTCGTAGTAAAAGGAATTCTTGATGGCTTATTCTCTGAGCTTGGACTGTCAGAGCAGGTTGAGTACAAGGCGGCAGCAAGAGACGGACTTCATCCGGGACGCACTGCTGAATTGTATATCAACGGTGTACTTGCAGGAGCTGTAGGGCAGCTTCATCCCACGATTCAGAAAGAAATGGACCTTTCTGAAACCTATGTATTTGAGCTGATGCTTGAAGACCTGATGGAACAGGAAATCGGTGAAATTCAATACACAGTTATTCCTAGATACCCTTCTATTACACGCGATATAGCGTTAGTTGTAGACAAGGAAGTGGCAGCAGGAGAGATGCTGTCTGTCATAAAAGCAGCAGGCGGTACCCTTCTGAAAGAAGCTGTAATCTTTGATTTATATGAAGGCGACCGGATGGAAGAAGGGAAAAAGTCCGTTGCGTTCTCCATCCTGTACCTGGATCCTGAACGGACGCTTACAGATGAAGAAGTAACTAAAGCACATGAAAAAGTTCTAAATGCGGTATCGGAGAAATTCGGAGCAGCGTTAAGAGGATGATGGAGATGCCGCCTTCTTTTTGAAGGCGGTTTTCTTATGTAAAGGCTTCGTTCAATAAAAACAGTGACAAATCTGCTGTTATCTCTTACAATCAAGCCAACTTGATCATCCGGAAGGGGATTAACATGAGTATAAACGAACGGATAGCAAAGGAAATCAATATAGAAGACCATCATATGGACGGACTTTCAAATCTATTAAAGCTCGTGGTAGAAGAAGGCTCGGCTGTTGGATTTATGCCGCCTATGCCACTGGGAGCGGCAGCTGAATATTGGAAAAGCCTGCCTTCAGAAGGGGTGATTCTATTTACCGTTGAGATAAACGGAGTAATTGCCGGAAGTGTCCAGCTGCATCTTTCCCTTAAACAAAATGGCCAGCACCGGGCAGAAATTGCAAAGCTGATGACTCATCCGGATTTTCGAAAAAGAGGGATTGCGCGTCTCCTGATGGAAAAAGCAGAGCAGCGAGCGAGGGATGAGCAAAGGAGTCTCCTTGTACTTGATACAAGAGAAGGTGCTCCGTCAAACAATTTGTATGTCTCAATGGGATATACGGCTGCGGGAATAATCCCCGCTTATGCAAAATCTGCGGACGGAAGCCTCCACTCCACGGTCATTTATTACAAACAGCTCGTCGAGGCATAAAAAAACCCGCCGGGAAGGCGGGCGGACACGGAAACATTCAGTTAATGGCGTTTGCGGCTTGCAATCGCAAGGGCTTTCTCGGTATTGGCAAAGTGTGACTTCGTATATTGGCCAAGATCCTGTTCCCCATTTTTTAAAATCAATTTTGCTGCTGCTTCATCCACTTGCTTGCCGGCACCTTTTGGAAGAGTCATCCCCGCTTTCTTTGAAAGCTTGTCGAACTCTTTTACAAAGGAGTAGCGGGCAATAATGGAAGCGGCAGCTACGGCAAGGTGAATTCCTTCCGCCTTTGTACTGAAATAAGTGTTTTTCTTTGAAAAGGTCTGGCCTTTCAGGTGGCTGTAATAAATATTTGGATCCACAAACTGATCAATCAGGATTGCTTCAGGCTCTTCGGGATGGATTTTGTCAAGCAAATGCCGGATTGCCTGGTTATGCAGCCATGCCTTCATTTTTCCCTGAGTCATGCCCTTTTTCTGAAGCTCGTTGTATTTTTCATTTTTCAAAACGAGCAAACTGTATGGAACCGCATGAATGAGGTTTTTCGCAATTTCAATAATTTGTGGATCCTTAAGACCTTTGGAATCACGAGCTCCCATTTCTTTAATGAGCGGGATATTTTCTTTGCTTACATATGCAGCGACAACGGTAATTGGACCAAAAAAGTCGCCTGTTCCAACCTCGTCAGAACCAATAGCAGAGAGGGATGCGATATTTGGAGGCGGAGCAAAGCCGTTAACGGTTTTGGCAGCAGATTTCGGTTTGGATTCCGCTGGTGCTGAGCCCCAGCGCTGAGCCTCGGTTTCGGCATGCTTGCCCTGAAAAAGAATCTTGCCTGACTTGTAGCCTGTAATGGTGCAGCCCTCTATTTTTGCTGAAAAAACGGCACCTGGGGGAGTCTTTGCAGCCGCGCTGCTTTTGTAGTAATTTGCTGCTTTCATGAGCAGCTCTTGATTTGCCTGAATGACGGAATGGGACAAAAGGATTCTTCCTTCCTTGGTAAATTACGGATTTTCGCCCGGATCATGCTCCACACTGCTTCCCATATTGGAAATAAACGTGTTATGATAAAGATTAGGATTCCGAGGAATGGAGGATGTACGTTGTCGAATCGTTCAAAGACTAAAACGAATGTTGATATATATGGTCAGCAATATTCCATCATAGGAACGGAAAGCACAAGCCATATGCGCCTTGTCGCATCCATTGTAGACGACAAAATGCGCGAAATGAACAGTCATAACCCTTCTCTTGATATTAACAAATTGGCCGTTTTGACAGCGGTGAATGTCGTACACGAATACTTAAAATTAAAAGAAGAATGCGAGCTTCTGGAAAGAAAGCTTTCAGAAAAGGATTGAATGAAAGTATGCTTGATCTGATCCTGGCAGTCTTACTGCTATTTGGAATACTTACCGGTTTGAGGCGCGGCTTTATTATGCAGCTTGTCCATCTTACCGGATTTATCATTGCTTACATTGTAGCATATTTATATTATGATGATTTAGCTCCTAAACTCGAATTATGGATTCCTTATCCATCAATGGGAGAAGGACAGGCTGCCATCTCATTTTTTACTGGGGGACAGCTGGAGGAAGCCTATTACCGTGCAATAGCGTTTGCTATCTTATTTTTCGGTACAAAAATTGTTACGCAAATCATTGGATCCATGCTCGATTTCATAGCTATGCTTCCGGTTATCAAGCAGCTTAACCGCTGGGGCGGGGCTATACTTGGTTTTGCAGAGGTTTATCTCATCGTGTTTATCCTTCTTTTCATCGGAGGTCTTCTTCCAATGGAAAATGTTCAGAATGCTATGAAGAATTCTGCATTATCGAATACAATTGTACATCATACACCATACTTTTCCGATAAGGTGAATGAACTGTGGATTCAATATACCGGCAAGTCTTAAACTTCTCATGACGAGGGGTTTTTTCCCATGTTTACGATAAATGAAGAGGTGATGCTGTGTGGGTATACATAAAAAAGACGTCATTAAGCTTCTTGAAACGATTGCTATTTATATGGAACTTAAAGGAGAAAACCCATTTAAAATTTCAGCTTTTCGAAAAGCAGCCAATGCACTGGAGCAGGATGAAAGAAGCTTAAGCTCCATTGAGGATTTCACGAAGCTGCAGGGAATTGGTAAAGGAACGGCAGCAGTCATACAGGAATTTTTGCAAACAGGAGAGTCTGAGGCTTTGGCCGAACTGAAAAAAGAAGTTCCTGAGGGCTTAATCCCTTTATTAAAGCTTCCTGGACTTGGCGGGAAAAAAATTGCCAAGCTGTATAAGGAATTAGGCGTTGACGGTGTTGAATCGTTGAAAAAAGCCTGCATTGAGCATAAAATACAAGGACTGGCCGGATTTGGCATAAAAACAGAAGAAAAAATACTTGCTGCAGTTGAAGATATAGGAAAGAGACCGGAACGTCTGCCTCTTGCTTTTATGCTTCCAATTGCAAGCGATATTGAAGCCTATTTAGCTGAATGCCCTGATATCATCAGGTATTCTAAAGCTGGATCTATCAGAAGAATGGCTGAAACCGTGAAAGATCTCGATTTTATCATTTCAGCTTCTGAACCTGAAAAGGTCAGGGACTACCTTATGAAAATCCCGCACAAAGGGGATGTGATTGCAGGCGGCGATACGAAGGTTTCGGTAGAACTCATGTATGATTTTGCCGTCAGTGCAGATTTCCGGATTGTAAAGGATGAGGAATTTGCATCAACCCTGCACCATTTTACCGGATCGAAGGATCATAATGTCCGCATGCGCCAGCTTGCCAAAGAGCAGGGGAAGAAAATCAGTGAATATGGCGTAGAGGATTTAGAAACCGGCCATATTGAGACCTTTAAAGATGAGGCTGAATTTTTTGCGCGCTTCGGTTTACCATTTATACCACCCGAACTGAGAGAGGACGGGAAAGAAGTGGAGGAGCGGGTCAATGTGGATGAGCTAGTCTCAAACGATCAGATCCTTGCTGACCTTCACATGCACTCCACATACAGTGATGGTGCCTTTACAATAGAAGAAATGGCCAATGCGTGCCGCGCAAAAGGCTACAAGTATATGGCGATAACCGATCATTCCCAGTATTTAAAAGTGGCAAACGGTCTGACACCCGAAAGACTGAGAGAGCAGCGAAAAGAAATTGACCGCCTCAATGAGAAATTTAATGATTTTACCATTCTCGCTGGAGTGGAAATGGATATTCTGCCTGACGGGACACTGGATTACGATGATGAGATGCTGCAGGAGCTGGACATTGTCATTGCGTCCATTCATTCAAGCTTCTCACAGCCAAGAGAAAAGATTATGGAAAGGCTTAAAACTGCTTTAACAAGCCGCCATGTTGATATCATTGCCCATCCCACCGGCCGGCTGATCGGCAGAAGGGATGGATATGATGTGGATATCGATATGCTGATTCAGCTCGCAAAAGAGACGGATACAGCACTCGAGTTAAACGCTAATCCAAACAGACTGGATTTAAGTGCGGAACATTTGAAAAAGGCTCAGGAGGCTGGTGTGAAGCTCGTCATCAATACGGACGCACACAGCCTGGACATGCTGGAACATATGCCAATTGGCATTTCAACCGCGATAAAAGGAAATGTAAAAGGGGAAAATGTCTTAAATACTTGGGAACTGGATCAGCTTAAACAATTTCTGAACAGACATGATTCCTGAAGATTTGGGAGGTCTGCAAGTTGCAGGAAAAAGGATTGCGTGTTTTAGAATTTCATAAAATCAGGCAGCAGCTGACGAATCATGCTGCCTCATCACTGGGTAAAGAAAGAGCCGAGGCTCTGCTGCCGACAAGGGACCTCAATGAAGCGGAGAAGCGGCAGCAGGAAACGTTTGAAGCAGCTGATATATTAAGAGTGAGAGGTCATGCTCCATTTGGCGGCCTGACCGATATAAGAGCAAGTCTCAAACGGGCAAAAATAGGGGGAGTGCTCAGTGCGCATGAATGTATGAGCACAGCAGGCGTTCTTTATGCAGGGAGACAAATGAAGCAATTTATTTTAGAGCTTGCTGAAGATGAAATCCTGACCATTCCTTATTCAGAGGAAAAGGCCCGTCTTATTGAGCCCCTGTCAGAGCTTGAGAAAAAAATCAATCAGTGCGTGGATGATAATGGAGATATCCTGGATCATGCGAGTGATTTGCTTCGCTCGCTCCGCCAGCAGCTGAGAACGCTTGAATCCCGCGTCCGTCAAAAGCTTGAATCCATGATTCGTTCCTCTGCGGCGCAAAAAATGCTTTCAGATGCCATTATTACCATTAGAAATGACCGGTTTGTTATTCCCGTTAAGCAGGAATACCGTTCATCATACGGTGGAATTGTCCATGACCAGTCATCATCAGGAGCGACTCTGTTTATTGAACCGCAAGCGATTGTTGACATCAATAATTCTCTTCAGCAGGCAAAGGTAAAAGAAAAGCAGGAGATTGAACGGATTTTGCGGGAGCTGTCAGAGGCGATAGCTGTTGAAGCAGATCTTATTCTTTCCAATGTAGAAGTATTGGCCGACCTGGACTTTATGTTTACAAAAGCGAGGTATGCAAAAGCAATTAAAGCTTCTCGCCCGCTTATGAATGACAGAGGCTATATCAAAATGATAAAAGCCCGCCATCCGCTATTATCTTCAGATGAAGTTGTTGCCAATGATATTGTACTCGGAGACTCGTATTCAACAATCGTTATTACCGGACCGAATACAGGAGGGAAAACTGTTACCCTCAAGACGATTGGCCTTTGCACATTGATGGCTCAATCAGGTTTGCAGGTTCCGGCTGCCGATGGATCAGAGATGGCTGTTTTCGATTCTGTCTATGCAGATATAGGCGACGAGCAATCCATTGAACAAAGCTTGAGTACCTTCTCCTCCCACATGGTAAACATCGTAGACATCTTGAAAAAAGCGGATGAAAAGAGTCTCGTCCTTTTTGATGAACTTGGAGCGGGTACAGATCCGCAGGAAGGGGCAGCTCTTGCGATTTCCATCCTGGATGAAGTATACGGCAGGGGATCAACTGTAGTCGCTACAACTCACTACCCAGAGTTAAAAGCGTATGGCTACAACCGGGAAGGTGTCGTAAATGCGAGCGTTGAGTTTGATGTTGAGACATTGAGCCCGACCTATCGCTTGCTGATCGGAGTACCAGGCCGAAGCAACGCCTTTGAAATTTCAAGAAGACTAGGTCTGTCCGAGCATGTCATCGACTATGCTAAGTCGAATATGAATGCAGAAAGCAATGAAGTCGATACGATGATTGCTTCACTTGAAGAAAGCAAAAAAGAGGCGGAAGCAGAAACAGCAGAAGCAGAACAATTCCGCAAAGATGCTGAAGATCTTCATAAAGAGCTCCAAAAGCAAATTCTGGAGTTTAATGAGCAGCGCGACAGACTGTTCGTGGAAGCAGAACAAAAGGCGGCAGAAAAGCTGGATGAAGCAAAAAAGGAAGCGGAAGAAATTATCCGTCATCTGCGCAAGCTTCAAAAGGAACAATATGGATCGATAAAGGAGCATGAGCTGATCCACGCCAAAAAACGCCTGGAGGAAGCTCAGCCTGTCTTTGCGAAATCCTCGCCTCAAAAGAAGCAGGAAAAAGCGAAGGAAGATCATTCTCTTAAACCTGGTGATGAAGTGAAGGTAATCAGCTTCGGGCAAAAAGGAATTCTGCTTGAGCAATCAGGCAACAAGGAATGGCATGTTCAAATCGGAATTTTAAAAATGAAAGTGAAAGAATCCGATCTTCAATATATGAGCAGGCCGAAGCCTGTTGTTGAAAAACCGCTAGCAACAGTAAAAGGGAAAGATTATCATGTTTCCCTTGAACTTGATTTAAGGGGAGAGCGTTTTGAAAATGCAATTTCGAGAGTAGAAAAATATCTGGATGATGCGGTACTGGCCGGCTATCCGAGGGTATCCATTATCCACGGCAAAGGAACCGGAGCATTGCGCAAAGGAGTACAGGAACTCCTGAAAAACCATCGCAGTGTGAAAAATACACGGTTCGGAGAGGCCGGAGAAGGCGGCAGCGGTGTCACCATCGTTGAGCTCAAATAAGGGGAGGTAAACAGCCAGATGAATCCTTTCTGGGAAAATGAACTGGTCCAGACTGCTGCCTATTACAGTGTTGTTGTTTTATGTATGGTCGTGTTCATGAGTATCTTTGAACTTGTAACCAAATATAAAAATTGGGACGAAATTCAAAAGGGAAACCTTGCAGTGGCCATGACAACCGGCGGAAAAATTTTCGGGATCGCCAATATCTTTCGTTTTTCCATTGAACAGCATAACTCGCTTTTTGAGATGATTGGCTGGGGCTGCTACGGCTTCTTTCTATTGCTGCTCGGTTATTTTATTTATGAGTTTTTAACACCAAAATTCCGGATTGATGAAGAAATTGAAAAAGACAACCGTGCAGTAGGATTCATTTCAATGGTCATCTCAGTGGGGCTATCCTACGTCATTGGATCAAACATTTAAGGGGTATGAAATGGAGACTTTAGCAAAAGTGCTGATGGCTGTTTGCGGATTGTTTTTAGTAATTGGTTTGCTTTATCTATTTTTTTGGACTTAATCCGATTGGAAAAGGATTCTCATACGAGAGTCCTTTTTTTAATTCTTCAGGAGATGGAATGAAACAAACGAGTGTTCTATAATGGAGATGAAGAGATTTAAAAATGCAAGGAGGAGCAGTGAATGTATATAACCGTTGCAGATTTTATTGCTGAATGGAAAAAGGAAGCAGGATTAACTCAAAAGCTAATGGATGGTTTGACAGATGATTCATTGAAACAGCAAGTGTATCCGGAAGGGCGTACATTAGGAAGCATTGTCTGGCACTTCACGGTGAATATTCCAGATTATTTAGCCGAGTTCGGACTGGAGATTGACCGTATCGGAACTGAGGAAAATGTGCCATCGTCTGCACAGGAAATAGCAGCAGCCTTCAAGGATGTAAGTGCTGAGGCAGCTAGAGTCATTCAGGAACAATGGAAGGATGAAACACTCAGACAAGTGCAGAAAGCCTTTGGAAGACAAGAATCAAATGCTTCGATTCTGATGGGGCTGATTAAACACATTGTTCATCATCGCGGACAAGCGACCGTTCTTATGCGCCAGGCGGGATTAAAGCCGGCATGGATTTATGGGCCCGCAAAAGAAGATTGGATGGAGATGGGCATTCAGCCGCGGCTTTAAAAACATCCTATTTCAATTCCAGCCCCCTTACTTAGGAAAGAGCAATTAGGCGGTTCAGATAATTTATTTAAAAGTCTGAATATACTGTTATAATAAAGGCGTAAGCCGAAAGTCATAAGGGGGGTAATAGATATGGATTTAATCAGACCATGGCTCGATCAGTATCCCGCGGAAATTCCGCCGGCGTTAAGCTTTGAGCCCAAAACGCTTCAAACCTATTTAGAAGAAACGGCAGGGGAGTTTCCGGAAAAAAAGGCGATTAATTTCCTTGGGAAAACACTCACTTACTCCGTATTGCTGAATGAAGCCAAAAAATTAGCAGGATATCTACAAGGTCTTGGGCTGCAAAAGGGCGACCGTGCAGCGATCATGCTGCCTAATTGTCCTCAGGGGGTCATTTCTTATTACGGTGTACTGATGGCAGGGGGAGTGGTCGTCTCCACGAATCCGCTCTATACCGAACGGGAAATTGAATACCAGCTGAACGATAGCGGGGCGGAATACATCATAACGCTGGATTTGCTTTTCCCGAGAGTGTCTAAAGTGAAAGCGTTAACAAAATTAAAACATGTCATTGTCACAAAGATTCAAGACTATCTGCCATTTCCGAAAAATCTTTTGTATCCGATTGTTCAGCGCAAACAGTCAAAAGTTAAGGTAGATGTTTCCCATGGAGGAACAACGCATTTATTTTCTAAGATTATAAAAGAATCTCAAGCTGTGTTCTCAAAGGTTGAGACGGATCCAGTTGAAGATATCGCGCTGCTTCAATATACAGGAGGAACGACCGGTTTTCCGAAAGGGGTTATGCTTACCCATAAAAATATAGCAGCGAATACCGTAATGTGCTCGGCCTGGATGTACAATTGCCGCCGCGGAGAAGAAAAGGTACTCGGGCTGCTTCCATTTTTCCACGTGTATGGGATGACGGCCGTTATGCACCTTTCCGTTACAGAGGGTTATACGATGATTCTCCTTCCTAAATTTGATGCAGGGGATACATTGAAAACCATTCATAAGGAAAAGCCTACATTATTCCCTGGAGCACCTACCATCTATATTGCCCTGCTTAATCATCCTGATCTGAAAAAATACGATTTATCCTCTGTACAGAGCTGCATTAGCGGTTCGGCTCCCCTTCCTGTAGAAATACAGGAAAGGTTCGAAAAGGAAACCGGAGGCAAGCTTGTGGAAGGATATGGCCTGTCAGAAGCATCTCCTGTTACCCATTCCAACTTTCTATGGGGAAGAAGAAAGAAAGGCAGCATCGGTGTACCTTGGCCGAATACTGACGCTATGATTTTATCCCAGGAAACAGGAAGCCAGGCCGAGCCGGGTGAAAAAGGGGAATTGATCGTCCGCGGTCCTCAGGTTATGAAGGGCTATTGGGGGAAACCGGAGGAAACAGAGGCTGTAATGAAGGATGGCTGGCTGTTTACAGGTGATATCGGGTACATGGATGAAGAAGGGTATTTTTATGTAGTTGACCGCAAGAAGGATATGATCATTGCCGGAGGATACAATATTTATCCGCGTGAGGTTGAAGAAATTCTCTATGAATATGATAAAATACAGGAAGTAGTGGTCGCCGGGGTGCCGGATCCTTACAGAGGGGAAACCGTGAAAGCATATGTGGTCCCTAAGGAAGGCGTGAAAATCTCGGAGGAAGAACTGAATGTTTTTGCCCGACAGCATTTGGCGGCCTACAAGGTTCCGAGAATTTACGAATTCAGAAGTGAGCTCCCTAAGACTGCCGTTGGGAAAATTTTAAGAAGAGCACTTATAGATGAAGAAAAGGAAAAGCTGAAAAACGCCAATTAACGCAGGCAGGGGGGATTTCTCCCATCAGGAAATTTCCCCTTTTTAAAATAGTGGTTTTCGCTTGACACATCCTGGCCAATTTACTATTATGAAAATATGAATGATGATTCATTCATTTCAAAAAGGAAGGTAGTCCAGTGAAACAAAACAAACCGAAATACAAACAGATTATTGATGCGGCAGTTATTGTAATTGCTGAGAATGGATACCATCAGGCACAGGTTTCAAAGATTGCCAAGCAAGCCGGTGTAGCAGATGGAACCATCTATTTATACTTCAAAAATAAAGAAGATATCCTCGTTTCATTGTTCCAGGAGAAAATGGGGCTCTTTATTGAAAAGATTGAAGGAGAAACTTCCGGAAGAACGAAAGCTGCAGATAAGCTTTACGTTCTGATTGAAAAGCATTTTTCTCTCCTTTCAGATGATCATCATCTTGCAATCGTCACGCAGCTTGAATTGAGACAATCCAATAAAGATCTCAGGCTCAGGATTAATGAAGTGCTTAAGGGATACTTGAATGTATTGGATTCTATTATTCAAACAGGGATCGACACCGGTGAATTCAGGGAAGACCTGAACCTGCGCCTTGCAAGGCAAATGATTTTCGGTACAATTGATGAAATTGTCACCACATGGGTAATGAATGAAGAAAAGTATGACCTGGTGGCTCTGGCCGGACAGGTTCATCATATGATTGTCCGCGGCTTTGGGAACAGTCAATAAACCATTTTCAGGAGGGTGAACAGTGGGATACTTAACGATTCAAAAAGAACAATTTGTAGCTTCGGTTAAAATTGATAATCCCCCTGCAAATGCATTAGGTTCCTACGTTCTTGAGGAATTAGCAGGATTCATAGAAGAAGCGGAACACGATCCTTCCATCCGTGTCATATTGCTGTACGGCGAAGGGAAATTTTTCTCTGCAGGAGCTGATATTAAAGAATTCACCACTGTTGCGTCTGGAGCCGAATTTTCAAAGCTTGCAGCAAAGGGCCAGCAGCTGTTTGAAAGAATAGAAAGCTTCAGCAAGCCGGTCATTGCAGCCATTCATGGAGCAGCATTGGGAGGCGGCCTTGAACTTGCAATGTCCTGCCATATTCGTTTAGTGACAGAAAATGCTAAGCTTGGTCTGCCGGAGCTGCAGCTTGGGCTGGTGCCTGGTTTTGGCGGTACACAGCGTCTGCCGCGCTACATTGGCCAGGCAAAAGCACTGGAATTGATGGCGACAAGCGAACCGATCAGCGGGGCGGA
Organism: Metabacillus sp. FJAT-52054; assembly: GCF_037201815.1. NCBI lineage: Bacteria > Bacillati > Bacillota > Bacilli > Caryophanales > Bacillaceae > Metabacillus > Metabacillus sediminis. Next base: position 2,842,095 of record NZ_CP147407.1, on the reverse strand, counting down.
AGCAGCGAAGCTTGGACTTGCAACCAATGCGGTTCCGGATGAAATACTTCTTCATGAAGCAAAACAGCTCGCTTTAAAAATGGCTTCTAAAAGTCCGAATACAATCAAAGCGGTCCTTGAGCTTCTAAGCTTTGGAAAGTCAGCAGACTTCCACAGAGGAATGGAAAGAGAAGCCGTTCTTTTTGGAGAAGTTTTTGATAAACAGGATGCAAAAGAAGGAATTCAGGCTTTTCTTGAGAAACGCACTCCTCAATTTAAAGGGGAATAGTTGGACGGGGGGAATTCCCCGGCTATATAATGGAAGCGTATACAAATAAAACGGAATGATATGCGAAACAGGGGGATGGAGAAATGAATATTTTTGTAATCATGAAGCGCACGTTTGATACGGAAGAGAAAATTTCCATCAGCAGCGGAAGAATTCAAGAGGATGGAGCCGAATTTATCATCAATCCTTATGATGAATATGCGATTGAAGAAGCCATTCAGATCAGGGATGCTGAAGGCGGAGAAGTGACTGTTGTCACAATCGGCGGCGAAGAAGCAGAAAAAGAATTGCGCACCGCTCTTGCAATGGGCTGCGATAAAGCAGTTTTAGTCAATACGGAAGATGACCTGGAAGACGGCGATCAGTTTACATCTGCAAAAATCCTTTCTGAGTTTTTAAAGGATAAAGATGCAGACTTGATCCTTGGCGGAAACGTTGCGATCGACGGCGGGTCTGGTCAGGTTGGGCCGCGCCTTGCAGAGCTTCTGGATATTCCTTACGTTACGACAATCACAAAACTTGAAATCCAAGGCCGCAAAGCAACAGTCACTAGAGACGTTGAAGGAGATTCGGAAATTATCGAAACCTCCCTTCCGCTTCTTATTACAGCGCAGCAAGGACTGAATGAACCACGCTATCCTTCATTGCCGGGAATCATGAAAGCGAAGAAAAAGCCGCTGGATGAGCTTGAACTGGATGACCTGGATCTTGAAGAAGACGATGTAGAGCCAAAAACAAAAACCATTGAAATTTATATGCCTGCCAAGAAGGAAGCTGGGAAAATCCTTCAGGGAGAATTGGATGCACAGGTAAAAGAGCTTGTCAGCCTGTTAAGAAACGAAGCAAAAGTCGTATAATCACTGTATCAAACGCTTGTTGGCTATAGCATGTTCGGGAATCCGGAGAAATAGGGGGAAATAATGATGGCAAGAAAAGTTCTTGTATTGGGAGAAGTTCGGGATCAATCACTGCGAAATGTTTCATTTGAAGCAATCGCAGCGGGTAAAGTTGTTTCGGAGGGCGGAGAAATTGTAGCCGTTTTAATTGGCGACCAGGTTTCCGCTCTTGCGGAAGAAATGATTCAATATGGAGCAGACCGCGTTGTAACCGTAGAAGATGAAAAGCTTGCTGCTTATACACCTGACGGCTATTCACAAGCTCTTATGGCTGTTGTGGAGGAAGAAAAACCAGAAGGAATGGTGTTTGGCCATACGGCTTTAGGAAAGGACTTATCTCCTAAAATTGCTGCTAAACTAAACTTAGGATTAGTATCTGATGCTACAGGTGTAGAAGAAGCAGGAGGCAATATCGTCTTCACCCGTCCGATTTACTCCGGTAAGGCCTTCGAAAAAGTAATCGTAACAGAAGGAATCATTTTTGCTTCCATTCGTCCTAATAACATTGCACCGCTTGAAAAGGATGAGTCCAGAAGCGGAGAGGTTCGTTCCGTAACAGCTGAAATTAAAGACTTGCGTACAATTGTGAAAGATGTCATCCGTAAAGCAACAGAAGGAGTAGATCTTTCCGAGGCGAAAGTGATTGTCGCTGGAGGAAGAGGCGTGAAAAGCACGGATGGATTTAACCCTCTTAAAGAGCTTGCTGACGTTTTAGGCGGAGCAGTAGGAGCATCCCGCGGTGCATGTGATGCAGATTACTGTGATTATTCCCTTCAAATCGGCCAGACAGGAAAAGTGGTTACACCTGATCTGTACATCGCTTGCGGAATATCCGGGGCCATTCAGCATTTAGCCGGAATGTCCAACTCTAAAGTGATTGTCGCCGTTAACAAGGATCCGGAAGCGAACATCTTTAAAGTGGCTGACTACGGCATCGTAGGAGACCTATTCGAAGTCATTCCGATGCTGACGGAAGAGTTTAAAAAATTGAAGGTTCATTCTTAATCATAAACGAAATATTATGAAATTCCCTCGGATGATTCCGGGGGGATTTTTTAAGGAAATGACCCTATTCCTGTAATAGAATGGTTTTGAGAAAACGCCCATTAAAACGAAAACGGCCTTTACTATAGGCTATGTAAAAGCATGATGTTGTTTTTTAACACCTGTTGATTGGAGCAAACGGCTGCAGCGGAAATCAACAGCCTGTTTAACTGAGCTTTACAAAGCTAATCAGACTTTTGTGTTTTTCCATATTTAAATGGGAATAATGACATCGAGGCAAATTCTTAGCACACTCAAAGGTTAGGTGCTATACTAAGTGCATATTCTTTAAGATTTTAGGAGGAATACAAGATGGCTATTTCACACGTAACGGATCAAAACTTTTCTGCTGAAACTGGAGAAGGCGTCGTTCTTGCAGATTTCTGGGCACCTTGGTGCGGACCTTGCAAAATGATCGCCCCAGTACTTGAAGAACTGGATCAAGACATGGGTGACAAAGTAAAAATCGTCAAACTTGACGTTGATGAAAATCAAGAAACAGCTGGCAAATACGGCGTAATGAGTATTCCTACACTGCTTGTTTTCAAAAACGGCGAAGTTGTAGACAAAGCGGTTGGCTACCAGCCGAAAGAAGCTCTAGCCGAATTGCTAAGCAAACACGCATAATGAAAAATCAGCCCTCTTCCGGGGCTGATTTTTTTATGTTTAAAATTGGCCGGGCGTAAAACGGCGGGGGATTTATAATCCAAGCCCAGCTGCCCAAAAAATCGGATATACTGGGCAGAATAAATGGAACGGCCAGAATCGAGACTCGAACGGTTGATAAAGGGTAGCGGACGGACAGAATAAATCGATTGGCCAGAAACGGTGTGAGAACAGCCAGAAAACCCGGATCAACGGCCAGAATCCATACGCGAACAGCTAATAAAGTATAGCGGACGGACAGAATAACTCGATCGGCCAGAAACGGTGTAAGAACGGCCAAAATACCCGGATGTACGGCAAGAATCGAGACACGAACGGCTAATAAAGTATAGCTGACGGCCAGAATAACTCGATCGGCCAGAATCGAGACTCGAACGGCTGATAAAGGGTACGGACGGACAGAATAACTCGATCGGCCAGAAACGGTATGAGAACGGCCAGAAAACCCGGATCAACGGCCAGAATCCATACGTGAACGGCTAATAAAGTATAGCGGACGGACAGAATAACTCGATCGGCCAGAAACGGTGTAAGAACGGCCAGAAAACCCGGATCAACGGCCAGAATCCATAAGCGAACGGCTAATAAAGTATAGCGGACGGACAGAATAACTCGATTGGCCAGAAACGGTGTGAGAACGGCCAGAAAACCCGGATCAACGGTCAGAATCCATACGCGAACGGCTAATAAAGTATAGCGGACGGACAGAATAAATCGATCGGCCAGATAAGGCGTGAGAACGGCCAGAAAACCAGGATCAACGGCCAGAATATAGACAAGAACGGCTAATAAAGTATAGCGAACGGCCAGAATAAATGGATCGACCAAAAATGTTGACCGGACGTACAGGTTATAGAAGGCTATTCTTAGTAATTTTCGTGCATTTATCGTACAATAAAAGGCAAATGACTGGATGGAAGTGGTTAGATGAGAGATAAAATCAGAGAAAAATTAGCCCTCCTTCCCGATCAGCCAGGCTGTTATTTAATGAAAGACAGGCAGGGAACCATTATTTATGTCGGTAAAGCGAAGGTTTTAAAAAACCGCGTCCGATCTTACTTCAGCGGTTCTCATGATGGGAAGACGCAGAGGCTGGTTAATGAAATTGAGGACTTTGAATACATCGTAACGTCCTCGAATATAGAAGCGCTGATTCTGGAAATGAATTTAATTAAGAAATACGATCCTAAATATAATGTGATGCTGAAGGATGATAAATCCTTTCCTTTTATTAAAATTACGGGAGAACGGCACCCGCGCCTGATTGTTACGAGGAAAATTAAAAAGGATAAGGGGAAATACTTTGGGCCGTATCCGAATGTGCAGGCAGCAAGGGAAACGAAAAAGCTGCTTGACCGGCTGTATCCGCTCCGGAAATGCAACAGTATGCCTGACCGGGTTTGTCTTTACTATCACATGGGGCAGTGTCTGGCACCATGCGTCTATGATGTTACCGCTGAGACGAACCGGAAAATGGTCGATGACATCAGCCGTTTTCTAAATGGCGGCTACGAAGAAATTAAAACGGATTTAACTGATAAAATGTACAAAGCATCCGAAGCGATGGATTTTGAAAGGGCAAAGGAATACAGAGATCAAATTGTTCACATTGAAGCTACGATGGAGAAGCAAAAGATGTCGATGACCGACTTCGTAGACAGGGATGTATTTGCATATGCGTATGATAAAGGCTGGATGTGTGTTCAGGTATTTTTCGTGCGTCAGGGGAAACTGATTGAACGGGATGTTTCAATGTTTCCTATTTATAATGAACCGGATGAAGAATTTTTAACTTTCCTTGGGCAATTTTATCAGCAGAGCAGTCATTTTCTTCCGAAAGAAATCATGATTCCCGATAGCGCAGATGCAGCTATGGCTGAGCAGCTTTTGAATATTCGTGCTCTGCAGCCTAAGCGTGGAGCGAAGAAGGATTTACTGATGCTTGCCCATAAAAATGCCAAAATTGCTCTTGGGGAAAAGTTCTCTCTTATTGAACGGGATGAAGAGCGGACGATTAAGGCGATTGAAAATTTAGGGGAGAAGCTCGGGATTGCTGTGCCGATCCGGATTGAAGCTTTTGATAACTCCAACATCCAAGGCTCTGATCCTGTTTCTGCGATGATCGTTTTTATCGATGGAAAACCGGCGAAAAAGGAGTACAGGAAATATAAAATCCGCACTGTAACAGGTCCGGATGATTATGAGTCGATGAGAGAGGTAGTAAGGAGAAGGTATACCCGTGCATTAAAGGAAAATCTGCCGCTGCCGGACCTGATCGTAATTGATGGGGGTAAGGGCCAGATTTCTGCAGCTAAGGATGTGCTTGAAAATGAACTGGCGCTGGAAATTCCCGTTGCCGGTCTTGTAAAGGATGACAAGCATCGCACGTCCAATCTCATGCTTGGAGATCCTCTTGAACTGATTCAGCTGGAACGGAATTCACAGGAATTTTACCTGCTTCAGCGAATTCAGGATGAGGTTCACCGATTTGCGATCACCTTTCATCGGCAAGTGCGAGGGAAAAATGCAATCCAATCTATCTTGGATGAGATTCCAGGCATTGGGGAAAAGCGGAGGAAGATGCTGCTTAAGCATTTTGGATCCGTTAAAAAAATGAAGGAAGCTACTGTTGATCAGATCAAGGAAGCGGGAGTACCTTATGCAACCGCAGAGCTAATCTATGAAAAATTAAAAGAATAAGCTTGTGCTTTCCTGAAACCTTTGCTACAATACAAACTAATTTAATACGGTCGTTTAGTTCGTTAAATGACGATAGAGGTGCGAACTTCAATAGTAAGCATAAACAGGAAAATGGTTTCCGTTTACTTATGCTGAAAGGGGAGCGTCGCCGAAGAAGAAAGGGTGCCATTGCTGTTTCTTCTGGTTTTGCATTGAATAAATGCAGGGCTGTCAAGATTAATCTTGGAGAGCTATCTCATTGTATGAATGAAGAATTTTTTCGTTTATGCAAGCAATGAGATGTCTGTCTCATTGCTTTTTATTTTGGCCTCTAACGTTTGAACTTGCGATTTACTTTGACCAAAGGAGCGATAACGCGTGGGACTGATCGTGCAAAAATTCGGCGGAACATCCGTGGGATCTGTAGAAAGAATTTTGAATGTTGCAAACAGGGTGATTCAGGAAAAGGAGAACGGTCATGACATCGTGGTAGTGGTGTCGGCAATGGGAAAAACAACGGATCAGCTCGTTTCACTGGCAGGAGAAATTACGTCGAAACCAAGCAAGAGAGAAATGGATATGCTGCTGACAACCGGCGAGCAGGTCACGATTTCGCTATTAACAATGGCTCTTCAGGAAAGAGGGTATGAAGCGGTTTCCTATACAGGCGGACAGGCGGGCATTTTAACCGAATCCCGTCATGGGAATGCCAGAATTACAAATATTGAGGATGATCGGATCTCAAATGATCTCGCTCACGGGAGAATTGTGGTTGCTGCCGGCTTTCAGGGGAAAGATGAGAACGGAGAAATTACAACACTCGGACGCGGAGGCTCGGATACAACTGCAGTTGCACTGGCTGCCGCTCTTAAAGCAGATAAGTGCGATATCTATACAGACGTAACCGGTGTATACACAACAGATCCGCGCTACATTCAGGGAGCGAGGAAGCTTGCAGGGATTTCCTATGATGAGATGCTTGAGCTTGCTAATCTTGGAGCTGGTGTTCTTCATCCGAGAGCAGTTGAATTTGCAAAAAATTATCAAGTTGCATTAGAAGTGCGTTCCAGTATGCATGATGAACGCGGAACGCTAATCGAGGAGGAAAGTACGTTGGAAGAAAATTTAATTGTTAAAGGGATTGCATTTGAGGATCAGGTTACGAGAGTATCAGTATGCGGTCTTCCGAATGACTTAAGTACGCTTTCTACCATTTTCACTACACTTGCAGAGAATGGCGTGAATGTAGATATCATTATTCAGAGTGTGACAGATAAAGAGAATGCGTCTATTTCTTTCTCCGTTAAAACAAACGATCTTGAAGAAACGATTGACGTGCTTGAAACGCATAAAGGCAAAATAAAATTTAAAAAAATTGAGTCTGAAAAAGGTCTTTCGAAGGTTTCCATTGTTGGCTCTGGAATGGTTTCCAATCCAGGTGTGGCAGCAGGAATGTTCTCTGTTCTGGCAAAAGAAGGCATTCAGGTAAAGATGGTTAGTACTTCTGAAATAAAGGTGTCAACTGTAGTTGAACAGGAGGATATGGTCCGTGCAGTAGAAGCGCTGCATGAAGCATTCGAACTGTCTGGCCAAAAAGCACCCGTAAGATAATGAAAAAACAGGCACCCGAGGGTTTGCCTGTTTTTTGCTTACTCAGTAATCATGTCTTTTTTATCCCATTTTACAGTCAGAATTACTTTTCCGGCCCGGCGTTTCACCTGCTCAAAGCTTTCAGCGGCATGCTTGCCGATTGTTTGCACCTGTTCTGCAATAAATCCGGCTTCCAGCTGAAAGGATGGCTCCTTTTTCGATTGAAAGCGCAGCTGAATGATGTCTGATGATAATTCAAATTCCATTTCACCCTGTTTCTTATGTACGAGAGATAAGGTTCCCCAGCCTGCTTGTGTAAAAAACTGAGGAAGTTCTTCTACAGCTTCCAGCGGGTAATGCCTGGCAAGCTTTCTGCCAGCCCAATAAAGCATGGACTGATACTCCTGTCCGAGGATTTCGGGAAGCAGGATTTCACGAAGCAGCTCATGGCCAAAAGCAGGGACGCTCAAATCCTCAAATGCTCCAGCCTCTACCTGATTACGGATACTTTTCATATTCTTTCCCCTCTTTCTAAGCCCATTATATATCAGAGAGGGGGGGATTAACATGAAATAAAAGGAAGATTAGCAGAGCAGCGTGCATCAATGGAGAGTTCTCGTCTATAAGCTAAGAAACACTCTTGTTTTATAGCCATTTTAAGTTTGGATGACAATTTTACAGCAAGGACCAAAAGTTTATATACATATTTTTTTCTGTATTTCAATATATTAATAAAATTAATTTTGTAAAAATCCATAACAATTCCGAAAATTATAATTTATGAACACGTTTTCTTGACGCTCTATAATGTTAGGAGTAAAATGAATTTGTCACATTTTATCAGTTATTATTAAGGTGGAACAGCGATTAGTTAAAAGTTTCCAACTGCTCAATGCCAGATTGAGATACTTGCTTCCTGATCTTGCAGGTGAAGGAAAAGCCAGCGATTTCAGGAAATATTTTGGGGTAAAATGCTATTTTAATAGCTTGCCAGTAACTAATCCTCTCGTGTTCCGGGCTGAAAAATGGGGATAAGAGAAACCCGATAAAAAATTAGAACGAACTTTGATTAGGGGGTAAAGGATTTATGGCTGGAAATAAGGAGTTTGCGCTGCGCAGACTGCACTCGCTGCTGGGGGTTATTCCTGTAGGAATCTTCCTGATTCAGCATCTTGTGGTTAACAACTTTGCTACTAGGGGAGAACAAGCATTTAATGATGCTGCTCATTTTATGGAAAGCCTTCCATTCAGGATTGTGCTTGAGACGGTAATCATTTTCCTGCCGCTATTATTCCATGCTATTTATGGTGTTTATATTGCTTTTACGGCAAAAAACAATGCTACCCGATATGGCTACTTCAGAAACTGGATGTTTGTGCTTCAGCGTGTATCCGGCGTCATTACATTTGTGTTCGTTTGCTGGCATGTATGGGAAACAAGAATTGCTGCGGCATTTGGCGCATCCGTTAACTTTTCCATGATGGAAAATATTTTAAGCAACCCGCTGATGGTCGCTTTTTACGTAATTGGTGTTGTTTCAACGGTTTTCCATTTTGCAAACGGGCTTTGGTCATTCTGTGTTACTTGGGGAATTACGGTTACTCCGCGTTCCCAGCTAATTTCTACGTATGTAACACTGGCTGTATTCGCGGCTTTAGCTTATGTAGGTGTTAGTTCCATCTTTGCTTTTATTTAATGAGGAGACGTCAATCAAGGGAGTGGGCTAGATGAATAACAATCGTGTAATTATCGTCGGCGGCGGATTGGCCGGCCTGATGGCTACTATAAAGGCTGCGGAAAAGGGAGTCAGTGTTGACTTGTTTTCTTTGGTTCCTGTAAAGCGTTCTCACTCTGTGTGCGCGCAGGGCGGAATCAACGGAGCGGTAAACACAAAAGGGGAAGGGGATTCTCCTTGGGAACATTTTGATGATACTGTTTACGGAGGGGATTTCCTTGCAAATCAGCCTCCGGTAAAAGCAATGTGCGAGGCAGCGCCTTCCATTATTCATTTGCTTGACCGTATGGGCGTTATGTTTAACCGGACGCCGGAAGGACTTTTGGATTTCCGCCGCTTCGGAGGAACTCAGCATCACCGTACAGCGTTCGCCGGTGCAACAACAGGGCAGCAGCTATTGTATGCATTGGATGAACAGGTTCGCCGCTATGAGGTGGCAGGCCTTGTAAGAAAGTTTGAAGGCTGGGAATTCCTTGGGGCTGTGCTGGATGATTACGGTGTTTGCCGGGGTATCACGGCACAGAATCTTTCCTCTATGGAAATCAAATCCTTCCGTTCCGATGCCGTGATTATGGCAACAGGCGGTCCTGGAATCGTGTTCGGAAAATCGACGAACTCTGTCATCAATACTGGTTCTGCGGCATCAATCGTATATCAGCAGGGTGCTTACTACTCAAATGCAGAGTTTATTCAAATCCATCCTACAGCCATCCCCGGAGACGATAAACTGCGCCTGATGAGTGAATCAGCCCGCGGTGAGGGCGGCCGTGTCTGGACTTATAAAGATGGGAAGCCATGGTACTTCCTTGAAGAGAAATATCCTGCTTACGGAAACCTTGTTCCAAGGGATATCGCTACAAGGGAAATCTTTGATGTCTGCGTCAATCAGAAGCTTGGCATCAATGGAGAAAACATGGTTTATCTCGATCTTTCCCATAAAGATCCTAAAGAGCTTGATATTAAGCTTGGCGGAATCATTGAAATCTATGAAAAATTCATGGGTGACGATCCGCGTAAAGTGCCAATGAAAATCTTCCCTGCTGTTCACTATTCTATGGGCGGACTATGGGTTGACTATGATCAAATGACGAATATTCCTGGATTGTTTGCAGCAGGTGAGTGCGATTACTCGATGCACGGAGCCAACCGCCTTGGAGCGAACTCCCTCCTTTCTGCGATTTACGGAGGAATGGTTGCGGGTCCAAGCGCTGCAAGATATGCACAGGGACTTGATACATTTGCTGAGGACATGCCGGCAAGCGTATTTGAAAGGCATGAAAAGGAAGAGCAGGCTAAGTGGGAAGGAATTATGAGCATGGACGGAAATGAAAATGCTTATGTCCTTCACAGAGAGCTTGGCGAGTGGATGACAGCAAACGCGACTGTTGTACGCTATAACGATAAGCTTATGGAAACAGATGAGAAGATACAGGAATTGATTCAGCGTTATGACCGAATCAATATTAACGATACGGCAAAATGGAGCAATCAGGGTGCAGCCTTCACACGCCAGCTGAAAAACATGCTTAACCTTTCCCGTACAATTGTACTCGGAGCTTACAACCGCAATGAAAGCCGCGGAGCTCATTACAAACCGGATTTCCCGGAACGTAATGACGAAGACTTCCTAAAGACAACGATGGCTAAATTCACAGGCGATCATCAAGCGCCTGCTTTGCATTACGAAGAAGTGGATACGTCCTTGATTGCACCTAGAAAAAGGGATTATTCCAAGAAGAAAGGAGCAAAAGCATGAGTGAGAAAAAGATCATCCGATTCGTGATTTCACGGCAGGATTCTCCTGAGGCTGCTCCATATGATGAAGAATTCGAGCTTGAATACCGCCCGAATATGAATGTTATTTCTGCTCTTATGGAAATCAGGAGAAATCCGGTAAATTCAAAGGGAGAAAAAACAACTCCCATTACTTGGGATATGAACTGTCTGGAGGAAGTATGCGGTGCGTGTTCAATGGTCATCAACGGCAAACCGCGCCAGTCCTGTACAGCGCTTGTTGATCAGCTTGAGCAGCCAATCCGTCTTGCGCCGATGAAGACATTCCCGGTCGTACGCGATCTTCAGGTTGACCGCAGCAGAATGTTTGACTCTCTTAAAAAAGTTAAAGCCTGGATTCCGATTGATGGAACGTACGACCTTGGTCCTGGACCAAGGATGCCGGAGAAAAAGCGCCAGTGGGCATATGAACTATCCAAATGTATGACCTGCGGTGTTTGTTTGGAAGCCTGTCCGAATGTAAACAGCAAATCCAACTTCATCGGACCTGCTCCGCTATCGCAGGTGCGTTTGTTTAATGCTCATCCAACAGGGGAGATGAACAAATCTGAGCGTCTCGATGCTTTAATGGGAGACGGAGGCCTTCAGGACTGCGGAAACTCACAGAACTGTGTGCAATCCTGCCCTAAAGGCATTCCGCTTACGACATCCATTGCTGCGCTTAACAGAGATACCAATTTGCAGGCCTTCCGCAATTTCTTCGGAAGCGATCGCTCTTAATAAAGAAGGAAACCGCCGATCTATCAAGGTAGAGATCGGTGGTTTTTTTTTTTGAATAAGGCTAAGTTAAAGCAACATGTTGATTGGAGCGAACGCCCGCAGCGGAAATCAACAGGATAGTCCAATAGAGGTTTGTAAAAATTGGACGCCCCGATCACTGCCCGAAATTTTCAATTCAGTCACCGCTCTGCCTGAAAGCACATACTATATGTTGACTAATCGGATACCCACGTGCAAGCGCAGCTCTCACCTAGCAAGGAGGGTTACAATAATTGAAGGACAAAGAGTATCAATCTAAGCCATTACTCACGAAAAGAGAAAGAGAAGTTTTCGAATTATTGGTCCAGGATAAAACTACTAAAGAAATAGCAGGAGAACTCTTTATCAGCGAAAAAACAGTTCGAAACCATATTTCGAATGCGATGCAAAAGCTTGGAGTCAAGGGGCGTTCACAAGCGGTTGTAGAGCTCCTTCGGATGGGTGAACTAGAGCTCTGATTAACTGCCGGCCGGCCTTTACATAGGACCGCCGGTTTTTTCATGTCTGTCTTTAAGCGGGACTTGCATTTTTAAAGAAAAACGAGGAAAATAACAGAGGGAAACGGCCAATGTATCGTTTCTAATGCAAATGAGCGGGGTATGGCGTGATGAACGATAAACGATCTGAAAAAGGCCATGTAGCGGATATTGAAAAGTCGCTCAGGCGGATTTCGGGGAATATTAAACAAAAAGGCAGAGAAATACTGAATGAATATAAAATAACTCCACCGCAATTTGTAGCACTTCAGTGGCTTCTTGACCACGGCGATATGACGGTTGGGGATCTTGCGGGCAGGATGTATTTAGCGTGCAGCACGACGACAGATCTTGTTGACAGGATGGAGAAGACCAGTCTTGTTGTCCGTATAAGAGATGAGAAAGATAGGCGGGTAGTCAGAGTTCATTTGCTTAAAGAAGGGGAACGAATTATCGAAGCGGTGATTGAGAAAAGACAGGAATATCTCGATCAGCTTTTAATTCATTTTACTCCATCTGAAAGGCTCACTTTTGAGCTTCTTCTGAATAAACTGCAACAGGAAATGAAAGAAGAATGAGGCGATTTTTTGAATAGACCGATAGGAGTCATTGATTCAGGAATAGGCGGTCTGACAGTAGCGAAAGAAATGATGAGACAGCTGCCTAAAGAGGAATTGATTTATTTAGGCGACAGCCAGCGCTGCCCATACGGACCGCGTTCTGAATCTCAAGTACTGCAGTATACATGGGAAATGACAAATTATCTTTTGTCTGCCCATCATATTAAAATGCTGGTAATAGCGTGTAATACAGCAACGGCGATTGCTCTTGAAGATATTAAAAGCAAGGTGGATATCCCTGTTATCGGGGTTATTCAGCCTGGAGCCAGAACAGCAATTAAGCTTAAAAAGAACCAGCATATCGGAGTCATCGGCACAGTGAATACCATTCAAAGCGGTGCTTATGAAGAGGCGCTGAAAGCATTGAAACAGACAGTAACGGTTGAGAGTCTTGCATGTCCGGAATTTGTGCCTCTTGTAGAGAGCGGAAAATATGAAGGGGAGCTTGCTAAAGAAATCGTCAAACAGTCTCTTCTGCCGCTAAAGAACCAATCGCTTGATTCACTGATACTCGGCTGCACCCACTATCCGATTCTCAGACCATTAATTGAAGAGTTTATGGGGCCGGGGGTAAAGGTGATTTCGTCGGGGGATGAAACAGCAAGGGAAGTAAGTACCATTCTTTCCTATCATCAGGCTCTAAATGAAACAGACGGCAAAAAGGATCATCAATTTTTCACTACAGGTCCGCGTGACCTTTTCCAATCCTTCGCATCGAATTGGTTCGAAGAGACAATCGAAAACGTGCACTCCATTAATTTGGAAGAGGCGCTTCAATCGTAAAGAAAGATCCCGTTTGCATGGGATCTTTTTTGCGTATAAAAATGTTCTGAGCGGGCGGTATAAATCCTGCAGAGGCTCGTATACATAGTAGTACAAACTGCCTCAGGAGGGATTATCATGCCTGTTAACAAAAAATTAGCCATTGCTGTTTCTTCCATTGCCGTCACTTCCATTGTGCTATCTGGCTGCGGCATATTCGGCGGAGGAGAGCAAGCGGTCAAAGAAGTGGATCCGCCGCAGGATGTTACGTATACAGATGGGAAGAATGCGGATGTAAAGCCGGCAAATACAGAAAAAGCAGGGGAGCAAAAGGCTCAGACTGTTTCGAGGGATGTATACTTAATCGATAAAAATGGCATGGTTGTTTCACAGGCATTGCCTCTCCCTAAAAAAGAAGGGGCAGCCAAACAAGTGCTGACATACCTTGTTGATGGCGGACCTGTAAGCAATATTCTTCCTGACGGATTCCGTGCAGTGCTGCCTGCGGATACGGAAGTGCTTGGAGTCACCATTAAAGATGGTACAGCAACAGCAGATTTTTCTAAAGAGTTTGCCAATTATAAGCGCGAGGATGAGCTGAAAATTCTCCAGTCTGTTACATGGACGCTTACCCAATTTGAATCTGTGAAAAAAGTGAAAATTTGGGTGAATGGCCATCCGCTTAATGAAATGCCTGTCAATGGAACTCCAATTTCCGGAGATATGGGAAGAGCGGACGGAATTAACCTGGATACGGCAGATGTCACTGATATCACGAATACCCATCCAGTGACCGTTTATTTCCTTGGCCAAAATGATAAAGGAACGTATTATGTCCCTGTCACAAGACGGGTGGATAATAAAGAAAAGGATCCTATTACAGCAGCTGTTACAGAGCTGTTAAAAGGTCCTTCCAGCACAAGCGGGCTTCTGGATGAGTTCCAAGGTCATGTGAAGCTTAATTCGGCCCCGAAATACGAAAACGGAAAAGTGACACTCGACTTTAACAAGTCCATTTATGGCAGCTTTGACGAAAAGAAAAAAGTTATTTCCGAAAAAGTGCTTAATTCCATTGTGCTGACCTTAACGGAGCAGCAGGGTGTGGAGACCGTCGCCTTGACAGTTGACGGAAAGGCTGACCTTCAAAATGAAAAAGGACAGAAACTGGCCAAACCTGTCGCCCGCCCGGCAAATGTGAACACTGGTAGTTTTTAAAGCAGGATTTTTGATATACTATAAAAGGAAAGATAAGAGGCATGCTTGTAATGGAGCTGCCTCTTATTTATTGAGGGGGCGGACGTTTGGCCCGTTAATTGGACGGAGGTTTAGTCGATGAGAAACGATGGAAGAAACAGAAACGAGCTTAGACCGGTTGAAATGGTGACAGAGTTTATTACACATCCTGAAGGATCTGTGCTGATTACGGTTGGGAATACAAAGGTGATTTGCAATGCAAGTATTGAAGACAGAGTGCCTCCTTTCATGAGGGGACAAGGGAAGGGCTGGATTACCGCTGAGTATTCTATGCTTCCAAGAGCTACTGAACAAAGAACAATCAGGGAATCTTCCAAAGGCAAGATTTCAGGAAGAACGATGGAAATTCAGCGTTTAATCGGACGGGCTTTAAGAGCAGTGGTTGATTTGAACAAGCTCGGCGAGCGGACAATCTGGATTGACTGTGATGTCATTCAAGCGGATGGAGGAACGAGAACGGCCTCTATTACTGGCGCATTCACGGCAATGACGATTGCACTGGGCAAGCTTGTAGATAAAAACGTTCTGTCTGAACTTCCAATCACTGATTTTCTTGCAGCAACCTCTGTAGGGATCGACTCAGAGCTGGGTGAAATACTTGATTTGAATTATCTAGAGGATTCTTCTGCCGAAGTGGATATGAACGTGATCATGACGTCCAAAAATGAACTGGTTGAGCTTCAGGGAACAGGTGAAGAAGCCACTTTTTCCAGAAAACAGCTCAATCAATTATTAGATCTTGCAGAAGAGGGTATACATACATTAATTGAACATCAAAAATCAGTTTTGGGTGATTGGGGATCTCATATTGTCAAAAATCTTGAGAAAGAGGGATGAACAAATGAGCCAAATCATTATTGCGACTCGAAATGAAGGAAAGGCAGCAGAATTTAAAGCGCTGTTTGAACCAAAGGGGCTTCAGGTTGCTTCCTTAAACGAATTGCCGGACCTTCCTGAAGTGGAAGAAACGGGCCATTCATTTGAAGAAAATGCGATACTAAAAGCAGAAATCATCTCCAAGCTGACAGGAAAACCTGTTATCGCAGACGATTCTGGCCTATCTGTGGATTCTCTTGGCGGAGAGCCGGGTATTTATTCTGCCCGCTATGCGGGAGAAGAAAAAGATGATGCCGCTAACATTGAAAAGGTTCTTGAAAGCATGAAGGGTGTGGAAAAGGACCAAAGAACAGCCAGATTCAGATGTGCGCTTGCGATTGCTGCACCAGGAAAAGAAACAAAAACGGTTGAAGGCTCAGTGGAAGGATACATCACCGAGAAACCAGAAGGACTTCATGGATTCGGATATGATCCAATTTTTCTTGTGAAGGATAAAGGAGCCACAATGGCCCAGATTTCGCCCGAGGAAAAAAATAAAATCAGCCACCGTGCCGATGCACTGAAAAAATTAGAGAAGCTGATTGGAGAGTACTTTTAACGGGGGGATGGCAATGAACGTTCTCATCATGAGTGACAGCCATGGATTGACAGACGAATTGGAAGAGATAACAGCCCGTCATAAGGATGAAGTAGCTGCTGTTATTCATTGCGGGGACTCTGAGCTGCAGGCAGACGATCCTGGCATCCGTTCTATGTGGATTGTCGGGGGGAATTGTGATTTTGACGGGGGGCTTCCGAATGAGCTGGTAAAGGAAGCAGGGCCGTACCGTTTTCTTATTGCTCACGGCCATTTGCATTCGGTTAAATCCACCCTAAATCATTTAAAGTATAGAGCACAGGAAGAAGATGCATCCATTGTCTGTTTCGGCCACACACATATTGCAGGATCCGAAATAGACGGTAATATCCTGTTCATTAATCCGGGCAGCATACGTCTTCCGAGAGTGCGTCCTGAAAGGTCTTATGCTATAATCAGCCTCGAAGGCAAGCAAGCCGATGTTCTGTTTTATGATTTTTCAGGAAATCCGATAAAAGCACTGGAAAAAACCTATACATTTGCATAAAATATAAGAGGAGGAAGAAATTCCTCCTCTTCCATAAAAAAAGTTTAGAAAAGTTATTGACTTTATTATCGAAAGAAAATATAATAAATCTTGTCGCTGATACAAAAACAAAAAACGACAAACAAAATCATTCATGTCCCAGTAGCTCAGCTGGATAGAGCAACGCCCTTCTAAGGCGTCGGTCGGGAGTTCGAATCTCTCCTGGGACGTCCAAAAATCGGGATCAAAAGCCCGTCAAATCAACCTCTTATATCGTTTAGTGAAACGGTCAGTATAACGGTCGTGTGAGAAATTACACCTGTTATTGACATTAACGCTAAGTGATGTAGGAGGTTTTTTTGTATAACCAAAAGCAAAATCTCAAGTACATCGAGGCACATTATCCATCTGAGATTGACTCATTCCATTTACTTGAAAACGAACAAGTATACCACAACAAATTGCTTGAATATGTTAAAATGGATTGGATTGTTTCCTCAAGTTCCTTGTCTGGATTTTCCTTCTTCATCATTTTTATATGATAACTATAGGAAAATTCAGGAATCCCAATGATTTGAAGTACATCTTTTAATATGTACTTTTCTTTGAGTTCGAATGATAACGCTGCTTGTGCTTTTCGAGATAGCTTTCCGGATTCATCTGAAAAGCCCGCATTTTTTTAAGTATTCCACCTCAAGTCGAAGAAGTTCGTTTTCTCTTTCTAACCTTTGTTCATGGGTCAATTCCTTTTCATTCGTTATTTTATTCTTTTTCGCCTTATCAGACATAGGAGGCCGTCCTTTCGGTTTTTCCAAGGCTTCGGCACCACCTTCATTAAAAGCTTTTTTCCATGAAGCGATCAATGAAGGGTTTGTTATCCCAAAATGAAGGGCTGTATCCATGACTGAAAGACCTGTTCTTTTCATAAAGCTTAATACATACTGCTTAAATTGAACAGAATAACTCCCCTTTTGATTCTTCTTCATTAAACCTTCATATAGTTTGACCCATCACTTGATGGGTGTTGCTAGGCATTCCATTCTTACTAGCTAGCTTGATATACCCTGAATGCCCTTCCTGATATTCCCTTACTTCTGTCAATTTAAAGATTTCACTATATTTAGCCATAAATAAACACCCCAAAAGTTAAGTTTGTACTCTCCCTTTTTGGGGTGCAGTATACTTGAAGGCTTCTTTTTTATAACTGAAAATAAGATTAAAAGAATACCAGAAAGTAAATTAGCTGTAAGGCTGTAGTATATACCAGTGTTAATTGTTAATAAATCTGTGATTTTATGAAGATATAAGATTCTATAAAAGATTTATTATTTAATAATTATCTCCTTGTACCTCCATCAAAATGATATTTACGCTTTTCTCTTTCACATTCATGACAATTAACCCTCTTTTTCACTTCGTCACGTATTGATCGAAATCTCTCATGACCCTTTGTACATAACCACCAGTATTTTTTCCCTGACCCCTTAGTTACCTCATAAGGGGTTATGTCTCCATTTTTACTGTAATTCCATTTTTCAGCTATATTAGGGTGTGTTGTCATAAGACATGTTTCAATGGTTGCGCGTTTGCCGCAACAATATGGACATCCAACTTTTATTTTAGAACGTGTGGATATCACGGCATCCCATTCATGTCCCTGATCACATATCCACCAAACCTTTAAATTAGACCCTGGGCGAACACTACCTGGCTCAAAGGAATTTTTGGTTGGGTGCCATTCTTTAGCTATTTCTGGGAATAAAGTAAGTAAGGATGTCTCTTCTATAACTTTTACCCCTAGACAAATGGGACATTGACTATTTCGAGAACTCCTTTTGTGTACAGGCATTTCGTATTCATGACCGTTAGGACAAGTCCACCAAACAATAATACCACTTCCGTATGAAACAAGTTCGGGAGAAATATTCTCATTTCTCTTGAAATTCCATTCGTCAATTAGTTCAGGTTTTTTGAAAGCTAGACTCTTTTTAACGCTTCGTAATTGCATTTTTTCAAATATAATTAATCGGTCTCTTTTGCTATCAATGTCTATCTCTAAGAATTGTGAGTAATGATTGTTTAGATATTGAATAATCTTCTTAATACAATTATCTAGTGAATCAAAAAAGGCCGTGGAATAATGACCTCCATATCTATGAATGTATTGTCTTTTTGTTTCAATTTGAGTAGTTTGTACGTTTTCTCGGAGTTCAAGCACTTTTAACAAAGTGATACCTAACCTATTAAGACTTTTTTCTTTCAGAATATCTACTTGTTGGCGGTTTTGATTAGAATGAAAAAATCCACCGTTATATTCAATTCCTATTTTTAAGGATGGGATATAGATATCGATTTCCATTCCTTTCATTTCGATTGGTCGAAAATTATTTACCACAGTTAAATCGGATTTTAAATAGTGATAAATTGCTTGCTCAGCAAATGAAGTATGTAGACCTGAGTTACATTTTGCACATTCATTCCCCCTTGTTCGTTGAGAAATTGGACTTTTAAATTCATGTCCCCTTTTACACATCCACCAGACAATTTTATCAGAACCATATGAAACATCTTCGGGCTGTAATTCTTTGTTTTTTGTTGGATGCCATTCCTCAACTAATATAGGGTACAGAAGTGATAAGCGGTTATCGTCTCTCACCTTGCGTCTTCCTTTCAACTTATTATTACATATTTGACAGCCTGTTCCTCTGTTTCGAGACCCTACAACAGCTTGATACTCGTGTCCTTTTGTACATACCCACCATACCTTTTTTCTACTTGAACCAGCTGTAACATCATATGGTGTAAGGGTCCCGTTTTTAGTTTCATGCCATTGAGCAGCTAAGACTGGATTCACTGTTGCCAAACAATTATCCTTGCAAACTTTCTGACCCGAACAATATGGGCAGCCTTTTCCTGCCTTCCTGTTATAAACTGTAGCATCGTACTCATGTCCGTTTGAACAAATCCACCACATTTTACTATTGGTTGTGAGTTTGGGGTTATTCATCAAAATTGCTTCATTTTTTTCTGTGTGCCATTCCTTATGTAAATGAGGGTATTCGGCGATGGGTGTATACTTTTCTATCTGTAAAATCATGCTCATCCTCTTTCAAAATCTTAATCATTTCTAATTTTTCAATTCACCACTTTTACATAGTTGAAAGTAATATGTGTTTTTTTTTCACTTTCAAAGTTTAGATAGAATATGCAAATGAAATAAAAATATTATTATTAGATAGTTTCACCAATATTTGTAGTGAGGACACATTGGTCATTAACACTCTACTGCTATAGTGGAATGACAAAATTGGAAGCCTGAATAAGTTGCATGCTTCATTTATAATACTTATAAAAAAGAATGTACATATTATGCCATGAAGTCATTCAAGTCATCAATACTCTCAGTAATGAACGATTAAAATACATGAAATGTTATGAGAGAAAATTTTTAAAGGTAAACAGATGAATTGAGTTCTATATTCTAAATCAAAAATGGATATTTTAATAAGGAAGAAAAGGTTTGATCGTGTCTAACCTTCATATGTTCGACCGAGATCTTAACGAAATATTAATAAAATCGAAATATTAATAAAATAAATACTATAAAAGAGGTTAATGAATTTAACGAAAAATAAATGAACGAGTTACAATTTTTTAAAACAAAGGTTTAAAATGTAAGATGTGATGATTAATATGCATATCTCTGCTTAGAAAAGGAACTGTTTAATGTTCTTCCAATCCCTGTAATACCAAGTCAGCTACAAATGAACCTATAGAGTCATTTCATTTCTTTGTGTCTAATAATGGCATGTCTAATACAGCAGTCTGCCTAACGAATGTATGTATACTGTATCGCCTTTTCGCAAACGCATTTCCAATGACTGATATTGAGGTCTAATAAAGAAGAGCGGGTGAAAATACTGCAGTTGAAGCTATTAAGAGAGTCAATATGACTAAAGTAACATTTTAACGCAAGGTTAAGGAATATTAAGCAAGTTAATTTAAGGGACCTATCAAGAGGGACTCTTAATTTATGCTGTGACGGTAAGTGGTGGGGGGGTATTTCTGCTTTTTGGTAAGAGACTTTAATAGGTTATAGCCATAGTAAGTTCATCTACACGGTACCATATTGCGTTAAGAAGTGCTCCTACATAATACAACTTTGTGGTATGATTTTCCTGTTCGGGAATTTTTAAAGCAAGTTAGATGAGTGTAAAGTAAGATGTTCTAGAGGTACTAAAGTTAGAGTTAATTACCCATATTAGAATTAGGAAAAAGAATTGAGCAACTAGCAACCACTAATATTTGAAATTATTAGCAATTCTCAGTGTAGTGGGTTAAATGTTTAATTAAGGTTAACATTAATTAAACATTTACCAGCTATTTTAGTTTATAGAGAAGGGGAATAATATGAATGTGTTTGAAGGGCTTGTAAATAAAATTAAAAGTGTTAATTGGGAATTTGAAATCAAAGAATTTCAAAATGTTGACAATAAATGGTTGTTTTTTAAAGTTCCGAAGGAAAGAGAGGGAGAAGAATTATCCATATCAGAAAAGAACATAAATATAGATGTAATAACGAATACAAACTTTGAGAAATTTCGGCTTATAAAAGGATTTGAAGGGATATGGTCAAAAGATTTAAAGTGTATTGAATGTGAGATTGAAACTGGTGCTCCATTCACAAGAAATTTATTAACTGTCCTTCACAAATTATTAGCTGAAGATAATATTGAAAAACCCATAAATGATGTTGATGAAATACAAATACAGGAAAATGAATTAGATGAAGAAAATGAGTCCAATATTAGTAAGGTAAGAGTTTATATTTCGAATAATATAGAGGTTTATTTTGGATATTGTTCCAAAGAGTTTTCTATCTTCTCATCTTTAAAATCCATGATGCCACTTGAAAGAATGATGAATAGAGTAATAACACTTCAAATAAAAGGTATAAATGTTAACTCTCATGAAGAGGCATTGCAGTATTTATTAAAAATATCTAATTCTTTATTTTTTCAGTTTAGCCATTATTTGTACTTCCCGATGAAATTAAGGAATGAGAGATTAAATAGACGTGATAGATTAAAGCATCGTATGAAAACAGATGAAGTTCAAGCATCACTATCTAATTCAGTTATCTTAAAGTATGAATATGATAACGAGCCTATGAGTCTATATATACATGGGAGAAATTCAAGTGATTTACCTCTTAATCAATTTTTAAGTTTCTATCAAACTATTGAATATTATTTCCCTATATATTCCAATATTGAGGCTAAACAAAAGATAAAAAGATTATTAAAAGACCCCCTATTTGACCCAAACAATGATACCAAGTTAACAAAAATTCTTTCCATAGTACAAGCCAATAGAAGTGGGGAGATAGGTGATGAAAGAAGTCAACTTAAAGCAACAGTTAAGAATTGCGTTGAGGATATAGATTTAAGAGAGTTTATCTTAGATAATGATGAAAGAAAAGAATATTTTGAAAAGAATAACGGTAAAAAGTTATCAGCTTGTACAATAAACGCAAAAGGTAAAAGTAATGATATTATAAATGAAGTATGCGAACGGATATATGATATAAGATGTCGAATAGTTCACAAAAAAGCTAATGGGTATGAGGGTGAACTTATTCTTCCTTATTCACCAGAAATTAAGCAAATAATACATGATATAAATCTAGTTGAATTTGTGGCTCAAAAG
Organism: Metabacillus sp. FJAT-52054; assembly: GCF_037201815.1. NCBI lineage: Bacteria > Bacillati > Bacillota > Bacilli > Caryophanales > Bacillaceae > Metabacillus > Metabacillus sediminis. The sequence continues at coordinate 2,819,903 of NZ_CP147407.1, read as the reverse complement.
GTATTAATTGATAATAGTAGTCCTTTTACAACACCATAAAAAACTTAAGACACTTTAATTACAAAAAATGAGATAGTAGAATAAATTTTAGTCAAACGGTCTAAGTTTGAAAAGTGAACGTTATACATAACCGAAAACAAACACTGTTGTATAGAGTAGCTCAGCTGGATAGAGCAACGCCCTTTTATGGCGTCGGTCAGGAGTTCGAACCTCTCCTGGAACGTCCAAAGTCAACGCAGTAAAACTGTGCTTGCTGCAAAAAGAGATACTAACGCAGATTAAATTACTGTGGCAGTATCTCTTTTTTTATGCCTGAAATACTGCGTGAAAAATGCAAATACTTTTCCTGATCTCATAAAGCCATATGATATGAAGCTAACTGACTGACATAATTTATTCCTACAACACGTAAACACTGAAAATTTTTAAAAGCGGTTAATGATTTTTAATGATGTTTTTCTTTTAAAAAGATCAAGTTCAAGCACGATGATGATTTTTAACACCTGTTGATTGGAGTGGAGGGCGAGAGACTCCTGCGGGAGCAGCGGGACAGGTGAGACCCCGCAAGCGCCCGGCGCTGAGGAGGCTCACCGCCCGCCCCGCGGAAAGCGATCGCCCGCAACGGAAATCAACAGTCAAAGTATAACAGTGCTTTTAAAAAAGACGATGCAAGATGCATTTAAGTAAAGTATGAATATAAAATCCCGCTGATCCATTTTCTTCAGCAGGATTTTTATTTTGCTGGTAAAGTATTTTTCTCCCACTCTACTGCCGATCATTCCCCCTCCATAAAAATCCTGTCAAAAAACCCTGTCAGAAAAAAGTACAAAAAAATTGCAAAAAAGCTTTTCCTATAACCGCGCGGATGTAAGCGTATACAAATAGTTTAATTAATCTAAATTATCAGTTAATTCGGAAAAAGGGTGTTGACTCTCGTCTGGAACGGGCGTAAGATAGGTTCAAACATTCAATACACGGCAATGTGACAACTTAAAATCATCCATATAACAATCGTTATAGGATCTTTTTTTACAACTAATTATGTAATGATTTAAAGCGTCTTATCATTAAAGGAAAGGTGTGACCAAGCATGAGTGATCAATGGATCTTCTTGAACGGTGAATTCGTACGGAAGGAAGATGCCAAGATTTCTGTATATGATCACGGATTCTTGTACGGAGACGGCATTTTTGAAGGAATCAGGGTATACAACGGGAACATCTTCCGAATGAAAGAACATATGGACCGGCTATATGAGTCTGGAAAATCAATTTTACTCAATATGCCCTACAATCAGGAAGAATTAAGTGATCTTGTTATTAAAACGGTTGAAAAAAACGGATTGAGAGACGCCTACATCAGGCTGGTCGTTTCAAGAGGGGTCGGAGATCTTGGACTGGATCCTTATAAATGTCCTTCAGCGAATGTGGTCATCATCGTAGAACCGCTGGCTATTTTTCCGAAGCATCTTTACGATACTGGAATCGATATCGTAACGGTCCCTACAAGGAGAAACCGCCCAGACGTTCTCAGCCCGAAAGTTAAATCACTGAACTACTTAAATAATATTCTCGTGAAAATTGAAGCACATCTGGCAAACGTAAGCGAAGCACTTATGCTGAACGATCAGGGCTATGTTGCAGAGGGCTCTGCCGATAATGTATTCATTTACAAAAACGGCAAGCTGCTTACCCCGCCGGGATATATCGGAGCATTAGAAGGAATCACGCGTAATGCCATTATCGATATCGCGAATGAACTGGGCTATAAAGTTTCGGAGGAGCCGTTTACCCGCCATGATGTTTATACAGCGGAGGAAGTATTCCTGACAGGAACCGCCGCAGAAGTCATCGCAGTTGTCAAAGTGGATGGAAGGGTCATTGGAGACGGAGTACCTGGAGAGCATACGAACTATCTGCTTGAAAAGTTTAGAAGAAAAGTCATTGAAGAAGGCGAAAAAGTAAATCTGCCTGATGAAAATCTTCACGTAAGCTAACGAACTATTAAAAATTCATACAGCAAAACAAAGACGAGGATAAGTAGGTATCCGAATACGCCATCTTCAGAGAGCCGGGTTGCTGGAAACCGGCGGTGGCAAGGGTAGTGAACTCACCTCGGAGTGCTCTTCTGAATTGAGTAGGAGGAGCCGGGTGCATCCGAAGCACTCGTTATTAAAATGAACATGATTGTTCCTGAGATGGCCTTAAAGCCATGAAAAAGGGTGGTACCGCGCAGAGTTTCTAACCTCTTCGCCCCTTTGATCCGATAAACACGGGTCTTATGAGGGGTGGAGAGGTTTTTATATTGCTTGACATTGTTCCCGCTGCAGAGAATTTAGGAATGAAACGCTTTTGAAAGAAGAGGAGGCATAAAAATGAAACTGCAAGTAGAGATGGATGAGGCACAGCTCGAACGCCCAGTTAGGATGACCGGAGGAAGCATGCTGATTGAAGCGCTGAAAAGAGAAAAGGTCGAGGTGCTTTTCGGATATCCCGGGGGAGCTGTCCTTCCGCTTTACGACAAACTGTATGGTTCAGGGCTGTTCCATATTCTGACGAGACATGAGCAAGGTGCCATTCATGCGGCTGAAGGCTACGCCAGAATTTCGGGGAGGCCTGGAGTAGTCATTGCTACATCCGGACCTGGGGCAACAAATCTCGTAACCGGACTTGCCGATGCGATGATTGATTCCCTTCCGTTAGTCGTTTTTACAGGTCAGGTAGCTTCAACGGTTATCGGTTCCGATGCTTTTCAGGAAGCGGATGTGCTGGGCATCACCATGCCAATCACGAAACACAGTGTTCAGGTCAGGCATGTGGATGAACTGCCGATTGCCATCAAAGAAGCGTTTCACATTGCTGTAACAGGGAGACCTGGCCCTGTACTAATTGATATTCCGAAAGACATCGCCGTATCAGAAGGGGAATTTAAATACGACCAGGAGCTTGAATTGCCGGGCTATCAGCCTGTTACAGAGCCGAATCATTTGCAAATCAGGAAGCTTGTGGAGGCGGTCAGCCGGGCAAAAAAACCTGTCATTCTGGCAGGAGCGGGCGTTTTGCACGCTAAAGCGTCTGAAGATTTGAAAAATTATGCCGAACAGCAGGATATTCCGGTCGTTCATACTCTTCTTGGCCTTGGCGGGTTCCCGGCAGACCATAGGCTGTTTCTCGGCATGGCGGGAATGCATGGAACGTATACGGCCAATATGGCGCTCTATGAATGCGATCTTCTCATCAATATCGGGGCGAGGTTTGATGACCGGCTGACAGGAAACCTGGATGACTTCGCAAAATATGCCACGGTTGCCCATGTGGATATTGACCCTGCTGAAGTCGGGAAAAATGTACCGGCGCATATACCGGTTGTTGGAGACGCGAAAAGGGTGCTGCAGGAACTCATTCATCAAAACGGAAAGAAAGCGCAAGCGGCAGAATGGCTTGCAAAACAGGACGAATCCAAAAAAGAATTCCCGCTATGGTATGGAGAATCAAAAGATGTGATCAAGCCTCAAAAACTGATGGAAATGGTTTATGAGAACACCGAAGGAAATGCAATTGTCACGACGGATGTCGGACAGCATCAAATGTGGGCAGCTCAGTTTTATCCATTTAAAACAGCCGACAGCTGGGTGACGTCGGGCGGGCTCGGAACAATGGGCTTCGGACTGCCATCTGCAATCGGGGCACAGCTCGCGGATCGGAGCAGAAAAGTAGTGGCTGTTCTGGGAGACGGCGGTTTTCAGATGACCTTGCAGGAGCTTTCCGTTATTTACGAACTTAAGCTTCCGATAAAGATTATTATCTTAAACAACGAATCTCTCGGAATGGTTAGGCAGTGGCAGGAAATCTTCTACGAAGAACGCTACTCCCATTCAAAATTCGTATCGCAGCCGAACTTCAATAAGCTTGCAGAAGCCTACGGAATTAAGGGGCTGACAATTACAAATATGGCAGAGGCTGAAGCAGAACTTAAAAATGCCCTCTGTTCAGAAGAGCCGATGCTGATCAATGTCCTGGTTGAAAAGGAAGAAAACGTTTATCCGATGATTGCTCCAGGCAAAGGAATTCATCAAATGACAGGGGTGAAACCGTGAAACGAATCATTACCATCACCGTGCTGAATCGGCCTGGTGTGCTGAACCGGATCACCGGACTTTTTACTAAACGCCTATATAACATCGAAAGCATCACGGTTGGCCATACCGAGACTGAAGGGGTTTCAAGGATTACCTTTACGGTCGAGGTTGAAGATCATAATCAGGTCGAACAGCTCACAAAGCAGCTGAACAAGCAAATACATGTTTTGAAAGTAACAGACATGACCAATCAGAATGTAGTGGCAAGAGAGCTTGCCCTTATAAAAGTGAGCTCCCCGGCCGCAAGCAGACTGGAAATATACGGAATTATTGAACCGTTCCGGGCATCAGTCATTGATGTCGGGAAAGAAAGTCTCGTCATTCAGGCGACAGGTGAACCGGGTAAAGTTGAAGCGCTCATCGATCTGCTGAAACCATATGGAATTAAAGAGGTTGCAAGAACAGGAACCACCGCATTTACAAGGAGCAGCAAACGGAATACATCTGAAAAAGCAACGTTTATTGTTTAACAAAATCAATTCGAAATGGAGAGATGGACAATGGCAAAGGTTTACTATAACGGGGATGTAAATGAACAGGCACTTCAAGGGAAAAAAATTGCGGTAATCGGATACGGCTCTCAAGGTCATGCTCATGCACTGAATTTGAAAGAAAGCGGACTGGATGTAGTTGTAGGTGTCAGAAAAGGCGGTTCATTTGAAAAAGCAAAACAGGATGGCCATCAGGTTTTTACAGTGAGGGAAGCAGCTGAATCGGCTGATGTCATCATGGTACTGCTGCCGGATGAACAGCAGGCGAAGGTATATGAGAATGAAATTAAAGACGCGCTTGAACCAGGAAAGTCATTAGTTTTTGCCCATGGATTTAATATCCACTTCCATCAGATCGTGCCGCCTGAATTTGTAGATGTATTCCTTGTTGCACCGAAAGGTCCGGGACACCTTGTACGGAGAACCTATACAGAAGGGGCAGGTGTTCCAGCGCTGTTTGCGATCCAGCAGGATGTTTCAGGAAAAGCCCGGGATACAGCCTTAGCTTATGCAAAAGGAATTGGGGCCGGCCGTGCGGGAGTTCTTGAAACAACGTTTAAGGAAGAAACGGAGACGGATTTGTTTGGAGAACAGGCGGTATTGTGCGGCGGTTTAACGTCCCTTGTAAAAGCTGGATTTGAAACACTGGTAGAAGCGGGATACCAGCCGGAACTTGCTTACTTTGAGTGTATGCATGAGCTGAAATTAATCGTGGACCTCATGTATGAAGGCGGCTTAGAAGGGATGAGATACTCTGTTTCAGACACAGCACAATGGGGTGATTTTGTTTCAGGACCAAGAGTTGTGGATGCCAAAGTAAAAGAGTCCATGAAAGCGGTTCTTGAAGACATTCAGTCCGGAAGATTTGCGAAGGAATGGATGGTTGAAAATCAGGTCAACCGTCCTCAATTTAACGCGATCAATAAGCGTGAAAACGAGCATCAGATTGAAAAAGTAGGAAGAGAACTTAGAAGCATGATGCCGTTCGTCAAGCCAAAAGCAAAAGAGGCGGTGACCGCTGGTGCGGAAGATTAATGTATTTGACACAACCTTAAGAGATGGTGAACAGTCAGCCGGCGTCAATTTGACGTTTGGAGAGAAGCTTGAAATCGCAAGGCAGCTTGAAAGACTCGGGGTAGATATTATGGAGGCGGGATTTCCTGCTTCCTCCAAAGCGGAGATGAAGAGTGTCAGAGAGATCGCCCGGACAATCCGCAGCTGCTCCATCACCGGCCTTGCCAGGTCCGTTAAAGGGGATATAGACACCGCTTGGGAAGCGCTTAAAGACGGGGCTGATCCAAGATTGCACGTTTTCCTTGCAACCTCCCCAATCCATAGAGAATATAAGCTGAAAAAATCAAAGGAGCAGGTCATCGAAGCAGCAGTTGAAGCGGTCAAATACGCGAAGACCTTTTTCCCGATTGTTCAGTGGTCAGCGGAAGATGCATGCAGAACGGAGCTTGATTTTTTAAGCGAGATTGTTGGCGAAGTGATTAAAGCGGGAGCAGATGTTGTAAACATCCCGGATACAGTCGGCTATATTCATCCAAAAGAATACGGAGAAATTTTCTCTCATTTAAAAAGACATGCAGATGGCATTGACCGGGTCATTCTCTCGGCTCATTGCCATAACGATCTTGGAATGGCCGTTGCGAACTCCCTTTCTGCCATTGAACATGGTGCCGGTCAAATAGAGGGGACCATCAACGGAATTGGAGAACGGGCAGGAAATGCAGCTCTGGAAGAAATTGCAGTTGCCTTGAAAATTAGAGGAGATCACTATCAATCCTACTTTGATTTGAAGCTGGATGAAATCAAGCGGACAAGTGACATTGTCAGCAAATTGACCGGAATGGCCGTTCCAGGCAATAAAGCGGTAGTCGGTAAGAATGCATTTGCCCACGAATCCGGTATTCATCAGGATGGAGTGCTGAAAGAAAAAACCACCTATGAAATTATTTCTCCGGAATTGGTCGGTGTTTCTTCTAACTCACTCGTTTTAGGAAAGCACTCCGGAAGGCATGCGTTTGGAGCGAGAATGAAGGAATTGGGCTTCACCTTAGAGGATAAAGAATTAAAACGAGCCTTTGACCGGTTCAAAGACTGGTCTGAGAAAAAGAAAGAATTCACGGACGCTGATCTTATTTCTATATTAATGGAGGAAAAAGCGGCAAACGGTGCCTGCGGGTATGAATTAATGACTCTGCAAGTACAGTTCGGAACGTCGAATATAACGACAGCAGCGGTAACGCTCAAAGACCGAAACAAGACCGTCATTCAGGAAGCCGCCACCGGGGCAGGAAGTGTAGAAGCGATTTACAACACGCTGGAACGCTGTATTGGTGCACCGGTCCATTTGAAGGACTACCGCATTCAATCGAACAGCAGCGGCAGAGACGCACTTGCAGAGGTTTATGTGAAAGTTGAATTTAAAGGAATTGAAACGAGTGGACGCGGAATGGCGCAGGATGTACTGGAAGCGTCGGCGCGTGCTTATGTAAATGCTGTGAACCGGGTGCTTTTGTTCAGTCAGGAAGAGCAGGAAGCCATCAAGATGCCAGTCTAAACGAAATGGGGGATGAATCATGAAGAAAACAATCGCAATGCTGCCGGGAGATGGAATCGGAAAAGAAGTGATGCAGGGTGCACAGGAAGTCTTGACCGTCATTGCCGAACAGTTTGGCCATGAATTTATCTTTACATCCGGATTAATTGGCGGTTCCGCCATTGATCAGCGGGGAATTCCGCTTCCTCCTGAAACCCTTGAGCTTTGCCGGAACGCGGACGCTCTTATGCTTGGCGCAGTAGGGGGACCGAAATGGGACGGGGAGCCTCCGGAAAACAGACCGGAGAGAGGATTGCTTGCGCTTCGCAAAGAGCTTGGCCTATATGCTAATATCCGGCCTGTGAAAGCATATGAGTGTCTGACGGATCACAGCCCCTTTAAAAAATCGGTGCTGGATGGAGTGGATTTCGTTATTGTCCGGGAATTAACCGGCGGTTTGTATTTCGGGAAACCGAGTGAACGTTCCGGAAAGGGCGGAGCGGAATCAGCGGTGGACACTCTTTTTTACACGAAGGAAGAAGTCAGACGGATTTTAACAGCTGCATTTGAAATGGCAGCCAGCCGAAGGAACAAGGTCACGTCCGTAGACAAGGCCAATGTGCTGGAATCGAGCAGAATGTGGAGAGAAACCGCTGAAGAAGTGAAGGCGGGCTATCCGGATGTCGAGCTTGAACATATGCTGGTCGACAATGCTGCCATGCAGCTTATTAAAAATCCTGCTCAATTTGATGTTCTCGTGACGGAAAATATGTTTGGCGATATTTTAAGCGATGAGGCTTCCGTATTAACAGGATCGCTCGGGATGCTTCCTTCTTCAAGCTTATCGCTGAACGGCCTCCATCTATATGAGCCGGTACATGGATCCGCTCCTGATATAGCCGGGGAAAATAAAGCCAATCCGCTCGCGATGATCTTATCGGCTGCCATGATGCTTCGCACTTCCTTCGGTATGGAGGAGGAAGCAAATGCGGTTGAACGCGCCGTCCAGCTTGTTTTGGATGCGGGAAAACGAACCGGAGATCTGGCATTTGAGAACGATCATCCGCTTACTACAGATGAAATGATTGCTGAAATTAAAGAAGGACTGGCCGATGATAATGCCATTCTTCATATTATGGAAGCTTACGCTTAAAAGCTGAAAAAGGAGGAGGAGAAACATGAAACGAAGAACGCTTTTTGAAAAACTGTGGGATCAGCATGTTGTCTATAAAGAAGAGGGGAAACCAGATCTTCTCTACATTGACCTGCATCTCATTCATGAAGTAACCTCTCCGCAGGCATTCGAAGGACTTCGGACAAAAAACAGGAAGGTTAGAAGACCGGATCTGACCTTTGCTACCATGGACCATAATATTCCTACCGTCAATCGGACCGTTATCAAGGATGAAACTGCAAGAAATCAAATTAGTGCTCTGGAAAGGAATTGCCGGGAGTTCGGAGTGGAGCTTGCCGATATGGAAAGTGAAGATCAGGGGATTGTTCATGTCATTGGACCTGAGCTCGGATTGACTCTTCCCGGGAAAACAATTGTATGCGGAGACAGCCACACTTCAACACACGGTGCATTTGGGGCGTTGGCATTTGGAATTGGAACGAGTGAAGTGGAGCACGTTTTTGCAACCCAGACGCTTTGGCAGCAAAAGCCAAAAACCCTGAACATTCAAATTGACGGGGAACTGGGAGAAGGGGTTACGGCAAAAGACGTAATCCTTTATATCATCGGGAAATACGGGGTGCGTTTCGGAACGGGGTATGTCATTGAATACAGCGGAAGTGTTATCTACAGCCTTTCAATGGATGAGCGGATGACCATTTGCAACATGTCCATTGAAGCAGGTGCCAGAGCTGGATTGATTGCTCCTGATGAAACGACTTTTTCTTATATAAAAGGCAGAAAGTACGCGCCTAAAGGCGAAGCGTTTGAACGGGCAGTCGAACAATGGAAGCAGCTTGCCTCAGATGAAAGAGCTGTTTACGATAAAACAGCCGTCATTCATGGAGATGATATCGGACCGATGATCACATGGGGGACGAACCCGGGAATGGCTTTATCTGTTGACAAGCGTGTTCCGGTGCTTGATTCCTATTTAACAAAGGAAGAAAAGCGGGAAGCAGAGCGCGCCTATTTTTATATGGATCTCACTCCGGGCCAGCCGCTTGAAAATCTTCCCGTTCAGCACGTTTTCATCGGTTCCTGCACAAACTCCCGTATTCATGATCTTAGGGAAGCTGCGGCCTTTGTACAGGGAAAAAAAGTAGCCTCAACGGTTAGGGCTATGGTCGTCCCGGGTTCTGAAGCAGTCAAGCGCAAGGCGGAAGAAGAGGGACTTGATGCCATATTCACAGCAGCAGGCTTTGAATGGAGGCATTCAGGCTGCAGCATGTGCTTAAGTATGAACGATGATGCAGTTCCAGAAGGAGAACGGTGCGCATCTACGTCCAACAGGAATTTTGAAGGACGTCAGGGAAAAGGGGCACGCACTCATTTAGTAAGTCCGATTATGGCCGCTGCGGCAGCGGTTTACGGGCAGTTCACAGATATACGGAAAATATCGGATAAGGAGGGAGATCACCATGCTTCAGCCGTTTCTTCTTCATAAAGGAAAAGTTGCAGTTCTCGATCGAGACAACGTCGATACAGATCAGATTATTCCGAAACAGTTTTTAAAACGGACTGAAAGAACGGGCTATGGCAGATTTGCCTTCTATGACTGGCGCTATAAAGGGGATTATGAGCCAAATCCTGATTTTGAATTAAACAGGCCTGAATTTGCGGGAGCGACGATTTTGGCTGCCGGAGAAAATTTCGGGTGCGGATCCTCGAGGGAGCATGCGCCATGGGCCTTAGGCGATTACGGCTTCAAAGTCATCATTGCCCCGTCCTTTGCAGATATTTTCCATCAGAACTGCCTGAAAAACGGCATTCTTCCGATTCGACTGGAAAAAGAAAAAATTACGGAATTTATGGAAAAAGCGAATAGCGTGGGAGTGGAGCTCACCGTTAATTTGGCCGACCAGATAATCTGGGCGGATACAGGATTGGCAGCCGCCTTCGAAATCGATCCCCACTGGAAGGATATGCTGATCAATGGAAGAGACGAAATCGCTTATACACTCATCCATGAGGACAGAATTCGCCAATTTGAAGAAAGCCGGATTGTATAATGGGAGATAGGTGCAAAGCAGTTACTGCTTTGCACCTTTTTGCTGGCTGCAGCCGAGACTCCTTGCTGCTTGTGTTCCGTTCACCACATTGGTAAACTTGTAACAAAAATGAACGCGGAGTTGGTCTGATTCATGAGTGAAGACAAAAAATCAAAGATCATTCCATTTCCAAACCTGAAGGAGCGCCTCGTCGACAAGGGGATGGAAGCTTTGAAAAAGAAACAGTTCCAGGATGCACTGGAATTTTTCTCGGAAGCAAGAAATATGGATGAAGATCAGGCTGAAATACAGCTTGGAATTGCTTTGTGCCTTATGGAAATGGGGGAGCTGCACGAAGCAGGCAAAGTATGCAAAAAAATGCTGAATGAAGACATCGGCCAGTATTTTACTGTGCTGCAGGTATATTTGACGATTCTAATTCAGCTGAGGGAATATAACGAAGTCCAAACGACAATCGAAGCCGTTTTACAGGAGAATCAGCTTCCGGCAGAAAGTGCAGAGCAATTTTACAGATTGCTTGATTTTAGCCGCCGGATGAGCGGCTCTGAGCAGGATGCCGGATTGGAAGAAGAGGAGTCTTTCAGCTACGAGCCTGATGATTGGACAGAATCAGAAACATTTATGGCGGATCCCTCCCGGCAGATTGAATATATTCAATCGATCCGTGACCGGAACGTAGCAAAGCATATGCCTACACTGAGATCTCTTTTGGAGCATACTCATGCACACCCGGTCATTAAAACAATGATTCTGCAGGTGCTCATGGAGCATGAGGTGGAAAAAAGCGTTACGATTGAGAAGTTTGAGGATGTGCTGACCGTTGTGCCTGCTTCTTTGTCAGACCTATCTGATACACCTTTTGCCAAAAAGGTGCTAATTTTACTTGATGATGTACTTGGAGCTGAAAACCCGGCTCTATTTGAAGCGGTAAAAGAGCTGTGGATCCGTCACCTGTTTGTTCTGTTCCCTTTCCTGCCAAAGCCTGCTGATGCTTCCCTTTGGGCTGCAGCTCTTCATAAGGCTGGTTATGAAATGCATGGAATCGATATTGATGAAGAGGAGATTGGAAATATGTATCGCATTCCTCCTTTTCAGCTGGCAGATGCTTGCAGCAGGATCTTTCAGATTGAAAAAATGTCATATCTGGATCATGGGCCTGTCTAATTTAGAAAAATATTGGAATAGGTTGAAACCAAGTCATTCTGTGTTATAATGAAATGGTTTCATATCGTGATGTGGAGCGGAAAACGCTCGATTTACATAATGCAGCTGATGTTGCTGCTGATTTAATGAATCATGAAACTAACCACATACTATAGATTTTTGGAGGGAAACGCATGTCTGCTAAATGGGAAAAACTTGAAGGTAATCAAGGGATTTTGACTGTTGAAGTGGATGCTGAAACTTTCGACAACGCTTTGGACGAAGCATTTAAAAAAGTCGTACAGCAAGTATCCATTCCTGGCTTCCGCAAAGGGAAAGTTCCGCGCAGCCTGTTTGAACAACGTTTTGGAGTAGAATCATTGTATCAGGACGCACTCGATATTCTTCTTCCGGTTGAATACGGAAAAGCAATTGACGAGACTGCAATCGAACCAATCGACCGCCCTGAAATCGACATCGATTCAATGGGTAAAGGTGAAACACTTACTTTCACAGCAAAAGTAACAGTGAAGCCTGAAGTGAAACTTGGGGATTACAAAGGCCTTGAAGTTGACAAGGACGATGCTGAGGTAACAGACGAAGATGTAGATCAGGAATTAAAGCAGCTTCAAGAGCGCCAAGCTGAGCTTGTTGTGAAAGAAGATGGCAAGATTGAAGATGGAGACACAGTTGTAATGGACTTCGAAGGCTTCGTAGATGGTGAAGCATTTGAAGGCGGACAAGCGGACAACTATTCTCTTGAAATTGGATCCGGTTCTTTCATTCCAGGTTTCGAAGAGCAGCTTGTAGGACTTGAGACAGGTGCTGAGAAAGATGTGGAAGTAACATTCCCGGAAGAATACCACGCTGAAGAGCTGGCTGGAAAAGCGGCTACATTCAAAGTGAAAATTCATGAAATCAAAGCGAAGGAACTTCCAGAGCTTGACGATGAATTCGCTAAAGATGTTGATGAAGAAGTAGAAACACTTGAAGCGCTAAAAGCTAAAACGAAAGAGCGCCTTCAGGAAACACGCAAAACTGAAGCTGAAAACAAGCTTCGTGACGCACTTGTAGAAAAAGCTGCTGAAAATGCAGAAGTAGAAATTCCGCAAGTGATGATCGACAGCGAAGTAGAGCGCATGATGAAAGAATTCGAACAGCGCCTTCAAATGCAAGGGATGAACCTTGAACTGTACTTCCAATTCTCCGGTCAGGATGAAGAAGCACTGAAACAGCAAATGAACGAAGATGCTGCGAAACGTGTGAAATTCAACCTTACTCTTGAAGCGGTAGCTGCAGCAGAAAACCTTGAAGTAACGGATGCCGAAGTGGATGAAGAGCTTTCTAAAATGGCTGAAATGTATAACATGCCTGTAGAAAGCATCAAACAAGCCCTTGGTTCAACCGACGCTGTGAAAGAGGATCTTAAAATCCGCAAAGCCATTGATTTCCTAGTGGAAAACAGCAAAAACGCTGCATAATATATATTAGCTGACAGGGCGCGATTAGATCGTGCCCTGTTTTCTAAACAAAAGCTTTTGCAGAAAATGGCGACACATACTTAGAAGCAGGATCATTCCTAATTAATTGAAAACATGCTAAAATACATATACATACATCATTACATATCCCTTTCAGGGAACTCCGTGATTTACCTGCCGCATAAGTATGCAAAAGATGTTTTTTCTTCAAAATTTAGGGTAGGATATAGGAAAGCATACATAGCAGCAATTGATCTTCAAACATCTTAATATCCATCACCGCAGTGTTTATGTTAAAATGCAGTACATACTTGATTGACTTGCGATTCCTATACCTTATCGGAGAACAGCCCTCACGGATTATCTCTGTAAATGTACCATTTGTATTCGCTGATGGACGGGGTTTTGATCGTATGAAGAGATAAAGAATAAGGGGTGAAATAATGTTTAAATTTAATGATGAAAAAGGACAGCTTAAATGTTCATTCTGCGGAAAGACACAGGATCAAGTACGCAAGCTGGTAGCTGGACCGGGTGTTTATATATGTGACGAATGCATCGAGCTCTGCACGGAAATCGTTGAAGAAGAGCTTGGTACAGAAGAGGAAGTTGAATTTAAAGATGTTCCGAAACCTGCTGAAATCAGAGAAATTCTTGATGAGTATGTAATCGGACAGGATGCAGCGAAAAAATCATTGGCTGTAGCTGTATACAATCACTACAAGCGAATCAATTCTAGCAGCAAAATTGATGATGTTGAGCTTTCAAAGAGTAATATTGCCATGATCGGACCTACTGGGAGCGGTAAAACCCTACTTGCTCAAACATTAGCCAGAATTCTGAATGTACCATTTGCCATTGCGGACGCTACTTCTCTTACAGAGGCTGGGTATGTTGGGGAAGACGTAGAAAATATCCTTCTTAAGCTGATTCAGGCAGCAGACTATGATGTAGAAAAAGCTGAAAAAGGCATTATCTACATTGATGAAATTGACAAAGTGGCACGAAAATCTGAAAATCCATCGATTACTCGCGATGTTTCAGGTGAAGGCGTTCAGCAGGCATTGCTGAAAATTCTTGAAGGAACGGTTGCAAGCGTACCTCCGCAGGGCGGACGCAAGCATCCGCATCAGGAGTTTATTCAAATCGATACAACAAACATTCTCTTCATTTGCGGAGGAGCGTTTGATGGGATCGAACAGATTATCAAACGCCGTTTAGGCAAGAAGGTAATCGGTTTTGGATCAGATAATACGAAAGAAGAGCTGGATCAAAAAATGCTTCTTTCTAAAGTCCTTCCAGAAGATTTGCTTAAATTCGGTTTGATTCCAGAATTCATCGGCCGTCTTCCGGTTATTTCAAGCCTGGAGCCGCTTGATGAAGGTGCGCTTGTTGAAATTTTGACAAAGCCTAAGAATGCCCTTGTTAAGCAATATCAGAAAATGCTTGATCTTGATGGAGTAGAGCTTGAGTTTGAAGAGGAAGCCCTGCTCGAAATCTCCAAAAAAGCCATTGAGCGTAAAACCGGAGCCCGCGGCTTAAGGTCCATTATTGAAGGACTTATGCTGGACGTTATGTTTGAACTGCCATCCCGTGATGATATTGAAAAATGTGTCATTACCGGAGCAACGGTTTCTGATCAGGTTCCGCCAAAGCTTGTTACAAATGATGGAACAGTGATTGAAAAAGATAAAAAGACTTCAGCTTAATCGCTGATATAAAGCCCGGGGCCTCCCGGGCTTTTTTATGTTTCTTAAAAAGATTCCTGCTTGTATTCCTCCTTATGTTACGGTCTCTTCCGCATCAAATAATCAGCTGTAAAACTCATCATTTCCGACTGTAAATCTTTAAGCTTCGGGTTTATTCCTTTGCGGAGGGGGAGATACTAAATGGAGCAAGAAGCAGCAACATGGCTAAGAGAGGATGACTCTTTTACATAGAAAAAGGAAGCGGCAGGAGGGACCAATATGAGTTGGACAAGCATCGCACTGTTCGTGCAATTGTTTTTCGGCATTATCATCGGCCTGTATTTTTGGAATTTGCTTAAAAGCCAAAGGACTCAAAAGGTTTCCATAGACAGGGAATCGAAAAAGGAAATGGAACAGCTTAGGAAGATGAGATCCATCCGTTTAAGTGAACCGCTATCGGAAAGAGTGCGTCCGAAGACGTTCGCAGACATTGTTGGACAGGAGGATGGCATTCGGTCCTTAAGTGCAGCGTTATGCGGCCCGAATCCTCAGCACGTGATTATTTATGGGCCTCCAGGAGTTGGGAAAACAGCGGCGGCAAGGCTTGTTTTAGAGGAAGCAAAACGAAATGGAAAATCGCCATTCAGGCCATCCGCAGTATTTGTAGAATTAGACGCGACCACAGCAAGATTTGATGAGCGGGGAATCGCCGATCCACTCATCGGCTCTGTTCATGACCCGATTTATCAAGGAGCAGGGGCAATGGGACAGGCTGGAATTCCTCAGCCCAAGCAGGGAGCAGTCACCCATGCGCACGGAGGAGTCTTGTTTATTGATGAAATTGGCGAGCTCCATCCTATCCAAATGAACAAGATGCTTAAAGTTCTGGAAGATCGAAAGGTTTTTCTGGAAAGTGCCTATTACAGTGAAGAAAATTCAAACATCCCAACGCATATCCATGATATTTTCCAAAATGGCCTGCCGGCGGATTTCCGTTTAATCGGAGCAACCACGAGAACTCCGAATGAGATTCCCCCTGCAATTAGATCCCGGTGTGTGGAAGTGTTCTTCAGGGAGCTTGACCAAGCAGAGCTGTCCATTGTAGCCAACAAAGCAGCTGTTAAAATTGGTATGAACGTGTCACCACAGGGAATTGATTTGATGACCTCCTATGCGAGAAATGGACGGGAAATCGTCAATATGATGCAAATTGTTGCGGGCATGGCGATGAATGAGGACCGGGGTGAGGTGACCGTTAAAGATATTGAGTGGGTCATCCATTCCAGTCAAATGTCACCGAGATTTGACCGGAAAATCGGTCTCGAAGCCAAAGTTGGTCTAGTAAACGGCCTTGCGGTACATGGTCCTAATACAGGCTCCCTCTTAGAAATTGAGGTAATGGTTCTCCCTGCGAAAGATAAAGGCAGCGTAAACATTACAGGCATTGTGGAAGAAGAAAGCATTGGGGACCGTGGAAAATCGATTCGGAGAAAGAGTATGGCAAAAGGGTCAGTGGAAAACGTGATTACCGTCCTTAAGTCTATGGGTGTGGATGCGGAGAACTTTGAAATTCATGTTAACTTCCCTGGCGGCGTTCCGATTGACGGACCTTCAGCGGGAATTGCCATGGCGGCAGGTATTTTTTCAGCGATCCACAAAATCCCCATTGATCATACCATTGCGATGACTGGCGAAATCAGTATTCATGGTCATGTGAAGCCCATCGGCGGCGTTGTCCCGAAAATAAAAGCGGCAAAGCTTGCCGGTGCAAAACGAGTCATTATTCCGGCAGAGAACAGTCAGTCCATATTGGAAGACATACCTGGAATTACCATCATACCCGTATCGAATTTTCAGGAAGTCCTGGATCATGCACTGCTTGATCCGCCTGCTGAATTTTTGCTGAACGAGAAAAAATCAGTTTGAGTCTGCATATAGTAAATAGCGGTGAACCTCCAGGCAGCCTGGGGGTTTTCCTGTGCATAGAGAAGGCAGGTTCACTCGATGGGCAAAAATTAAACATCCAAATAGACACCCTATAAAGAATAAGTTAGAATTAGACAAGAACTCGCACATACTCTATCAAGAAAGAGACGGAGGTGCATAGGTATGGCGAATAATAATAAGGCAACCATTCCTTTGCTTCCATTAAGAGGGCTATTGGTCTACCCAACCATGGTTCTTCACTTGGATGTCGGCAGGGATAAATCAGTTCAGGCGTTGGAAACGGCCATGATGAACGATCACATGATATTTTTAGCTACACAAAAGGATATTTCTATAGATGAACCTGCAGAGGACGATGTGTACCGTGTAGGAACATATACGAAAATAAAGCAGATGCTGAAGCTTCCGAATGGAACAATCCGTGTGCTTGTTGAAGGCTTGGAAAGAGGAGAGATTCATTCTTTCCAGGAAGAAAATGATACGCTCATGGTTACGATTGAGACTTTGACGGACTCATCGAAAAAAGACGTGGAAAGTGAAGCGCTCATGAGAACGCTGCTTGAATACTTTGAGCAGTACATAAAGCTTTCCAAAAAGGTATCTGCGGAGACCTTTGCTTCTGTTGCAGACATAGATGAACCGGGCCGTGTGGCTGATCTTGTTGCATCCCATTTGCCTCTGAAGCTGAAGGAAAAACAGGAAGTCCTGGAGACTGTGGATATAAAAGACCGCCTGCACAAGGTGATCAGCATGATCAATAACGAAAAAGAAGTGCTGAACCTTGAAAAGAAAATTGGCCAACGGGTTAAGCGGTCAATGGAACGGACCCAAAAGGAATACTACCTGCGCGAGCAAATGAAGGCCATCCAAAAAGAATTGGGCGACAAAGAGGGCAAAACGGGTGAAGTCTCCCTGCTGGCAGAAAAGATTGAACAGGCTGGCATGCCAGAAGAGATAAAAGCTGCAGCCGCAAAGGAACTCGATAGATATGAGAAGGTCCCTTCCAGTTCAGCTGAGAGCGCCGTCATCCGCAATTATATTGACTGGCTGCTATCTCTTCCTTGGTCAAATGCAACGGAGGATCGTCTTGATTTAAGAATTGCTGAAAAAATTCTCGATGAGGACCATCATGGACTGGAGAAAGTGAAAGAGCGGGTTCTGGAGTATTTAGCCGTTCAAAAGCTGACAAACTCGCTTAAAGGGCCGATTCTTTGTCTTGCCGGACCTCCTGGGGTCGGGAAAACATCACTTGCCCGCTCGATTGCAAAATCACTGAACCGGAACTTCGTGAGGATTTCTCTTGGCGGTGTCAGAGATGAATCTGAAATTCGAGGCCATCGTCGGACCTATGTTGGAGCAATGCCGGGCCGTATCATCCAAGGAATGAAAAAAGCCGGCAGCATTAATCCGGTCTTCCTTCTGGATGAAATCGATAAAATGTCCAGTGATTTTAGAGGGGATCCTTCTTCAGCTCTGCTTGAAGTTCTCGACCCTGAGCAAAACCATAATTTCAGTGACCATTATATAGAAGAAACCTATGATCTATCGAAAGTTATGTTTGTTGCAACAGCGAATAACCTTGCAACGATTCCGGGTCCGCTCCGCGACCGCATGGAAATCATTACGATTGCGGGATATACAGAGCTTGAAAAAATCCAAATTGCTAAAGACCATTTAATGCCGAAGCAGCTCGAAGCTCACGGTCTGAAGAAGGCCAATCTTCAGGTGAAGGAAACAGCTCTTCAGAATATCGTGCGGTATTATACAAGAGAAGCGGGCGTGCGCGGAATGGAGCGCCAGCTTGCAGCTATTTGCCGTAAAGCGGCTAAAAAGATTGTTTCAGAAGAAAAGAAAAAAATTATTGTTACGGATAAAACGCTTCAGGATTATCTCGGGAAACAGATTTTCCGTTACGGCCAGGCAGAGATCGAGGATCAAATCGGAGTTGCCACCGGACTCGCTTATACAACGGTTGGAGGCGATACCCTATCAATTGAAGTATCCTTGTCCCCCGGAAAAGGAAAACTGATTTTAACCGGTAAGCTTGGAGATGTGATGAAGGAATCCGCTCAGGCTGCCTTTAGTTTTATCAGGTCCAGAGCAGAGAAATTGAATATTGATCCTGAATTCCATGAAAAGAATGATATCCATATTCACGTTCCAGAAGGAGCTGTACCAAAAGACGGGCCTTCAGCCGGTATTACAATGGCCACCGCTCTCATCTCCGCTCTTACAGGAAGACCTGTGAGGAAAGAGGTGGGAATGACAGGAGAAATCACCCTGAGAGGCCGTGTGCTTCCGATTGGCGGGTTGAAGGAAAAATCGCTGTCAGCCCACAGAGCCGGATTGAAAAAAATAATTTTGCCCAGAGAAAACGAAAAAGACTTGGAAGATATACCGGAAAGCATTCGCAACGATCTGACCTTTGTTTTAGTGTCCGACATTGAAGAAGTGCTTAAACATGCATTGACTGGAGAAACGAAATGAAAGTAACCTCATCAGAAATTGTAATAAGTGCTGTAAAACCCGAGCAATATCCAGATGGAGGTCTTCCCGAAATTGCGCTTGCAGGCAGGTCGAATGTTGGGAAATCCTCCTTCATCAACAAACTGCTGAATCGTAAAAATCTGGCCAGGACTTCTTCTAAGCCCGGGAAGACGCAAACCCTGAACTTCTATATTATTAATGAAGTGCTTCACTTTGTGGATGTACCGGGATACGGTTTTGCAAAAGTGTCCAAGAGTGAACGGGACGCATGGGGAAGAATGATCGAAACGTATTTAACGAACCGGGAAGAATTAAAGGCGGTCGTCCTTATTATTGATGTCCGTCACAAACCGACAAAAGATGATATCATGATGTACAATTTCCTTAAGCATTATGGGATCCCGGTTATTGTTGTCGCAACGAAAGCAGATAAAATTCCGAAAACGAAGTGGCAAAAGCACGTAAAGATCGTGGAAGAGGAACTGGACCTTGCTGAAGAAGACTCCATCGTACTATTCTCCGCTGAAACCGCCAAAGGCAAGGAAGAAGCGTGGGGAGCCATTAAGAGGCTGACTGGAGTCAAATAAGAGATTGGTCTTAAGTGATTTTCGCAGCTCCCGCTGGATTCAGAATTCACCAACTAAGATTGTTCAATATAAAAAACTACCCCCGGGAATGCTCCATGACAGCGTCCCGGGGGTTTTCATTTCCATACTGACAGGCATGTTTCTTTAAAGCCTGAGAAGCAGCTTTTTTCTTTTTTTCTTAGTCTCTGTTAAAGCCCGATGTTGATTTTAAACACCTGTTGATTGGAGTGGAAGGTGCGAGACTCCTGCGGGAGCAGCGGGACAGGTAAGACCCCGCAGTCGCGAAGCGAGGAGGAGGCTTACCGCCCGCCCCGCGGAAAGTGAGCGCCTGCAGCGGAAATCAACAGCCAAGTTAAAAAGAGCTTTTTCTTTAAAGGAATATTTTCTTATTTTTTCCTGAATAATAAGAATAGCCCGGCTGCTAAAAACAGGAACGGCCAGAATTTTTCGGCATAGCCAATTCCCTGCTGAAGCTGGCTGAAGGTATCCGCTATCTGCTGGAAATAATGAATAAACAGTCCTGCAAGGAGAACGACCGCTCCGGAAGCATACCCGCTTTTGGCTTTAAAAGAAGCGAGAAGCAGGGACGCTCCGACAATGATGGTGATGCCGGCCGGATGATTAGGCCAAGCTGGATTTTTTCCTGACATTAGAAAATGAATACCTAATCCGGTCATAATCAATCCCGTCACCAAGTATGTATCATCCTTTCCTGCCAGGCTGGTTAGAAGAAAGACGGCTCCGAACATCAGAATGAGGGTCTGCCAGCTGTTTTGTTCCGGAAAAAGCACAATGTTCAGCTTTTGCAGCAGAAAATAGGCTCCGATCATGATTAAAAAGTAGGCTGGAAATGCTGGTCGCTGTTTCATGGGTCACCTCAATTAAATAGACTCTCTCTTGAAAGAAAGCGCTTTTTTTGGTAATGTACATGGTGGAATACATACGTTTTTAGAATTTCTGTTTCATACTCTGTTCACATTTTAACAGAAGCACACTTTTCTATCATGTTATAATATAAATTAGAGAAGAAGTAAATGATTAGACAAAGAATTATTTTTACTTTAGAATAATTATTGTTATTTAAGTACTAGAGAAGATAGGGGGGTATTGAAGAAAGTGCATATTTTAGTTGTAGGCATAAATCATAAGACTGCCCCTGTTGATATACGTGAAAAGCTCAGTTTTGATCCAGCTGAACTTGGGTCTGCCATGAAAAAATTAAAAACGCAGAAAAGCGTTCTTGAAAATATTATTGTTTCAACGTGCAACCGCACCGAGGTATATGCTGTAGTGGATCAGCTCCATACCGGCAGATATTATCTGAAGGCATTTTTAGCAGAGTGGTTTGATCTTGAAATGGAGCAGTTCGCCCCGTTTCTGACTTTTTATGAGAATGATGGAGCTGTAGACCATCTTTTCCGCGTTTCATGCGGCCTTGATTCCATGATTGTAGGTGAAACTCAAATTTTGGGACAGGTGCGCTCAAGCTTTCTCGAAGGGCAGGAACTGCAGACGACAGGCACTGTTTTTAACTATCTGTTTAAAGAAGCGGTCACGCTTGCCAAAAGAGCTCATTCTGAAACAGAAATCGGTACCCATGCCGTGTCCGTAAGCTACGCAGCTGTTCAGCTTGCTAAGAAGATATTTGGAAGTTTATCCGCAAAGCGCGTCCTGATTCTCGGTGCAGGCAAAATGGGCGAACTCGCTGCCCGGAACCTTCACGGAAACGGCGTCAGTGATGTAACAGTTGTGAACAGAACGTATGAAAAGGCAAGGCAGCTGGCAGATAAATTCAGCGGCAAAGCGAAAAGCTATTCAGAGCTTAGAGCCGCCCTTGAAGAGGCAGACATTGTCATCAGCTCAACAGGAGCAAAGGATTTTGTTGTTACGAAAGAAATGATGGCGGAAGTTGAAAAGCAGCGCAGAGGAAAACCGCTATTTATGGTGGACATTGCTGTTCCCAGGGATATAGATCCTGCAATCAATGAACTGGAAAGTATTTTTCTATACGATATTGACGACCTTGAAGGAATTGTTGAGGCTAACGTGCAAGAGCGGAGAGCAGCTGCTGAACGGGTTGGTTTAATGATTGAATTGGAAATCGTGCAGTTTAAGCAATGGCTTAATACACTTGGAGTCGTTCCGGTCATTACAGCGCTCCGCGACAAAGCTTTGTCAATTCAGTCGGAAACGATGCAAAGTATTGAACGGAAAATGCCGGACCTGTCAGAGCGGGATATTAAGCTTTTAAATAAGCATACAAAAAGCATCATCAACCAGCTGCTCCGCGATCCCATCCTAAAGGCGAAGGAACTTGCGGCGGAACCGGATGGCCATGATGCTCTGGAGCTATTTGCAAATATTTTTAATATTAATGAACAGGTCAAACTGCAAAAAGAAAAAAATAGTCAATCTGAGCGCGCTATCGAATCTCAAACCGTTCAGCACGTTTCCTATCCATCTTATTAGAAAGGGTATGGCTAAATGATTGGGTTGGACCTGAACCGGCTAAATGAAGCAGCGGTCATTATATATGCTTGCTGTGTACTCTTCTATTTTATTGATTTTGTTCATACGAACCGGAGGGCAAGCAAAATTGCCTTCTGGTTGCTTTCTATTGTTTGGCTGCTGCAAACAATTTTTTTGTTTTATGAAATGGCCGTATTTGGGACGTTTCCGATTTTGAATATAGTAGAAGGCTTATATTTTTATACATGGGTGCTCGTGACGCTTTCACTCGTTTTAAACTGGATGCAAAAGGCTGATTTCATTCCCTTTTTCACAAGTGTGCTCGGATTTATCATGCTTGCCCTGCATACCTTCGCCATTTCTCAAAATCAGCCTGGACAGCTTTCAGAGCAGCTGATTTCAGAACTGTCCATTATCCATATTACGATGGCGATCTTATCGTATGGAGCGTTTTCGCTAAGCTTTGTTTTTTCCATGCTGTACTTGCTCCAATACAGGCTTTTAAAGAAAAAGCAATGGGGGAAAAAGCTCATTCGGATCAACGATTTGTCGACCCTTGATCACATGGCATACCTATTGAATGTAACGGGAGTTCCGATGCTGCTGCTCAGTTTAATCCTAGGTTCAATATGGGCCTTCATCAAGGTGCCGGATTTTCAATGGTATGACCCGAAGGTAACGGGCTCGTTTGGAGTCATTATTGTATACAGCATTTATCTGTATATTAAAATTGTTAAGGATCAGCAGGGAAAACCGATTGCTTTATGGAATGCAGCAGCTTTCCTTGTATTGCTTATTAACTTTTTCTTGTTTGGAAGTTTGTCCCGTTTTCACGTGTATTCATAGATTTCGGGAATGGAGATTGGGAGGATACACATGAGGAAAATCATTATTGGATCCAGAAAAAGCAAGCTCGCACTAACACAGACAAATTGGTTTATTCGGAAGCTTCAAGATTTAGGACTTCCATATGAGTTTGAAGTAAAAGAGATTGTAACAAAAGGCGACCGTATATTAGATGTAACCTTATCGAAAGTTGGCGGCAAAGGGCTGTTCGTTAAAGAAATTGAACAGGCTATGTTTGATGGTGAGATCGATATGGCTGTTCACAGTATGAAGGATATGCCGGCTGAACTGCCGGACGGACTGACCATTGGCTGCATCCCTAAGCGGGAGGACGTAAGAGACGCCATTATCTCAAAGAATCACCGCAAGTTTTCTGAGCTTCCTGCA
Source organism: Metabacillus sp. FJAT-52054 (assembly GCF_037201815.1). Taxonomy (NCBI): domain Bacteria; kingdom Bacillati; phylum Bacillota; class Bacilli; order Caryophanales; family Bacillaceae; genus Metabacillus; species Metabacillus sediminis. The sequence continues at coordinate 2,796,508 of NZ_CP147407.1, read as the reverse complement.
GGGGCTGTTATCGGGACAAGCAGCCTAAGGAGAAGCGCCCAGCTCTTATCCATCAGGCCGGATCTGGAGATTAAATGGATCAGGGGCAATATAGATACACGTCTAAAAAAGCTGCAAACGGAAGATTACGATGCCATTATTTTAGCAGCAGCCGGACTTTCCAGGATGGGCTGGAGCCGGGATACCGTTACGGAGTATTTAGATCCTTCCGACTGCTTGCCGGCTGTCGGCCAGGGGGCGCTTGCAATTGAATGCAGAGAGAGCGATTCGGAGCTGCTTGAAATTCTTTCAAAGGTATCCGATGCTGAGACTGTTAAAACAGTGAAAGCGGAAAGAGCTTTTCTGAAAGACATGGAAGGCGGATGCCAGGTTCCAATTGCCGGGTATGCCGTTCTTACCGATAATCAGCAAGTACAGCTGACGGGACTTGTAGCTGATCCTGATGGCAAAATCATTTACCGTGAAACGATGACAGGATCCGAACCGTCAGACCTTGGGAAAAGGGTTGCCCGCAAGCTTGAAGAGCAGGGTGCTAAAGAACTTATTTCCCGGGTAAAGGAGGAGCTGGATCCATCATGAATAAAGAGAAGCCGCTTAGTGGAAAAAAAATCTTGGTTACAAGAGAAAAAAACCAGGCGGCTTCTTTTGCGCGCCTAATTGAGGAGAAGGGTGGTTCACCTGTTGTTATTCCTCTGGTTGCTTTTGTTGCCGCTGATGATGAGATACGGATTTTGGAGGAACTGGGGAGGCTTCACACGTACCAGTGGATTGTTTTTACAAGTGTAAACGGAGTCCGGTTTTTTGACTGCTTCATGAAAAAGGGAGGATTTCCTTTACCGCAGAAAATCAGGATTGGCGCAGTAGGGGAAAAAACAGCCCGGTCACTGGAAACAATAGGGATGAAACCGAGTATGATTCCCAAAGTATTTTCGGGAGAAATGCTGGCTGAAGAAATGGCACAGACTGCAGCCTCGGACGACCGCGTTCTCATTATAAGAGGGAGTCTGTCAAATCGGGCTGTCTATAAAAGAATGAAAGAAAAGGGAATTGAAGCTGCAGAATTAATTCTATATAAAAATCAGCCTGTACCCGGCCGGAACGGGGAACTTCCCCTCCTGCTTGAGGCAGGGAAAATAGATTACGCCACGTTTACAAGCCCGTCCATCGTGCACTCCTACATGCAGAATACGGAAGGGCTGAGCGCACGGGAACCGGTTTTTGTCTGTATTGGAGACGTGACAGCTGAAACACTGAAAGATTACGGGTATGATGGGCTTATAGCAAGTCCTTTTACTATTGAAGGAATAGTAGAAAGAATCATTGCACATGTAAATGAGGAGGAATCGTAACATGGATTTACAGTTTGCCAGACATCGCAGACTTCGTTCAAGCGAAGGGATACGGGCGATGATGAGAGAAACGTTTTTAAGACCGGAAGATTTCATTTACCCGATTTTTGTCGTAGAGGGTGAAAACAAGCGGAATGCGGTAGCGTCCATGCCTGGCGTTGAGCAGGTATCGCTTGATCATTTAAATACTGAAATGCAGGAGCTTGTGGATTTGGGAATCCGCTCGGTGATTGTTTTCGGGGTTCCAGATCATAAGGATGCTGTAGGATCCGAAGCATACCATGATCATGGGATCGTTCAAAAAGCAATCCGTCAAATTAAAGAGAGCTTTCCTGATTTAGTTGTTGTAGCGGATACTTGCCTATGTCAATATACGGATCATGGTCATTGCGGAGTCATTGAAGAGGGGAAAATTCTCAATGATCCTTCTCTTGATTTGCTGGCCAGAACAGCGGTCAGCCAGGCTAAAGCGGGTGCTGACATTATTGCCCCTTCCAATATGATGGACGGATTCACAGCAGCGATTCGCAAAGGCCTTGATGAGAATGGTTTTGAAGATGTCCCGGTTATGTCTTATGCCGTTAAATATGCGAGTGCTTTTTACGGTCCTTTCCGCGATGCTGCACACAGTACACCTCAATTCGGAGACCGCAAAACGTATCAAATGGATCCGGCTAACCGCTCGGAAGCAATGAGAGAAGCAGAATCTGATGTAATGGAAGGTGCGGACTTCCTGATTGTGAAACCGGCTCTCTCCTACCTTGATATTATGCGCGATGTGAAAAATAGCTTTAATCTCCCGATTGTTGCCTATAATGTTAGCGGAGAGTATTCCATGATTAAAGCAGCTGCCCAAAATGGATGGGTAGACGAAAGAGCCATTGTTCTGGAAAAACTGACAAGCATGAAGCGCGCTGGCGCGGACTTGATTATAACGTATCATGCAAAGGATGCAGCCCGCTGGCTGAAGGATCAGTAACGATAAGGAAAGGGGCCCGAATACAATGAGAAGCTTTGAAAAATCCAAGCAGGCATTTAAGGAAGCTCAAGGACTAATGCCAGGCGGTGTAAATAGTCCGGTTCGAGCATTTAAATCAGTGAAACTTGATCCGATTTTTATGGAGCGCGGCAAAGGCTCCAGAATTTACGATATTGACGGTAATGAATATATTGATTACGTTCTGTCATGGGGTCCGCTCATTCATGGACATGCCAATGATCAGGTTGTTGAATCCCTTAAAAAGGTCGTAGAATCAGGAACGAGCTTTGGCGCGCCCACTCTTGTTGAAAACGAACTGGCTAAGCTCGTTAAAGAACGGGTTCCCTCGATTGAAATCGTCCGTATGGTAAGCTCCGGTACTGAGGCAACGATGAGCGCGCTCCGCCTCGCACGGGGATACACGGGACGCAATAAAATCATTAAATTTGAGGGCTGTTACCATGGACATGGAGATTCACTCCTGATAAAAGCAGGTTCAGGAGTGGCTACTCTTGGTTTGCCGGACAGCCCCGGCGTGCCTGAAGGGGTAGCAAAGAATACCATTACGGTTCCTTACAACGACCTGGAAAGCATCCGCACGGCGTTTAAAGAATTCGGAGATGATATTGCCGGAATCATTGTTGAGCCGGTTGCAGGAAACATGGGCGTTGTGCCTCCGCAGCCCGGGTTCCTTGAGGGACTCAGGGACGTAACGAATGAATATGGAGCGCTCCTTATTTTTGATGAAGTGATGACGGGCTTCAGAGTCGGCTATCATTGTGCCCAAGGCTATTTTGGCGTAACACCTGACTTGACTTGCCTTGGAAAAGTAATCGGCGGAGGACTTCCGGTAGGAGCTTATGGGGGCAAGGCTGAAATTATGGAACAAATTGCTCCGAGCGGCCCTATTTATCAGGCAGGGACACTTTCAGGCAATCCGCTCGCTATGACAGCGGGACTGGAAACCCTGAAGCAGCTTACGCCGGAAAGCTATCAGGAATTTGCACGAAAAGCGGATCTCCTTGAAGAAGGACTGTCTGCAGCAGCAAAAAAATACGGAATACCGCATACCATTAATCGTGCCGGATCCATGATTGGGATTTTCTTTACGAATGAGCAAGTCATCAATTATGATAAAGCGAAAACTTCAAATTTAGAGTTCTTTGCTTCTTATTACAGGGAAATGGCAATGGAAGGCGTATTCCTTCCTCCATCCCAATTTGAAGGGCTGTTCCTGTCAACTGCCCATACAGATGATGATATCAGCAAAACGATTTCAGCTGCAGAGAAAGCATTCAGCAGGCTGAAGTAAAATAAGAGCTGTCCAGGCTTAGTCTGGACAGCTTTTTTATTATAGTATGATGCGGATTTTTAACACCTGTTGATTGGAGCAGGATGCAAACGCCTCCCGCGGGAATCTAAAGCCAAGTTAACAGAGCTATTCCTTCAAAGACTGGAGCTTAATTTTGTTCTTTTCCCTTACGCTGTTTGACAGCTTCTCAAAACCAGCTAGTAGTTACGCCACATTGGGTTCTTTTTTCCTCACGGCACTCATAAAGTGAAAGTGTCATGATTCTATGTGTTAGTTTCAAGAAGGGAGGAAAACAGCTTGTCACAGGATGCAGCATTGCGATTTTCTGTAGAAGAGTCTGTTTGGTTTCAAAAAGGACAGGAAGTGTTTGAACTTTTATCGATATCCCTGGATCCGAATATAGCGATTGAAGAGCATGATCAGTATGTTTCCATTAGAGGAGCCCTTCAGCTGACGGGAGAATATCGTGCGGTTCTGAATCCGGAGAATGACGATAAGGAATTTGAATTTTCAGCAGCGCGCTTTGTTAATGAGGTACATGTCAGGGATGACGGCACGCATGAGCTTTTGCACCGGTTTCCAGTCGATATCACGATTCCTAAAAACAGAATTGAAAAGATTGAAGATGTTTATGTGTCCATTGATTCGTTTGATTACGATTTGCCTGAAGCGAAATGCTTAAAGCTGTTTGCGGACTTGTCTATAACAGGTATAGGTGAAAATAGCAGGGAATCGGAAGAGGTACAAGCAATTCATGAAGTTCGGGAAGAGCAAGCGGAGCAGTCTCATGAAGCTCTTTACAGGAGTGAAGCTGTCCAGCATGCAGATGAAGAAACGCACGAAGCAGATGTGAGAACGGAAGAGGAAAAAGAAGCGGCTTTCCAGGAGCTTTATGCCTTCAGAAGTGAAGAAGAGGCGCTATTGGATGAACAGGCTGAAGAAGAATATCCGGAGATTGATGTGGAGGTTCGAAAACAGTCCTTTGAATATCAGGAAATCCAGCCATTGTATGAAGAACCTGCAGGTAAAGAAGTGTCAGCTGATCACCGGTCGGAAGCAAGAGAACCGCAAGCATCCGCAGGTGCACAAAGTGAAAACTCGTTATTGCTGACAAAATTGTTCGGCCGTGAGGAAGATGAAGAACTGACCAGGCTTAAGATTTGCATCGTGCAGCAGGGAGAAACCATTGATTCTATTTGCGAGCGCTACGCTTTATCCGCGCAGCAGTTAATCAGGGTTAACCATCTTCCAGCAGATAAAGAGGTCTATGAAGGGCAGACACTTTACATTCCCCAATACGCCAGCAGCAAGTAAAGGCAGTTTAAAGCTGAGGCTCCTCAGCTTTTTTTCATCATCAAACAAATAAGTGGTGAAACCAATGGAGGACTTACAGGCAATTCTTGATCAGTACCAGGTAAAACTTGAATTTGCGGAACAGCATAGTCCGCGGCTGATTAAAGTGTATTCCCCTCAGGGAACCTTTGCTTTAAAAAAGCTGAGAGCTTCAAGATCCGCCCAGTTTGCGGAGCGGGTCCGTTCTGTTTATGAAGCAGGCTATACGAATCTTATTCCCATCTACCGCAACTTGCATAATCAGCTGGTTACATCCGGAAGAGAGGATTACTATTATCTCATGCCCTGGCTCCCGGATTCACAGTCTGATGAACGCAGTGCAAGACATGATTATTTATTTAAAGAGACAGCAAAGCTTCACAGAAGAACGCTGCAGGAAGTCAAATTAACGGGCGGAGAAGCGGAAGCGAGTTTTGAAGCCACCAAAAAAAACTGGGAAGACCAAAAAAACGCGTATGAAGCGTATGTAGAAAAATGTGAAAAACAATGGTATCTTTCCCCGTTTGAGCTTCAGGCTGTCACGTACTTCGTTGAAGCTGCTAGGGCAACTGATTTTGCAATTGAAAGGCTCGAGGAATGGAATGAAGCCATGAAAGAAAAAGAGACGGCAAGGACTTCAATTATTCATGGGAGCTTGTCCGTTCAGCATGTAGTGTATGATTCCAGTGAGAAAAGCTACTTAATCAATTTTGAAAAAGCCCATCGAGCGGCGCCGATGAATGATCTCCTCCAATTCTATTATAAAACGTTTAATACGTATCCAATCCGCTGTGAGGAATGTGTGGATTGGTTTTATACCTATCAAAAGGATTTTCCGTTTAGGGAGGAAGAGATGCCGCTTTTTATCAGTTACTTATCCTATCCTGAGGCACTATACCGGGCTGTCCTATCGCCTGGGGATCAAAGAGATAAAAGATCCCAGCTTCAGCAAAACAGGGATTTGATAAAAGCGTACTGGTATTTTAAAAATAACGAATACTTTGTGATGCGGCTTGTCGATATTGAAAATAAGAAAAAGGCTGAAGCACAGGCTGAGGGATGACAGGTCCCTCTTTTTTTGTGCCTATAGCCAGCCCATATGAAAAGCTAACGCGAGGAAAATCAGAGCAGCAAGGAGAAGAACATCAAAGCCGGTGGGGAAAAGAAGAGTCCGTATACCCTGAAAAATCGTAATCGGAATGATAAATTGTACGGCAGTCACCCTCAGCTCTTTAACCCAAGGAGGTACTGTGTAGGAATTAAACCGTTTTCGCATTCGTATTCACCTCCCATTATGAGTTATAATCAGTTTATGTACATATGTCCCGGGTGTGCTTGCCTTGGATTCGAGTATAAAAATATAAAAAAACGGGGAAGATGTTGACGAAAAAAACATTTTTATAATACTATTATGGATAGAACATGAAAAGAATATGTTGAAATGCATGGATAGGGAAGAGTACAGGCATACCGCGCCTAAAGAGAGGGAAATCATCTGCTGAAAGATTTCTCAGGATTGCGGAACTGGAAGGTCGCCCTTGAGCAGTTTTCCTGAACGATTAAGTAGGGAAAGCCGGCGCAGGCCGTTAATTCGTCTAAGAGCATGGGAGCAGGCTTTATTTTCCCATGAAAAAAGGTGGTACCGCGAAATCAGCTCCTTTCGTCCTTTTGGATGGGAGGAGTTTTTATTTTGTCAATTTTTAGGAGGAACCGGAAATGAATGAAAATCAGCAGCCCAATCTGCCAACGAAATACGATCCAAATGCAGTAGAGCAGAACCGCTACCAATTTTGGCTGGACGGAAAATATTTTGAGGCAGAAAATGACCAGGAAAAACAGCCTTACACAATTGTAATCCCTCCGCCAAACGTAACTGGAAAGCTCCACCTCGGACATGCCTGGGATACAACCCTTCAGGATATTCTGACTCGGATGAAGCGCATGCAGGGGTATGACGTGCTCTGGCTTCCGGGAATGGATCATGCCGGTATTGCGACACAGGCGAAAGTTGAAGCGAAGCTAAAAGAAGAAGGTAAATCCCGGTACGATCTTGGACGCGAAGCATTTGTTGAAGAAACGTGGAAATGGAAGGAAGAGTATGCTTCCCATATCCGCGAGCAGTGGTCAAAGCTTGGACTAGGGCTGGATTACTCCCGTGAACGCTTTACTCTTGATGAGGGGCTTTCAAAAGCAGTTAGGGAAGTATTTGTCACGCTTTACAACAAAGGACTGATTTACCGCGGCGAATACATTATTAACTGGGATCCGGCAACGAAAACAGCTCTTTCTGATATTGAGGTTATTTATAAAGATGTTCAGGGTGCGTTTTATCATATGCGCTATCCTCTTACAGACGGATCCGGGCATATTGAGATTGCAACAACCCGTCCGGAAACGATGCTTGGGGATACAGCAGTAGCGGTTCACCCTGAGGACGAGCGCTATAAGCACCTGATTGGAAAAATGGTTACTCTCCCAATTACCGGCAGAGAAATTCCGATTGTTGCTGATGATTATGTGGATATGGATTTTGGGTCTGGAGCGGTTAAAATTACACCTGCCCACGATCCGAATGACTTTGAAATTGGAAACCGGCATAATCTGCTTCGCATTCTCGTTATGAACGAAGATGGAACGATGAATGATAAAGCAGGCAAATATGAAGGAATGGACCGTTTTGCCTGCCGCAAGCAAATTGTGAAGGATCTGCAGGAGGATGGTATTCTTTTCAATATTGAAGATCATCCGCACTCAGTTGGACACAGCGAACGAAGCGGTGCTGTAGTTGAGCCTTATCTTTCCACACAGTGGTTTGTGAAAATGCAGCCGCTGGCTGATGCAGCAGTTAAACTCCAATCCTCTGACGAAAAAGTCAATTTCGTTCCGGAGCGGTTTGAAAAAACATACCTGCACTGGATGGAAAATATCCGAGACTGGTGTATATCAAGACAGCTATGGTGGGGACACCGCATTCCAGCCTGGTATCACAATGAAACGGGTGAGGTTCACGTTGGACATGAGCCTCCATTCGATCCGGAAAACTGGAAGCAGGATGAAGACGTACTCGATACATGGTTCAGCTCCGCACTTTGGCCGTTCTCGACAATGGGCTGGCCGGACACTGAATCCATTGACTATCAGCGCTTCTACCCGACTGATGTTCTTGTAACCGGCTATGATATTATTTTCTTCTGGGTATCGCGGATGATTTTCCAGGGTCTCGAGTTTACAGAGCAGCGTCCATTCCAGGATGTTCTGATTCACGGACTTGTAAGAGATGATCAAGGCCGTAAAATGAGTAAATCTCTAGGAAACGGTGTAGACCCGATGGAAGTAATCGACCAATACGGAGCCGATTCGCTGCGGTACTTCCTTGCAACCGGCAGCTCGCCTGGACAGGATTTGCGCTTCAGCTTTGAAAAGGTTGAGTCCACTTGGAACTTTGCCAATAAAATTTGGAACGCATCCCGTTTTGCTTTGATGAACATGGAAGGATTGACATTCGATCAAATCGATATAACCGGGAAAAAATCAGTAGCGGATCAATGGATTCTAACACGCCTGAACGAAACCATTGAACAAGTAACGAAGCTTGCTGACCGCTATGAATTCGGAGAAGTCGGCCGTGTTCTATACAACTTTATCTGGGATGACTTCTGTGACTGGTACATTGAAATGGCTAAAATCCCATTGTACGGGGAAGACGAGGCGGCAAAGCATACGACTCGATCCATTCTCGCTCACGTACTGGATCAGACTCTGAGACTGCTGCATCCGATTATGCCGTTTATCACAGAGGAAATCTGGCAGAGCCTTCCGCATGAAGGAGAATCCATTACGGTTGCCAAATGGCCTGAAGTAAAACAGGAGCTAAGCAACGATCAGGCGGCAAGCGATATGAAGCTGCTGATGGAAATTATCCGTTCAGTCCGGAACATCCGTGCGGAAGTAAATACGCCTATGAGCAAAAAAATCCAGCTGAAAATCAAAACGAAGCAAGAAGAAGTAACACATCAGCTTGAGAACAACCGCTCTTACCTGGAACGCTTCTGCAACCCAAGCTCGCTTGAAATCGGAACAGATTTGCCATCGGAGGACAAAGCGATGACAGCCGTCGTGACGGGGGCAGAACTCATTCTTCCGCTAGAAGGCTTAATTAATATGGAAGAAGAAATAAAACGCCTTGAAAAAGAACTGGATAAATGGACGAAGGAAGTAGAACGTGTCCAGAAGAAACTGGGGAATGAAGGCTTTGTGAAGAAGGCACCTGAAAAGGTCATTGAAGAAGAGCGTGCGAAGGAAAAAGAATACGTCGAAAAACGGGATTCCGTTTTGGCGAGAATTGCAGAATTGAAAGGCTAAAGCTTTTAAGGTGATCATCATCAGGATGGTCACCTGCTTTTTTATCCTAGTGAGGTGGTAAGATGCTGAATACATATGAAGAAGCACTGAATTGGATTCACTCCCGATTAAGGTTCGGAATTAAACCAGGTCTAGACCGCATGATTGGAATGATGGAGAAACTCGGGAATCCTCATACAAGAATTCCGGTCATCCATGTAGCAGGTACGAACGGGAAGGGTTCAACGGTTTCCTATATGAGGTCCATATTAAATGAAGCGGGGTATAAGGTAGGTACCTTTACGTCCCCTTACCTGGAGACCTTTAATGAAAGGATTAGCATGAATGGATATCCAATCAGCGATGATGACCTTGTCCGGCTGGCAAATGCTATAAAACCTGCGGCAGAAAGAGTGGAAGCAGAAACAAACGAAGCACCGACAGAATTTGAAATCATTACGGCTATGGCTTTCCTTTATTTTGGAGAATTCAATCGTCCTGATTATGTCCTGCTTGAAACCGGCCTTGGAGGAAGACTGGATTCTACGAATATAGCAGAACCGATCCTATCCATTATTACAAATACGGGATATGATCATATGAACATCCTTGGGGATACGATTGAGGAGATTGCGTCTGAAAAAGCCGGAATAATTAAATGGAAGACTCCGGTTGTGACAGGTGTGGAGAAAAGCAAAGGGCTTGAACAGATCCGGAAGAAAGCGGCGGATGAAAATGCCGAAGTGTACGTATTAGGTGATGATTTTCAAACAAGTGAGGTTCAGTCACACACTGAAGGTGAAACATTCTCTTTTACCTCTCCATTTGGAAACTGGGAGGATCTCCAAATTACCATGTTCGGAGTTCATCAGACCATGAATGCGTCGGTTGCGCTCGCCGCGCTTTCCCTATTAAGAGAAAAAGGGCTCATTCAGCTATCAGATGAACAGATCAGAAAAGGATTATATACTGCAAAATGGAGCGGGAGATATGAAGTAATCAGCCGCTACCCTCTTATCGTTATAGACGGTGCACATAATCTTGAAGGTGTGGAAAGTCTGACGAAAACATTAAAGGGTCACGAGAGCGATAAAACCATTCATATGCTATTTACGGCGCTTGAGGATAAAGAATATGACAGAATGCTGTATGAATTAGAAAAAACGGCGGATTATCTCTATCTTACCGAATTTGAATTTCCCCGGGCTGCTTCCAGCACATCCCTTTACAACGCCTGCCGGACAAAAAATAAAAAAATAATAGCAGATTGGAAATCATTTTTAAATGAGTTTCCTAAGAAGCTAAAAAGCGATGAAATGCTGATTATATGCGGATCTTTGTACTTTATTTCTCAGGTTCGACAATATCTGCTGGCAGCTGAAAAGAAAATTTTAGGCGAATAGACCTAAAAAGTTAACACAACCGTCAGAAAATTTGCTAAAATATAGAACAAACAGAGGACGGCTGAAGGAGGGGCTGCGTTGGATAAACGTCTGCAGATCACCTTATGGTTAACATGGGCTATTATTTCGCCAATTATCTTATATTTAACGTATCAAATCTGGCCGCCTGATATAGCAGGAGAATCGGTAAAGGACTTGTTTCTTTTCCTCATCCTGATGTGTGCGGTAGCTTTAATGCCCATTGTAGTAAATGGCACACCCGTCTTTTTTGTAGAAGGTGTTTCACTTGCTGTCTTTTTATACTTTGGATTGTTTGCAGAAATGGTCATGATTCAGTTTGCAATGATTGTTCTCCTTTTGAGATTGCGCATCGGCTGGAAGGATCTGTACAGGTATCCTGTTAACTTTCTCATGTTCATGATCATCTCCTTAGTGAGCGGTGCAGTATATGAATGGATGGACGGAGGGCATGGCTCTCAGGAACTGACACTTTGGTTTATTGCAAGTATCCTTATTTACGTCGTGGTATCCCTTTTTGTGAATCACTTAATTTTAAACAACATCATTTGGAGATATATTTACAAAAGAAAAGCCCCTTTCTTTTCAAGAGATTTCCTATGGGAAGCATTTGCCGCAAGCATTGTATCCCCTTTTGGATTTATTCTTTATGTCCTATACGGACAGCTTGGTTCCCTGGCTCTTTTTTATGTAGGACTTCCAATCGTTGTGATTTCCATCATGCTGAATCATTACTATGTCGCGAAGCATATCAATGTCTATTTGCAAAAAGCAAGTGAAGTCGGTTATCAGCTAACAGAACGATTGAAAGTCGATGATGTTCTGGATGTGTTTCTCGAAAAAATAACGGATATGATTCAGGTTGATTATGCTTATATCATCGATGTCGTGGACCAGACCTCCCTTAAAATTATTCGTCAAATTGAGGATGGAAAACATAAAAAATCTCCGGAAAAATCCGTTTCATTAAATGAAGGAATCAGCGGGTATGTGTATGCGAGAAAGAAGAGTTTTCTCTTTCATAAACGAACGCAGTGGGACCACCTGAGCAAGTACATCCCTAAAGCAGCCCAAAGTATGATGGCTTTTCCGGTTTTCCGGCATCAGCAAGTGGTAGGCGTTGTCATTCTGGCTTCGAATAAAAGAAGGAAATTTGAAAACCATCAGCTAATGATCGTGAATCTGCTGATTGCTCATCTCGCTGTAGCCATTGAAAATGCCCGGTACCATGAAGAAACAGTTAAGCAGTCCATTCGGTGCTCGTTAACCGGCCTGTATAACTATCGTTTTATGGAAACGGAGCTGGAAAGAGAATTTCAAAGAATTAAAAACGGAACCTTATCTCAGCTGGCTCTGATTCTTCTCGACCTTGATCACTTTAAACAGGTCAATGATACGTACGGACATCAATCTGGAAACGAAGTACTGACCCAGCTGGCAAACCGCATCGAGAAATTTTTCGGAAGCAAGGGAACAGCAGCAAGGTACGGCGGGGAAGAGTTTGTAGTCCTGCTGCCCGAAACGGATAGAAATGCAGCTCTCGCCCTGGCAGAAGGCCTGAGGAATGAAATTGCAGGCAAGCCTTTTCTTATTGAACAGGATTTGGAGGGGCAGTCTAAACAGCAGATCTTTATCACAGCAAGCATCGGTATTGCCCAAGCTCCGTTTGATGCAGATGATGCGTTGTCCCTCGTCCGCCATGCTGACAGGGCCATGTACACAGGGGCCAAGCAAGCAGGCAGGAATAAAGTAGCTGGATACACAAAATAAGCATAAATGAACCGGTCTGAAAAGGTCCGGTTTTTTTGTCGAAAAATTAATATTCAGTTTATAGGAAAAAATGATTATATCATTCAATTAATTTGGTATAATGTGAATGTCAAGACAAAGTTTTACATTTATGATGAGTCTATAGGAGGAGCATTCCGATGATTAAACGGATATTTGCCGCTATTTTACTAATGTCGCTGGTTATTTCGCAATTCATATTACCTAGTCAATTTGCTTCTGCTGAAGCTGGCATATCGATTGAGTCTTCGGTGAGTGCTACTCCGGATAAGACACAAATTGGTTTTGGTGCAAATGCATCTTCTTCTATTCTAATAACAGTAACTCCTAAAGGAGAAGCTCCGAAGACGGAGAGATCGCCTATTGATGTAGTCTTTGTTTTCGATAAGTCCGGTTCGATGAATGAACTTGTTAACGGCAAGTCGAAAATGCTCCATGCAAAAGATGCTATGGCCGCAGCGCTTACTACTTTTAACGAAAATAACCGCAGCAGAACAACTAAAGACCGTTTCGCACTTGTCGCATTTGATTCCGGAGTCAGTGATGCGAACTCCCAATTTGTTTTGAACTCTAACACAGCTGAAATAACGACTAAGGTTACAGCTATGCAAGCGGAAGGTGGAACGAACTACACCAACTCCCTTGAGAAGGCGAGATTGATTTTGGAACAGGGAAAGGATTCCCCAAACCGAAAACAATATATAATATTTATGACGGATGGTAAGCCTACCAATTCAGAAAAAGTGATTCAAACTAATAAATCATATAAAGAATTTATCGAAGTGAATGATTACTACAGCCGATTCGGCTACAGTTCGTTAGCAGGCAAGTATTGGTCAAATCTCGTAACTTATTTTAAGGATGGCACTTACGTCATAGGAGATTCAACCAACCGAAGCCAAAGTATTACAGGTCAGAAAAAGCAGTATTTTGATACAAATCCAGGCAGAAATTACGTAGTCGTAGAGCATAACGGCAAGTATTATATTGAACAAAAAACATCAGGAGCGGTCCAGGCTGATATTACCACTCACATTAATGAACAAGCTCAGCTAATCGCTGACAAGGGTATCATCCTTGATTCTATAGGTTTTGGCGATGCACGGAATGGAGCCCAGATTGATATGGATTTATTGGAAGACATATCAATAAAGAGCAAAGGGGAGGCCATTAATGCTGTCGGTAACGATATTGTGAGTATATTCCAAACAATTTCAAAAAATATCTCTTCTACAAAACCAGTCTTATCGAACGGATACGTATTGTTCAATTTACCGGACGGGGCATCGCTGCAGCAAAGCTCTCAAGCAACAAAGCTATCAAATGGCCAGTACAAAATGACTCTTCCAACAATTGAGTATAATCCGAAGCCTAATCCAAGTCAGCTTAGTTACACGCTGCCGCTATCATTTAAAAAAAGCGGAACCTATCCGATAGACTTTGAGATTGTCTTCAATGGAGGAGATTATACACTTAACAAGAAAGTTACAATAACCGTATCCGAAATTCCTGTTAAAGGTGTAGTCTTTGCCCCAATTAAAATTAATGTAGGCGAAACAGTGGTACTTAATTCTTACCTTAAATTTGATCCGCTTGATGCAACGAACCAATATATTGAAAGCATGAAAAAAGGACCGACAAATGCATTTAAGCTGTCTGTTGAAAATGGTTTGTTCAAGGCAACTGGCATTACACAAGGTTTTGATTCAATTGAAGCGATTGTTAAAGATGGTCAAACTCAATTGAATGCTGCCGGAACCATCATTGTAGAGGATCCGAATAATTCAAATGGACTCAAATGGTGAAATGATTCAAGATAAAAGGCCTTCCCATCCGGGAAGGCCTTACTTATTACCTGTTAATTAAAGTATCATCCATAATAACCTGGTACTTATCTACTCTTGGAAGAGCATCCATTTGGTCAATAAGGACACTCGGATCGTGAGTTACGGAAAATCTCGAAGCCTGGTTTTTTTGTATAACGGGATCTTGAATATAATTTTTAAGCACCTGAGCACGGGTGATAGAATTTTGCCTAATGGCATTGATTGTCAGGCTATCCCGAGCGAATATCCCCCCATTAATGTTGAAAATAGAGCCCACTCCGTAAAGCTCGGCGGCGCCATCCGTATATAGGAAAGCATCAAGGGGTTCAATTTGATCACGATCCTTAAATTCGTTAATTCTGGAGACGGATAAGTCTCCATGTGACATAACGACGAGCTGTTTACCCTGTATACCTTTTATGTTTGTATTAGAGATAGAGGTTTTACCAAGTACGTAAACAGTGGAGTCTGCGAGTACCTCATCATCCTCAATTGTTTCTGGCTTTCCTGAAGCATTTGTCTGATTTCCTTTTATCGTTAAATTGCCGGTGACGAAAAGATTGCCTGATAGTATTATTGGAGTGTCAGTGCTTGCTAATATTTCTAAGTCTCCGTTTACTATCATCCATTTTTCATCGGCAAGCTCAAAGCTTGTTTGAATCGTTAATGGCACAAGGTTTTTTAAAATGTCGTAGCTTTTAAGTCCCTTTTTCTTTATATCTGTATAAATAATGTTCTGTCCCTGGCTTTTATTAATTATATTAATTTCATTTAGGTTGCTTAGCTGATCATCTATTAGTTTTAAAGAATTGGAGCATGATCCTTTAGATGGTACTGGCAGCGCTGAAGAAAATAGCCATGCAAGTAAATTTGTTTCACAAGGCTTTACTAATTTTGAAATAGCAGCTGAAATAGCTTCTTCAGATTGAAAGGCGCTTTCTGTAAAATCAGTGACGGAACCGACCTTGTTCAGGATCTGGGCGAGGGTGTTTTCAAAATTTACGGGAATGTAATCCTCTGTATCCTTTTGAAAAACAGTGTTGGAATTCTCCTCAAAATACGTTTTTAAAAGGGTATAATCAGAAAGATTTGTTTTTCCGTTAATGCTTGTCCGTATAATTGCTTTGCCATTAACCTTTGGATATCTGGTGTCCTTGGAAGAAGGCACTCCGTTAACGGATGAAGCGTCATAGTATTGGGCTATATTTTTTGTTTGTAATTTATCAGTATAGATATTTCCATTAAATTCAGACGCCCCATTCAAGTACATTTCTCCATTAGGACCGGTGCCGGCAGCGTAATTTAAAAAAGAAGGGGTGGGGGAGAGAAACACTTTTTTTGTAACGGTTTTTTTTCGGTTCCCATCTTTTGCTGTATAGGAAAATTCATAGGCTCTTGTTAAATACTTAGTAGCATTTATTTTATATAGTGTAGTTAAATCCTCTATTTTTAATGGATTATCCTGGCCGGATATTGAAGTGCTCTGCAATAAATCTGATTTTAATGTGCCAAGTCTTGCATTAATAGCTGCAATATCCGTTACACTGGTTAGCTTAAATTGCGATTGATCCGTTACTTTATTTCGAAACTGGGCAATGACCTCATTTAAAGCTCTTGAAGCTTTCGCTGTAAGCTCAATGTCCCCAACCCTTATTTCCGTTCGTTTCGTTCCTCCTAGAGACCCCGCCACTATAGTCAGCCCGAGTACGGTGAATACAAGGGAAACGACCATTACGGTTAGTAACGCCTGACCTTTTTGATTTTTTAACATACTCGTTTCCTCCATGCTTAGAATCCAAATTGGCTTTTAAGTGTCATTGGTTTAACCGTCATATTTTTTTCTTCGGTGAAGTTAACATTTTGAATTTGAATGGACATTTCTATTAGTCCGGATTTGCAGGAGCCAGATCCGTCTGTTGACTTTTCAATACAGAAGATATTTGCTGATTCCTCCGGCTTGACAGGTACAAGTAATTCGTAGGGAGATTGTGTAAGAATGGCAGTTTCTTTTTTTCCATTTTGATCAACTATTTTCTTGACCTCTTTACCAAAAATAAAAGTTGTTGTGGTGATTTCTGAAGATTTCTGCTCAATAAAAATTCCGTCCTTGTTCTCGATTGATTTGTTTTGAACAAAACGCAGGCAGGGGGTACCGTTTTGCTCTGTAGAACATAGTTCAGCATTGTCGATTTTCGACTGATTCACAACATCTAATAGGTCGGACAGCACATAATCAGCCTCATCCCGCAGTTGAACCTCTACACTGGTTTTTTCATAGGTTTTAATACCCATAATAAAGACATTATAAAAAACCGTTATCACAATTCCTGATATCACTAACACGGCTAAAACCTCGATCAGTGTCATCCCACGATCATTGTTCCATTTATCAGCGGTTTTTTTCATTGGCAATGTACCCCTCTAGCTGTGTTTTAGTGTTATCCCATGAAACGATCACGTTGACGGGGATCAATGAATTCCGCAGTTTTTCATCAGTATGTCTTTTAACTTCAACCTTTACCGAAAACTGGCGGTTATTTAATATTGGAGTAAAATTTAATGCACATCTTGTTGTTTCTTTTCCGTTAAGCGTAATCTTCTCTGTTTGATTCAGTACCTTTTCTCCATTTGCCAGCGTATCCTTTTCACAAGAAGGGGATTCAATGACCGTTGCCCCGGTCTCCTTCACATAAAAACTATTTATATTACTAAAGCTTTGCTTTTCCATATAATTAATCATGTTTCGGGCTACATAAATGCCAAGTGTTTTATCTTCATTTTTATTGGAAAAATTTAATGCCTGATTGAAAAATTGCAGCATTCCGATGGTCAGGACACTGAAAATAGTAATGGAAATAAGTACTTCTATTAATGTAAATCCTTTTTGATCGGAAGAAATAATTCTCTCAAACATATGATTCCCTTCTTTCAAATTCAATAAGTTTATTATACAATAAATGATAGTCGAATATTGTCCATTTCAGGGATTTTTTTACACGTTTAATTGATTAATAGTTCTTTATGCATGAATCTTTCGGCTGAGGTGATAAATTGGATTTTATTAGTTGGAATTTTATTTTGTACTTACTTGCAGGTTTGCTGATTTGGGTTCCTGTATTTCTTTTGATCCCCTTCCCACTAAGAGCGGAAGGAAAGTGGCTGATTACAGCCGTTTCATTTTTATTGGCTTTGATGTACTTAGCGGGATCTCAGGTTATGCCTATATGGCAGTCTGTTCTCGTAACAGCATTATTGCTCGGAATGGCAGCCTATTTTATTCATCAAAAAGGAGCAAAATTTCTTGCTGCTGAGGGTTATGATCATACAGATGAAGATCTGTACGAAGAATCTCCTTTCGAAAGAGAAGAAAGCAATCAGTATCCTGAGTATGAGCAATTTCATAATCAGAATGATGATGTAAAAACAAACGAGGATGAAATAATTGATCTTGATTGGTTTGAAGAAAAACCTGATGATCAGGAGCGTAGCCTCGTGGAAGATGAAAATGAAGAAATCCTTGAAACCGACTGGTATATTGAAGAAACTGCTTCAAGCGAGGAAGAATTTGCTGACAAAACGGAAACTTCTGTTCCATTTGACTCTGATCCAGAGTTATTGGAAGAGTGGTTTGAGAGTCATCCAGATGAAGAAGAATCCGGTGTTACAGTGGATGAAGAAGACTTAGATTCATTAAATGGCCGAAGCTTCTTAGAGGAACTTTCGGAAAATAATTTTGATCAGGAAAAAGAGGAGAGCCTATACGACAACCTCGATACCGGGGAGGGAACCTCATTAAATTCTATATCAGAAAAAGATGCTGTTTTAATAAAGGAAATTGCTCCAGTAAGTGCTGCTGACGTTTTAATGGAACTTGCAGGAGAGCCGGAAATAGACTTCACCGAGGAAGAAACAGAGAAAAGAGAAGCAGAAATAACCGACGAAGAAATGAAGGGTTTTGCTTCTTGGTTTGAAGAGGATGCTGTTAAGGACGATCTTCCGGTTTATGATTTGGACTTGGATGTACTTCAGCCCATTACGAATGACGCCATTTCTGACGAAGAAGAACTTTCTGTTGGAAAAGCGGCTGAAGCAGAATCTGTCATGGCATTTGATTCTGATAGTAAATCTGCTGAAGAGGAATTTGAACAAGAGGAGGCTGTTGAAGAAAAAGCAGCTGAACTGCAAATTCCTGAACTGTATGTTCAAGATATCGAAGAAAACACTGACACTGGCGATTCGGGAGATGCTTATGAAGAGCGAGAAGTGGAACAACCTCTTGAAGAAGCTGTATCTATTCAGAAATCGATGCCGGATGAATTTCTAGAAGTTTTATACAATCAGCTTCTTGAGTTAAAAGAAACTTCTCTTGGCTATGAATTTAATGCGATAATGGATAAGGTGCTGACTTCTACTATAGGAATCCGGGAATATTTTGTTTTTGTGCAATTATATTTAACTTATTTAGAGGAAAAGGGACAGGAAATAGAATTTCAAAATGTTTATATGGAAGCAATGGAATATCTGGAATCCTATCCATACTTAAAAGAACAGCTATCCTGGACGAAAAAGCAGCAACAATGAATCTATTAATCTATTGGATGTGGTGAATGATGAAAAAAAGTATTGAAATAGTCGGATTGCCAATCGTTTGTATTACTGAAGGAACAGAGGCTGGAGAAGTGAAATCTTTGGTAATCAATCCGGAAAAGGGAACGGTTGATTTCCTTACGGTTGAGCATGCAGAGTGGCAGGTAAGCGTTAAAGCGATTCCATTTAAGAAGATTGTGGGAATCGGAGAATATGCGGTAACAATTGAATCAGAAAATTCTATTATTGATTTAAACGAAATTCCCATTGCCAACCAGCTTGTGAATAAGCGGATTAAAATAAATGATACTCGTGTTATGACTCGGAAAGGCCAGTTATTAGGAGAAGCAAAGGAATTTTTTGTTGATGAGGATAACGGATTAATTCTTGGACTCCAAATCGGCCATAAGGAAAAGCAGGTGACCATTGCATCAAGTGATGTAATGACCTTCGGAAAGGATATTCTTGTCGTAAAAGAGGATGTTCATTTCCATTCGGCACCAGAGGAATTGGCAGGGCAAAACGCTATCGAACCAGAAGAAATTGTTGCAGTAACCATTCCTGTATCGGAAATGCCTGCTCCAGCTCCTGCAGAGCCTGAGATTGTGTCAGAACCTGTATTTACGCATGAGCCCAAGTCTATGGGATATGCGTCCCAGCCGATGAATGATATTAAAGAAAAACAGCTTCAGCTTCTTGAAGGCAAGAGAGTTTTAAAAGATATTTATACAAAATCGGGGCATATTCTGGTGAAAAAAGACAGCCTCCTTACAGCGGAAGCGATTCGCCATGCTCAAGAAGAAGGTCCTGGAATAATTGTTGAATTATCAATGAACGTTGAAATGTGAGGAGTAATGAATCGGTGAGAAACTCAAAGCTTTTAAAGGTATTCCTCGCCCTCCTTATTTGTACCGCCTATTTGACCGGGTTTTCCTACGCAGGTGAAGCTGTGTGGGATTACCTGAGTAATGGTGACCGGTTTAAACCTAACACGCAAATTGCCTCCATAGATATATCGGGTCTGCCTCAAAGAGAAGCAGCACAAAAAGTAGAGGACTCCATAAAGGATTGGCGCAGTGCTAATCCAATAAAGCTGACTTTCCTCAAGCAGGAAGAAATTCTTCCGGAAGCAGCCATTCAATTTAAAGTAGATGAAAGTGTTCGCAATGCAGCAGATGGCCAGCCTTCCCAGCTTGAAGTTTCTTTGGACAGCATGCTCGTTGATCGTATTTTAACTGATTTAGCTTCAAATGACGCCGCTCAAATTGATATGGACCAAATTAAAAAGCAGTTAACAGAATCAGCTGCAAAGCTTGAAGCTGGACTGCACTATCATTTAGAAAAATATGTTGCAGGTGAAGAGCAGATTATTCACGAGGCAAGTTTGCCTGTCCCTGTTGACGATCCGGAAATACTCAAGTTTGTCAAATCCAATCCTTCAATAAAAGTGAAAGCATTATCTCAATGGTCCCTAGTGGAGCAATTCCCCGAAGCGACTAACCAGGATTCGCTCGGAATGATCGCTTCAGCTGTTTTTAAAACGGTGCTTGGAACAAATTTTGTTGTTGTAGAAAGGCACACAGGAGTAGTTGCCCCGCCTTACACCGATCCGGGATTTGAAGCAAAGATTATCCCTAAAGAAATGGATTTAAAAATTTTCAACCCAAATCAGACAGATTACACTCTCGTTTTTGAAATTTCTGGAGAGAACCTGGCGGTTAAGATATCCGGGAAACCTCTTTTATACACATATGAACCGGTTATTGCGGAACCTGAGTATTTCCCTTTTAAACAAATTATTCGTTACAATACTTCTCTTTCTGTAGGGGAAGAGAAAAAAATTCGCGATGGTGCGGATGGAATTTTAGTTAAAGTGACAAGACGGGTAACGGATCAGCAAGGCTATCCGCAGGGGATTGAAGAAATCGCAGAAGATTTTTATCCTCCGATTCATGAAATCCTTGAAAAACGCTATTATCAGCCGATTGAAGTAGTAGATGAGGTTATTAATAATTTATTAAATCCTGAGACTGGTTTACCTGAAGGGACCACCGTGCCAGCAGGGCCTTTGAACCCTGACAGCCTGCCGGCAGCAGAAGTACAGCAGCCTCCTGCAAGTGAGCAGCCTGCTGATGAAACAAATCAGTCTGAAGAAGAGAAAGCTGTTCCAGCTGAAAATTCGCAGTCTGATAAGCAGCCGGAAGCACAAGGTGAAAATACTGCTTCAGAAGAAGAGCCCATTGAAAAATAAAACAGGCGGGGGCGAATGAATTTGACCACAACCCGTAAACGGCTAGGCGATCTTCTTGTAGAAGCCGGCCTCATCACGGAAGAACAGCTGAATCAGACTCTTTCAGAAAAGCAAAAAGGCCAGAAGATTGGTGACGCATTAGTAGAGAGAGGATTCATGACGGAACAGCAGCTGATTGAAGTGCTGGAATTTCAGCTTGGTATTCCTCATATCAGTCTCTATAGATATCCATTTGATCAAAAAATTATGAATATTGTTCCTAAAGAAATGGCAAAACGAAACCTGGTTATTCCACTCAAGAAAGATGGAGACAAGCTTTTCGTTGCCATGGCTGACCCAATGGATTTTTATACAGTCGATGATTTGCGCTTAGCGACTGGGTTTCAGATTCAGACGGCGATTGCTTCCAAGGACGATCTCAATAAAGCTATTTCAAAATATTATGAGTCTGATGATAGTATGTCAGACTTTATGGATCAAATATCTGTTGAAGAAAAAGTAGAGGAAGAAACGATTACCGGAGATGATTCCCCAATCGTCCGCATGGTCAATCAGATCCTGCAAAGTGCTGTTCAGCAAAAAGCTAGTGATATTCATATTGATCCGCATGAAACGAAAATATTGATCCGCTACCGTGTAGACGGGGTTCTGAAAAATGAACGGACGCTGCCAAAGCACATGCAAAGCGTCCTGACAGCCAGAATAAAAATCATGTCGAATCTTGATATAACCGAGCATCGGGTTCCTCAGGATGGAAGGATAAAAACCGTTATAAACCTGAATCCATTGGATTTGCGTGTTTCTACACTTCCCACTGTTTATGGCGAGAAAATTGTAATGAGGATTTTGGATTTAGGCAGCACACTGAATGATTTGGACAAACTCGGCTTCAACAGTCTGAACCTTCAGCGATTTAATAGTCTAATTGAACAGCCGACCGGCATTGTCTTAATAACGGGGCCAACGGGATCAGGTAAATCATCCACTCTCTATGCGGCCCTTAACAGGCTAAATAGTGAAGCAGTAAATATTATTACGATTGAAGACCCTGTTGAATATCAGCTGGAAGGGATCAACCAGATCCAGGTCAATGCCAATGTGGGAATGACGTTTGCAAAAGGACTTCGATCGATGCTGCGTCAGGATCCGAATATCATTATGGTCGGGGAGATCCGGGATCGCGAAACAGCGGAAATTGCTGTAAGAGCCTCGCTGACCGGGCATCTTGTGCTGAGCACGCTTCATACGAATGATTCGCTTGGTACGGTTACCCGTCTGATTGATATGGGAGTGGAACCTTTTCTAGTGGCGTCCTCTCTGACAGGCGTCGTGTCTCAGCGGCTTGTCAGGAAGGTTTGCCGGGATTGTGCAGAGGAGCAGACTGTGACAAAGCGGGAAGCAGAAATTTTTGCCCGCAGAGGACTCCGTATTGAAAAAACAGCTAGAGGCAAAGGCTGCGGGATGTGCAACATGACTGGCTATAAAGGAAGAATTGCCATCCATGAGCTTTTAATGATTGATGATGAGATGAGACGGCTCATTTTAAACAACGAACCGTTCTCTGTCCTTCGTGATTTAGCAGTGAAAAACAAAACCATCTTTTTGATTGACGACGGCCTATTAAAAGTGAAGCAAGGGCTTACGACAACAGAAGAAATTCTCCGGGTTGCGATGCCGGAATAAAAGGTGAAGGCCTAAATGAAAAGTCAAATTGATTCCATTTTAACAACTGCCTACGAACGCCAGGCGTCTGATATTCATTTATCCGTTGGCGTGCCTCCTGTCCTTCGAATAAACGGAGACTTGATTAAAATGGGGGATAAACCGCTAATGCCGGCTGATACGGAAGGCATGGCCAAAGCGATCATTTCGAAAACAAAATGGGCCCTTTTTGAGGAAAAAGGGGAACTGGACTTCTCTTACGGAATTCCCGGTATTTCAAGATTCCGGATCAATGCCTTCAGACAGAGGTCGTGCATCTCTCTTTCCATCCGAATTGTACCAAGAACCATTCCATCGATAGATTCAATGGAATTGCCTCCGATTCTAAAAGATATGGTGGACAAGCCCCACGGACTCTTGCTCGTAACCGGTCCGACAGGGAGCGGCAAGTCTACTACACTTGCAGCCATGATTGATTATATGAATAAAACAATCCGCAAACATATCATCACACTTGAAGATCCGATTGAGTATTTGCACAAGCATCAAAAATGCGTGGTTGAGCAAAGAGAAGTCGGATTTGACACGACTACATTTGCAACAGGGCTAAAAGCTGCATTGCGGCAGGACCCAGATGTGATTCTGGTCGGGGAGCTTCGCGATTTGGAAACCATTCATACAGCGATTACTGCTGCGGAAACCGGGCATCTGGTGCTGGCCACGCTCCATACATCGTCGGCATCTACGACCATTGACCGAATGATCGATGTGTTTCCAGCCAATCAGCAGCCGCAAATCCGGCTTCAGATTGCATCTGTGCTGATCGGTGTAGTTTCTCAAAGGCTTTTTCCGACCGCCGATCGTAAAGGAAGAAGAGCGGTAACTGAAATATTATTGAATAATTCAGCTGTTGCCAATCTGATTCGCAATGAAAAAACACATCAAATTCCAAGTGTAATCCAGACAAGCCGTGCACAGGGAATGCATTCGTTTCAAAGCAAGCTCGAAGAATTTGTGAAAAGCGGAATTATTGAAAGGGAAACCGCATTGCCATACATGCAGGGAGCGGTGGAGTAATGGGAAGATATCAATATGAAGGCCGCGATAAAAAAGGCAAAGTGAGCGGGAAACTGACCGCTCCGTCTAAAAGAGAAGCTGTTTTAAAGCTTGGTGAATCAGGAATCCGGGTTACGAAGCTAAACGAAGTACCGGAAACCTTTTTGACTAAGGACATCAGCATCGGGAACCCGGTTAAGCTTCAGGATTTCGTCATTTTTTTGCGTCAATTCTCCACACTTCTGAAAGCGGGAATATCAGTTGTTGACTCTACAAACATTCTCGCAAAGCAAACCGAAAGCAAGGCGCTTCGAAGAGCGCTTGAGCAGATGGAGGAAGATATGAGGTCAGGAAATCCTCTATCTGCCGCATCGTCCAAGCACAGCAAAATATTCTCGGGTATGTTTGTAAATATGATTCGAGCCGGTGAAGCGAGTGGAAACATGGATGAAACGCTTGAAAGGCTTGCTGAACACTATGAAAAACAAAACAGGACAAAGCAGAAAATCCAATCTGCCCTTGCCTATCCGATGGCCGTAGCTGTGGTTGCGGTTGGAGTAGTCATTTTCCTTCTGTTATCTGTTGTGCCTACGTTTGTTACGATGTTTGAAGGGTTTGGGGCAGAGCTTCCTGTTATTACGCAGGTTGTGCTCAATGCCAGTAATTTTATGCAGGTTTACTGGTGGGTATTGCTCATTATATTCGCCCTTTTAACAGCAGCCTTTGTAGTTATGAGGAAAACCCCAGCAACTCGCTACTATCTGGATTTAGTGGCCTTAAAGCTGCCGATTTTCGGGAAAATGATTCAAAAAGCTGTCCTGGCCCGAATGACAAGAACCTTGAGCTCTCTTTTTTCAAGCTCGGTCCCGATTCTGCAAGCTATGGGCATCGTTGAAAAAGTGGTGGAAAATGAAGTGATTGCAAAAGTCATTGCCGAATCAAAAATATCACTGGAAAATGGCTACTCCATAACGGAACCAATGCGGAAGCACTGGGCCTTTCCCCCGCTGATCACACAAATGATCGCAATCGGCGAAGAAACCGGTTCACTTGATTCAATGCTCGGGAAAGTAGCCGACTTTTATGAAGAGGAAGTTGAAACCAGCACAGACCGGCTTAAATCAATTATTGAACCGCTAATGATCGTACTTCTAGCTGGAATTGTAGGTACAATAGTCATAGCGATAATAGTCCCGATGTTTGATATTTTTAATCATGTCAAGTAAAAATATTTGTCAAAAATATCTATCGGAATGCCTAAGGGTGTTGTATAATAAATCTAGTGAATTGGGTTAAATTTACTAACTAAAATTAGGGGGATACCTGTACCATGTTTAAAAAAATGTTTAAGAATCAGCGCGGTTTGACACTGATTGAATTGTTGGCTGTTGTCGTTATCCTTGGAATTATCGCTGCAATCGCTATTCCCGCAATTGGCGGAATTATCAGTAATTCAAAGAAAGATGCACACATTGCAAATGCACAGCAAATGGCTAACTCTGCGAGAATGCACATTGCTGCAAACAAGCTGGAAGTTCCTACTACTATTACTTTGAAGTCTCTATTAGATGATGGACAAATTGAAGATATTAAAAATCCAAGCGATAAAGGATACAATACTACAACTTCAGTTGTTGCGGTTACTAAAAATGCAACTACCAAGGCTCTTGAGTTTAAAGTAACTCTTATTAGTGATGCTACAGCCAATCCACCAACATACATTAACGCTAAAGAAGTGAAATTACTCACTAGAGAAGACGTACAGAATCCATAGAATGGATAAGTCCTCCCCCGGGAGGACTTAATCTTTCTAATTCCCCCCACCTAAACCCTAAATCCCAACAAGAAGGTGAACCCATCATGATTCTCCCACTCATCATCCATACATATCTCTTTATCCTTGGAGCGGTTCTTGGTTCCTTCTTTAATGTTGTTGGTCTTCGTGTTCCTGAAGGACAATCTATTGTCCGTCCCCGTTCGGCTTGTCCAGGTTGCAGTCATCAGCTGTCTGCGAAGGAATTAGTGCCGATTTTCTCCTATTTATTTCAAAAAGGTGCTTGTGCAAACTGCAGAAAACCGATTTCACCTATTTATCCTCTGATGGAACTTCTTACGGCTATTCTTTTCACGATATCACCGCTTTTGGTGGGATGGTCAAAGGAATTGACGGTCGCTCTAACTCTTATCTCTCTATGCTCGATTATTATGGTATCTGACATCCGCTATATGATCATACCGGATAAAGTGCTGCTTGTTTTTCTCCCGCTTTTACTGATTGAGCGGATTTTTATCCCTCTCCATCCTTGGTGGGATCCGATTGCCGGTATCCTGTTAGGCGTTTTTATCCCGTTCGTCATTATCCTTGCAAGCCGGGGAGGTATGGGAGCGGGGGATATGAAGCTGCTTGGGGTGCTTGGAGCAGCACTTGGATGGAAGCTCGTTCTTCTCGCATTCTTTCTTTCCACGCTTTTTGGGACTGTTGCCGGTTTGTTCGGTATGGCGGCTGGAAAAGTAAAGAGGGGAAAGCCTTTTCCTTTCGGACCATTTATTGTTCTAGGGGCCCTTGTTTCTTATTTCTGGGGTGAAAGATTGATAGACTGGTATGTATCGGTATTCATATTCTTTTAAATTCTCCCGGATTAACCGGGTAATTTTGACAAAGGAGCTTTTGCATGAAACTCTCTCTATTCCGTCCCAGAGCATCTGTTGCCAATTTGCTTTTTACCGACTATTCTATTCAATACCTTGAGCTCAAGTCTTTAGATCCTTTGGAAATCAGCGGATTTGGAGAGCACTTTCTTCCGGAAGGGATCATTAGCAACGGCCGGATTCAGGATTATGATAAGCTTTCCCTGATTCTTGAAGAATGCAAGCAGGAATGGTCGCTTAAACGAAAAAAAATTAGATTTATTGTACCGGACTCATTTGTT
Organism: Metabacillus sp. FJAT-52054; assembly: GCF_037201815.1. NCBI lineage: Bacteria > Bacillati > Bacillota > Bacilli > Caryophanales > Bacillaceae > Metabacillus > Metabacillus sediminis. The sequence goes on along the minus strand of NZ_CP147407.1, from coordinate 2,769,674 downwards.
GTTGTGAAAAAGGTAGAAGTTCCAGATGATATTCTTGAAGATGAGATGAAGGGGTATTTATACACAGAGCTTGGAAATAGCATTCATCTCCCTTTTGAAGATCCCATATTTGACGTGCAGATTATCGACCGCTCCGGTAAAAGCAAGGATGTTTATTTGTTTGCTGCTCCAGAAGCAGCGGTTCAGGATTACGTCAGGTTTTTAGATCAGCATCGATTAATGGCTACAGTGGCCGATATCTCCCCGCTCTGTTTATTTAGACTTCATAACAAATTGCAGGGAAAGCAGCCTGGTTTAGAAAGCAGTCTTCTTATCCAAACCAATATGAAATCAGTGACGTTCTCGATTTTCGAACAGGATGAACTGCTCATGATGAGAAGTCTTCCGATTGCTGTTCAAATTAAGGATTGGGACTGTCAGTATTTATCCGCATCCGGGGAATATTTTAAACTTACCCATAAAACTCAAACCTATGAGGAAGTCTTATCCGTTTTCGAAGACAGTCTGCGTGAGATTGAACGGGTTATGAATTTTTATCAATATACTCTTCATGAGGGCAACCGTAAAATTGATAGAGTCTTCTTGGCGGGTGACCATCCGTTAATAAAGGAGCTGTCAGAAAAAATTACGGCTGCAGCAGGAATGCCTGTTACCAGTATTTTAAGAGAGTCGATTTACACACCATCAAATGAGGCATTGCCCGGGAAATTTGACGTTTTGCTCGGTCTTGCGCTAAAAGAGGTGGAATAGCATGCTTGCCGAAATTAATTTACTGCCTGAAAGAAAGCGTAAAAACTATGCTTCACTTCTGGTAATGGGGCTGCTGGCACTTACAGCTATTTTATTATTATTGTTTATGCAAAATCAATTCAGCTCGGAAGAAGCAAAGGTCCAGCGTTTAAAACAGGAGGACCTGGCTCTTCAGGAGCAGCTGGCTGTTACAGCTGAGACTGACGGTGCTGGAAGCGGAAGTGCCTTTACCACGCTGGCGAATGCTGTCACTTGGACAGAAGATTATCCGGTTGAATTTGTTCCTATTATGGAGGACCTGAAAGGGAGGCTGCCGAATAGCGGCTACTTTCAATCACTTGGATATACAGAAGCGAATAAATTAACCCTTTCTATTCATTTAGAGGAATCCAGAGAAGCCGCATTCTATTTAAACCGTTTAAAAGAGATCCCTTATTTTCAAACAGTGAAGCTGACGGAAATGAGTACACAGGAACAGGTCAGCGCGGCAAATGAAGATGAGGAAGAATCAGCTTCACTGAAAACACAAAAGCCGTATCTTGCTACGTTCGAATTGGAGCTCAATCGTGCAAAGTGGAAAGAAATACAGGAGAAGGGGGACAAGCAGGATGATTCAGTTCAATAGGAAGCATCTCATTGCTGCTGTCTTATCCCTTGCGATTTTAGGCGGCGCCTATGCTGCTTTTCAATCACTGATCCTAAGTCCGATCGCTAAGCAGCAGGAGTCCTATCAAAAAAACATTGCAACTACTGAAGAGCTTTTGTCTCCGACAAGCACGAGTGGAGGAGCGAATGCTATTCTTGATCAGTATTCTCTTGCTGAACTGCAGATGGAGGTACCGAATAATCGCTTTGAAGAACAGTTTCTGCTCGATTTAGAAAAAGCTGAAACACTTTCAGGGAGCACCGTTAAATCGGCTTTGTTTTCTGATCAGGATTTTACAGATCAAACAGCAGATCAGAAGAAAGAAGAAGAAACAGCTGCTGCAAGTGCAGATGCAGGGGAAGAAACTTCAGGTGCAGCGGCTTCAGAAGCTCCCGCAGCAGACAGCAGTTCCCAGGAAGGTTCGGCTGGTGAGCCTGCAGCCGATCTGCCCGCCCTTCCGGCAGGAATGAAAAAAGTATCCATTACTGTTAATTTGGAATCTGAAGATTACAGCGGAGTAAAGCGATTTTTAGAAACATTGGAGTCTTTAAAGAGAATCACTCAAATTGAATCAGTAACAATTACGAACACCGAATCGGCTGGGAAGGAAGAAACGGCCGACGTCCCTCTCAAATACGACGTCATCGTCTCCGCCTACTATATGCCGGACCTTGAAGATCTAAAAGACCAGCTGCCTCCATTTCCAAATTCAGATCCCGGCAGTGTTATTGATCCGTTCAAATCGCCATCGGACGAAAACATTGGCGAAACGACCGAATAGTTGGCGAAAACCTTTTCGAACAAGACGACAAATGTCTTGTTTTTTTTTGATTTCGCTGTGCTAGCATGGAGGAAAGTTGCCATATGGGGACGGTGATGGAATGGACAAGCAGCAGAATAAAGGGCGTACCATTAAGATTAGGATGAATGGTGAACCTGAACGTGGAAAAGACTCCGTCATTCCCTTCACTTCATGGGAGGAGAATGCTGCAAGAGAAGCTGCCGCATCGGCAGAGCGGGAGAAGGAGGAGTTTCAGTGGATCCTGCCTGATGATGAGGGAGATGTATATGAAGAAGATCCAAAAGTGATCGTTCAGAAGAAGGAGAAGAAAAAGGGGTTTTCTTTCCCTTCGGATACAAAAGGCGTACAGGATCGGCTTATTCCGATTAAACAATTTTTGTTTACGGTTATCGTAGCGGTCGTATTGGGAATTTCATTCGGATTTATTGCATTGAATGTCATTTCCAATGATGATATGCCCGCAGCTGCCAACCCGGCAGATGGCGGGACAGATCCGGGTGTTGAGCCGGCACCTTCTCAGTCCGGAGAAAAGCCATCTCCAGCTGCCATTCCGTCCGCAGCGGGAAAGATCGGAACTTATGTTGTCCAAAACGGAAAATTTTCATCGCGAGCCTCAGCTGAAGAGGTAGCGGGTGAGCTTAAGAACAGCGGTTATGCGGCTGTGGTCAGGGAAGAAAATGGTGCTTTCTTCGTTTATGGAGGTATTGGGTTTTCTAAGGAAGAAACAAGTGCATTGAGCAAAGCTTTTCAGGAAAAACAGGTGGAAGCATGGGGTGGAAAACAGACAGAGTGGCCGGTTGCAAGCACCGGGGATTCGTCGGAAGCCCTGCAAAAAGCGGCCGCCAGCTTATCAGCTGTATCTCTTCAAATCATTTCTGGAGGAAAACCTGAATCTGACCAGATTAAGGCGGCATCAGAAGGCATCAACCGTGTGAAAGAGGATTCAGCTTTGAAAAAAAATCTGTTATCCGCGGCTAAACAGCTTTCCATGGATACATCTTCTGCAAGCGGCTGGAAAGCGCAGCAATTTATTTTGGACGGGCTGAATGCGGGGAAATGAATGAAGAGGACACTTCAAATAGGGAGTGTTCTTTTTTTTTGCCTTCAGCGAGAGGGTGTGAATCGTGAATAAGGTAATATTTGTGAAGCATACTGAGGACATCAAGCTTTTTGGAGAGGAGCGGTTCCATTGCTGCGTTCTAAAAGTAAAAGAGACCGGATTAAAGAATTGGAAGAAAAGCGTTTGGGCTGGGCTGCTCTTCCAATTACGGAAAGAATGGCTGAAAATGAGGCGGTCATTTCACGTTTGTTCGGAAAAAGTGATGATCTTGTCATCCAGACTTATCCCCGGGAATCGTTCTCTTTTATGGTGGTTTACCTTGAAAATATGGCAGATCGCAAGCAAATTGAAGAATTTATCGTGTCTCCTATTTTGAATCAGGTACAGGAAGGCGTTCCTGCAAAGAAAGGCTGGATCCAGAATACGGTAAGCACTTCGGCTGGATTAAAGACCGCTGTTCATTTTGCAGATGTGGCCGATCTCATCATAAGAGGCGGGGTTGCCCTATTTATGGACGGGCAATCCTTTGCATATACAATCCCTTTAACCTCCTGGAAGAGCCGGACCATTGAAGAGCCTCAGTCTCAAACGATGGTTCGCGGACCACGTGAGGGGTTTGTGGAGATGATTGCGGATAACATCCCCCTTTTGAGAAGAAGGATATCGACTCCGATGCTTTACTTTGAATCATTAAGGGCAGGGAAAATTACGCAAACGAAAATCGTAATAGGGTATATTGAAGGGCTAGTAGATAAAAAGGTTTTGAACCATATCCGTTCAAAATTGTCGATGCTTGAAACGGATAAATTATTTGAAACAGGCATGCTCGAGGAACTGCTTAAAGAAAATAAATTAACCCCTTTTCCTGTTTTTTTATCTACGGAGAGGCCTGACGTGGCAGCCTCTGCTCTTACGGAGGGGAAAGTCATCATTATGATGGAGGGAACCCCATTTTGTATTATTGCCCCCGCTACCTTTTGGGCTTTTTTTCAGGCGGCCGAGGATTATTACCAAAATTATGATATCGCTTCTCTCGTCCGTATTATCAGACTGATTGCCTATGCGATCGGACTCGCTTTTCCTGCTGCTTACATAGCTGTAACTACATTTCATCAAGAGCTCATTCCTTCAGAACTCCTGATTAGTCTTGCTGCTCAACGGGAAGGGGTGCCATTTCCGGCATTTGTAGAAGCTCTGTTAATGGAGGTTATTTTTGAAATTCTCCGTGAGGCTGGAGTCCGGATGCCGAGACCGGTCGGATCTGCTGTTTCAATCGTTGGAGCAATTGTAATCGGTGAGTCGGCCGTTGCGGCAGGACTTGTTTCACCGGCCATTGTCATCGTCGTTTCCTTAACTGCGATATCCAGCTTCGTTGCTCCATATTATTCTTTTTCAGGAGCAAGCAGGCTGCTGCGATTTTTATTAATGGTCATTGCTGCGACGCTTGGAATTTATGGAATGATCATTTTTTTTATCGCATTAGTCATTCATTTAGCTTCCCTTACCTCAGCAGGGGTCCCGTATTTTCAGCCATTTGCTCCCTTCAGTCTGGATCAGCAGAAGGATGGCTTTTTAAGGATGCCGCTGTGGATGACAAATACAAAACTGTATAAGCGGATTCAAAAGAAACAGGAGAGCGGGGGATCAGCATGAGGAAATGGCCGCTCATTTTGTCGCTCCTTCTTCTTCTCACCTCCTGCGGAAGGATCGAGCTGAATGAACTGATTATCGTATCAGGCCTTGGATTTGATGTGAGTCCGGAAGGAATGAGCATGTCGATTCAGCTTGTTAATCCTGGTGCGACCGCTAAATCTAAAGGCGCTACTGAATCCGGAGGCGCAGGCGGAGCTGTTTACACTTACACAATCAGCGGCAGTTCCATAACGGAGATCATGGAGAAGGCACGGAATATGTTTTCGAGAAAAATTTACTTTGCCCATCTTTCCGTTATTTTAATTGGAGAGGAATTTGCGAAAAGCAAAGGATTACTGCCAATTTTGGATTATTTGGAAAGGTTCTATCAAATAAGAGACAACGTCAATGTCTTTGTAGCGAAGGAGAGTACTGCCAAGGAATTATTCTCTGTTTATATTCCCATTCAAAATATGCCCTCTCTTTCCATAGCCAGAAGAATTGATGTATACGGCGGCAGCATGGGGCTGCAGAAGGGAGTGGAGCTGCAGGATATTATCCGCTGGAATTACGGGGGATATACGGAGCCGGTTATACCGGGAATCAAAAAAAAGATCCCCGAAGCGGATGCGGCTCAAACGGCAGTGCTGGATGACATTGATGGGAACCAGAAGATGTTTGAAATGACCGGATTTGCTTTTTTTAATGATGATAAGCTGGCAGGATGGTTTACTCCCGGCGAATCGAGAGGATGGGCCTTTCTCGGTAATAACGTGGATGGATTTGAAACGACCGTGGAGTGCCCTGGATATCCTGATGAAATAATCGGCGTCAAATTTAAAGAAACAAAGGGAAAGCTGGAAAATCTGTCAACAGATCCTCTGTCTTATAAAGCTACTTTGTCAGCTGCTGCGGAGGTTCAGGAGGTTACATGTCCGATTGCTCTTGAAAATGGAGCGCAGATTAAACAAATTGAAAAAAAAGCAGAGGAAAAGCTTCAGCGGGAAATGCAGCAAGCTTTTCAAACAGCAGTAAAAAATAATGTTGATATGCTTGGTCTCCGACAGCTGCTTTATGAAAACCGTTATTCTGAATGGAAAAAAATAAAAGACCAATGGGATAAAAAATTTAAAATGGCTCAGCTTGATACTTCTGCCGATATAACCATTCAGCAAACGGGCCTGAGGTTGAAAAGTGTCTATGAAAAATAAAAAATATACGCTGACGCTTACTGGTTTTTGGCTGATTACAGCAAGCTACGGGGTGCTTTCCTTTTTCCATATGGATGTCTTCCCCATAGATGATTGGATTATTTTTGTCATGGATCCTGTATACAGACTGATGTTTGGAGGGAGCTAATCATTATGAATCATGTTATTTCCAAGCAGCAGTTATTTTTATTGGTCATCAGCTTTGTAACGGGCAGCTCCATTTTAATGGCTCCTGGTCTAACGGCTACATTTGCAAAAAATGAAGCATGGGTTTCAACCGTCACAGCCAGTGTGATGGGGCTGCTTCTGAATTTCCTGCTTATATGGCTTATGAAGAAATATCATTATGCTTCTATTTTCGAAATTACTGAAAAGGTTTTGGGGAAGGTTATGAGCTTTTTTGTAAATGGGATGATTATTTTTTATGCCCTGAATCTGGCCGCATATATTGTGAGGAATTTAAGCAATTTTATGACGACATCGATCAGCCCGGAGAGCAGTCCAGCCAGTTTTCAGGTGCTAATTCTGCTGATTGCCATGTACTCCGTTTTCTTTGGATTGAATAACCTGGCCAGAGTTAATGAATTTATTACACCAATTACGCTGGTATTGCTTGCAGCTTCTCTTGCTTTGGTTCTTAATCAGTTAGAATTTTCTAATCTCAAACCGTTTTTCTCAAGAGGGGTTATGCCTGTGTGGCACGGCGCATACACGATTCTTGGCTTTCCTTTTATCGAAATTATTATCATGTCTTCCTTTTTTACGTATGTTAGCAATAAAAAAGGGCTGGGCAGAACATATTTAACTGCAATGTTTATAGGGGGGGCGGTTCTTGCCTTAACGGTATTAATGAGCATTGCGATCCAAGGCTATGACCTGGTAATCCGCCAAACGTATTCTACATTTGAGATGATGAGGGATATTACGATTGTCAGGCTGTTTGAGCGGGTGGAAGTCCTGATTGGGGTTTTTTGGATATTTGGGATATTTGTGAAAATCTCATGTTGCATTCAGGCGGCTGTTCTCGGATTTAAAGCGTTGACTAAGCATACTACCTACAGGCCATTTATGATTCCTTCCATACTTTTCGTGTGGATTATGTCCAATCAGGTACACTTGAATATTGTAGATTTTAATAATTTCGTCCTTAAATACTGGACTTTATGGTGGTTTGCGTTATATGTGCTTTTTGTCTTATTCCTTGCCGCGGGTCTACTTCTTGGTAAGCATAAGAGCTTTCATAAGACCACCTGAAAGTGAGTTTTTTAAGAATGAAATCTCTTTTTGAAAAATTGTGCTTCCCCTGTCCTTTTGATACGATACACCTGTATCTCCCTAAGAATCATGAAAGGATGGACGGCATATGCACGCGCATCTCGAACAGCACCTTATATTAGCTTCCGGTTCTCCTAGAAGGAAAGAACTGCTTGAAAGTCTGAACATCCCATTTAACGTAATGATTACCGATGTAGACGAAACGATAGAGCCTGGACAGTCTCCGGAGGATGCCGTCATGCAATTAGCGCGCAGGAAAGCATGGCATTCGGCAGACTCTTTTCCAGACTCCTTTGTATTGGCTGCGGACACCATTGTCGTCTTGGACGGTCAAATTCTTGGAAAGCCAGAAAACGAGCAGGAAGCAGTTAGAACTCTCAGTCTGCTATCTGGAAAAAGTCATCACGTATTGACGGGTGTCTCTATTTTTAAAGGTAAAAAGGAAAGAAGCTTCTATGTTTCGACGGAAGTGACCTTCTGGGAATTATCAGGCGAAGAAATCAAAACGTATGCAGAAACCGGTGAACCGCTCGATAAGGCAGGATCCTATGGAATACAGGGTCTAGGAAAAGCCTTTGTTAAAGAGATCAGAGGAGATTATTTTTCTGTGGTCGGTCTGCCGGTATCAAGAGTTATTCGGGAATTGAGAGAGATAGGATTTACGATCTAGACAGATGAGCGCTCTAGGGGACAGGAGGAACTAATGAATGTACCGCTGCTTAAAATCCGTGATTTCCCTGCAGAAGAAAGACCGAGAGAGAGACTTTTAAATGATGGGCCGGGCAGTCTTTCAAATCAGGAGCTGATCGCCATCCTATTAAGGACAGGCTCGAGCAGTGAGTCTGTTCTTCAGCTCTCCTCAAGGCTGCTTTCTCATTTTGAAGGTTTGAGGCTGCTAAAGGATGCATCGATTGAAGAAATGACTGCTATATCAGGAATTGGACAAGCGAAAGCTGTTCAAATAATGGCAGCCATGGAGCTTGGAAGAAGAATTCTGCAGCTTTCAAGCGAGGATCGTTACGTTATTCGATCTCCACAGGATGGCGCGAATTACGTAATGGAAGAAATGAGATTCCTGACACAGGAGCACTTTGTTTGTCTTTATCTCAACACAAAGAACCACGTCATCCATAAACACACCGTTTTCATCGGAAGTCTGAACGCATCGATTGTTCATCCAAGAGAAGTGTTTAAAGAAGCGTTCAGAAGATCCGCAGCTTCTTTTATCTGTATCCACAACCATCCCTCCGGAGACCCGTCTCCAAGCCGAGAAGACATCGAAGTTACGAAAAGATTATCAGAATGCGGGAAGATGATTGGAATTGAATTACTTGATCATTTAATCATCGGGGACAGAAAATTTATCAGCTTGAAGGAAAAAGGGTATTTGTAAACTGAAATTCACTTTTTTTTTTGACGATTTACGTTATAATAAGGTTTATGAGTTTTTTCGTTAAGGTTCATCCTTATTACAAAAAGTGATTCGTTTCAGAAAGGGAGATACATGAATGTTTGGAATTGGTACTAGAGACCTTGGGATAGATTTGGGTACAGCAAATACCCTGGTGTTCGTGAAAGGCAGAGGAATCGTTCTCCGTGAACCTTCTGTTGTTGCAATGCAAACAGATACCAAGTCCATTGTTGCTGTTGGAAATGATGCTAAAAATATGATCGGACGTACACCTGGAAATGTCGTGGCACTCCGTCCTATGAAAGATGGCGTTATTGCAGATTACGAGACGACTGCTACAATGATGAAATATTACATAAAACAAGCGACGAAAAACAAAAGTCTTTTTTCAAGAAAGCCTTACGTAATGGTTTGTGTGCCATCAGGCATTACGGCTGTTGAAGAACGAGCTGTTATTGATGCAACAAGACAAGCTGGCGCACGTGATGCGTATACGATTGAAGAGCCATTCGCAGCTGCAATCGGTTCAAACCTGCCTGTCTGGGAACCGACAGGAAGCATGGTTGTGGATATCGGCGGGGGAACGACGGAAGTCGCCATTATTTCCCTTGGCGGAATCGTAACAAGCCAATCAATCCGTGTGGCAGGCGATGAAATGGATGATGCGATCATCAACTACATCCGCAAAACGTACAACCTTATGATTGGTGACCGGACAGCGGAAGCGATTAAAATGGAAGTTGGATCTGCCGGTACTCCTGAAGATGTCGAGAATATGGAAATCCGCGGCCGTGACCTGCTTACCGGATTGCCGAAAACAATTGAAATTACGGCTAAAGAGATAGCAGAGGCTCTGCGTGACACGGTTTATACGATCGTTGATACGGTTAAAAACACGCTGGAAAAAACTCCGCCGGAACTTGCTGCAGACATTATGGACCGCGGAATTGTCCTGACTGGGGGCGGAGCACTGCTGCGCAACCTGGATAAAGTAATTAGCGAAGAAACGAATATGCCTGTACTGATTGCTGAAAATCCACTGGACTGTGTGGCAATTGGAACAGGAAAAGCACTAGAACATATTCACCTATTTAAAGGAAAAACAAAAAACCTCCGTTAATTTTTTCGGGCGCAGTTAAAGCTGAATGCTGATTTAGACACCGTGCTGATTAAAACGATCGGTGCGGTACAGCAGCTTTGCAGCGATCGCTCATAAGGCGGAAATAAAAGAAGTTTAACAGAGCCATTTTTAAAAGATTCGGTGCCTCATCAGGGGCGCCGAATGCTTTTAGCCGGGACATTGCGAGGATTAGGAATATCAAACGTTAAGAGGTGTAAATGATGCCGCCTTTTTTTATGAACAAACGGCTTATTCTGCTTCTGGCAAGCGTCATTTTGCTCGTAGCATTGATCGGCTTCTCTATTAAAGGCGACCGTGAATTGTCATGGCCAGAGAAGTTTGTTAAAGATTCTACCGGTTTATTTCAAACAGTTTTTCACAAGCCTGCTCAATTCTTTGGCGGGACTTTTGAAGAAATCGGCAATTTAAAGGATACATATGAAGAAAATAAATATTTAAAATCAAGAATTGAGCAGTATGCAAGCCTTGACTCAGAGGTTCAGCGTCTTAGAAAAGAAAATGACAGGCTGCGGGCCGATGTGGGTGCGAAAACAGATTTAAGCAAATTCGAACCGATCACTGGTACGCTGATTGCAAGAAATCCTGACCGCTGGTATGAATACATTACGATTGACCGAGGCAAACAGAATGGTGTAACGGAAGACATGGCGGTTATGACATCCAAAGGACTAATCGGGAAAATAAAAAGTGTTGATGCCTTTACTTCAACCGTCCAGCTTTTAAGTGCTCAGGACCGTGTCAATCAGGTTCCGGCAATTGTTAAGGGCAAAGAAAATATATTCGGTTTAATTGCAGGATACGATGAAAAAAGAGAAATGCTTCTATACAGAAACATCAATACGAGCATGGACATAAAAAAAGGCGATAAAGTTGTAACTGCAGGGAATGGCGGAGTGTTCACATCGGAACTTTCGATTGGAACAGTGGAAGATGTCCAGCCTGATTCTTACGGTTTAACGAAAATGGCCTATGTAAAACCGTCCGCTAATTTTTATGATGTTGAAAATGTATTTATCATCAAGCGTGCAGCTTCTGTCCCTCCAGAAGGAGATGTAAGTGACGGCGATGCGGAGGAGGAAGCCAAGTGAGACGTTTTCTCCTCCCTGTCGTTGTCTTGTTTTTTTTCATCATGGAGAGTACCGCAGCTGATTTAATACTCATTCCATCTTTTTCTGAAGACATGTTCTATGTTCCCAGATTTACCCTGCTTCTTTTAATTTTTATATCTGTTTATGTAAGAGACGGACTTGCGATCACTTATGCGATTATATTTGGACTGCTGCACGATATTGTGTATACAGAGATTCTTGGAGTCTATCTATTTGCTTATCCGTTTTTGACCTATCTTTCCGGAAGAGCACTGAAGATTCTTCAGAACAATGCCTTTGTTGTTTTGCTTGTCGGTATGCTGGCAATCAGTATACTCGAATTTTACGTTTACGGGATCCAGCTTATTATTAGCCTGAATCCGCTTAATTTCTATGAATTTGCCAATCGCAGACTCCTGCCGACGCTGGCTGTGAATTCCATCGCGGGTCTTGTGATTATTTATCCGTTAAAATCGTTTCTCACAGGTCTAAAAAGACAGACTGAGGATTAAACGGTTCAGCAAAAAAAGGAGATTTAGCGGGGTTTGTCGAATTTGTAGTGTTATTGAGGTGAACATCGTGAAAGCCCAAAAACAGCAGTATGTAACAATAAAAGGAACAAAGGACGGCCTCACTCTATATTTGGATGATGCTTGCACCTATGAAACACTCATTCTTGAACTGGAAGAGATGCTTTCCTCTAAACAGTATGTGCAGGAAAACGGGCCATTAATCGGAGTAAGTGTGAAGTCGGGTAAACGTCTCCTTTCGGAAGAACAGCAGCAGATGGTGAAAACAACGATCCGCAAAAAGAAGAATCTTGTGGTAGAAAACATTGAATCTGATGTCGTTACGAAAGAAGAGGCAAACAGACTGAAAAAAGAAGCGGAAGTTGTAAAAGCCGCGAGAATTGTCCGGTCTGGACAGGTGCTTCAAGTGGAAGGAGATCTCCTGTTAATTGGGGATGTCAACCCTGGAGGCACAGTGATTGCAAACGGAAGCATCTTCGTTTTAGGTGCTCTGAGAGGTACAGCCCATGCAGGCTATAATGGAAACAGCAGGGCAATCATTGCTGCATCTGTCATGGCGCCAGCCCAGCTTAAAATTTATGATTCTCTTAATCAGTCTCCTGAGCGTATTCATGTAGAGGAACACGGGATGGAGTGTGCGTACATAGATGATGAAGGGCAAATGAAGAGAGACCGATTGCAGAATGTAATGTATGTAAGACCTGATGTAACTACGCTCGAGGGGGGAATGTAGCCGTGGGAGAGGCGATTGTTGTAACCTCTGGTAAAGGTGGAGTTGGCAAAACAACCACCTCCGCCAATTTAGGGACGTCCCTGGCCATTTTAGGCAAAAAGGTTTGTCTAGTTGACACGGATATCGGTTTGCGGAATCTGGATGTAGTCATGGGACTTGAAAACCGTATTATCTATGATCTGGTTGATGTGGTGGAAGGGCGATGCAAAATCCATCAAGCACTTGTTAAAGACAAGCGGTTTGATGAGCTGCTGTATTTGCTTCCTGCAGCCCAGACAAGTGATAAGTCCGCGGTATCACCTGAACAGATGAAAAAGCTTATTGACGAACTGAAGCAGGATTATGATTATATTGTGATCGATTGTCCTGCAGGCATAGAACAAGGCTTCAAAAATGCTGTTGCCGGTGCGGATAAAGCAGTTGTGGTCACCACACCTGAAGTATCTGCAGTGAGGGATGCAGACAGAATTATCGGGCTTCTTGAGAAAGAGGACATAGAGCCTCCGAAGCTCGTCATTAACAGGATTCGCACTCATCTCGTGCAAAATGGAGATATGCTTGACGTTGATGAAATTGTCGCCCATCTGTCCATTGACCTGCTGGGCATTGTTGCAGATGACGATCAAGTGATTAAGGCATCAAACAGCGGTGAACCGATTGCATTGGATCCGAACAACCGCGCATCGATTGCGTATCGTAATATTGCAAGAAGAATTCTCGGGGAATCGGTTCCCCTTCAAATTCTTGATCAGCAAAATTTAGGCTTTATGGATAAAATCAAAAAGTTTTTCGGAGCACGCGTGTAGTGTGACGGATAATAACATTTGCAGAAGCAGGCAGCTCTTAACGGGGCTGCTTTTTTCATGTGATAAAAAAAGTGATTCTCTAGCTGAACTGAGTTGTCCATCCTGAGCAAGCGTCCTCTGCTTTTCTATGTTGTCCAGCTCCGGACGCTGTGCCGCAGGGCCAATTCACTCCCTCGGTCGAGGGCCTTCACGATGAAGGCCCGTTCAGCGTTGCGACAGGACGTCGCGCATTTAGCTGAACAACCTAACTTGGGCGCCTCTCGGTCGAGAGCTCCACCGTCTCTCACAGCTGAGCAAGCGCCCTCCGCTTTTCTATGTTGTCCAGCTCCAGCGGCTAGCCCTTCGGCCGCTTCACCGGTCCAGTCAAAGTCAAAGAGCGACTTTGCCAGTCCCGGTTCCACCGTCTCTCAGGCCTGAGCAAGCCGCCTCCGCTTTTCTTTTCATATTTATGCGGGACGAGTCATAGACTTGTACAAACTGACATTAAAAGGGTGGATGAAGATGTCCAGAAGGGCCGACGAAATCAGAAAGCGGATGGCAAAAAGAAAAAAGGCAAAACCTTCTGCGGAAAAAGCAGAAATTCCGGTAACGTGGAATAAAGAGGCTGTGATTGAAGAAGAAGAGAAGTATACAGGGATTATTCATTCGTATGAGGGAGGACCTGACACCCTTAATGAAACGGGACACCCGCTGTTTAAACCCCAGATTTTCCTCTTCAAACTGTTTCTTTCAGCCTGTTTGGTCCTCGCTATGGCAGTGATGTTTAAAGATCATAGTCCAAAGCTAGATTCAATCCGAAGTACGGTTGAAGCTTCTCTCCAGCAAGAATTCCAATTTGCTGCAGTATCCTCCTGGTATCAAAAGCAATTCGGTCATCCGTTAGCCTTGTTTCAGGCAGATGAGATTTCCCTTGATCCTCCTGCTGCCTCAAAGGGGGAATATGCTGTTCCTGCTTCAGGGAAGGTCACTGAAAACTTTCAGGTAAATGGGCAAGGGGTTCTGATTGAGACCGATCGTGAGACCGTGGATGCGATTGATGAAGGGGTCGTCGTTGAAGCGGGAGAAAAACCGGATACAGGTCTTACGGTTGTCCTTCAGCATGCAGATGGAAGCGAATCATGGTATGGAAATTTGGAAAAAGTGGATGTGTCTCTTTATGACACAGTGGTCACAGGGAAAGAACTTGGCACCATTAAAGTAAATGAAAATAAAAAAGGGACGTACTATTTTGCGATAAAAAAGGGAGATAATTTTATCGACCCGAAACAGGTGATTCCTTTTGATTAAATACGGATCTCTTTTAAGAAAAATTCACATTCACCCTCTTCTGTGGGTAGTAATGGCCATCAGTGCGGCTACCGCTCAATTTAAAACGCTGGCTATATTGCTTGCCATTGTTCTTGTTCATGAGCTTGGCCATGCTGCATGTGCCCTATATTTTTCATGGAGAGTTAAATCCATCGTGCTTCTTCCATTCGGAGGTGCGGCTGAAATGGAGGAGCATGGGAACCGTTCAATAAAAGAAGAACTGGCGGTTGTGCTTGCCGGACCGCTGCAGCATTTTCTCATGCAGGGGGGAGCCTGGCTTCTCTTGAGCGGAGGGCTTTTATCTGCCGGTGATTTCTCCCTGTTTACTTACTATAATCTTTCTATTTTGCTTTTTAATTTGCTTCCTATTTGGCCGCTTGACGGGGGGAAACTATTATTTATAGCTTTTTCGCTGTTTAAGCCGTTCCCTGCAGCCCATAAGTGGATGCTGGCTTTTTCGATATGCGCTCTCGTTTTATATTTGGCCGCGGTCCTGATATTTTTCCCATTTCAGCTGAATTTATGGATGATCACAATCTTTTTATGTTTTAGCCTGTATACAGAATTTAAGCAGCGCCGTTTTGTTCACCTGAGATTTCTAATGGACAGGTATTATGGCAGCCAAAAATCCATACAAAAGTTAGTTCCTCTTGAAGTGGAATCAGAAGAAAATATTTTGACGGTCATGTCCAGGTTTAAGAGAGGCTGCAAGCATCCAATCATCGTTTACAGGCAGGGGACTAAATGGTCTGAGCTGGATGAGAATGAATTGCTTCACGCTTTTTTTTCTGAGAAAAGAACAAATTCCAAGGTGGAGGAGCTTGTTTATGCGTATTGACTTCCCTTTTGAAACGTGAGTAAATGGGGAAAATGATGATTGAAAAAGAGGGAATCCGTTGAAAACGCTACTTATTCAAGCCAATCTGCCTGAAAAGCGCATTGCTTTATTTGAGAATGGAAAACTGGCAGATTTAAAAATAGTAAAATCCGGTCAAAAAGGGAAAGCGGGCAGCATTTTTTTAGGGAAGGTTGAAAAAGTCGTTAAAGGGATGCAGGCGGCATTTATCGATATTGGACTCGAACGGAACGGGTTTATACGCATCGAGGATCTGCCTGATTACCGGCTTTCGGATCAGCAAAAGCCAATCTCCTCTTATTTGCATGAAGGCCAGAAGCTATTGGTCCAAATTAAAAAAGAAGGAGACGAGTGGAAGGGGCCAGCCCTTACCGCCAATATAGAATTTCCCGGGAGCTCGCTCATCTACATGCCCTATGGAGGAAAGGTTACGGTATCAAGGAAAATTAATGAAACCGGAGCCGTTAAGCTTAAAGAATGGGGCAGCGAAATACTTGATAATGGAGAAGGTGTATTGCTTCGCACGGCAGCAGCTTCCCTGCCGGCAGATGAACTTAAAGAGGAACTGTACAGGCTGAGAAGGGAATTCAAGGAGCTTCTTCCATCTCCTTCTTCTAAAGCTCCTGCACCGCTAAAGGAAGCTGGCGACTTGCTTGAAACGATATTAACTGAACGCTCCATTTCAGCCTATTCAGATATACACTGTGATGATGTGTATTTAGCGGAAAACCTGAGAGAGCGCCTTCCAGATGAGTGTGAGACAAACGTGCACCATTCAAAAGAAGGTGCTGAGATATTTGAAACGCTGGATGCGGAAATACATAAGCTTCAAAAGAAAGCGGTCTGGCTTAAAAATGGAGCCTATCTCCTTATTGAGAAAACCGAAGCGCTTCACGTTATTGATGTGAATTCCGGGAAGTTTACCGGAAAGGACTCGCAGCGCCAGACGATACTTGATACGAATAAGGAAGCCGCTCTTGAAGCGGCAAGGCAAATCCGCCTGAGGAATTTAAATGGAATTATCCTGATTGACTTTATTGATATGAAGGACACGTCTGACCAGGCTCGTATTTTGCAGGTGATGCAAAAGCAGGTTGAGCGGGATCGGATCCAAACCCGCATTATCGGCTTTACCGAGTTAAATCTTCTCCAGATTACGAGGAAGAAAACGAGTGAGGATCTTGATACTCTGTTAACAGAGCCTTGCCGCGTCTGCAATGGAAAAGGCAGAGTCGATTCTGCAGAAACCGTTGCCTTAAGGCTTGAAAGGGAACTGAGGCAATACCGGTACATGGAAGATGAAGCAATCTGGGTCCATGCGGAGCAGGGAGTAATGGCGATTTTGGATCGCAGCGTCCGGGATCTTGAAAAGGAGCTTCATTTTCGTATATTCATAACTGCCGGTGATTGGGAGAAGCCGGGATATGAGCTTAGGCATATCGGAGATGAAAAAGATATTCGGGAGCGAATCCCACAACAGGAAAAGAACATTGACAAATAGATTAAACTTCTGGTAATATTCTTATGTTACTGTTTGTAGCACCCGTGGCTACAACCGCTCGGATGCAGGTAGTAAGTGGTTTCGATGATTTTCATCTTAATTCACCTGTACACTGGCGAGTCTGAGTATCAAATAGGAGGTGCAGTGGAATGTACGCAATTATTGAAACTGGCGGAAAGCAAATTAAAGTAGCAGAAGGCCAAGCAGTCTACATTGAAAAAGTGGCAGGCGAGCTAGGTGAAACTGTTACATTTGACAAAGTTTTATTCGTAGGCGGCGACGACGTTAAAGTTGGAAGCCCTCTAGTATCCGGAGCAACCGTTACAGCTAAAGTTGAAAAACAAGGCCGTGCGAAAAAATTGGTTGTTTTCAAATACAAAGCGAAGAAAAACCAGAAGAAAAAGCAAGGTCATCGTCAGCCATACACAAAAGTTGTTATTGAAAAAATCAACGCGTAAGGCTTGATCCTATGATAAACGTTACGGTAAACCGATCTGCAGGGGGAGCAATTCAGTCCTTCTCTATGTCGGGGCACGCTCAATTTGATGAAACTGGAAAAGATCTTGTATGTGCAGGCGCATCCTGTGTGGTGTTTGGAGCGATTAACGCGGTCCATGAACTCGCAGGCATCGAGCCTATACTGGAAATGGACCAGAAGCAGGGACGTATTATTTTTGAATGGCCAGATGCTGTTTCAGAGGAAGCCATTCAAAAAGGACAGCTGCTCATCGAAGGAATGGTCGTATCCATTAAGACCATAGAAGAACAATACGGAGAATACATCCGTGTGACCATTTTAGAAAAGTAGGAGGTGAACCTCATGTTCTTAAAATTGGATATTCAATTTTTCGCTTCCAAAAAGGGAGTAGGTTCCACAAAAAACGGCCGTGATTCACAATCGAAACGTCTTGGCGCTAAACGTGCTGATGGACAATTCGTAAGTGGCGGATCGATCCTTTACCGTCAGCGCGGTACAAAGATTTATCCGGGTGAAAACGTTGGCCGCGGCGGTGACGACACTCTATTTGCTAAAGTTGACGGCGTAGTTCGTTTCGAACGTTTAGGCCGCGACCGCAAAAAAGTGAGCGTGTACCCTGCAGCTCAAGAAGCTTAATTCAACCGAAACTCTAGCTGAATAAGAGCTAGAGTTTCTTTTTTTTATTGCTTTTTATCAAGTTGACAGAGCTTATTAGCAGGTTCTTTCCAGACAGCATAGCCGCTCGGGCACCTCGGGACTTGCAGCAGGCAAGATCCTCCTGCAGGATCTTGTGAACATAACAGAACACCCTCACCGTGCGCTTGCGCTTTTGTTGTGAAAATTTGATAGATGGGCAGGCAATCCTCTTGAGACCCCCCTAAATCCTTATTTTCTTTAAAACCGTTTCTTTTCCGCGCATAGGTTTGCTATAATTTCATCAGGCAATCTTTTCAGATTAACGAATTTACATGGTTATACGGCACAAATTGATTAGAATCATGCTCCTAAAAGAATAGAAAGAGTGGAGTGCAAATGACTAAAGGTAGCAAAAACTGGAATATGGTTGATGTCATTAGCCACTACCGGCATGACTGGATGAACCGGCTGCAGCTGATTAAGGGCAACCTGTCTCTTGAAAAATATGAACGAGTAAATGAGATTATGGAAGAAATTATTATTGAAGCCCAGCAGGAGTCCAGGCTCTGCAATCTTAAGGCTCCAGAATTGGCTGGAAATTTAATCAGCTTTGGCTGGGAGCGCCACTTATTTTCAATAGAGTATGAAATTGTCGGGGATACATTTCATCTGGACAGTCTCGATCGAAACTTGAGCGCCTGGTGCAAAGACTTTTTTGCGCTGCTGGATCAGTGTGCTGGTGACAGATGTGAAAATCAGCTCGTGCTTACGATTGAGATGTCGGAAGAATTGGGACAGGTCCGTTTCTTTTTAGATTTTCATGGCATGCTAAATGATATGCAGAGCTTGCATACATACTTCATGAAGCTGCCCGATCATCAACTCTCAGAACTAACGATAACAGCTGAAGAATTTACGGCGGCTGTCATTTTCTATACGAAGTAATCGTGCATCACAGAACGGAGGAAAGACATAATGTTTGTGGATCAGGTCAAGATTTATGTAAAAGGCGGCGACGGAGGCAATGGAATGGTTGCGTATCGCCGTGAAAAATATGTTCCGGACGGAGGACCCGCCGGCGGTGACGGAGGCAAGGGAGCAAACGTCATTTTTGAGGTGGAAGAAGGCTTAAGAACCCTGATGGATTTCCGTTATCAGCGTCATTTTAAAGCGGAACGCGGGGAGCATGGCATGTCTAAAAACATGCATGGCCGAAATGCGGAGCAAATGATTGTAAAAGTTCCGCCTGGCACCGTGGTTATGGATGACGATACGAAACAGGTCATAGCCGATTTAACTGAGCACGGCCAGCAGGCAATCATTGCAAGAGGAGGAAGAGGCGGACGCGGTAATACCCGCTTTGCTACACCTTCCAATCCGGCACCTGAGATTGCCGAAAACGGAGAGCCGGGTCAGGAGCGCTACATCGTGATGGAGCTTAAGCTCCTTGCAGATGTTGGACTTGTCGGTTTCCCGAGTGTTGGTAAATCCACACTTCTATCCGTTGTATCAGCGGCAAAGCCAAAGATTGCCGATTACCATTTCACAACGCTTGCTCCAAACCTTGGAATGGTTGAGACTCAGGATGGACGCAGCTTTGTTATGGCGGATCTTCCAGGCTTAATTGAAGGAGCACATGAAGGAATCGGTTTAGGGCATCAGTTCCTAAGACATATTGAAAGAACAAGAGTCATTGTTCATGTGATTGATATGTCCGGCCTTGAAGGGCGTGATCCTTATGAGGATTACTTGACAATTAATGATGAACTGAAGCAGTACAATCTGCGTTTGACAGAGCGTCCTCAAATTATTGTGGCAAACAAAATGGATATGCCGGATTCAGAAGAAAACCTAAAAATCTTTAAAGAAAAGCTCCAAGATGATTATCCAGTGTTTGCTGTTTCAGCAGCTACAAGAGATGGAATCCGCGATCTGCTGTTTAAAATTGCAGACACACTTGAGAATACACCGGAATTCCCGCTTTATGAAGATGAAGAAGATCCGGGTGTTCACCGTGTAGTTTATACACTTGAAGAAGAAGAAACACCATTTATCATTACAAGAGACAGTGCGGGAATTTTTGACGTTACCGGAGAAAAAGTCGAACGTCTCTTTAAGATGACGGACTTCAGCAGAGAAGAATCTGTCCGCCGCTTTGCGCGCCAGCTGCGTACGATGGGCGTAGATGATGCTCTTCGCAAAAAAGGAGCCAAAGACGGAGATATCGTCAGACTTCTTGAGTTCGAATTTGAATTTGTTGATTAATAAATGTACCCTATATATGCGGGTTTTTACTGTCCGCTTTTGCGGTATATAAAACGGAATGTCCAGGCAATTTGCCTGGACATTATATATATTTGAAAGTCCGCTAAGGATACAGTGCTATCCTTATCTTCGCCAACTTTTTAATGGAGGAGTGATAGGATTGAAAGAAGAAACTTTTTTTCTTGTCCGTGAGGATGTTCTTCCTGAAGCTATGAAAAAGACACTTGATGTGAAGAAGATGATGGAAAGAGGAAAGGCAGGATCGGTAGCGGAAGCCGTACAGCGGGTCGATCTTAGCCGAAGTGCATTCTATAAATACAGAGATGCCGTTTTTCCGTTTCACACCGTTGTAAAAGAAAAAATCATTACGCTCTTTTTTCAGCTTGAGGATCGATCCGGAACATTGTCAGAGCTTCTAGGCCTGGTAGCTAATGCGGGGTGCAACATCTTAACGATTCATCAAACCATTCCTCTTCAAGGCAGAGCCAACGTAACGCTTTCTTTGAATATTAATGGAATGAACGAAGATATCAATCATTTAATTTCTCGATTTAAGAAAATGGAGTTTGTCGATAAGGTAGAAATACTTGGATCAGGGGCTTAAGGAGAGTTGGTAGCATTGAGTTATCGTATTGGATTTTTAGGACCTAAAGCAACATTTACCCATTTGGCCGTTTCGAAGTTTTTTCATGAACAGATTGAGCAGATTCCATATGCCACCATTCCGGCTTGTATGGATGCCGTGGCTGTGGGAGATGTGGACTTCTCGATTGTTCCTCTTGAAAATGCAATTGAAGGCTCCGTGAATTTAACGGTCGACTACCTCGTTCATGAACAGCCGCTTCATATTGTAGGGGAATTGGTCGTCCCTATAAATCAGCATTTTATGGTGCATCCTGACCGTGAATCTTCATGGCAGCAGGTAGACAAGATTGTATCTCATTCTCATGCAATTGCGCAATGTCACCGGTATTTGCATAACGAATTTCCGCTGGCAGAGCATTCTTATGCAGCTTCGACAGGGGCGGCTGCTCAATTTGTAAGCACTCATCCTGGAGAAAATGCAGGAGTTATTGCGAATGAAATGGCGGCAGAGGTTTATGGACTGTCCATTGTGAAGCGGGACATCCATGATTATCATTACAACCATACATTGTTCGCTATTTTGCATCCATCTGCGTCCGAGAAGCCTCCAACCTTGCCTGGTTATGAAGGTAAGGATAAAACCACCATTATGGTCACGCTTCCTTCAAACCAGTCAGGTACGCTTCACCAGGTGCTCTCCGCGTTTGCGTGGAGAAAACTGAATATGTCCAAAATTGAATCAAGGCCGATGAAGACCGGACTAGGAAACTATTTTTTCCTTATAGATTTGGAGCACGCCATGGACAGCGTTTTAATTCCCGGTGCTGTAAATGAGCTGGAGGCGCTTGGCTGCGGTGTGAAAGTTCTTGGCAGCTATAAAGCGTTTTATGCCTAAACTGAAAAGAGACAGGCCAGAATGCAGTTTTTAAAGCTGCTTTCGCTGTTTGAAATTAGATTGGTTTTGGCTCATTTCCGCTGCAGGATCCTCGGCGCCAGGAGGATGCAGGGTCTCATCTGTCCCGCTGCTCTTAGCAAATGTCTCGCACCTTCCGTCCAATCAGCTAACCCTTAAAAATACGAAACCCCCGGAATGCTCACTGCGTCCCGGGGTATTTCAATTTCAATCATTTTCTCTACAGACAGCCTCTTTGTTACTCATCCTTTATTAAAAACCCCTTATCATTTAAAGCCTGGCAAACATCATCCAATACAGATTCCGAATCCGCAGCGATCGTATGCATATGCACGCCTTCTGTTAGCTGGGAGAGATAGAAGGACTGGCTGGATGTTATTTTTTCAATAAACTCTGCTACTTCCTTACGATTGTGAACCATGATCGAAGCTGTAAGATCCCCGTATACGGGATGCTCTACCGACACATCCTTTATTGCTGCTCCATGATCCACGATGACCCTCATCTCTTCGGCAGTTTGTTCTGGGCTATGCAAGCAGGCAATTAAACGCTCTGCATTTTTAGCAGGGGTTTGCGATTGCATATAAATATACCCTTGGCTTGTTGCGATAATCGGTTCAGACTTTGCCTTCAATAATGAAATATCCTGAACAATCACCTGCCGGCTAACATTCATTTTTTTGGCTAGGCCGCTTCCTGTCTGAGGGACAGGACTTGTTTTCAGCAGCTGCAGGATCTGCTGTCTTCTTTCTTCTCCATAAACTTTAGAGGTCAATAGTACTCCATCCTTTCTGCTGCTCTCTTACAATACTTCTCTAGAATCGATTCCAGCCGTTCAAAGTGGGAATCTTCCGTTCCTCTGCCCGGAGAAATTCGAATAAAGCAATGAGCTTGTTCCTCTGATATGCCAAGAGCGAGCAGAGCTTGAGAAGGCTTCGTCATTCCCGAGTGACAGGCACTGCCTGTTGATAGTGCCACCCCGTTTTGGCTGCATGCAAGCATGGCATATTGGCCTTCCGTATGGGATAACAGGCACCCGATAATTGCCGGGAGCTGAAATTTCTCATCCATTGCCTCAATGGTCATTCCAATATTTTTCTCCTCAATAAAGGATACTAAACGCTTCCTGTATTCTCTCATTTTCATCTGTTCTCTGTCCATTTCTTTTACCGTTTCCATTGCTGCAACGGCAAAGGAAACAGTACCCGGAACATCAACAGTGCCTGGACGGAATCCATTTTCGTGGGCCGTTCCATTAATGGCCGGCTTCCACGCCACTTTTGGCGAAATATACGATGCACCCATTCCTTTTGGTCCGTGAATTTTATGGGCTGAAACGGTTACCGAGCTGATTCCCCATTCCTCGGCCAAAATCGGTACCTTTCCAAAAGTCTGAACGCAGTCGGAGTGAAATAAAATCTCATTTTTTTGTGCATGCACCGCAATTTCTTTTATATTGTGCATGATCCCTGTTTCAGAATTTGCATGCTGGACCGTAATCAATGCTGTCCGTTCTGAAACAAGCGGTTCGACCTCGCTCCATCCAATCATTCCCCCGGTACCGGGCTCAGCCTCTTTAATCACATAGCCTTTATTTGTTAAGTCATGAAGGTATGTTCTTATAGAGGCGTGCTCCATACCTCCCATAACGATTTCCTTTTTATTTGGGTCCGCTCCATTAAGGAGGGACGTTAATGCCAGTACGTTGGCTTCGCTTCCGCTTCCGGTAAAATAAAGGCCTTCTTCTGTCCCGCCAAGCAAAAAAGCAATTTTCTTCCTTGATGCTGAGAGCCACTCAGCTGCCCGTCCGCCTTCTTCATGGAGACTTTGGCTGTTTCCGTAAACCGTTTGAGCAGCTTTGATATAGGCTTCAAGCGCTTGCTCGCTCATTGGGGCAGTGGCTGCATAATCGAAATAAATCAAGATGGTTCCTCCAGTCAAAAAAACTCTTGTGCTTATTTTAAAGTTATGTAAAGATAGGTGTCAAGACACATGTAAAGCAAGGTGGGAAAATATGCGGCAGACAGACGTGCTGATTATTGGCAGCGGGATAGCAGCTTTGGCCGTTGCTTATTATATTTGTGAAGGATTGAACGTAACGATTGTTACGAAAGGATCTGTAACAGATGGGAATTCGTCCTTAGCCCAAGGCGGGATTGCCGCTGCACTTTCTGAAAAAGATTCCGCGAAACTCCATTATGAGGATACAATTCAAGCCGGTGACGGACATACAAACCCTTTTGCAGCGAAACAGCTTACAGAAGAAGGGAACAAGATTCTTTTAAACCTCCTTCGCGAAGGATTGCCAGCAGACAGAGCGGGGGACGGTTCCCTGAAGCTTGGGATGGAAGGAGCTCACAGATTAAACCGGATTGTACATGCAGGCGGCGACGAAACAGGAAAAGCAATGGTCCAGTTTCTTGCCGGACGTATAACTGGAAAGGTGAGCATCGCGGAACAAACGATGGTTACAGAACTGCTTATTAAAGAAAACACCTGCTATGGTGTGCACGTCCTTAATCCGGATGGAAGGACAGAAGCTATTTACGCTTCTGCTGTTGTACTGGCAGCTGGAGGCTGCGGAACCCTCTACCGGCATACTTCCAATCATAAAAATTGTACTGCGGATGGAATCGCCCTTGCCTATAGAGGAGGGGCCATACTTGCAGATATGGAGTTTGTCCAGTTTCATCCTACGATGCTCTATTTAGAGGGAGCGGTAAAAGGGCTTGTTTCGGAAGCTGTTCGCGGAGAAGGCGCTTTTCTGCAAAATTCTGCTGGAGACAGAATCATGGAGAACGTACATCCGCTGGCAGATCTTGCACCGAGAGACGTAGTTTCCAGAGAAATTTTCAGAAGAATCCAGCAGGGAGAATCCATATTTTTAAACATTAAAAGCATTCCTCAATTCGAAAAAAGGTTTCCTGGTATATCGAAAATGTGCAAGAAGCATGGCGTACGACTGCAGGACGGACTGATCCCTGTCATGCCAGGCATGCATTTTTTTATGGGTGGTATTAAGACCGATCTGAATGGCAGAACAAGCATCCTTAGGCTGTATGCAGCAGGTGAAGCGGCTTGCACAGGCGTTCATGGCGCAAACAGGCTTGCAAGCAATTCCCTTCTTGAAGGCCTGGTGTTTGGCAAAAAAATAGCAGAGGATGTAAGAACAGTCCAACCACCCAATTCTTTTCCAATCTTCAACCCGGAGCTGCCTCCCAAGTACACGGTTACAAAAAAGGATGCAGCTGATATGATGGACCGATTCGCCGGAATTGAACGAAATGAAGAGGGGCTAAGGGAGCTAATTAACTGGTTTAAAGCTGCTAAAGAAAAGAGCGAGCAGGCGGATGAGCTTTCACCAGATGTCTTTGAATTGGCGAACATGATGACGGCCGGTGAATTAATTGCCAAGGCTGCCTTGCAGCGGACAGAAAGCAGGGGCTGTCATTTCAGGTCAGACTTTCCATTAAAAGAAGCGGATTGGAAACGAAAAGAACTGCTATGGAAAACGAATAAAACAGCTTTAGGAGTGATGGTGTGAATGCATTAAAAGTGAAGGAAAGCATTCGTCATTTTTTATTGGAGGATCTTGGTGACCGGGATCTTTCTGCGAGCGGGATATTCTCTGAAAGTGATCGGGGAGAGGCTGTCATTCTTGCAAAGGAAAAAGGCATTTTTTCAGGGGAAGCCGTCTTAAAAACTGCTTTTTCACTGCTTGATGATCAAATAGACGTCCAAATCCTTAAAAAGGACGGGGAAACGGTAGAACCAGGAGAACCTGTTGCAGAAATTGAGGGGAAAATTATTTCAATCCTCAGTGCCGAACGGGTAGCATTAAATCTCATTCAAAGGATGAGCGGGATTGCGACAGCAACCAGGGAAGCCATCATGCTTTTGGATAGTCCGGATACACAGATATGCGATACAAGAAAAACGGCACCCGGACTGCGGATGTTCGATAAATATGCCGTTAGATGCGGAGGCGGACGAAATCACCGCTATGGCCTCTATGATGCGGTCATGATTAAGGATAATCACATTTCGTTTGCAGGAAGCATCAAGGAAGCCGTAATAAGAGCCAAAGATGCTGTCGGCCATACGGTGAAAATTGAAGTGGAAATAGAGAATGAAAATCAGCTTTTGGAGGCGATTGAGGCAAAGGCGGATATCATCATGTTTGATAACCGTTCTCCTGAGGAAGTCAAACAATTTGCTGAAATAACGCCTGATTCAATCATTACAGAAGCATCCGGCGGCATAACTCCAGAGAACCTCCACACCTATCGAAACACGGGTGTCAGCTATCTATCACTTGGGTACCTCACCCATTCTGTTCAAGCGCTGGATTTTAGTTTATTAATGAAGCAGGGGGAAGAAAAATGAGTCTTATGGATGTGCTAAACGAAGAAGCCGTTTCGCTGATTCCTGAAAAGTACAGAACATGGTCAACGGAGGAAATTGAGAAAAGAATTAGGGAGATTAAAAAAGAATTCGGGAGCAGGCTATTTATTCCGGGTCATCATTATCAAAAGGATGAAGTCATCCAATTCGCAGATTGCACCGGTGATTCCCTTCAGCTTGCCCAGGCGGCCGCAGACAACAAGGAAGCAGAGCACATCGTTTTTTGCGGTGTTCATTTTATGGCCGAGACGGCAGACATGCTGACTGGTGATCATCAATATGTGTATTTGCCTGATATGAGAGCAGGCTGCTCCATGGCTGATATGGCAAATATCAAGCAGACCGAGCGTGCATGGGAAAGATTGACGGCTCTCTATGGAGATACCATCATTCCGCTTACTTACGTCAACTCCACAGCAGCCATTAAAGCCTTTGTAGGAAGGAATGGGGGAGCATCCGTGACTTCCTCCAATGCGAAAGAAATTGTGAAATGGGCATTACAGCAAAAAAAACGCATCCTTTTTTTGCCCGATCAGCATTTAGGAAGAAACACAGCCTTTGATCTTGGAATTCCCTTGGACCATATGGCAGTTTGGAACCCGATTTCAGAAACATTGGAGGGTCCTGCCGAGCAGGCAACAATCCTTCTTTGGAAAGGGCATTGCTCTGTTCATGAGAAGTTTACAGAAAAAAATATTGCTCATATCAGGAAGACAAAACCCGATATGAAAATTATTGTTCACCCTGAATGTACACACGAAGTCGTTCAGCTAGCTGATCTGGCCGGATCCACTAAATACATCATTGAACAGATTTCGGCGGCAGAGCCTGGCACGAAATGGGCGGTCGGCACGGAAATGAACCTCGTTAACAGACTGATCTCTTCCAATCCGGATAAGGAAATTGTTTCACTGAATCCTTATATGTGCCCGTGTTTAACGATGAACAGAATTGACCTGCCGCATTTGTTGTGGTCCTTGGAAGCTATTGCAGAAGGTAAAGGAGTAAACAGAATCATCGTTGAGAAAGAGGAAGCAAAACAGGCAGTGCTTGCCCTGAACAGAATGCTCTCTATATAATTTGATTGCCACAAAAGCCCATGCGCCGCATGGGCTTTTTAAATTTCTACCTCATGATCTTTTTTTGTATAAGGTGATTTGTCCAGCTCCAGCGCCTAGCCCCTCGAGGTCATAAGCCACTCACCCTACGGAAGTAAGATCGCGTTCCTCCGGCTGATTATCTTATGCTTGTCGGGAGCCCGCAGGATGCGGGTCAGCTCTGCGTTGCGACAGGACGTCGCGCACTTAGCAGAACTTCATCCCTTGCGCTTTTTTTTGTGCCACGGACAAATGTGGAATTTATTCAAAAAAAGTGGCACATTTATCACGGTTTTTGCGTTTTATAATAGGGAAGTTTCAGTGGGGAAAACAAGGACTTACGGCTGGGCATTTTTCAAAGAAGGCATATTCGCTCCTTTTTCCGCATAACTTGTGGTGAAGAATAACGGCAATTAGCCTGTATGCTTTTACTATACAGTTAATGCATAGGAGGGGGAACTTTTGAAAATCCATATCGTTCAAAAAGGGGATACATTGTGGAACATCGCTAAAAAATATGGAGCAGATTTCGAAGAACTGAAAAAAATGAACTCTCAACTAAGCAATCCCGATTCCATAATGCCTGGAATGAAAATTAAGGTACCTACAGGAAGCGTTCCAGTAAAGAATGAAACTCAAATTAATTTCAATTCGAAAAAAGAAACACAAAAGCCTATAAAAGAGCAGCCGGTTCAGCAGCCTGCAAAGGAAAAACCAAAAGAAGTTCAAGCAGCAGAAGAACCTAAAAAAGAAAAACCAATTACTCCATTTATGCCTAAAATGCCAAACATACCTCAGCCTGTTTACCCTGAAATGGATATTAATAATTATTATATGGTGAATATGTCAATGCCGCCGAAGCAGCCGCAGCTGCCTCAAAAGCCGGCGAATGTTATGCCGGAAATGAAAAAGCCGGCAAATGTCATGCCGGAAATGAAGAAGCCGGCTGAAAAGCCAAAAGAGAAGACAGCTGCACAAGGGGCACAAAAGGCAGTTTCACCAGCCAAGAAAGAGGAGGCAACCAAGAAAATGGAGAAAATGCCGAACATGCCTAATATGCCTTATTCTGCACCAACAGGAGTAATGGGAGCAACGCAGCCATCCATGCAGCAGCCAATGTACGGCGGACCGCAGCCTGGATATGGAATGCAGGCCCCAATGTATGGAGCTCCATACGGATATGGCCATCATGGCCACCATCATCACCATCATCCAATGCCGTATTGGTGTGTGCCATCTCCAATGCCTTATGGCGTCGGTGGGGCAATGGATGAAAACATGCCAAATGTGATGGGTGCCATGGATGAAAACATGCCGAACGTGATGGGGGCCATGTCCCCGAATATGCCAAATGTGATGGGTGCGATGTCCCCGAATATGCCGAACGTAATGGGGGCCATGTCTCCGAATATGCCGAACGTGATGGGTGCAATGGATGAAAACATGCCGAATGTGATGGGCGCGATGTCTCCCAATATGCCAAATGTAATGGGCGCTCAAAGCATGCCTCAAATGATGCCGCAAATGGCTCCGCAAGGATATTCGCCATATCCTCCTGGATGCACACCGGCCTCTCCTGTAATGCCCGGTTCAGGGTTTGGCCCGGGGGTAATGGGTGCTTATGATCACAATATGCCGAACGTGATGGGTGCCATGGATGAAAATATGCCGAATGTGATGGGCGCGATGTCGCCTAACATGCCCAACGTGATGGGTGCGATGAATGAAAATATGCCGAACGTAATGGGTGCTATGTCGCCTAACATGCCGAACGTAATGGGTGCGCAAGAAGGCAAGAATAAACAGCCGCAGACTGGCGGTGCCTACGGCCAAATGCCACCGCAGGATTGTGGATGCGGCGGTTCCCAAGGGTACGGAATGCAGCCGGGCTACGGAATGCAGCCAGGATATGGAATGCAGCCGGGGTACGGAATGCAGCCAGGATATGGCCAAATGTTTGGACGCCCTGATTTTTACAATGTGGATGAGGATTAATTTTAATGGTTCGAGACGATTCCAATCGTCTCTTTTTTTTTACATATTTAAAAAGCAGGCGCTGTTCAAGCATGGTGTGGATTGGTAACACCTGTTGATTAGAGTGAACGCCTGCAATCAACAGTCAGTTTAAAGGCGCTAAAAAATACAAGGCCTTTGATTAATGGAGGGAACTGTCAAGATTAAAACTTTCTGTTCAGAGCAACCTAACCAAGAGCACATTTCGCTCAATTGGTATAAAAACAGGGGGTAGTCATCTTGATAAGAAAGACCATCCAATACGGATCTCTGGCTCTTCTAGCAGGTGTGCTTACAGCTTGCAGCAATGGTAAAGACAATGCAATGGATTACAATGACAACACACAGCCAATCGGCATGTACTCAAACGAACATGATGGAAAAAACAAGGATCATGCTGACAACGATGGCCCGATCACTGAAATGATGGACGGAGATCGCAATGATCGCCCGACCAGAGTGTCAAATACCCGTAAAGAAAATGGATATTATAACGAGAGTGATCAGAAAATAGCCGAAAATGTTTCAAATAAAATTTCCAAAATGAAAAATGTTGATGAGGCCAGAACAGTTGTGACAGAAGATAATGTGATTGTAGCCGTTGATACAAACGATAAAAACAATAAAAATGTGAAAAACGCCATCTTAAAAGAAACAGAAAAATTGGCACACGGCAAAAATGTGGATGTCTTTACAGACGAAGGGTCCTTCAACAGAGTTAAGCAAATTGATACGAATATTAAAAATAACAAACCGCGAAAAACCATTGATGCCGATATTAAAGATTTTATGAAAAATACCGGCAAAACCATTCAGCGCACGCTTAATCCGAATCGCTAAAACCAGGGCCATCCCTGGTTTTTTCTTATGACTAAAACTTCCATGAATGGTCACACTATGAATGTGGCAATCATGGAAGTTTTTTATTAGCATTAGTTTCCTGCATGCTGGGAACCCGTATAAATCTGATAAATAGTGAGGTGGACTTGTTGCTGACACGCAAGCCGTTTGTATATGTTCAATTGTCGCTCATCACCTTGATCACCTTATTTTGTACAGTAAACGTTCAGGCATTGGAACGGCACACAGCGGATGAAAAAGCTGTAAATTCCATTACTTTATACCTGGAAAGAGCCTACCTTGATGGAGAAGTGAGCGTAGAGATAAAAAGGGAACCGTATGGCTCCCTGTCCCATTTGCTCGACCGCTATCCGGGATGGATGCCAGTGGAGAAAAGCGGAATGAAAATTGTCCTGAGAAAGAATATGAATGATATATCTCCTCTTATGAAAGCTAACGGATATTTTGGCCTGAATAATAAAGGGATACTATCTATATTTGATGGCAAACCGAGCGAGGAAGGAAAAGTCATCCAATCATTTTTCCAGATAGATGTAGGTAAGCTTGAAACAAAAAGACATATAGAGCTGGAAAATGGAATCAGAGTGGCGAGCAGGAAGGATTATCTGCACGTTATCGAAACATTTAAACAATACGGAACGCGTTCTGCAAAAAAATAGCGTACTCGAATTTGCCTGCCATTTCGCAGGCTTTTCATTTTGCACTGTGAGAACATATGTTAACGTTTCTAGTTCTTGGCCGCGCCTTTTTGTGATACAATGAAGTACAGTTGTAAAGAGGTGAAAAAGGTGATTGAATTTGTCCGCGGGAAGATTGATTACATATCTCCCGAGTATATTGTGATTGACCATACTGGCATCGGCTATAAGATATTTGCTCCCAATCCGTTCGTCTATACAATGGGAACAGAAACAACCATATATACATACCAGCATGTCAGAGAAGACATCCTTGCTTTATACGGATTTAGAACAAGAGAGGAAAAAGCCCTTTTCACGAAGCTGCTGAACGTAACAGGAATTGGCCCTAAGGGAGCGCTTGCGATCCTGGCATCAGGAGATCCGTCTCAAGTGGTGCAGGCAATCGAAGCAGAGGATGAGGTCTTCCTTGTTAAATTTCCTGGAGTGGGAAAGAAAACGGCAAGACAGATTATTCTTGATTTAAAAGGCAAGTTAGGCGATGTTGCCCCCGAATTTGCTCCTTCCTTATTCAATCATACCGTGTTTGCAGAAAAAGATGAGGCTTCAAAAGCTCTCGCTGAGACCATTGAGGCTCTCAAAGTTCTCGGGTATGGAGAGCGGGAAATTAATAAGGTTGTTCCAGCTTTGAAAGATGAAGCACTGTCAACCGATCAGCTGGTGAAAAAAGCGCTGCAAAAGCTGTTAAAGTAAGGTGATGACAATGAATGACCGGCTTGTGTCCGGAAGTGCCGAAAATGAAGAACAATACTTGGAGCTTAGTCTGCGTCCGCAAAGGCTCAGTCAATACATAGGACAGGATAAGGTAAAAGAAAATCTGGATATCTTTATCCAGGCTGCCAAAATGCGCGGAGAAACTCTTGACCACGTCCTCCTATACGGTCCGCCGGGTCTCGGTAAAACGACTTTGGCTGCCATTATTGCAAATGAGATGGGCGTAAATCTCAGAACGACTTCGGGACCGGCTATTGAAAGACCCGGCGACCTGGCAGCGATTCTAACTGCGCTAGAGCCTGGAGATGTCCTTTTTATTGATGAAATCCACCGTCTGCACCGTTCCATTGAAGAAGTTCTTTATCCTGCAATGGAGGATTTCTGCCTGGATATTGTCATTGGCAAAGGACCGGAAGCGAGATCCGTCAGGCTCGATCTGCCCCCGTTTACATTAGTGGGAGCTACAACAAGGGTGGGGCTTTTAACTGCTCCGTTAAGAGACCGGTTCGGTGTCCTGAGCAGGCTTGAGTACTATAGGGAGTCAGAGCTCTCAGAGATTGTAGAACGGACAGCGGATATCCTCCAAATTGGCATTGATCCTCATGCTTCCGCTGAAATCTCAAGAAGATCGAGAGGAACACCAAGAATTGCAAACCGGCTATTACGCAGAGTCCGTGATTTTGCACAGGTGCTCGGTAAAGAAGCAATTTCAGAGGAGCTTTCATCTGAAGCACTTGAAAGGCTTCAAGTAGATAGATTGGGCCTGGATCATATTGACCACAAGCTGCTGACGGGGATTATTGAAAAGTATAGAGGAGGTCCAGTCGGACTGGACACAATTTCTGCGACAATTGGAGAAGAATCACATACGATTGAAGACGTTTATGAACCCTATCTTTTGCAGATCGGGTTTTTGCAAAGAACATCCAGGGGAAGAATGGTAACCGATGCGGTTTACAGACATTTTAATCTGGAGGTTCCGGAACATGACTGAAATGCCTAAACTGCTGATGATTATTGGGGCCGTTTTGTTTTTGGCCGGCCTGTTTATGCAGGCAATTGGGAAACTGCCCGGAGACCTTGTCTTCAAGAAAGGGAATACAACCTTTTTTTTCCCGATTGCAACCTCCATTATCATCAGCATTTTGCTAACCGTTCTTTTTTCTATTTTTGGACGATTTAAATGACAAGAGAAAAACAGGTGATAACATGAAAGTAGAATTATTCGATTTTGACCTTCCCGAAGAACTCATTGCGCAGGTTCCTCTTCAAAAAAGAGATGCTTCCAGGCTGATGCATCTAAACAAAGAAACCGGCGAAATCAGCCATGGGCAATTTCCCGATATTACCCGTCATCTTCAGCCCGGAGACTGCCTCGTCCTGAACGACACCCGTGTTTTGCCGGCAAGACTTTTCGGAATGAAGGAAGACACAGGAGCAAAAATTGAAGTGCTTCTGCTGAAGCAATCTGAGGGTGATACATGGGAGACCCTGATTAAACCTGCTAAACGTGTAAAGGAAGGCACGATTATTACATTTGGAGACGGAAAGCTGACAGCCAAATGTTTAGAAGAACAAGAGCACGGCGGCAGAACGCTGCATTTTTCCTATGAAGGAATCTTTTATGAGGTTTTGGAGTCGCTTGGAGAAATGCCTCTGCCTCCATATATAAAAGAGCAGCTTGATGATAGGGAACGCTATCAAACCGTCTATTCAAGAGAAGCCGGCTCCGCTGCTGCACCTACAGCAGGCCTGCATTTTACAGATCAAATTCTTTCTGAACTTCAGGAAAAAGGGGTATCTGTTGCGTACATCACGCTTCATGTAGGACTTGGAACTTTCCGGCCGGTGAGCGCTGAAACTGTAGAAGAGCACGAAATGCATGCCGAATTCTATCAGATGACAGAGGGAACGGCCCGGCTGCTTAATGAGACAAGAGCAAACGGGGGACGGATTATTACGGTTGGGACCACTTCAACCCGCACCCTAGAAACGATTGCTTCTGCTGCAGACGGCAAATTCCAGGAAGAAAGCGGCTGGACAAGCATCTTTATCTATCCCGGTTATGAGTTCAAAGGAATTGACGGCATGCTGACCAACTTCCATTTGCCAAAGTCCTCTCTTATTATGCTGGTCAGCTCACTAGCCGGCAGAGAGAATGTAATGAACGCTTATGAGACGGCAGTTCGTGAAAAATACCGATTCTTCAGTTTCGGAGACGCAATGCTCATTTTATAAAAAGAAAATTTAGGCTACACTGAATAAAAGGCTACACATAGAGGAGGAGAGACGGTGACAGCTTCATCATCACCGATACGGTACGAATTTATCAAAACATGCAAGCAGACAGGTGCGAGGCTGGGAAGAGTTCATACTCCCCACGGCTCCTTTGATACACCAGCATTTATGCCGGTTGGCACACTTGCAACTGTAAAAACGATGTCTCCCGAGGATCTGAAAGGGATGGGCTCCAATATTATTTTAAGCAACACCTATCACCTGTGGCTCCGTCCGGGAAATGAAATTGTTAAAGAAGCCGGCGGTTTGCACAAATTCATGAACTGGGATCGAGCAATTTTAACGGATTCAGGCGGATTTCAAGTATTTTCCCTTAGTGAATTCCGGAAAATTGAAGAAGAAGGTGTTCATTTCCGCAACCACTTGAACGGAGACAAGCTGTTCCTTTCCCCGGAGAAAGCGATGCAGATTCAAAATGACCTTGGCTCAGATATTATGATGGCGTTCGATGAATGCCCTCCATATCCTGCTGAGTATGAGTACATGAAAAAATCTGTCGAACGGACCAGCCGCTGGGCTGAAAGATGTCTCAATGCGCATGGGCGTCCAAACGATCAAGGCTTATTCGGTATCATTCAAGGCGGAGAGTACGAAGAGCTTCGCAAGCAAAGTGCAAAAGACCTTGTATCCATGGACTTCCCTGGATATGCAGTCGGAGGATTATCTGTAGGTGAACCGAAGGACGTTATGAACAGGGTCCTTGAATTTACAACCCCTTGGATGCCTGATAACAAACCCCGATACTTAATGGGAGTTGGATCTCCTGATTCACTCATTGACGGAGCAATCAGAGGAATCGACATGTTTGACTGTGTCCTGCCTACGCGAATTGCCCGCAACGGAACCTTAATGACAAGCACAGGCCGTCTCGTCGTAAAAAATGCGAAATACGCAAAAGACTTCGGTCCAATCGATGAAAACTGCGACTGCTACACGTGTAAAAATTACTCACGTGCCTATATTCGACACTTAATAAAGTGCGAAGAGACTTTTGGTATCAGACTTACGTCTTATCATAATCTTCATTTTCTGTTAAAATTAATGGAGCAAGTTAGACAAGCGATTCGAGAAGACCGTCTTGGCGACTTCAGAGACGAGTTCTTTGAACAATATGGATTCAACAAACCGAACGCTCGCAACTTCTAAACTTTGAAAGGGGTGAAAGAAAATGGGTGGTAATTCCATGACAACGATTTTATCGTTAGTTTTAATGTTCGCGATTTTTTATTTCCTTTTGATCCGTCCGCAGCAAAAACAGCAAAAGACCTTCCGCCAAATGCAAAGCAGTTTGCAAAAAGGGGACAAGGTTGTGACAATTGGAGGGCTTCACGCGACGATTGAATCAATCGATGAAGAAAAAGCTGTACTAAAGGCTGGCGACGGCTCCCGTTTAACATTCGAACGCAGAGCAATCCGCGAAGTAAAAGAGAAATCCGTACTGGCAAAAACAGAGGAAGCTTAATGCTTTCTCTTTTTTTATTGTTTTTTGACTGTTCGTTTTACGTTAACCAAGAAATTCTAGGCAACGAGCTGGAAAAGCGGATTTCCAGGCAAGAATGCCAGGCAACGAGCTCAAAAAGCGGATTGCCAGGCAAGAATGCCAGGCAACAATCCGGAAAAGCAGGATGCCAGGCAAAAATGCCGGGCAACGAGCTGAAAAAGCGGATTGCCAGGCAAGAATGCCAGGCAACGAGCTGAAAAAGCGGAATGCCAGGCAAGAATGCCAGGCAACGAGCTGAAAAAGCGGAATGCCAGGCAAGAATGCCAGGCAAAGTCCTCGAAATGAGTGATGCCAGGCAAGAATGCCAGGCAACGGCAAAACGGATTGCCAGGCAAGAATGCCAGGCAACGGACCAAGAAAGCGGATTGCCAGGCAAGAATGCCAGGCAATGGACCAAGAAAGCGGATTGCCAGGCAAGAATGCCAGGCAACGGACCAAGAAAGCGGATTGCCAGGCAAGAATGGCAGGCAATGGACCAAGAAAGCGGATTGCCAGGCAAGAGTGCCAGGCAACGAACCAAGAAAGCGGATTGCCAGGCAAGAATGCCAGGCAACGGACCAAGAAAGCGGATTGCCAGGCAAGAATGCCAGGCAACGGACCAAGAAAGCGGATTGCCAGGCAAGAATGCCAGGCAATGGACCAAGAAAGCGGATTGCCAGGCAAGAATGCCAGGCAACAATCCGGAAAAGCATGATGCCAGGCAAGAATGCCAGGCAAAGTCCTCGAAAAGAGTGATGCCAGGCAAGAATGCCAGGCAACGGCCCGATAAAGCGGACTGCCAGGCAAGAATGCCAGGCAACGAGCCGGAAAAACAGAATGCCAGGCCACGACCCCTAAAAACCGGATTGCCAGGCAACTATTCTCCCCCCACCATAAAAACACCAAAAAACCCGGCATCCGCCGGGTCTCCCACTTCCATTAATCCGATGACATATTAACTCCGATCATTCCGCCCAGCATAGCCATTGCTAAAAATCCTGCGTGGTATAAAAATTGCATAGGTTTTAGCGTTGATCCGAATCCAAGGAATTGGAAGAGCAAAATAATGAGTGTAAAACAAAGTGCCGTAATGCCTCCGAGTATCCAGCCGCGTTCTTTTCCTTTGCCTCCGGCGATAAATCCCCCAATGAACAGGGTGATGAAGGAGAGGGCCAGGAGAATCCACCGTATTGAGCTTTCCGTCATGCCTGTGAATTTAAGGAGCAGTGAGAAGATAAGGCTGATTGCCAGAGCGGCAGCAAAAATAGCAACAAGTCCGCTTAGTATAGCTTTTCCCCATTTTTTTGTTTCCATAGTAAGCATCTCTCCCTTTTGGCGCATGCTTGTTTATGCTCGTCTTTTCTTAAGGTATTCAGAAGAAAGGGTGATTAGAATCATTCATTGGAAGAAACTTTGCCGCATGGATTGAAAAAGGCCTGTACAAACTAGAGAAAGCATTGTAAGAAGGGAGAAGCATGGATGGAGATTTATTTAATTATTATCGCCCGGACGGTTTTGCTGTATTTTTTGATTATCATTATTTTCCGTATGATGGGGAAGCGGGAAATAGGCGAGTTAAGTATTTTGGATCTGGTGGTTTTTATTATGATTGCGGAGCTGGCAGTTATG
The DNA here is from genome assembly GCF_037201815.1 of Metabacillus sp. FJAT-52054. Taxonomy (NCBI): domain Bacteria; kingdom Bacillati; phylum Bacillota; class Bacilli; order Caryophanales; family Bacillaceae; genus Metabacillus; species Metabacillus sediminis. The sequence continues at coordinate 2,732,853 of NZ_CP147407.1, read as the reverse complement.
GCGATCGAAAGTCCAAAGGATCCCCTTATGCATTCCGTCATATCCATGCTGCTGCTTTTAGGGATTCAGTACGGTTTGGCTCTTTTGTCTTTGAAGAGTGAAAAAGTCCGTCAGCTTATCGATGGCAAGCCTACAATCATTATCAGCAAAGGGAAGATAGATGAGAGGGCGATGAGGTCCCAGCGGTACAATTTTGATGATTTAATGACTCAGCTTCGTGAGAAAAACGTACGAAACCTCGGGGATGTAGAGTTTGCGATTTTAGAAACATCAGGAAAGCTGAATGTTTTCACAAAGCAGGAAGGAAAGCCTATGCAGAACATTGATTTGGCGCTCATCATTGATGGAGCGATTCAGCCTGCCCACCTTGAAAAAATAGGGAAGACGGAGCTGTGGCTTAGACAGGAACTCCGCAAGTTAGGCTATCAGGAGCTGCAGAACATCTCTTTTTGTACGTATTCCAACGGTGTGTTTTACGTAGATGTGTCAAATGTCTAGATTCAGCGAGGATTTGGAATAAGCTTTGCCAGGGCGGGGCCAAATAGCGGTACCCGCTTCAGTTCTTCCTTTAAAACAAGCTTGAATTGAATTAAAAGGATTACATATATTCCTGTACAGATGGCTATTGCCGCTAGAAGGCCAATGACGCTTCCGAAATTTTTCAGCCAGCTGTAGTAAGCATAATAGCCTGCAGCTCCGGTGATGACCATTGCTGCAAAACTATACAAATATTCTCTTACATAAATGGTCAGTGAAACGACTTTAATAACGGTTGCTAAATGCAGCAGGGTCACAGTCATGATGCCAATGACAATAGCAAGCGCGGCTCCTTTAATGCCCATTTCGGGTCGAGCTGAGAGGACAAAAATCAGAGCCGTTTTAATTAATGCCCCGATTAGACTGTTAATCATAGCGGCGCGTGCAAGGTTTAAGGCTTGGAGGACTGCCTGCAATGGCCCCTGGATGTAATTGAAAATGAAAAATGGGGCCATTAATTTAACAAAAATGGCGGCATCTGCATTTCCGTACATTAAGTTCATCAGGGGATCAGCATAAATATACAGCACAACAGCTGCAAGCCCGCCCGTTACCAGGGACAGTCTTAATGCTTGACGGAGCCTGTGTTCGACCAGCTTCTTCTTGTTTTGAGCCATTGCTTCACTAATGGCCGGTACGAGAGAGGTGGAAAGGGAAAACGTGATAAAGGAAGGAAGCATGAGCAGCGGCAGGGCATAGCCTGCCAGCTCTCCGTATTGCCTTGTTGCCATGGCCGTGCCTATACCTGCAAGTGCCAGACTTTGAGAAACGACGATGGGTTCGAAAAACCATGAAACCGAGCCGATCATCCTGCTTCCAGTCGTTGGAACCGCTATTTCCATTAAATTTTTAAATGTATCTTTGCCGGATTTAATAGACTGAAAAAAATTTTTCCGGACTCTGATTTTCTTTTTAAGCTTAAACATAAAAAAGAGATAAATAAGAGAAACAAGCTCTCCGACTACAGCTGAAAACATAGCTCCTGCAGCGGCATATTCTATTCCGTATGGGAGAAAAGCCGTAGTGAAAACCGCAATGAGCGATATCCGGATAATTTGTTCCAGGACCTGTGAATAGGCAGCTGGCTTCATGTTCTGTTTTCCCTGGAAGTACCCTCTCAATACCGAAGAAACGGCAACGATCGGGACGACCGGTGCAACCGCCATAAGGGGATAGAGTGTTCTTGGATCTGTAAAAAGATGCTCCGATAAATAGGGTGCGGAAAGTAATATGACCGGAGTGAAAAAAATGCTCAAGCTTCCTGTAACTGCAAGGGATACAGCGAGTATTTTTTTTATGCGTTTTTGATCTCCCTGTGCATCAGCTTCAGCAACAAGTTTGGATATGGCAACAGGAAGTCCGAATTGGGTGATGGTAATAATCAGCACAAGTGTAGGGACTGCCATCATGTAGAGGCCGACCCCTTCCTGGCCTACAAATCTTGCGAGAACAATTCTGTTAATGAAACCAAGAACTCGGGTAATGAGTCCTGCCGCAATTAATATGATCGTTCCTTTTAAAAATGTTTGCTTGGACATGCCCTTCCCTGCCTTCTCAAATAGCTTGTTTTCATATACAATTACTATATGACTGTGAGATGGCCAAGCATGACAAGTTTTAGAAGCATAGGTCTATCGTATGGCATACAGCTTATAAGGATTGTTAAAGGAGCGTGCGCAAATGGAGAAACATCCTGCGGAACTGTACAGACATCATGTCAGGCCTTTTATGAAAAGCAAGCTGGAAGAGTTTATGATATTAGGCTATGATCATGTCTCAGAGCAGGAATTGTGGACATACTTGTTGAAAAAGAAGTGGAAGTCTAAAGAAGAATTAATGATTTATAAAATGGTGAGTGACATCATGTCTGTTAGAGCAGGAGAATTCATGAATTTTGCGGCCGTAGAATCGTATAAAGCACCTAATTGGTTCGGAAGCGAAGAAGGCACCAAAATGCTTGAAGAATTGCTGTAACGGACGGGTTCAAGTAGCTAAGGAGGATACATAATGATCAAGCGGGGGCGCATCCTTGCGTTTTTTCTCATTACTGTTTTAGTTGGAGTTATTATTGGATTCAGAACACCGGAAGTAACAGGAAACATTCCAAGGGGACTTGATCTGCAGGGCGGATTTGAAGTGCTTTATGATGTATCGCCAGCAAACAAAGGGGATGTCATTGACAGGGAAGCTCTAGTCAGTACGGTGCGTGCCCTTGAAAACCGTGCAAATGTACTCGGTGTAAGCGAGCCGAATATTCAGATCGAAGGAAAAAGGATCCGTGTTCAGCTTGCTGGTGTTAAAGATCAGAACAAAGCACGCGAGATTCTGTCCACGCAGGCAAAGCTTACATTCAGGGACGTGAATGACAAGGAATATTTGAATGGTTCCGATCTTGTCCAGGGTGCGGCAAAGCAAACCTTTGATCCTCAGTCCAATCAGCCTGTCGTTTCCGTCAAGCTGAAGGATAAATCAAAATTCAAGGATGCTACAAGCAAGATTGTAGCTATGCAGCCGGAAAATCAACTGGTCATTTGGCTGGATTATCAGCCGGGAGACAAATATAAAGAAGAAAGAGGAAAGGCCAAACCGAAATTCCTTTCCGATCCAAACGTTAATGAAGTTTTCGACACAACCGATGTTGTCATTACAGGGCAATTTTCCATAAAAGAAGCACAGGAGCTTGCAAACCTGCTGAATGCCGGGTCTCTGCCGGTCCAGCTTGATGAAACGTATTCAACCTCCGTAGGAGCTAAATTCGGGGAGGAAGCGCTTCAGTCAACTGTGCTCGCAGGAATCATCGGAGTAGCAGTAATCTTCCTGTTTATGCTTTTCTATTATCGTCTTCCAGGAGCGATTGCGGTCATCACATTAAGTGCATATATATTCGTTATTCTTCAGATTTTTGATTGGATGAATGCAGTTCTGACATTGCCTGGTATTGCCGCCCTTATTCTAGGGGTTGGGATGGCTGTCGATGCGAACATTATTACGTATGAACGGATTAAAGAAGAGCTGAAGCTTGGTAAATCCGTGCGCTCTGCCTTTAAGTCTGGAAACAGACGCTCATTCATGACGATTTTTGATGCAAACTTAACCACCATGCTTGCCGGAGCAGTCCTGTTCTTTTTCGGAACCAGCGCCGTTAAAGGCTTTGCAACGATGCTTCTTGTCAGTATTATTGCAAGCTTTGTAACTGCTGTATTCCTTTCAAGAATTCTGCTTTCCCTGCTGGTGGAAAGCCGCTGGCTCGATAAGAAAAAGTCATGGTTCGGCGTGAAAAAGAGTCAAATGCTTGAGATTTACGAAACGGATAAATTTACGGATCCGCCGACACGCTTTGATAAAGTGGATTTCCTAAAATACCGTAATGGCTTTTTCGCTTTCTCAGGAATTACGGTGGCAGCCGGACTTATCATCATTCTGATATTCAAGCTGAATCTTGGGATCGATTTTACAAGCGGTACGCGGGTTGAAATTGGTTCTGAAAAGCCAATCACAGCTGAACAGGTTGAAACAGAACTGAAGTCCATTGATATGGAAGCCGATGAAATTGTCTTAGCCGGTGCAAACAATGACACGGCTGTAGCAAGATTTGTCGGAGTTTTGAGCAAAGAGGAAATTGCAAAACTGAAGGATCAGTTTGCGAAATATGGCAAAGAACCGACAGTAAGTACCGTTTCTCCTGAGGTTGGGAAGGAACTCGCTCAGAATGCTTTCTACGGTATTTTGCTTGCCTCTCTCGGAATTGTTATTTATGTAGCCATCCGCTATGAGTGGAGAATGGGACTATCAGCCATCGTCGCTTTGCTTTATGATGCATTCTTTATCGTTGCTTTCTTCAGTCTTACACGCCTCGAAGTTGATATCACCTTCATTGCGGCAGTTCTGACGATCGTTGGTTATTCGATTAACGATACCATTGTAACCTTTGACCGGATTCGCGAGCTTCAAAGAAAAACAAAGGTAAAAACGATCGAGGATTTAAGTATGATTGTAAACAAGAGTTTGCAGCAGACGTTTACACGTTCAATCAATACGGTCCTGACCGTTGTGATTACAACAGTGGCACTCATGATTTTCGGAAGTGACTCGATCCGCAATTTCTCGATTGCCTTGCTTGTCGGGTTAATCTCGGGGGCATATTCTTCTATCTTTATCGCCGCACAGCTATGGCTGATTTTGAAGAAGAAAGAGTTTGTCAAAAAGAAAGACGATCAAACGAAGGAATTGCATTCGAATCAGCACCCGGAAGTGTAACAAAAGCGAGGACCGCCAACTGTGCGGTCCTCTTTCTTATTCTTTATGGGTTTTGCTCGGAGAGTCCTTGCCAGCGTTCCCTTTTCCCTGATGTTTTCGATTTGCTTCATCTTTTTCCTGACGTTCGTGCAGGTTATTTACAAATTCATTTGTTTTTTCCATCATCTATCGCTCCTTTCTATGACAGGCAGATTCAATGATAATATGTCCCATTATGTAAAAAATACGATGGAACCCAGTTCACGCTCATTCATTCCTCTTATAAAGGATAAGATAAGAAGAGATGAAATTGACCGGCATAAGAGGAGGGACTTAATGAATAAGGATAATCGGTTTAAACAGGTGCAGATCGCAGCTGTCACTGGTATTGCCGCAAACCTGCTCCTGGCCGTATTAAAAGGGGTGATCGGTTTTATTTCAGGTAGTAAAGCCTTGATTGCCGATGCGGCAATGTCCGTCACGGATGTAGCTGGATCTGTAGTCGTGCTGTTCGGAATCAGGCTTGCCAAAAAGCCTCCAGATGAAGATCATCCTTACGGACATGGAAAAGCTGAGTCGATTGCGGCAGTCGTTGTAGCGGTTCTGCTTACGCTTGTTGGATTTGAAATCGGCAAAACCTCATTTGAGGCGTTTTTTAAACCGGCTAAAGCTCCCTCACCAATTGCGATTGCGGCAGTCGCGGCAGCTATTGTCATTAAGGAAGTGATGTTTCAATATAACTACAGACTGGGTAAAAGATTGAAGAGCGATGCTTTAATTGCCAATGCCTATGATCATCGTTCAGACGTATTTGCTTCACTCGCCGCTCTTATTGGAATTCTCGGAGCAATCGCTGGTTCCTGGTTTAAGATTGATTGGCTTTTGTACGCCGACCCTTTTGCGGGAGTAGCTGTTTCTATTTTAGTGCTTTTTACTGCCTGGAAGGTAGGAAGTGAAGCGATTCATGCTTCCCTGGATCATGTTATGCACGATGAGGATACAGCTGAAATGAAGGAAACCATTTTAAATATTGAGGGAGTAAAAAGGATTGATGAGCTTTTTGCCAGAGAGCACGGTCACTATGCGATCGTCGATGTGAAAATTTCCGTCATTGCGACGCTTTCGGTTTTGGAAGGACATGAAATCGCTAAGCGTGTGAGTGCCGCACTAATGGAATATGAAGAGGTGCAAAAAGTTTTTGTTCATGTTAATCCGTTTACCCCCATAGAGAGAGAGGAATTAGTTTGAAAAAACAATGGAGTTTATTGCTAGTCATCTTTTTTGCACTAATCGTAGCTGTTTTTGCGGTGATTAATGTGGAGCCTGTGGAAGTGGATTATTTGTTTGGCCAATCCCAATGGCCGCTCATATTAATTGTTCTTGGTTCTGTTCTCATGGGCGCATTAATGGCAGGATATTCAGGTATGAACCGGATCCGTTCTCTGAAAAAAGAGAATAAGGCATTAAAGAGGGAATTGGATGAAGTAAAAACTCAGCCAGCTCATAAAGAACCGCTGCCAGCAGAAGACCCTGTTCATGATGCCTTGCTCCCGAGCCGCACGGAAAGAAATCATATGACAGATAACAGCTGATAAGATCGGCTGTTTTTATTTTTACCTTGACAAAAGTTTTGAATTTTTAGAATATAAATCTATACATGTATACAACCTGTTTGCAAAAGAGGTGAAAGATTATCCTTTTAAAAAATTGGGGAGCTCCCGTTCAGCTAAGCGAAACAAGAACTGCGGCGGTGTGCAGAAATTCATTGGGGGAAGAAAGAATTGTAATTGCGGCTAAAGGCTTTATCCTTATCACGAATCCGAAAACAGGCAAAACACAGCAGCTTCAATTGGATAACAGGGAGTATCCTTATGTTTCTTTTGCCACGTCAGCCGGGCTGTTCTGTTCAGGAGCAGGTCCTGACTTTTACTGTCTCAATCCTTTTTCAGGAAAGTGGGTTTTTAAAGGCAGGGTGCAGGACGAAGCAGCAGTCTTTGCGATAACCGAGGGATGCAATGGATTTATTTATTTTGTTTCCTACCCCAATTTATTAGTGAGAGAATTTAATCCCGCCAAACCGAAGCTCAGGACTCTCCCTTCTTTACATGCTGAATCGGGCTACGCAGGAACCATGGCTTCTGGAAATGATGGATGGATTTACGCTGGAATTGGTACGGAAATCCCCTCCATCTCAGCCTTTCATCCTAAAACCGGTAAGCAAACAAGCATTTCTCAGCACACAGATGGAATTGGAACAGGCTATGTGAGGAAAGGAAACGACGGGAGAGTATACGCTCAGTATAAAAGCGCTGCTCTCAGATCCTGTGATCCATCCGAGCCTTGGATTGAGCTTAGCGGCGGAAATGTGCTGCGCCCCACCGTGGAGCCATTGGAAGGGCACGAATATTGGGGAGCGGGATTTCATACATGCCATGGCCAGCTTGCCGGTGCAGAAAAGTTAGAGTCGTTTGATCTGACAGAAAAAAAGCTCAAGCTTACGAATAAAATCATACAGGTTTCCTACGAGACACCTGGAGCTGAGCTCAGTACGCTCACGGCTGGTCCTGATGGCAAACTGTATGGAACAAGCATGCACCCTTTGATGCTTTTCAGAGCAGATCAAAAGGGAACAGAGCTATTAGGTAGCTTAGAACAGGGCGGAGGCGGAAATATTTGCACGTATGCCGTTCTTAATCAAGATACGATGTTTGGCAGTGCTTATGCGGGAGGGAAAGTGTATGAGTTCTCATTCAATAAGCCATATGCATTTAATGAAAACCCAAGGCTGATCCTGAAAGCGGATGCCGTCCACCGGCCGCGTGCTTCAGCTATTCACCCTTTCGAAAAGCAGCTGATTTTTTCCGGGTTCCCGGGCTATGGGAAAAGGGGTGGATCTGTTTGTGTGTATGATCCAGCCACGCGTGAGCTAACGACTATTTCACCTGAAGCGCTTTTACCTGATCAAAGCACGGTGAGCCTGGCGTTCGATGCTTCTGGAAACCTGTTTGGGTCAACAAGTGTCAGGACTCCCGGCGGCGCAGCGGAGCTTGCGGAGAGCGCTTCGTTGTACAAGATAAATTGGATGGCCAAAAAATTGGATAGAATGATTGTGCCTTTCCGCTATGAAAAGGAAATTCCGCATATATGTGTGTTTGGTAATGCCGGGCTGGGCATGACTCAGTCATCCATTCTGTTTCAGTTTGATTGTGACTCACTTGCTTCAGCAAACGTACTAGACTGGTTACCATATGGCCAGCCAGTCAGAGGCGGCTGTATTCAAAGGGGGAAAGAAGTATTCTTTTTGCTTGAACATGCTGTGGTCAAGGCGGATATCTCTTCAGCAGCAGCAGTTTATCTCAGCGTGAACGAGAGGATTACAAGCGGAGGAGCGATTATTGGTGACAGTCTTTATTTTTGTTCAGGAAATACGCTTTTATCGCTGGACCTTAACGGAGGTGAATGGAGCTGGGAAACATGTTGAGCGATTTGAAGGTGGCAAAGATTTTATCCACTCCATCATTAGAAGAGTGGGAGAGTAAGAAGCGTTCCATCATGTCCAGGTGGCTTCAAATCATTAATGAGAATAGCCAGCTTTGCAAACCGCTGTATGAAATCACAGACATGGCAAAAGAGGATGTGTATGTAAGAAAGCATCTGAAATATGCCACAGCTGATGGAGAGGAAGTACCCGCTTTATTATTACTGCCTGATGCTCCTGCGGAGAAACTGCCTGGAATTCTTGCTCTGCATCCCACAAACGCGAATGGGAAAAATGACATAGCCCATCCATCAGGACGCAAGGACCGGCAATATGGAATTGAGCTTGTAAAGAAAGGCTATGCAGTCCTGGCTCCGGACACGATTACAGCTGGAGAACGTATAGAAAAAGGGGATGAAGCTTTTCAAACGAAAAATTTCTATAGCCGTTATCCGGAACGGACAGCAGTTGGGAAAATGCTGGCTGATCACAGACAGGGAGCAGAGGTGCTGGCTTCTCTGAAGGAAGTGGATCAAGACAGAATCGGGGTAATCGGACACTCTCTCGGCGGCTATAATGCGTATTTTTTGGCTACTCTTGATCAGCGGATTAAAGCAGCAGTTTGCAGCTGCGGGTTTAGTATGTTTGCGGGGGACCCTGAACTTCACAGATGGGGAAAACGTGATTGGTTCAGCCATTTTCCTGTTATCAGCGAATGGATGGAACGGAGCGAGGTTCCATTTGATTTTCATGAAATTTTAAGCCTGTGCGCGCCTATGCCTTTATTTCTGTGGATGGGCAGGAATGATCCTGTTTTTCCTCATTGGAAAGAGGGTTTAAAAGGGATTATTGAGGTGCAAAAGGTTTATGATGTATTGGGACAAAACGATTCATTTGAATGGGTGATCGGCAGCAGCGGCCATGAATTTCCACCCGCGATCCGGGAGCACTCCTTTCAATTTTTAGACCGTCATTTAAAGTTTACGATCCACTAGGAGAGGTGCTCATGCAATTACGCAGAGAAAATGATTTTGAGAAAAAATATAATCAGTTCATCACTGAACTAAAGGATGAAATTGTCAGTACCCGAATCCGTAAAGGGGAATACCTTCTCCCTGAACATCAGCTTAGCCATAAATATGAGATCAGCCGGGTGTCAATCCGCAAAGGACTTGCCCAGCTCGTCGAGGAGGGGCTAATCGAAAAGATTCCCGGCAAAGGAAACCGTGTTACCCTGGATTCTGCCGTCAATACGACGGTAATCAGCCTTGCCTGGTATTCAACTTCCTATGAAGTGCAAAGCGCTAAGAAAATTATAAAGGAATTTGAGAATGCCCACCCTCATATAAAAGTGAATTTGAAAATTATGCCCGAAACGGAATATGTACCGCAGCTAATCCATTCTCTTGAGCAAGGAGAAGGACCGGATGCTTTTATCGTATCGGATTCCCAATTCCGTGAGTTCGCTGAAGCCGATAAAATTCAGCTGATGGATGCATATCAGTCACCAAACATGACAGAGAAAAACAGCTATCGCCAGGTTTTCGAGATGTTTTCTCATAATGGCAGTGTGTTTGCTACGCCTTTCCTATTTACTCCAGTCGTCATTTGCTATAACAAGTCTATTTTTGAAAATGCAGGTTTATCCGGTTTAAAAGAGATCGCTGACTGGGAAGAACTGCTGGATGCAGCTCAGAAAGCCACGAAAATATTGGAAGACCAGCATCTCGTAAAGCATTACGGATTTTGTTTTTCCTCTTCTTTTCACCGCTGGCCCGTGTTCGTCCTTCAAAACGGTGGCAAGCTAATGACTTCCAACCGCAGCCGCTTTACTTTAGCGGATGATGCAAACATAGAAGCGCTGCAATATTGTGTTGATTTGATGTACAAGCACCGGGTATCGCCGATTTTTACTCATGGGAGCAACCAGCTGGCAGAGGATATTTTCAATAAGGAAAAAGTGGCAATGATTCTCACGACTTATTATTATTTGAATGAGTTCAGAGATCAGCGCATCAAATGGGACATTCTTCCGCTTCCGAAAAAGGAGAGGAAAGCGACTCTTCTGCTGGGAGCCGGGATCGCGGTAAGTGCAAATTCTGCTGCAAAAGGGGCCTCTCAGGCTCTTGCCGACTTCATGGCAGGAGAAAAGGCTCAAAGGATTTTAAAAGAGAATGGCTGTACCATTCCTGCATTAAAAAAGGCAGCAGAGGACGATACCCTCCTGAACCCGGAGATCCATCCTGATAATTACAATGCTTTTAAGGAAGTCATGCCGTATGCTGTTCCTGTGAGCGAACTCAATTTAAATACGAGGGAAATGACCCTTCTCCAAAATGAATTAAATCTTTCATGGGCCTCTATGGAGAGTCCGAAAGATGCATGTGAACGAATTGAAAAGCTGCTGAATAGTCAATTAGACGGATGTGACCAATGATCCGGTTTTCTTATTTTCACCATTTTTCTGAAAATTTCGCCAAAAGAATTGACGAAGCCTTTCCAGTTCATTACATTTGAAAGAGTGCACGAGGAAAATACAGGAAGATTGGGAGGATACTATGTTGAAAGTCCGAAAGCTTCTTGACATTACATGCGTTGTTTTATTTTTTCTTGCAGCGGGTGGCATTCTTTTCCCGCATCATGCAAATGCGGCCGATGATGATATAGAGTCCATACAAATCGTTCCCGCGAAGATTAAGGTGAAGACAGGAGAGAGAAAGCTAGTAACGGTTTTAGCAAAAAAAGAAAATGGAAGCGTCACCATGGTCAGCGGCAGCTCTCTGAAGATAAAAGACAAGGAAGTTGCTATACTTGATGGACAGGCAGTGAAGGGAATCAGCCCTGGTAACACAGTGCTGACTGCCGAGTTCAAAGGGTTTAAAGCCGAGGCGGTGGTGGAAGTGATAAAAGATCAAAATCAGTCTGTCTATCAGACGGTTCTCGATTTGCCTGAACAGCTATCAACAGGAGCATATACACCTGCTCCACTCTCTATTTCCGCATCAGACATAAAGAAGCGGGGAGCTGATAATATTGATGTGCAAATCACGAAATTGTCCGGACCTGGCGATCTGATTGCCATAAATCGGGGAGAAAGAATAACCGCGATTAAGAATAAAGGCGACTTGTTAACCGAATTGGACTTAAAGAAGGATCATAGTGAAACATTAAAGACTGAATTCAGGTTTTCTAAAGCGGGATCTTACACATTTACAGTTCAGCTTACCAATCCTTATGGAGATGTGATTGCAGAAACAGTTAAGACAGCGGAGGTGCTCCCAGCTTTTCAAGATCTGGGTACCCAGATTGAAAAACTGATGGCGATGAAAGGTGCCTTCGGAAAGGATGAGAATGGGCGGTCCGTTGCTTACACGGTCCTTGCAGGAAGGCCTGCCCAGCTAGCAGTGACGGATGTTGAAACCGAAGAAATTAAACGGATTATTCCGCTTCCGGAAGCGGAGGCAGCATGGGCTGTGACCGTTGCTTCAGATGGAACGGTTTATGCAGGCTCTACTCCGAATGGTACTCTCTATAGATATGTTCCGGGAAGAAGCGAAGCAGAGGTTCTCGGCAAACCGGTGCCGAAGCAAACGGTAATCTGGGATTTGACAGCGGGAGAAAACGGGAAAATTTACGGCGGGACGTATTTTGACGGCCATGTTTTTGAATATGACCCGGCAAAAGGATTTACAGACTTTGGAGAAATGGTACCAGGTGAAGAATATGTGCGAAGTGTGGCTTACGATTCAGAGGAAAACGCTGTTTATGCTGGAGTCGGGGCACATGCCCATTTAATAAAATATGATATCAAATCCGGCAAAAAGACAAATGTTTTACCTGCTAAATACAAATCCTACATATCCGTTTATGACCTTCAGGTTCAGGGAGGGAAGCTGTTTATAAAGCTTGAGCCTGAATTTAAGCTGGTTGTAGCAGATAAAAAAACAATGGAAATTGATTATGAAACAACCGCACAGTCCAGAGGGGTTTCTCCACTTTCTCCAGATGGAAAAAGTGTATTCTATACGTCCTCAGGAATTCTCTATCGATACAATCTTGAATCGAAGACAGCAGAGTCCGTGACCTCAGGCGGTGCACAGGTGAATCTGGAACAGCCTGTAATCGGTTTCGGGTTCCAGCCCCTGTCAGAGGCTCCGTTCAGCGGGACCGCACTTGTAGGGTTTGTTGGTAATTATGAAGGACGCTTCTTTAAATACGGGTTAACAGACGGTGCTTTAAAGAAGACCGTACTCTCTTTACCGCCTCAGCCGACAAATATTTATAATATCCTCGGAGGGCCGGACGGTAAAATTTACAGCAGCGGATTCATTGGCGGTGACGTGGGAGTTTTTAATCCTCTTACCGGACTCACCAAGCAGGAAACAGGTCTTGGTCAAGTCGAAGGGATGACCTCCATCGGCAGTAAAATGTATTTCGGCGTTTATCCTGCTGCCAGAATTTACGAATACGACTCTTCCCTGCCGTGGAATCGCAGGACCAATATGAAGCTGCTATTTGACCTGCATGGGCCAAATGAACAAAATCGGCCAGTTTCCATGGATTCAATACCTGAGAGGAATGAAATTTATATAGGCTCGGTTCCGGATTACGGAAAGAACGGAGGTACCCTATCCATCTATAATCGCTCCTCAGGCCAGCTCAACGTAAACCGGAATATTGTACCGAACCAAAGTATTGTCTCAGTGAAGGCATCAAAAGGCCTCGTCTATGCCGGATCCAGTATTTTTGGAGGAACGGGGGCCGATCCCGTTGAAAAAGAAGCAAAGCTGATTACATGGGATCCGGCCTCGTCCAAAAAGACGAATGAAATCGTGCCGGTTCCAGGAAAAGTGTCAGTGAGCTACCTTCATGATGATGAACAGGGCAACATTTGGGGAATTGCACAGGATACTCTGTTTATTTACAATCCCGATGAGAAAAAGACGATTTATCAGGAAGTGAAATTCCCCGGTGTGCGCAGCTACCGTGTCGGCGGCATCATGAAGGAAGGGAAAGACGGTAACTTCTATGTAACGGTTGATCAGACATTTTATAGAATCAATAAGTCCACTAAAGAAGTGGTTCCTCTTAAACAGCAGGCAAAAAAATTAGCGGAGGATGCTATGGGGAACTTCTATTTCGCAGAAGGTGACGATTTGTCTACCGGAAACAATATTTGGCGCTATACGATCGAGGATCCTGTCATTCGTGCTGAGGCAGTTGATATTAAAGACAAAGGCGCTGTTCTTTCGCGTGGAGAATCGATCAAGCTGCAGACAGCAGTCGTCCCTGAATTTGCTGTCAATAAAGAAATTCAATGGTATTCAAGCAATAGCGGAGTGGCAAACGTAGAGCAGGATGGCACAGTGACCGCCTTGTCTGAGGGTGAAGCCGTTATTACAGCTGTCCTCCAAAATGGAAATAAAAGTGATGCTGTAACGGTTCAAGTTAAATAATGATGAGGGCGTGGAAAGCGCCCTCCCTCTGCTTTTCAAAAGGGCCATTTCTAAAAGATCGTATATATTTATATGTTGATCAGGAAAGTAAACGGCATAGGTTGATTGGCTGCAGTCCTGAAACACACTTCCAAAAATATGAAAAAGTCATTGAAGTTATCTGTAAATTGTGATAATTTATGGGTAGATACATAGATGGCAAGTCTTTTCATAGGATATTAAATACAAGTGAAATACATGTATGCAAAAGGAGGGATCGTCTTGAGTACAGGGAGATTCGAAGTGCTGGATATTAGCACGCTGGCAGTTGGAGAAAAAGCAGAGGTCAAATGTTTTTACTATCCGGAAGGAATGACTCCTGAAATCGACACAGATGCACCTGAACTTCTTTCAGTCTCAGACGGTCACCTCATTGCTCAAAAAGAAGGGGAAACGTTCTTTACGGTTAAAGGAAACGGGGAAACAGTAAGAAAAAAATTAAAAATTATCCCTTCAATCAAAAGTAATGTAAGCGCTTTAAATAAAAAGCTCCTTTCGCTATCCCCTGAATTAATGACTGACGGCTTTTCAGCGGAAGCTTGTCAAAAGGCTATATCTATAGCAGAAGAGTATTTAGAGGAAAGGGAGCTTTTAATTACATACGGCAAAGCATCACATACAATGACCGTTTCGATCCCTCTGCTTCAGCCGAATCAGCTGGAGGACCCTCCCGGATATAAGGAATATCCTTATTGGACGATGTTTTCCAGGAGGATTGAGGAAAGGATTAAAGGTTTGAGCATGGCCTATTGCTTAACGGAGCGAAAAGAGTTTGCTGAAAAAATTAACGAATATTTATTAGGGCTTGCAGGTTTTACCAGATGGTACGAATTTCCCCAACGCGGTTCAGAAGGAAATTTGAGCAACGCCCATTTCCTGATGGGGGCTGCGATCGGATATGATACCATCCGCCACTTGCTGACCGAAAGGGATGCGCGTTTAATTCGAAACGCAATTCTTACCCATGGAATTCGGCCGCTGGCTGCTGACTTTGACAACTTTGATAGACATAACATCGTTTGCTCCAAACAATGCGCACTTTTAATCGGTGCTCTCGTCATTTGGGAAGAAATCCCTCAAACAGAGACATATATAGAATTCGCCAAAAAATATTTACAGGTTTATTTGAACGAAAAATCAGTTTCGGAGGAAACAGAGGGCCTTTTATATACAGCAGTAGCGGTGCATCACCTATTATTCGCATCAGATGCATACCGTAAAAAAACAGGCGACAAAAGCTTAAGCAGTCACATGTATTTCAGCCGTGTACTCCCAGATCAATTTTTCTGGCTGATGGGTGCAGGAAATACTCCGGAACACAGCAACTTTTCGGATTCCTTCCATAAACTTGAACTTTCCGCCTTAATGTATTTCCTGGCAAGCCGCAACCATAACCCGGCAGCAAAATGGTATATTCAAAATTTTTGCAAAGATTCGCTTGAACAGCTTCACTATCCGGTTCCTTCCTTCCAGCCCCTTACTCCTGAAAAGTACTACACTAGACCGTATGTCAAAGTCTTTGAACCTATTGGACTCGCTGCACTGAGAACGGGCTGGGGCAAAGAGGATAGTGTTCTTTCCTTTACCTCAAGCCGTTCAGCCAGGGATCACAATCACTTTGATCAAAATAGTGTCATCCTGAATGCAGGGGGTGAATGGCTGCTGACAGATCCGGGTTATCAGGATTACGTTCCGGGGCCGGGAAATGAGTTTACAACCGGAACTATCGGACACAATTCCCTTTTGATAAACGGAAAAGGGCAAAGTCTGAGAGGCGGGGGAGCGATTGTATCACATGCTGCAAGAGATGGCTGGGGAAGGGTTTCAGGAGAAGCAGCTACAAGCTATGGCGGGCGGATTAATGGATTCCGGAGAACCATCATTTTTTCAGAAAAGTATGGGATTTATCTTATTTGGGATCAGGTTAAAAAAAAGAACAGACATGATCGAATATCATACTTGTTTCATACAAAATCCACAATCCGATCAGGCGGCAAACAAATTATTACAGGAGAATCATTGCCTGGGAAATCCTTGACCATTGAGGGGGATCATCATGCTGCAGAAGTGCTTTGGCCTAAGGAAAGGGTTAAGGCGGTTCATAAAGTATACCGTGGGGCAGAACAATATGGAACTTATCTCGAGGCTGAAAGCAGTGAGGAAACCATGTTAACTGTCATTATTCCGAGGTTTTATGGCAAAAACAGTGGCTGCAGCTTCAGCTGGCTGAAGAACGAAAATGAACTGAAGATTACGAAAGAAGGACTTTTTGAAGCATGCTTTGTTTCACTGCCGGACAAAGAATCGGATTCGTTGAAAATACGAATTGCCGGAGATTCAAATTCTGAAAATATCATTCTATAAAATCATTTCTATGATATATCAGCAGAAACCAGCATGGTCAGGAAAGGAGGAGATGGAATTTGGAAGGAATAAGCGGAAGGGTTATGGAGCTTTGTGATTGGGGCGTAAAATTGGCCTGGCTAAATGTGCTCTGGATCATGTATACGCTGGCCGGGCTTGTGGTACTTGGGATTTTCCCTGCTACAGCAGCTGCCCACCATACAATCAGGACTTTAATCAAAGGCGAAGATCAGAAGGCAGGCAAGGTGTTCAGGGAATATTACAGGAGAGAATGGAAGAATACAAACAAGCTGGGATACCTCTTTTTTTCAATAGGAGCCATTCTTTATATTGATTATAGTTTTTTTCGGTCATTTCCCTCCATTTACGCACTGCTAGCCTCATATTTATGCTTTATCCTGCTTGCTGTCTGGCTCTTTGGATTCATTACTGTTTTTTCACTTTATGTTCATTATGATATGAAAAGCTTTGGATACGTAAAAAATTCCATCTATCTTTTGTTAGGGTACCCCGCTACTTTCTTTCTGCTGGCAGCCGGACTTTTATTAATAGCGGTTATCTTGTTCTATATCCCTGGACTTTTGCCATTCTTCGCTATATCCGGACCGATTTTCTTTATTGAATGGGCTTGCAGCAGAAGGTTTCATAAGCTGCATCCGTCAAGAGCAGGGTAAGACCCTCTCTGAATAATAAAATACAAGTTCTATACAGGTATATAAGGAGGGATCACATGGAAAATCAGCCCGTACAAACCCCAGTCGTGCCTAAATTGAATGAAAAACTGCCGGTGCAAAAAATATCACTGGCTGCTAAGGCGAAACGATCATTTCTCAGACAGCGTTATTTATACCTGCTTCTGCTTCCGGGATTTCTCTACTTCCTGATTTATAAATACATTCCGATGCTTGGTTTGGTGCTTGCGTTCAAGGATTATAATCCGTTTCAGGGGATTATCGAAAGTCCATGGGTCGGCTTCGCACACTTTGAGAAAATTTTCTCAAACAGTGATGTTCTGCAAGTAATCTGGAATACATTAAGTCTCTCATTTCTCCAGATCGTATTCGCTTTTCCAGTTCCGATTATTTTAGCCATTATGCTTAATGAGGTAAGAAGCCAAACGTTTAAACGAATTGTTCAATCAGTCATTTATCTGCCTCACTTTTTATCCTGGGTGGTGGTTGTCGGCATTACCGTTATTTTCTTGAGAAGTGAAGGCCTCATCAACAGTATACTGATGGCGGCAGGTCTTGATTCGATTCCTTTCCTGACCAATCCTGCCTTTTTTCAGCCGCTTATCGTCCTTCAGGTGATTTGGAAAGAGGCCGGTTGGGGAACGATTATTTTCCTTGCAGCGCTGTCTGGAATTAATCCGCAGCTATATGAAGCGGCGATTATGGATGGTGCCGGACGTTTAAAGCAAATATGGTATATTACGCTGCCTGCTCTAAAGAGCACGATTTTGATCTTGCTGATTTTGAGACTGGGAAACGTTCTGGACAGCGGTTTTGAGCAGATTTTCCTCATGCTGAATCCATTTAATATGGATGTTGGAAATGTTTTGGATACGTTTGTGTATTTTAAAGGCATTCAGCAGGCGGACTACGGTTTTGCCACAGCCGTCGGACTGTTTAAAGGAGTGGTCGGATTGATCCTTGTGGTCACTGCCAATCGGCTTGCGAAGAGATTTGGTCAGGAAGGCCTCTATTAAACCATGAATGGATGTGAACGATATGCACCATCGCTCAATACCTGACCGGATTCTGGAAGGGTTCAATATGCTCGCACTGCTCCTGATAGGATTTGTGATGATTTTTCCTTTTCTTTATATTTTTACAGTCTCCTTTTCTTCCTTATCCGATTTTTTAAACAATGACTTTCTGCTTTGGCCAAAGCAATGGGTAACAGATGCTTATGAATACATCCTCAGCTCCCAAAACTTTTTAAGGTCGCTTGGAGTGACGGTTTTTATCACGATCGCAGGGACAATCGTGAATTTATTTTTTACAGCCACTATGGCATATGCTCTTGCCCGTCCGATTGCCGGTCAAAGATTCTTCATTCTGTTCGTGCTCTTTACCATTCTATTCAGTGCCGGAATGATTCCAACTTACCTTGTGGTCAAAGCTACCGGCCTTCTGAATTCGATTTGGTCGCTGATTATTCCGGTTGCAATCAGTCCTTTTTATTTAATTGTCATGAGACAGTTTTTCCTGAACATCCCTGAAGAGCTTCACGATGCGGCTTTAATTGATGGAGCGAATGAAGGGCAGGTGTTCTGGAAAATTGTCCTTCCGCTATCCAAACCTGCTCTTGCTGCGTTTGGCTTGTTTTATGCAGTGATGCATTGGAACAACTACTTTACTGGAATTCTTTACTTGAATGATCCGTCGCTTTGGCCGATTCAAGTGGTTTTGCGGCAGATTGTTGTCATCAATGAACCGAACTCGGCGCTTGGAAGTACAGCGGCAATGCTTGAAAGTCCCCCGCCTCCTGAAACCATACAAATGGCGGCAATCCTGCTTGCCACATTGCCAATTTTGCTTGTGTATCCATTTCTTCAAAAACATTTTGCTAAAGGGGTGATGCTTGGATCTGTTAAAGGTTGAAGAAAGGCTGCATTCAAGTTGATTTCATGGGTCAATTACCGTAAACGGAGGGATTGGGATGAAGAGAGCGAAAGGGTTAAGTCTTATATTAGCAGGCATTTTTCTGGCAGGAGGCTGTACGTCAAATGATACCGCTTCTAAACCGGCAGAGAACGAAAAGGATCCGAATAAAAAATATACGGTAACCGCCATTGATTTTCGTTTTGGGGATCCGCCTCCAAAAGATGGCGCCGGACTGAAAATGATTAATGAAAAATTCAATGTGGATTATCAGGTTCAATTCGTTCCGCAGGCTGATTATCAGGAAAAGCTTTCTGCAGTGGTAGCTTCTGGGGATGTACCGGACATGGTTGGGTTTGAAGCTGTGGACACAAGATTTGCAAAATGGGCCGGGCAAGGTGCATTTTTGCCTCTTGATGAATACATCGGGAAATATGAGACCCTGAAAAATGTTCCAGATCACATTTGGCAATCCATGAAGGTAAACGGAAAAATCTACGGGATTCCTACTTATTACCCTGAAGCGGACCTGACTCCGATTATCCGTAAGGATTGGTTGGATAAACTTGGGCTTAAAATGCCGAAAAACTATGAAGAGCTAAAAGCAGTAGCGTTAGCTTTCACCAAAAATGATCCAGACGGAAATGGAAAAAATGATACGTACGGATTTGCAATGGGAGAGAAAATCAACCCGGACTTTGACATGGGGGCTTATTGGAATGCAGAGTCCTGGCTGCACAAAGATAAAGACGGCAAATATATTCCGGGAATGATCTCTGATGCACGCAAAGAAATGATTCAGTTTTTTGCCGATCTTTACAAAGAAAAAGCCATCACGCAGGATTATGCGGTTCTAACATGGCCAGATACGAATAAGGAGTTCTTCTCAGGCAAAGCGGGAATTTTCGTTGGGGCGCCGAGAGGAATGTCCGAACCTTATTATGCCGGATTATTGGAGCTTCAGCCGAATGCAGAATTCGCTCCGCTATACCCATTTGCTGATCCTGATGGAAACACGGGATATACAGCCACTTCAGGCTACGGCGGTATTACTGCCATTTCAGCTGACCTGGCAAAGGATCCGGGCAAAATTAAAAAAATCCTTGAAATGATGGAATTTGGGCGCACCTTCTATCCGCGTGAACAACGGACACCTGAGAATAAAGAGTTTGACTGGTGGTGGGGAAATGAAGGAAAAGGATACACAATGCAGGATGGAACAGCGGTACTTGACCCGAATTTTGCCACAGAAGGAAAAACGCCTTCTACGTACTATGTAGATAATGCAATGTGGCCTCCAAATGAAGATGTGAATGAGTTCTACAAAGATTATAAAAATGAAAAAGTCTCCAAGCTTGCGAAAGAGCTTGAAGAAATGCACAAGTCTACAAAGCATTACATGAATCCTGTAAATGGTCTTGTCTCTGAAACGGCACAACAGAAAAAAGAAGAATTTGATCAGTTCCTTTTTGATGAACAGGCAAAAATGATTGCAGGTCAGCGTCCTGTTTCTGAATGGGATAAGATGGTTGAGGAATTTTTGAATATGGGCGGACAGAAAATGATTGAGGAGTACAATTCTCAAATTAAAGGTGGGGAGCACTGGAAGTAAGAGCAAAGGGGGCTGGGTTTTTATGAATCCCAAGCCCCTTTTTCTTCCTATACATGCAATTGACATGTAAGCCTCTCTGGAACATGAAACAAAAAAGCTGTGGAGAGTTGATTTTTGCTGGAAGGGGTGAGGGGATGCTGAACATTGCGATGATCGGACTTGATACGTCCCACGCAGAAATTTTTACTGATCTTGTTATGAATCCTGAAAATCCTCACTTTATTGAACGTGTTTTAATTAAGGCGGCCTATCCGGGAGGCTCAGGTGATCTTCCATTAAGTATAAATAGGGTGGAGCGTTATACATCGTTATTAAGAGATAGATATCACATTGAAATGACAGAAACACCGGAAGAAGCGGCAGGCAAATGTGATGCGGTTTGGATAACGTCGGTTGACGGGCGAATGCACGAGGAGCTGTTCCGTAAAATTTGTCCTTATGGAATTCCTGTATTTATTGATAAACCTTTTTCAGTCAGCTCCGATTCTGCCAAAAGAATAATCGATCTTGCAAAGAAATGGAACGTTCCGCTGATGAGCAGCTCTTCACTGAGGTTTGGCGAAAACCTTCAGACGTTTTTATCTGCATACAAGGGGCGCATTGACCATGCGGAATGCATCGGTCCGCTAACTTTTGAGATGACACAGCCTGGTTATTTCTGGTATGGAATTCATCTGGCTGAAATGCTCTTTTCCATTTTAGGAAAAGGGTGTGAGAGCGTTCAGGCAGCCGTAAGAGATGAGATGGAAATGGTCATGTGCGAGTGGAGCGGGGGCAGGACAGGAACTCTTTTCGGCATGAAAACCGAACAGGCTGATTTTGAAGCGGTTATTACGATGAAAGACAGTGAGAAGCATTTGAATTTGAGCAGGACTCAAAAACCGTATTATGCTTCCCTTCTCGACCAAGTCGTGAATTTTTCAAAAACAGGAAGACCAGTTCCGGAGAATGAAGAGACGCTTGAAATTATACACTTTATTGAAGCGGTTAATCTGAGCAGGAACCGCGGTGGCGAAAAAGTCGTTATTCAAACAAAGAAAGAGAGAACCGGCATGGGCAGGTGTGAGACATGAGGATGGCAAAAATCGGATTGCTGCTTGATGAGCAAGCCGCAGCGGATAAATGGACAAAACAGGAAAATGTTTTCGCTTTCTATATAAGAGAAGTACTGGACCATTTAGGAATCCCCTATCAGATTCTATCAAATCAAACCGATTCGTTAAAAGAGATGGATCTATTAATAGCGGGATTGCTGAATGAATCACGGCAGTCACTTGATGGCCTCCTCTCATTTGTAAAGGCAGGGGGAACGGTGATTCATTTATCGGATTCTCCTAAACTTGCAAGCTGGGCTGGATACAAGACGGAGTCCGGGGGAAATGGATACGGCTACACGCCAAAAGATCTGGGGCATCCAAAGCCTCTCCGGTTTTTAAAAACAAATACTTGGTATAAAGGGGCTCCATCGGGATGGAACGCGAAATCAGGATTTTTAGTGAGCGGATCCCCTAAAGGGCCTGTGCTGTCAGAGCTCTGGACGGTCATACACTCAGGGAGTGGAAAAATTGTTCACTGCCAGGCTGACATTCCGTACTCCATCGTGGGAATACAGCAGGGGATTGAACCGATTTGGAAAGATGGGGAGCCGGCTCCGGACGGAACGGCCGGTATTGATGATGGCCAGCTGAAGGCGGACGATAGCTTTACTTTGGACTGGAGCTTTGACAGGGCAGAGACCGAAACAGGGATGAACTATTTTTCTGAAGCTCATGCGGATAAATGGAGAGAAGTGCTCGTTCATAAGCTTGCCGAAATGGCTTTGGAAAAAGGGCTGACAGTCCCTTTCGCGGGAAGATGGCCTGAAGGAATTGAGCATATTGCGACCATTTCTCATGACAGTGATTTTAATTTGGAAGAATCGGCTGACATCACACTTTCTCTGTTAAAAGAATGCGAAGTTCATTCTACTTGGTGCATGATCGAGCCCGGGTATGAGAGGCCCTTATATGAAAGGATTAAGCAGGAGGGCCATGAGCTTGCCTTCCATTACAACGCGCTTGAGCTTGAGAATGGCCTGTGGAGCGAGAAAGAGTTTAAGCGGCAGCTGCAGGACTTGAAAAGCAAGGCAGATTTGAAAACGGTTTATACAAATAAAAATCACTATACCCGCTTTGAAGGCTGGGGAGAGCTGTTTGAGTGGTGTGAAAACGAGGGAATTCAAGTTGATCAGTCCAGAGGACCAAGCAAAAAGGGAAACATCGGCTTTTTATTTGGAACGTGCCTCCCTTATTACCCGATTGCCTGGCATACCGAAAATAATCGGCAGTATAACGTTCTCGAGCTCGGCTTTTTAACACAGGACCTTAATCATCATGCCCTTGCAGATACATCCGTGATTGATCCTTTTTTGGAAGAAGTGAAACGAATCGGCGGGGTTGCCCATTTTCTTTTTCATCAGCTTCATTTCCTCGAGCAGCCAAAGGTGTCGGAGGCTTTCAGAAAATTAGTGAAAACGGCCCGTGACCGCCGATTTGAATTTTGGACATCCAAACAAATTGCGATTTGGGAACGGGAAAGAAGAAAGATGAAAATTGAAGGAATTTCGGATTCAGGTGAACCGGCCGTATCTGGGACGGTGACCGGAGCAAATGCAGTCATATGGGTACCGGTGCCAAAGGAGGCACATTGGCATAAAGAGGCAGCCGAGATCCGCTACGGTCACTTATGCCTGAAGAAAATCCTCTCGCATACACAAGCACAAACGTCCTGAAAGGAGAACTCAATGGCCATTCAAACGGATTTCCTTGCCATTCATGGAGGAAAAAAAATAAAAACGGCACCCTTTGGCACAGGCAAGCGCTTTGGTCTTGAAGAGGCAAAGGAATTGCTTGAAGCGCTGGAACAGGATACCCTCTTTTATCACTTTGGTACAAAGGTGAAAACCTTTTTGCAGCATTTCAATGCTCTGTATGGAATACAGCATAGCGTTGCGGCTTCCTCAGGCACAGCAGCCATTCATGTAGCTCTGGGGGCTGCTGGAATTACCGCAGGAGATGAAGTGATTACAAGCCCGATTACCGACCAGGGGACGGTCGTTGGAATTCTTTATCAAAACGCAATACCCGTCTTCGCGGATTTAGAGCCTTATAGCTTTAATTTGGATCCGGATTCCATAGAGCGTATGATCACCCCTAAAACAAAAGCTATTATAGCGGTCCATCTCGCTGGAACTCCATGCCGGATGGATCAGATTATGGCGATCGCCAATAAGCATGGTCTGATTGTAATTGAAGACTGTGCACAAAGCTATCTCGCAAAGCAAAACGGCAGGCTAACGGGAACAATCGGCCATTTTGGGTGCTTTAGTACGAACGATTTCAAGCATATATCAACGGGCGACGGTGGAATGGTCGCTGTCAATCATCAGGATGAGGAAGTATTCATGCGCGCGCATGCGTTTGCCGATAAAAATTACTCCCGTTTTGATTCATCTGTTACCCGAAAAATCAGCTCGCTTGCTCCGAACTATCGAATGTCAGAGCTGCAGGGGGCAGTAGGAATCGCACAGCTGAAAAAACTTCCCGGCTTGTGCGCAAGAAGGACTGAGCTCGGGGAGATGCTCACGAAAATGATTGAGGGGATCCAAGGAATCCTTCCTCCCGATGTCCCGGCAAACAGCGTGTCGACCTACTGGTTTTACATGTTCAGGCTTGACCTGGATCTGCTGACCTGCTCGAGGGAAGAATTCTCTGAAGCTTTAAGGGAAGAAGGGATTCCCAATCAGGCTGGTTATATAGCGGAAGTCCTTTATAAGCAGCCTCTTTTTTCCAACCGGTCAGCTTATCCTGGAACCGAGTACCCATTCAGCTTAACGGAGCAAACGTATGAGGCCGGTAGCTGTCCTGAAGCGGAAAAAATCCTGGAAACGGCTATTAAGCTGCCGATGAGCGAATTTTTCACAAATCAGGATATGGAGGAAACAGGAAGAGCCATTGTAAAAGTAGCTGCGTATTACAAAAAATAATGGGCAACAGGAGGAATGAACGTGTCTTTTGTGACGCCAAAAGAAATCGTAATGGATGCTTTTGAAAATGGGTATGCGATTGGGGCATTTGCTGTTCATAACCTTGAAATCATGAAGGCTGTTATTCATGGTGCAGAGCGTATGAATTCACCTGTGATCCTTCAGACAACACCTGATACGGTCCGTTATATGGGGCTTGATTACACAGTTGCGGCAGTTAAAAGTTTAGCTGAAAAGGCGAAGATCCCTGTAGCTCTTCATCTTGACCACGGGGATACCTTTCAGATCGCGATGCAGTGCCTCCGGGCGGGCTATACGTCTATCATGATTGACGGTTCATCCCTTGATTTTGAAGAAAACATCCGGATTGTAAAAAAAGTAACCGAGGCTTCCCAGGCAATGGGTATTCCAGTTGAAGCAGAGCTTGGGTCCATTGCGAGAAACGAAGGGAACGGAGAAAAAACAGACCGGCTAATGTACACAGATCCTTCCTTGGCAGGAGAGTTTGCAAAGCTTACGGGAATCGACTTTCTCGCCCCATCTTTTGGCACGGTACACGGTGTATATGCAGACGAACCGGATTTGGATTTTCAGCTGCTTGAGGAAATTAAGGATGCCTCAGGAATTCCGCTGGTCATGCATGGTGCATCAGGTGTAAGTGATGAGGATATAAGGAAAGCAATAAACTGCGGAATTGCAAAAATCAATTATTCAACCGAGTTAAAGCTTGCGTTTGCAGCCGAGCTTAGACACTATTTGCAAAGTCATCCAACTGCATCGGATCCTAGAAAATATTTTATGTCAGCAAGGGAAAATGTCGAAGAGCTGGTGAAAGAAAAAATCTCGGTATTGATAGAAAAACAGCGGGTTTCATAATGATCACAACGATTACGCTGAATGCAGCTGCCGATCTGACCTATCTCATTCCGGGGTTCAGGAAAAATGAGATTAACCGGATTCAGCAGGTTTTTAAAGAACCTGGCGGAAAAGGGATTAATGCTGCCAAAGTACTCCACGCACTTCAGATCCCCGTTACAGCTGCAGGCTTTGCAGGAGGAGAAAATGGAAGGTTTATCATAGATGCATTGCTTCGGCGCTCTATTGATAGCCGCTTCACAGAAATAGAAGATGAAAGCAGGGCCTGTCACTCCATCGCAGATCCAGGCTGTGCCGGCATCCAAACGGAACTGCTGGAAAAGGGTCCCGAAATAACCCCTGCTGAATGGCATCGGTTTTTAGAAAAAGATTTGACGGAGCTTGCAGCTGAAAGTCAGTATGTTCTTTTTTCCGGAAGTCTTCCTGGCGGCCTCAATGAGGACTCGTACATCGAAGCTGCAGAAAGAGCCGCTGCCAAGGGAGCCAGGATTATTTTTGATACGGGAGGGAAGGAGCTGGAAAAAGCACTCCAGACAAAGCCTTTTCTAATAAAACCAAATCTCGGGGAGCTGGGCAGTTTATTTGGCAGGGATTATAACGCGATTGATGTGAAAGAGATTGCAAAGGATGTTAAAGCGGCATCCGATGCTGGTGCAAATGCGGTCGCTCTTACGCTTGGCAGCAGGGGCTCAATTTTTCACAGCAAGGGAATCACTCTATTTGCAACGGCCCCAAAGGTTCATGCCGTTAATCCGACCGGATGCGGTGATGCATTTCTGGCAGGGTTTACAGCGGCGCTTTACAAAGGCCGCTGCTGGAAAGAAGCCATAATCAGCGGGACAGCCGCGGGTGCTGCAAATGCGATGGAATGGACAGCCGGTACGGTCCGGATTGAAAACTATGAACATATTAAACATACGGTTCAGGTTTATAACCTGTAATTCACCCATTTACTTAGGAGGGTTAGCATGAATAGCTATACGCTGGATGAAATAAACGATCAGCCGGAAATAATGGAAAAAACCTTTCATTCTGTCAGCGAAAGGTCCTTTAAAGAATTAAAACCCGGAACGATTCTTCTTTTTACAGGGTGCGGAACCTCTTTTTATTTAGCCCACAGTGCAGCTAAATATTATCAGAAAATAACAGGCCGACCTGCAGCAGCAGTTCCGGCTTCTGAGCTGATTCTCTGTCCAGACGAAGCATTAGCCGACGATTCAGACTATCAGATTGCGGTCATATCAAGGTCCGGCACCACATCTGAGGCAGTAGAAGCTGTGAAAATGGTACGCGGCAGGAAAAATATATCGACTTTAGCGGTAACGTGCAATGAGGATTCTCCCCTTTGCATAAGCTGTGATGAAGCGGTTATTCTCTCTCACGTGAATGAAAAGAGTGTAGTGATGACCCAAAGCTTTTCTGCCATGCTGTATTCTCTTCAGCTTTATGCTGCACATATCGCCGGTGACCATGCTGCATGGAACGAATTAAAAACTCTTCCTGAAAAAATGAAAGAGGCTTTAAGTCTTTCAGAAAAGGTGAAGAAATTTTCTGAGAGTAAAGAATGGGAGAATGTAATCTACTTAGGCAGCGGAATGTATAATGGCCTTGCCAAGGAAGCCACTCTAAAGCTGAAGGAAATGACACAAACGGTATGTGAAAGCTATTGTTCTTTAGAATTCCGGCACGGTCCGATCTCGATAGCGGGTACGAAAACAGCGATCATTCTCCTTGGCTCCAGGTCTACGGTGAAATATGATTTGCCTCTTCTTGAAGATTGCCGGAAGCTTGGAGCAGCGGTGTATTATCTCGGACCGGACCTCCCGGAAGAGAACAGGGAGAGGGTAACGGAATCATTCGCCCTGCCTGCCGGAGCAGCCGATCATCATTCGGTTCTCGCCATGCCTTATGTTCAGAAAATAGCTTATTATAGGGCGAGATTTCTTAATCTTAATCCGGATCTGCCGAAAAACTTAACACAAGTGGTTCACATTCCATTATAGCTGGGAGGAAAATGGTATGGATTGCGCAATCGGACTGGACATTGGCGGATCCAAGATAGCGGCAGGACTCGTATTTGAGCCTGGGAAGTGCGGTTCAGTGACCATTCGCCCTTCTGCTCCCTCCAGTGAATCAGAAATGTATGAGCGGGTTAGGGAGTGCATTGGCGAAGTCATCGCCAAATCTGATATTCAACTGGAGCGGATTGCCGGCATTGGAGCAGGCTCACCTGGTTTAATTGATAGAGAAAAAGGGCTTGCTCTGTTTTCCAATAACCTTCCATGGAGGAGCTTTCCTCTCTCAGAAAAACTTCAGGAAGATTTCTGCATGCCGGTCTTGCTCGATAACGATGTTTGTATGGCGTCTTATGCGGAGTGGTACCATCTGGGCGGGAAAAAAAATGAAACGTTTGTTTTTATGACAGTAAGTACAGGCATTGCATGCAGCATCATTCATAACGGAGCTTTTTTTAGAGGGGCAGGAATGGCTGGAGAAATTGGAATGAATGTGGAGGAAGAGGACGGAGACGGCACTTTCATTTACCGGACACTGGAAGAGCTAGCTTCAGGATCAGCCATTTCCGAAAAGGTTAAAGCTTTCAGCGGGAAATTAATAGAGGAGAAAATGGAGCTGTTTGATTACCTCCTTGCAGGGGAGCAGGCAAAGGAAACGGAGAAAATGATTGCCCGTTTGGCCAAATCCGTTTATTCCATCATCTGTACGATTGATCCTCACCGAATTGTCCTTGGGGGCGGCGTTATTAACCGGAACCGCAGGCTTGCTGCTGAAATTTGCCGTGCGCTGGATGGGTACCGCTCCCTTCGGAATGAACCGATTTCAAAGCGAATATCAGTAAGCGCTTTAAAAGACACCGCCGGCTTAACTGGAGCGGGTCTTATGCTTCTGCATTCTCTTAAGGAATAATCCTTTCCTTTCCTGGAAGGATTATTTTTTATGGGGCATTAAAAAATCTTATTGAAAACAGTCTGCGCTCTCCCTTAATATGGTAAAATTTCAAAAAAGAGCTTGGGAGATTGATTGGTATGAAGGTAACGATTATTAGACATTTTAAAGTAGATTGTCCGCCTAAGAAAATGATGACATCAAAAGAGTTTTCTGAATGGTGCATCCGCTACGATCATTCTCCTATTTGCAAGCCGAATAACATAAAGACTGCAGAAAACTGGGACAGCTGCCACTCAAGCAATATGACAAGAGCCTCCGATACCGCCGCTGCTCTTTACGGCCCGGCTCATATCACTCCCTGCTTGAGGGAAATTCCGCTTTCACCTTTTTTTCAGACATCTTTCACGCTTCCATACTTCTTTTGGATCGTCTTCGGCAGGCTCGCATGGTTTTTCTCACATTCTTCTCAATCCGAAACGAGAAAACAGACAGCTGACCGGGCAGATCAATACATTTCTGAGCTGGAATCTCAAAACAGCAGGCATGTTCTAGTTGTGTCCCACGGATTCTTCATCTCTGTCTTAACTAGCAGACTGTTTAAACATGGTTATACCGGAAAAAGAGCCGTTCGCCTGAGAAATGGAGAAAGGATCGTTTTTGTAAAGGAGCAAGCTGATGATCTTATTTAGATTTATCTTAAAATAAAGACAGAAATAAATCCTGCTATGAATACGCATACCATGAGGAACCACCATGTTTCAGTTATCTCTTTTTTGGCTGACTGATCCTTATTCTTCATTCGAAAAAACCTCCAATATTTCTATAACTCTATAATAAATTATTTTACATAAATTATGAATTTTTTTCCAATTCTCATAAACTGCTTTAACGGCTGGCTATTCATTCTACTCCATCTTCAGCCCACATCCAGTTTGTATCGGCTACCTGCCTCAAGTATAATAGAGTAATTGAGGGGTGAAGAAATGTTAAAACCTAAAGCCCGATGGTCCGTCACAGGTGCGGATGCCGATAAGGCAGAAAAGTTAGCAGACAGCTTGAGAATCACGAATTTGGTTGCTTCTTTGCTTGTAAACAGGGGAATCGAAGAACCCGAGGCTGCAAAAGCATTTTTATATATGGAAGACCAGGAATTTCATGATCCATTTTTAATGAATGGAATGGAACAAGCTGCTGCAAGAATAAAAAGAGCCGTTGAAAATAAGGAAAAGATCTGCGTGTACGGTGATTATGACGCAGATGGTGTGACCTCAACCGTTGTGATGCTGGAGACGCTGAAGCAAATCGGAGCTGACGCAGACTTCTACATACCGAACCGGTTTACAGAGGGGTATGGTCCGAATAAAGAGGCATTTTTCAAACAAAAGGAAGCAGGCGTTTCGCTGATTATTACGGTCGATACCGGGATTTCTGCTGTAGATGAGGCAGAGTATGCAAAAGAAATCGGAGTAGACTTAATTATCACGGATCACCACGAAGCAGGTCCGGTTTTGCCTGATGCCCTCGCTCTAGTGCATCCAAAGCTGCCTGGCAGCGAGTATCCATTTAAAGAGCTTGCGGGAGTAGGGGTCGCGTTAAAGGTGTCTCAAGCTCTCCTTGGGACCGTCCAGGATTCATTTCTTGAGCTGGCAGCCATTGGGACAATTGCCGATTTAGTGTCTCTGCATGGAGAAAATCGGCTGATTGCGTTCAAAGGCATTGAATTATTGAAAAAGACGACTCGTCCCGGGATCAAAGCGCTGCTTCAGCAGGCCGCCTCGAAGGACAGCCAGCTTTCCGAAGAAACAGTTGGTTTTGCCATTGCTCCGAGAATCAACGCAGTCGGCAGGCTCCAATCGGCAGACCCTGCTGTAGAACTGCTGCGCACAGCTGATTCTCTTAAAGCTTCGGAACTTGCTGCTGAAATTGACGGTCTCAACCGCGAAAGGCAAAAAATTGTTCAGGATATTGCCCAAGAGGCAATTGAGATGGCTGAAACACACTATCCTCCGGAGGAATATCCCGTTCTTGTTCTTGCGAATAAAGGATGGAACCCCGGTGTAGTGGGAATCGTTGCCTCAAAGCTTGTAGATAAATTTTACCGGCCGGCGATTATTCTTTGTTTGGATGAAGAAGGGATGAAAGCGAAGGGTTCGGCAAGAAGCATTGCCGGGTTTGATCTTTTTAAAAATCTTTCGGAATGCCGTGAGCTGCTTCCTCATTTCGGGGGGCACCCGATGGCGGCAGGAATGACGCTTGCTGCAGAGGATATAGACGAGCTCCGGGAAAGGCTGAACATGCTTGCGAAAAATCAGCTGAAAGAAGAAGATTTCATTCCTTTAACAAAGGTCGATCTCTCCTGCAAATTGGAAGATGTGACTCTTTCAACGATTGAAGAACTGAATTTGCTCGCTCCATTTGGAATGAACAATCCCAAGCCCGTTGTTATGATCGAGGATTTAAAAGTGACCGGGATGAGGAAAATCGGCTCGAACCAGAATCATCTGAAGCTTACCCTTGAACAGGATGCTTCTCAGGTCGATTGTGTAGGCTTCGGTTTTGGGTACTTGCATGACGAAATTTCGCCCGTCTCCAAAGTGTCTGTCGTTGGCCAGCTTTCCGTGAACGAATGGAATAATTTCCGCAAGCCTCAATTTATGCTGCAGGATGCCGCAGTCGACGGGTGGCAGCTATTTGATCATCGCGGTGCCCGCCAGCTGAAAACCGTATTGGACCGGATACCAAATTCAAAGGCTCAGTTAATTGCGTTTAAAGAAGCAACGAGGCAGCAGCTCATCAAGGATGGGGCTGCATCTGACTGTCTCTTCGTTCAAAGCGCTGAAGAAGCGGAAAAAATAGATCTTACCGGACGATACGCTGTGTTTATGGATGTTCCGGAAGATCTTGATGCCCTGACAGCTCTTTTTGTACAAGGCATGCCTGAGAGAATATATGCTTTCTTCATCCAGACAGAAGACCACTTTTTTTCCACGCTGCCGACACGGGAGCATTTTAAATGGTTTTATGGATTCCTTGCAAAAAGAGGCAATTTTGACTTGAAAAAGCACAGTGCGGAACTTGCGAAGCATAAAGGCTGGACAGCTGATACAATAGATTTTATGTCTAAGGTGTTTTTTGAGCTGGATTTTGTTACAATAACTAATGGTCTGATTTCAATTAATCGACAAGGTGGAAAACGCGATTTAAGTGAATCGATTGCCTATAAAAAGAAAAAAGATCAAATGGAGCTGGAAAACAGGCTGCTGTATTCCTCTTACCGTGAGTTACTCGAGTGGTTTGATGAACGGATAAGCAGATCTTCTAAGCCTGTTCAAGTTTGAGGAGGAAAAACGAAAGATGGATTTAAAACAATATGTAACGATCGTCGAGGACTATCCGAAACCCGGAATCCGTTTCAAGGACATTACGACACTTATGGATAAAGGCGAAGTCTATAAATATGCTACAGATCAGATTGTTGAATTTGCCCGTGAAAAGCAAATTGATATCGTTGTCGGTCCTGAAGCGCGCGGATTTATTATCGGATGTCCAGTGGCATATGCACTGGAAGTAGGATTTGCCCCTGTGAGAAAAGAAGGAAAGCTTCCGCGCGACGTAATTAAAGTAGATTACGGCCTTGAATACGGCAAAGATGTTCTCACTATTCATAAAGATGCCATCCTGCCTGGTCAAAGAGTACTGATTACGGACGATCTGCTTGCAACAGGCGGAACAATAGAAGCGACGATTAAGCTTGTTGAAGAGCTTGGCGGAGTAGTTGCGGGAATGGCATTCCTTATCGAGCTCTCCTATCTTGATGGCCGCAAAAAGCTTGATGGCTACGATGTTATGACATTAATGCAATATTAAAATTTATTTGAGGAAAACTGGCCGCCTGCGGTCAGTTTTTTTCGAATAGCTAAAAAAGATGGATAAATAATTCAATGATAAAAATCTTTTTTAAAAACACAATGTAAGCGCAGACAAAGCCTGAAAATAAGGTGAAATACAACCATCTACTACCCCCGTAAACCGGATATCCAATCGAATTCTTTTCCTTACCCTTTACAGAACTCCTTTTTTTCACGATAATAGGTACAATAAAGTTTTCTTCAAAAAAGGTGATTCCATGGCGAATGAACAAGTCCTAACCGCTGAACAGGTGATCGAACGGGCGAAGCGGTATTTGGCTGACGACAATCTTGATTTTATCCGGAGAGCTTACGATTTTGCAGAGGAAGCACATCGTGAGCAGTACCGTAAATCCGGTGAACCCTATATAATTCATCCTATTCAAGTAGCGGGTATTTTAGTGGATCTTGATATGGACCCCTCCACTATAGCCGGCGGTTTTTTGCATGATGTGGTTGAAGATACAGATGTGACTCTGGACGATATCCGCAAGGCATTCAGCGATGAAGTGGCCATGCTGGTTGATGGAGTGACAAAGCTCGGAAAGATTAAATACAAATCCCATGAAGAGCAGCAGGCAGAGAACCATCGAAAAATGTTTGTTGCAATGGCCCAGGATATCAGGGTGATCCTGATAAAGCTTGCGGACCGTCTTCACAACATGAGAACACTTAAGCATCTGCCGCAGGAGAAGCAGCGGAGAATTTCAAATGAAACGCTGGAAATTTTTGCTCCTCTAGCCCATAGACTCGGGATTTCCAAGATTAAGTGGGAGCTTGAAGATACAGCTCTCAGATATTTAAACCCTCAGCAGTACTACCGGATTGTGAATTTGATGAAAAAGAAACGGGCAGAGCGCGAGGAATATTTGGACGAGGTCATTAATGACGTTAAAAACAGTGTGCAGGAAGTTCAGATTGCAGCTGAATTTTCCGGCCGGCCAAAGCATATTTACAGCATTTATAAAAAAATGGTTCTCCAGAATAAACAATTTAATGAAATATACGATCTGCTCGCAGTCAGGATCGTAGTTAACAGCATTAAGGATTGCTATGCCGTTCTGGGAATCATTCATACGTGCTGGAAACCAATGCCCGGCCGCTTTAAAGATTATATTGCAATGCCGAAGCCAAACATGTATCAATCCCTTCATACGACCGTGATCGGCCCTAAAGGCGATCCTTTGGAAGTCCAAATCCGTACGATGGATATGCACCACATTGCTGAATACGGTATTGCCGCCCACTGGGCATACAAAGAAGGAAAAGAATTGGATGACCATGCTTCTCTCGAAAAGAAATTGACATGGTTCAGAGAAATTCTTGAGTTCCAGAATGAATCCACAAATGCGGAAGAATTTATGGAATCCCTGAAAATCGACTTATTTTCTGATATGGTGTTTGTATTTACGCCAAAAGGAGACGTTATTGAGCTTCCATCCGGATCTGTACCGATTGATTTCTCCTACCGAATTCATTCAGAAATCGGCAATAAAACAATTGGTGCAAAAGTAAACGGCAAAATGGTGACCCTTGATTATAAACTGAAAACAGGGGACATTATTGAAATTCTGACCTCCAAGCATTCGTACGGACCGAGTCAGGATTGGCTAAAGCTTGCCCAGACTTCACAGGCTAAAAATAAGATCAGACAGTTTTTCAAGAAACAGCGCCGTGAAGAAAACGTTGAAAAAGGGAAGGAATGGGTCGAAAAAGAGATCAAGAACATGGATTTTGATTTGAAAGAGATCCTTGCTTCCGACAACGTTAAACGGGTTTATGAAAAATTCAATTTTGCCAATGATGAAGATATGTTTGCAGCAGTAGGCTACAACGGAATTACAGCTCTGCAAGTAGCGAACCGCCTGACGGAAAAATGGCGCAAAAAGCGCGACCTTGAGGAGCAGGAAAAAGCCGTTGAAGAAGTGGTGACTGAATCAAAGCAGTATCCTTCTCAGAAGAAGAGGGATGCCGGTGTAAGAGTTAAAGGCATTGACAACCTCTTAATCAGGCTGTCCAAATGCTGCAATCCGGTACCTGGAGATGAAATTGTCGGATTTATTACGAAAGGGCGGGGCGTATCCGTTCATCGTGACGATTGCACGAATATCCAGGCAGATGATGCAAAGGACCGGCTAATTCCGGTTGAATGGGAGCATCAGATTGACGGCAGGAAAGAATATAACGTTGAAATTGAAATCATGGGCTATGACCGCAGAGGGCTTCTGAATGAAGTACTTCAGGCAGTGAATGAAACAAAAACCAATATTTCTTCGGTCTCCGGCAGATCGGACCGGAATAAGGTCGCAACCATTCATATGGCTCTTTCCATTGCAAACATCAACCACCTTCATAAGGTGGTTGAAAGAATTAAACAAATTTCAGATATTTACTCCGTTAGAAGATTGATGAACTAAAGTGAGGGTTCTTTTCAATGAAGATTGTTCTTCAGCGTGTAAAGGAAGCAGAGGTTACTGTCGGCGGCAGCTCCACAGGGAAGATTGGCCGGGGGATTATGGTTCTTGTCGGTGTCACACATGATGACACGGCAGATGATGCGAAATACTTGGCTGATAAACTTGCGAACCTTCGAATTTTTGAAGATGATGAGGAAAAACTGAACCACTCGCTTCTTGATATAAAAGGGGAGGTTTTATCCGTATCGCAATTTACCCTTTATGGAGAATGCCGAAAAGGGAGAAGACCGAATTTTATGGCTGCAGCCAAATCGGACATAGCTGAACCGGTATATGAGCAGTTTAACGATGAACTGAGACAGCTCGGTCTGGTGGTTGAGACCGGAACGTTTGGGGCGATGATGGATGTTTCGCTTATAAACGATGGGCCTGTAACCCTGATTGTGGACAGCTCTGAAAGAGGAAAGAAATAGCATCAAAAAAGGAAGCCTCTGCGGCTTCCTTTTTTGATGCATTTTACAGTTTTGTTATTGCTGGCTGAAATAGTCTTTAAGTCCTTCCGTTATGCCGTGAACGGCATTTTTCTGAAAGGAGCTTGAGTTGACCGTCATTTCATCTGTGATGCTGCTTAAATATCCGAGCTCGATTAAGATGGATGGCCTGCTGTTTTCCCGTATGACATGGTAATCCCCGAAACGGACACCGCGATCTGCTGATCTTGTATTCTTAATCAATTCCTCTTTTACCGGGAGAGCTAATTTCTGGCCGGATGAATGATAATAATAAACCGTCATCCCTCTAACTGCTTTATTCGAGCTGCTGTCGTAATGGAGGCTGATAAAGGCATCCGCTGACCTCGACTGAGCTGAATTGACCCTTGAGCTTAGGCTGATATACAGATCAGAGCTTCTAGTCATAACGACATTGGCGCCCTCTGATTGCAGCTCGCCTGAAAGGTAGCCGGCTGTTTTCATCGTCAGAGATTTTTCAAGGGTTCCGCCGGATCCTGACGTACCCCCGTCTATACCGCCGTGTCCCGGGTCAATTACAATCGTTTTCCCCTTAAGGGACTTTGACTCTCCAGGCCGGTTTACCGTTTTGCCAAATTCCGCATCCTCAGCAAGCCAGCCCGCCACATAGCCTGTCCTGCCATCAAGCAGCTTAATTTTGTACCAGTCGTTTTGCAGTGAAAGGACGGTGTATGTCTGACCTGCTGTCCCTCTGGCAATGACAGAGCTGTTCACAGAAGCGGAGGAGCGAATATTCGTCCCGTCTGAGATCAGCCGGATTGCTCCGCTGTTTTTGGGAGCTGTATCCTGTTGTGATCCTGTTTCTGAAGCTTTAATATAAAGCGATGAAACCCAGCCTGTCTGACTTCCGTTAAATCGGATTTTCGTCCAGCTGTTTTTTTCTTCAAGGATGGATACCTGTTCATTTTTTACGACTTTTCCAGATAACCCGCCAGTAGGGGAAGGAGCATTCCGGACGTTTAAGGATGCAGCTGTAACGATCCCTGTTTTCCCAGTTTTAATCTGGCTTTCAAGACTGCCGCTTTTTACAAAATCCCGGCTTACCCAGCCTGTCTTTCCGCTATAGGAAATTCTAAGCCAGCTGCCCTCCGACTTCAAAATGGCAACCTTAGTCCCTTTTGTTACTGAACCAAGCAATGAGCTTGCAGAAGAAGGGGCGGATCTTACATTTAGGGAGGTCGCAGTTATGTATCCTGATGGTCCTTTAAGGTCCGTTTTTTCTTTCGAATCCTTAATGGATGAAGAAGCATAGCGGGAGGAAATCCACCCAGTTATCCCGTTAAACGAGATGTTTGTCCATTCCCCTTCTTTTTTCAGAAGCACAGCCTGTTTTCCATAAGGGAAGGTGCCGACGATTGCATGGCCGGTTCCCGGTCCCTTGCGAATCCTGACATCTTCGGCATTTGAGTATACGGTTTTTACTTGTGATGGGGACTGAATTTCCACAAGCCAAGTGGCCGCCCAGCCTGTCCGGTTTCCAGGCAGATCAAGCTTTACCCATTCCTTGTTTTTTTCAAGAACACCATACTTCTCGTCTTTGCGTGCAATTGCCTCAATTCCATAGCTTAATCCTGGTCCTTTGCGAATATTAAGGGTGTCATTTAAAATTTTCGCCGTTTCCTTCGGAGCAGCCTCTGCATAAAACGGCTCTGCTGGAATGAGTGAGAAGAGCAGAATCGCACACAAAGCTGCGCTAACTATTTTTTTATACATAAGAACCCCCTTTTTAACCTTCACTTCTATCATTATATCGTCAAATCCCTGGTTCGTTTGAAATAATTTTTCGTCAATTTGGGCAGGCTAAAATGAATCTTACGAAAGGGGCTTTCAGAATGAGATACAGTGAAAAAGGAGAAAGGGCCCATCAGTCACCGGGAAATTTGTTTTCAGCCGACCTGCATGCCCTCTCAAAGGTGGAAAAGGATAGCGCCCCAATGGAGCTTGCTTCGGAATTTGGTTTAACATTAAGAGAGGTAAGAGATTTGAAAAAACATTTACACCAATCTTGACATGACAAGCGTGCATGCGTATGATAAGATAAAATTCGAATCTTGAAGGTTATACATATGAACAACCAGTGAGGGAGAAAAGTAGCTGGAACTACACGTGGAAAGAGATGAAATGCCTTGGCTGAAAGCATTTCTCCATGATGATCCAATGAACGAACACTCCTTAGGTTTCTTTCTGAAAAGCAGGAGCTTAGTAGGATAAGGACGCAGCCGGCGTTAAAGGTTATGAGCGGAAGCCTGAATCATGAGGCTTCAACTAGGGTGGAACCACGGGTATTAACTCTCGTCCCTGCGATAATGCAGGGATGGGAGTTTTTTTATTTTAGCTCATTAAAGTTCGAAGCTGATTGGAACGCGATGTGATTTCGGGAGTTACCGCTGAAAAAAGAGTGCTGGAAGCGGATTTTATCAGAATCATTATTTTTAAGAACGCAGGAGTGATGAAAAATGGCATTTCAAGTTCCAAGAGGGACACAGGATATTTTGCCGGGACAATCTGAGCGGTGGCAATTTATTGAAAATATTGCAAGAGAAGTTTGCAGCATTTATCAGTACAAGGAAATAAGAACCCCAATCTTTGAACACACAGAATTATTTCTAAGAAGCGTCGGCGAATCAACGGACATCGTACAAAAAGAAATGTACAGCTTTGAAGACCGCAAAGGAAGGAGCATTACCCTTCGTCCGGAAGGAACAGCTTCTGCTGTAAGATCTTTTGTAGAAAACAAAATGCATGCAGCAGCGCAGCAGCCTGTCAAGCTTTACTACATTGGACCGATGTTCCGTTATGAAAGACCACAGGCAGGCCGCTACCGTCAATTTGTTCAATTCGGTATCGAAGCGATTGGCAGCGAGGATCCAGCAATTGATGCAGAGGTTATTTCTTTGGCAATGAGCGTGTATCAAAAAGCCGGTTTGAAAAACTTAAAGCTTGTCATTAACAGCCTTGGGGATCAGGATAGCCGCTCGGCACACAGAGAAGCGCTTGTTCAGCATTTCCAGCCAAGAATAGGGGAGTTCTGTGCAGACTGCCAAAAGCGTCTTGCTCAAAATCCTCTTAGAATTCTTGACTGCAAAAAAGACCGGGAGCATGAGCTTGTTCAATCGGCGCCATCCATTCTTGAATATCTAAATGAAGAGTCCGCAGCGTATTTCGAAAAGGTGAAATTTTACCTGGAAGAACTGGACGTTGAATATACGGTTGATAAAAACCTTGTACGCGGGCTTGATTATTACAATCATACCGCTTTTGAAATTATGAGCAACGCGGAAGGATTCGGTGCTATAACGACTCTTGCCGGCGGCGGCCGCTACAGCGGTCTCGTAAAAGAGATGGGCGGACCGGAAATTCCCGGAATCGGTTTTGCGATGAGTCTGGAGCGGTTCCTCGCAGCGATTGATGCTGAACAGGCAGAGCTTCCTATACAGTCCGCAATTGATTGTTATGTTGCATACATGGGCGACAAGGCAAAAGACCGTTCCGTTTCGATTCTAAATCATCTGAGAAAAGCGGGCTTGTCCGCTGAAAGAGACTACGAGAACAAAAAACTGAAAGGCCAGTTCAAATCAGCAGACCGTTTACAGGCTCGATTTGTCGCGGTCCTTGGTGAAGATGAGCTTGAAAGAGAAGCGATTACGCTAAAAGATATGGAATCAGGAGAGCAGCAGGAAGTTTCCATATCAGACCTTGCGGAAGTCATTTTATCCCGAAAGAACGGGAAATAAGTTTCACTGATTAAAACGATTTTAATTGAAAGTAAGGAGAGGTTTACATGTTTGGAAGGACTTATTATTGCGGGGAAGTTGCACCGGAAGCCATTGGCGAAAAAGTAGTTTTGAAAGGCTGGGTTCAGAAGAGACGCGATCTTGGCGGACTGATTTTTATTGATTTGCGCGACAGAACGGGCATCGTCCAAATTGTTGTCAATCCTGAAGAGGCAAAAGGAGCCTGGGAGACGGCAAACAATGTACGCAGTGAATATGTCCTTGATATTGAAGGGACTGTAACGGAAAGAGCGGAGGGAACCGTTAACCCGAATTTAAAAACAGGGAGCATTGAAGTGCACGCTTCATCCGTTTCCATACTAAACGCTTCTAAAACCCCTCCTTTTATGATCGAGGATAAATCGGAAGAAGTATCAGAGGATGTTCGCCTCAAATACCGCTACTTAGATCTAAGAAGACCTGCATTATTCAATACAATTAAAATGCGTCATGATGTGACAAAGGCCATTCGTTCTTTCCTTGACAATGATGGTTTTCTGGATGTTGAAACCCCGATTTTGACGAAGAGCACACCAGAGGGTGCACGTGATTATCTTGTACCAAGCCGTGTCCATGAAGGGGAATTTTATGCGCTTCCTCAATCTCCGCAGCTTTTCAAGCAATTGCTGATGGCATCTGGGTTTGAAAAGTATTATCAAATCGCCCGCTGCTTCCGTGATGAAGATTTGCGTGCAGACCGCCAGCCTGAATTTACCCAAGTGGATATTGAGACCTCCTTCATGAGCCAGGATCAAATTATGGAAATGGCAGAGCACATGATGGCTCACGTGATGAAAGAGGCGAAGGGGATGGAAATCTCTCTTCCTCTTCCAAGAATGAGCTTTGATGAAGCCATGTCCCGCTTCGGTTCCGACAAGCCTGATACGCGCTTCGGAATGGAACTTGTAAATGTCTCAGAGCTTGTGGCAGACAGCGGCTTTAAAGTATTCAGCAGCGCTGTGGAATCTGGAGGAGAAGTGAAGCTGATTACCGTAAAAGCCGGTGCTTCAAAATATTCCAGAAAAGATATCGACGCCCTTACTGAATTCGTTAAGCCATACGGCGCAAAAGGGCTTGCCTGGCTGAAACAGGAAGAGGACGGCTTAAAAGGACCAATCGCGAAGTTCTTCTCAGAGGAAGAGCAAGCGGCTTTAATTCAAACGGCTGATTCAGAAATTGGCGATTTGCTGCTTTTCGTTGCAGATCGGAAATCAGTAGTAGCCGATTCTCTTGGCGCGCTCCGTCTAAAACTGGGGAAAGAACTTAAACTGATTGATGAAAGCAAGTTCAACTTCCTATGGGTAGTGGACTGGCCGCTTCTGGAATTCGATGAAAAAGAAAACCGTTACTACGCTGCCCATCACCCGTTCACGATGCCTGTGCGCGAGCATCTGGATAAGTTTGAAAGCGATCCTGCAGGAATGATCGCACAAGCATATGATTTAGTATTGAACGGCTATGAGCTTGGCGGAGGATCCATCCGTATTTTTGAAAAAGAAATTCAGGAAAAAATGTTTACCCTGCTAGGCATGAGCAAGGAACAGACAGAGGATCAATTTGGATTCCTGCTTGAAGCCTTTGAGTATGGCGTTCCTCCGCATGGCGGAATTGCCCTCGGTCTTGACCGCCTTGTAATGCTGCTTGCGGGTAGAACCAATTTGCGCGATACCATTGCCTTCCCTAAAACAGCGAGTGCGAGCTGCATGATGACGGATGCTCCTGGCCAGGCAAGCGACGCCCAGCTTGACGATCTTCATATTGCCAGAAAGACAAAGTGAACACAGAAAACAGGAGGACTGCCCCTCCTGTTTTCCCTTGAAAACGGAAAATCCATATAGTATAATCTTCTAAAAGACGGGGAAGAGTCCTGATGTGTTCGTTGGATACCTTGCATTTTGACCGAACAATTTTTTGATTGGGAGCTTGCGTTTTTGAAATGAGCAAATGCCTTTTATAAGGACTTGCGAACTTTCAAAACAGGGCACCCACCTGCTGAGAGCGGGTTCAAAACAAAGGATAAACACGACGGCACGATTGGGACTTAGCCCATCGAAATAATCAATAAACTGCATGGGCAAGGGTGCTCATGCAGTTTTTTATGAGGTAAAAAACCAATAAAACATACAGCAATGGAGTGAATGAATGTGCTGCACCAGTTTTCCAGAAACGAACTAGCGATTGGCCAGGAAGGCATTGAAATCTTAAAAAACAGTACGGTTGCTGTACTCGGAATCGGCGGGGTCGGCTCTTTTTCGGCAGAAGCTCTCGCACGCTCAGGAGTTGGCCGTTTAATATTAGTGGACAAAGATGATGTGGATATCACCAATGTAAACCGCCAGATTCACGCGCTTGTGTCTACAGTGGGCAAGCCGAAAGCGGATTTAATGAGAGACCGCGTAAAGGAAATTAACCCTGAGTGTGAAGTAATCTCACTGAAAATGTTTTATACGGAAGAAACCTATGAGGAATTTTTCAGCTATGGGCTGGACTATGTGATTGATGCATCAGACACCATTTCATACAAAATTCATTTAATGAAAGAATGCCTGAAACGAGACATTCCGATTATCTCCAGTATGGGTGCTGCAAACAAAACCGATCCGACAAGGTTTAAAGTAGCGGATATTTCAAAAACCCATACAGATCCAATAGCCAAAGTCATCCGCACGAGACTGAGAAAAGAAAGAATTCACAAAGGGATTGAGGTTGTGTTTTCGGATGAAAGCCCAATTGTGATCCGCGAGGATGTCCGCAAGGTGGTTGGTAAAGAGGATGCCCCTATCCGCAAAGCAAAAATGCCGCCTTCTTCCAACGCTTGGGTTCCCTCTGTTGCAGGCCTCATTATGGGCGGCCATGTGATTATGAAATTGCTTAAAGATATTAAAATAAGCCGGGTAAATGATTAAAGCAGCCACTGATGCTGCTTTTTTTAATGCTCTCCTTTTTGTTATTTCCAGTTGAAAAAGGGTAAAGATAGGGAGTCGAATATAAGGGAGAGATAATCATGAATTCAATTAAAGGAAAAACAGCAATTATTACGGGTGCAAGCAGCGGGATCGGAGAAGCGATCGCGAAAAAATTGGCTTCTGAAGGAGCAAATATTGTTCTGGCAGCACGCCGCGAAGACCGTATTTCCACATTGGCAAACGAGCTGAAAGAATCCTTTTCATCGGAAGTGCTTGCTATCTCAACGGATGTAACATCAAGGGAAGATGTAGAGCAGCTTGTGAAACAGGCGAAAGAAAAATTCGGACAAGTGGATATCCTTATTAACAATGCAGGAGTCATGCTGCTGTCTTTCCTTAAAAATGACCTTGTTGATCAATGGGAGCAGATGGTGGATGTGAACATTAAAGGAGTATTGTTCGGAGTGCATGCTGTACTTCCGGGAATGCTTGAAGCCGGACGAGGACATGTAGTGAACGTTTCCTCTGTAGCAGGGCATGAAGTATTCCCGACATCCGCTGTTTACAGTGCTACAAAATATGCTGTTCGGGCCCTGTCCATGGGAATGGAAAAGGAATTGGCGGAAACGGCTATTAAGGTTACGAATATATCTCCGGGAGCCGTGCAGACTGAATTGACAACCCATATTACGGATGAGGAAGTTCAAGGGATGTTTAAGAAAATGATTCCTGAAGATATGAAGGTGCTTGAAGCGAAAGACATCGCAGAGTCTGTTTTTTATGCCGTGTCCCAGCCGGATCATGTGAATGTGAATGAAGTGATTGTGCGGCCGGTGAACCAGGCTTAAGTGTTAGGGAACAAGGGGTCGTCTGAAAAGTACAATAACTAAAATAACTAAAACAGGGAGACGCATTTTAAGCGTTTCCCTGTTTTAGTTTAATAGTAGCCCAACCAATCCATATTCAAAAGCGAAAGCAGCTTTGAAAACTACTTTCTGGACAGCCCCTTGTTATTTAAGCTGCTGTCCATTTAGCTTTTTGTAGACCTGTGCAAGAGCCTGTTCAAATTTCCCGGTTGTTTTTGGGGTGTAATAGGTTTTATTTTTAATGGAATCCGGCAGGTATTGTTGCTTGACCCAGCCGTTTTCAAAGTCATGCGGGTACTGATAGCCGATTCCGCGGCCGAGTTTTCCCGCAGATTTATAATGGGCGTCCTTTAAATGTGCCGGAACATCTCCGGATTTGCCGGATCGGATGTCTGCAAGCGCCTCATCCAATGCTTTATAAGCAGAATTGGATTTTGGAGATAGGCACAATTCAATGACTGCATTCGCAAGGGGAATTCTTGCCTCAGGAAATCCGAGACGTTCAGCTGATTCAATTGCTGCGAGCGTTCTTGCACCAGCTTGAGGACTCGCCAACCCGATGTCCTCATAAGAAATGACGAGCAATCTCCTTGCGATGCTCACCAAGTCTCCGGCTTCTATTAATCTGCCTAAGTAATGAAGGGCTGCATTAACATCTGAGCCGCGGATGGATTTTTGAAAAGCTGAAAGGACATCATAGTGGGCATCGCCGTCTTTATCATGAGCAAATGCCTTCTTTTGCAGGCACTGCTCGGCCGTTTTTAAATCGATCGAGATGACGCCTTCCGGATTTTTAGGTGTTGAAAGAACCGCAAGCTCCAATGCGTTAAGAGATGACCTTACGTCTCCGCCGCTTCCGGCAGCCAGGTGATCCAGGGCTTCGGGAGAAATAGAAATGTGTTTTTCTCCAAAACCCCGTTCCTTATCCACGATTGCATTTGACAGGGCTTCCTTAATTTCTGTCTCCGTCAAAGCCTTCAGTTCAAATATTTGGCATCTGCTGCGGATCGCAGGGTTAATGGCATGATAGGGATTGCTCGTAGTAGCTCCAATCAGCACAATTCTCCCGTTTTCCAAATGAGGCAATAGAAAATCCTGCTTCGCTTTATCCAGCCTGTGGACCTCATCGAGAATCAAGATGACTTTTCCTGACATCTTCGCTTCCTCAACGACAATTTCCATATCTTTTTTATTATGAATGACCGCATTTAATGTCCGGAATGCCGTTTCTGTGCTTCCGGCAATCGCTGTTGCAATGGAGGTTTTTCCAATCCCGGGCGGTCCATAAAGAATCATCGAACTTAGGTGTCTGGCATTGACCATCCTGGAAATGATCATGCCTTCACCAACTAAATGCTCTTGTCCAATTATTTCATCCAATTTTCTTGGTCTCATTCGATAAGCAAGAGGCTTCAATTCAATCTCTCCCAAAAGTATCATGTGTGCTCCCTATTATAGTACGTTTTCACTTTGTTTGCAGGCAGCTGATTTGCGGTACGGAATTTTTGCAATGGAAGCTTGAATTCATTATAATATTCCAATCGGTCCTGCGGTTTTCAAGCGGACACCCTCTTAAATATGGTATAATGACATAGGTTTTCATGGAATTACAAAGATGCATAAACAGCAAATTCTTGCTTGATGTGTGAATTTCTATAGATTTTTTGTGATATAGAGCAGTCTGATTATATTGAATGATACCGGATTAGGGGTGTTTTGGTTGAAAATATCGACAAAAGGCAGATACGGTCTGACGATTATGATTGAATTAGCAAAAAAACACGGCGAAGGACCAACCTCGCTTAAAAGCATCGCTCAGACAAATGATTTATCCGAGCATTATTTAGAGCAGCTGATTGCTCCTTTGAGAAACGCAGGACTTGTCAAAAGCATCAGAGGCGCATATGGCGGATATGTACTTGGAGATGAGCCTGAGAACATCACATCCGGGGACATCATCCGGGTTTTGGAAGGGCCGATCAGCCCTGTAGAAGTTTTGGAGGATGAAGAGCCGGCTAAACGGCAGTTATGGATCCGGATCCGGGATG
Organism: Metabacillus sp. FJAT-52054; assembly: GCF_037201815.1. NCBI lineage: Bacteria > Bacillati > Bacillota > Bacilli > Caryophanales > Bacillaceae > Metabacillus > Metabacillus sediminis. The sequence continues at coordinate 2,688,270 of NZ_CP147407.1, read as the reverse complement.
CTGTCAAGGATGTACTGGACAGTACGACTCTTGAAGACCTTGCGAGCTATTCCGATGGCGAGCAGGAATCTTATATGTTTTACATTTAACCTGTAAGAGGTGAGAACATGTCACGAATATACCTGGATCATGCAGCGACTTCACCGATGCATCCAGCTGTAATAGATACGATGACTTCATTTATGGCCGAAACGTACGGCAATCCATCAAGCATCCATGCGCATGGCAGAGAAAGCCGGCGTATTTTGGATACAGCAAGAGAGGAGATTGCCTCAATAATCGGTGCGAAGGCTAACGAAATTATTTTTACAAGCGGTGGAACAGAAGCCGATAACCTGGCCATCCTCGGGAGCGCATACGCAAACCGCTCCAAAGGAAATCACATTATCACGACGGCTGTTGAGCATCATGCTGTTCTTCACACATGTGAGTTTTTGAAGAAGGAAGGATTCCAGGTTACGTATCTTCCGGTTAATGAAGCTGGAGAAATCTCCCTGCAGGATTTCGATCAGGCGCTTACCGAAGAAACCATTCTTGTTACCGTTATGTACGGAAACAATGAAGTTGGAACCATTCAGCCGATAAAGGAGATCGGCGAACGGCTTAAAAATCATCAGGCAGTCTTCCATACAGATGCCGTTCAGGCGTTTGGTGTATTAAGCTTGAATGTACAGGAGCTGCAGGTCGACTTGATGTCAGTTTCGGGTCACAAGCTTAATGGACCTAAAGGGATTGGCTTTTTGTATGTTAAAACCGGACTTAAGCTGAAGCCCCGTGTTTTCGGCGGTGAGCAGGAGCTTAAAAGACGGGCAGGGACTGAAAATGCAGCAGGAGCAGCGGGATTGCATAAGGCAGCTTTACTGGCTGAAGATTTCAGGGAAGACAAGTTGCGGGAATTTACGGCCATGAAAAATAAGATGGCTGAAGTTTTTCGCAGCCACGGGGTTTCATTTGAAGTGAATGGTTCACTTGAAAAAGGCCTCCCGCATGTCCTGAATGTATATTTTCCGGGTACAAATGTTGAATCCTTTCTCGTTAACCTGGATTTAGCAGGAATTTCAGCGTCAAGCGGATCTGCATGCACGGCTGGCTCAATCGATCCTTCCCATGTGCTTACAGCTATGTATGGAAAAAATTCCAAACGTCCGGCATCGTCCATTCGCTTTAGCTTTGGACTTGGGAATACCGTTGAAGAGGTTGAGCAGGCTGCTCATAAAATAGCCGATATCGTAAAAAGAATAACAGCTTAGAATAGAGGTGAGAGCAAATGGAAAAAGCAATAAAAGACACGCGTGTAGTAGTCGGAATGTCAGGAGGAGTTGACTCATCTGTCGCAGCGCTCATGCTAAAGGAGCAAGGCTATGATGTGATCGGCATTTTTATGAAAAACTGGGATGATACCGATGAAAACGGCGTTTGTACAGCCACGGAGGACTACAACGACGTAATCCGGGTATGCAACCAGATCGGCATCCCCTACTATGCAGTAAATTTTGAAAAACAATACTGGGACAAGGTATTTACCTATTTCCTTGATGAATATAAAGCAGGCAGAACGCCAAATCCGGACGTGATGTGCAACAAAGAAATCAAGTTCAAGGCATTTCTTGAGCATGCCATGTCTCTCGGCGCCGATTACCTTGCAACAGGACATTATGCAAGAGTGGAAAAACGGGACGGCGTTTATAAAATGCTTCGCGGCATCGATGAAAACAAAGATCAAACGTATTTCTTAAATCAGCTCGGACAGGAGCAGCTTTCAAAGGTGATGTTCCCGCTCGGCGGAATTGAAAAATCCAAGGTCCGCGAAATAGCTGCAGAAGCTGGATTGGCGACAGCGGCTAAAAAGGACAGCACAGGAATCTGCTTTATCGGTGAACGGAATTTCAAAGAGTTTCTGGGAGGCTACCTTCCTGCTCAGCCTGGAGAAATGCAAACCTTGTCAGGTGTAAAAATGGGCAAGCATGATGGCTTGATGTATTATACGATCGGTCAAAGGCACGGACTTGGCATCGGCGGAAGCGGCGAACCGTGGTTTGTCATTGGAAAAGACCTGAAACGCAATATTCTATTCGTTGATCAAGGCTTCCACAATGACCTTCTTTATTCAGACTCGATTATCGCAACCGACATCAGCTGGGGCTCAGGTCAAGCACCCGAAGGCGATCTTGATTGCACAGCTAAATTCCGCTATCGTCAAAGCGATAATAAAGTAACGGTTACCATGCTCGATGAAACAACAGCCAAAGTAACGTTTGCCGAGCCGATTAGAGCGGTGACTCCAGGCCAGGCCGTTGTATTTTACGACGGTGATGTGTGCCTGGGCGGAGGAACGATCGATGAAGTATTCAAAGACAGCGAAAAATTAATGTACGTGGGATAATGCACAGCAGGACTGTCTCGAAGGATGTTCGGCCAATCAGCCTAGCGCTGTATGAATGGGTCTGGCGAAATTTGAGCAGTCCTTTTTACTTTACATAACGTTAGGAGAATGATGATGGATAAAAATCAGTTAGGCATTCAATCCATGCAGGAGGGAGAGCTGGAGCAGGCAGCTAAATATTTTACGGAAGCAATCAGTGAAGACCCTTCCAACCCGGTTTTATATGTAAATTTCGGCAACCTTCTGGCTTCCATTAATGAATTCAGCAAAGCGGAAAACTTTTTCTGCAAAGCCCTTGAGCTGGATCCTAAATTGGCTACTGCCCAATACGGTAAAGGCAATGTTTATTACGAGAAAGGCGAATTTGATAAAGCGGCAAAATCATTTACATCAGCAATGAATGATGGGCTTGAAGAAGCAGATGCTTATTTTATGACAGGAATGTCCCTCGTCCAGCTCAGCAGAGAGAAATTAGCACTTCCGTACTTTATGAGAGCGGTTGAAATGAACGGAGAAGATGCGGATGCACGTTTCCAATACGGATTGTGTCTGGCATCACAAGGACAAATCGAGCATGCTGCAAAAGAGTTCCGGCACGTAATCGAGCTTGTGCCCAATCACGCAGATGCCTACTATAACCTTGGAGTAGCCTATTCCTTTGAAGAAAAAGGACAGGAAGCCTATGAAATGTTTTCAAAGGCTGTTTCCATTCAGCCTGATCATGTATTGGCATTGAACGGCAAAAAGCTAATGGCGGATGCACTGGAGAAATCTTAAAGAAGCAATCATGCAGGAGGGGAGGAAAAAGCAATGCAAATATCGATGGATGAGCTTTCCAGCGCTAATCATGAGGAAAAGCCTTATGTTAAAGCGGTCATCAGGGCGGTTATTTTCCATAATGAACAGAATCTCTATACCGTTCTGAAGGCAAAATTGCTGGAGTCCAATCTGGAATTTGATGAGAAAGAAATCACTGTAACCGGATATTTTCCTCTCCTTGCTGAAGAAGAGACCTACCTTTTTTATGGAGCCGTCAAGCATCATCCGAAGTTCGGCATGCAGTTTCAGACCGACCACTTCAGAAAAGATATCCCCAATACAGAAGAAGGAATCATTCAGTACCTGTCCAGCGATTTGTTTAAAGGGATCGGAAAAAAAACGGCTGAAATCATTGTGGGGGAGCTTGGAACATCCGCCATTTCAAAAATCATGCAGGATCCGTCTGTCCTTCATAAAATTCCTAAGGTAAACAAGGAAAAAGCCGATATCCTTGCCCAAACGTTAAAGCAGCACCAGGGTTTGGAGCAAATCATGATTTCCCTGTCCCAATTTGGATTCGGTCCGCAGCTTTCGATGAAAATTTACCAGCAATATCAGGATCAGACGCTTGAAAAGATCCAGGAAAATCCCTTCCAGCTTGTGAAAGACGTTGAGGGAATAGGCTTTGGAAAAGCAGATGAACTGGCGCATCATTTAGGAATATCAGGCAGCAGTCCTGAACGGATCAACGCCGCTTGTCTATATACCATTGAACAGTCCAGTTCACAGGAAGGACATGTCTACCTCACCGAGAACCAGCTGGTTGAGAAGACAAGACAGCTCCTTAGCGCCTCAAATAAAGGACAGGTAAACGCTGAAAGCATTTCTGCTCAAATTGCCGCTCTTGCTGAGAGCAAACAGCTCATTGCGGATGAAGGAAGGATCTATTTTCCAATCCTTTACTACTCTGAAAAGAAAGTAGCCGAGCACATCCAGCAAATCCTGGAGCAAACGGAATATGACGACTTATTTCCGGAATCTGAATTTCTCCTTTCCCTCGGCAATCTCGAGGAACGAATGAAGGTTACATACGCATCAAGCCAAAAGGAAGCAATTCAAAGAGCGCTTATGACACCGATGCTGCTATTAACAGGCGGACCCGGTACCGGCAAAACAACCGTCATTCGGGGGATTGTGGAACTATACTCTGACTTGCACGGCTGCTCATTGGATCCAGGCGAATATAAAAAGGATGAGCCTTTTCCGATTTTGCTCGTCGCGCCTACAGGCCGGGCTGCAAAAAGAATGAGCGAGTCAACCGGAATGCCCGCCGTCACCATTCACAGGCTTCTTGGCTGGAACGGATCGGAGGGATTTGACCGCAATGAGGACAATCCGATTGAAGGAAAACTTTTGATCATTGATGAAATGTCCATGGTCGATATCTGGCTCGCCAATCAGCTTTTTAAATCACTGCCTAAGCAGATCCAGGTAGTCATGGTAGGCGATGAAGACCAGCTTCCTTCTGTCGGCCCCGGTCAGGTTTTAAGGGACTTGCTTGCCTCGAAGGAAGTGCCGACTGTCAGGCTGACTGATATTTACCGCCAGGCGGAAGGTTCATCGATCATCGAGCTCGCTCACCACATAAAAGATGGGAAAACCCCGTCCGACTTGAAAACCCCGACCTCAGACCGCTCCTTTATTAAATGCGCCTCCGGCCAGGTTAAAGAGGTTGTTCGGAAAGTGGTGGAGAATGCGAAGAAAAAGGGCTTTACGGCCCGGGATATTCAGGTGCTGGCGCCAATGTACAGAGGACCGGCGGGAATCGACCAGCTCAATATTCTGCTGCAGGATATTTTTAATCCGGCCTCAAGCACGAAGCGGGAAATGAAATTCGGCGACCTCGTCTACCGGATCGGCGATAAAGTGCTCCAGCTTGTCAATCAGCCGGAAAGCAACGTTTTTAACGGGGATATGGGCGAAATTGAATCCATCTTTTACGCGAAAGAGAATACGGAAAAAGAAGATATGATTGTCGTTTCCTTTGATGGAAACGAAGTCACTTATACCCGGTCCGATTTTTCGCAATTCACCCACGCCTACTGCTGTTCGATCCATAAATCGCAGGGAAGCGAGTTTCCAATCGTCGTTTTGCCTGTTGTAAAGAGCTATTACCGTATGCTGCGCAGGAATTTGATTTACACCGCGATCACTAGAAGCAAAAAATTCCTGATCATGTGCGGGGAAGAAGAAGCCTTTATACGCGGAATTGAAAACAGAGATCAGCTTGAGCGCCAAACTTCATTAAAACAGAGGCTGAATAAATTTACAGAAGAAGAAGATGAACTTCAGAAGCTCCTGCCGTTTGATGTAAGCGATGCGAATATTGGAATGGAAAATATAACACCATTTGATTTTATGTAAAAAAAGCCGCCTGCTGGATGACAGGCGGCTTTTTGGCTTCTATTAATTAAACATCGGTAAAATATAGCTGATCAAAAACCAAATGATTCCAAAAAAGATGATCAAATACGCTGCGTATTTAATAAATGTAGATGCAACAAGACTTGAATCCTTTCTCTTCTCTCTAACCTCGACATCTTTATGTTCATTCATAAAATCACGTCCTCGATATTGGTATGATTGCTTGTTATTAAATACCACATTTGGAAAATGTCAAACCTTTTGCCTAAAGAACTTTTTAGCGGAATGGAAAACGTTACGCTGTATGACTTAATGCTGGAGGAAGAATCCTAAGTGTGTTCGGAAAGGTGGGAGATCATCTTGCGGACATACGGAACATTAAAGGGACTTCCGGTTTTTGATGCAAGAAACGCTGCCTGCATAGGCAAAATTACGGATTTAGTCATCAGCACAGACGGGCACGTTTCCGGACTTATCTTGGATGGCAAAGGTCTATTCAAGAAAGACCGCTTCATTCCGCTGGCCTGTATAGATTCAGTGGGAGAAGACGGAGTGATGGTCAAAGATCCGGAACAGCTGCAGCCTGCAGCTGCTGCAAAAGAAGATTATCGATTCCGCGGCAATGGGCAGCTGTTTAACAAAACCGTCTACTCGAAAACCGGCGAACAGCTCGGTCTCCTGGAAGACGTATATTTTACAGAACAACTGGGCACAATCGTAGCATACGAACTGACAGACGGATTCTTCGCTGATTTAACCGAAGGGCGGAAAAAAGTAAACCCCCTAAGCGAGGAACTAATGGTAAGCAAGGATGCCATCGTCATGGATGTGATTCAAGAGTGAGGTGTGCCCGGTTTGTTAAAATGCCCGAACTGTCAATGCAAGGACCTTGGAAAAATAGGAGTAAACCAGTATTACTGCTGGGGCTGCTTTATCGAGCTTTCGGTATCCAAAGGAATGATTTTAACCCATCAGGTTGAAGAAGACGGTACCTTAAGCTCACTAGATGACTTGTTTGACGAACATGACCGTACCGTAAGCTAAAATCGAAATTAAAGGAGGAAAACGCCATGAACCGCACCATGACCTCAATAATTTCAATGGGAATCGGCGCTGCCGCAACCTACGCAATGAGCGGCAAACGCATGAACACCCGCAAAATGAAAAAAAACTGGCAGCGCCAGATGAAGAAAATGTTTTAATAGCAGTTGGTGAAAACCTCCGCGTGTTGCGGGGGTTTTTTTTGTTGGGGTGGGGTGGTTTTGCGGTTGGGAAAATTGTCGGATAATAGATAGTTGTGTCGGTTTGGCTGTAATCGACATAGAATTGCCCGAAATCGACACATTTGTGCCCGCAATCGACAAATAGCTGCCCGTAATCGACAAGAAAATGCCCGTAAAATTGTTGTGTCCGTAGAGGAAGGAGTTTTTCCCTTGTAAGTGGAATTAATGAGTGACATCGGAAGGAGAATCTTAAATGATTATCAAACCCCTGCAAATTCCTCGTTCTCTAAAACAACTCCATGCATTAAAAAGAAGACTCGATCCGAAACATCCTAAGTACGAAGCTGTTCTCCAAGACTTAGCTATTCAATCAGCGGGATTTAAAGGAGAAAAGGAAATGGAATATCCCCTTAGCTTTCTTCCGAGAGAGACCTATCAGATATTCCATGATTTAAGGCTGCATGACGGCATCCATTTTTTTCAGATAGATGTACTGCTGCTGTCTCGGTCTTTTATTACTATTTTTGAGGTGAAGAATATAGCAGGGACGCTGATTTTCGATTCTGATTTCAACCAGCTCATAAGAATTCAGAATAATATAAAAGAGCCCTTTCCCGATCCAATTGTGCAAGTTAAACGGCAAAGACTGCAATTAGTAAATTGGTTAAGAAAATACAGCCTTCCTGTACTTCCTATACAGGAATTCGTTGCGATTGGAAATCCTCGTACTATGCTTGAAACCTCCAAGAATAATCATGAAATCCCCCATAAGGTGCTTCATAGCAATACAATCCCATTTAAAATAAATGAACTAGAAAAGATATACCAAAAAGAAATTCTTACATCTGAACAGCTAGCCGAATTAAGCAATAAATTATTGTCCGCCCATTCAGATCTAGAAAAAAATATGATGTCAAAGCATCAAATACACTCGCATAATATCTTGCCAGGGGTCTGTTGTATGAAGTGTTCGAAGTTAACAATGACAAGGCTGAAAAATTCAATGTGGATGTGCGGTTTATGCGGGATCACTTCTAAAGATGCACATATTGAAGCATTGGAGGATTACGGCTATTTGTTTCAAAACTTAATATCGAATCGTGAAGCAAAATCCTTCCTAAACCTGTCTTCCAGCTCTACTGTAAAAAGGCTATTAAAATCCTTGAACTTGGAAACGACAGGAAGTCACAGGTCCACTGCCTATAAAATCAATATGTAAATCGAATGCCCCCTGCATAATCCCCCCAAAAATCCCCCAAACTAATCTCCGGAGGGGATGCCCCGTGAAAGAAAAAAAGATCCTGCTAAGAGCGGGAATTATTCTGCTGTCTTTATTATCCCTTTATTTATTTCTTAAACTGCGGGTAGTGTGGAATCCAGTCTGGATTATGCTGCAGGCCATTATCGTGCCGTTTGTTATTGCTTCCTTTATCACGTATTTGCTTCATCCGATTGTAGAGAAGCTGCATGAAACGGGGCTTCCGAGGACGCTTTCGATTCTCATTATTTATTTGCTGTTCTTCGGTTCGATTGGGTATGGTTTTTATCGGGGCATTCCGCTGCTTATTAATCAGCTGATGGAGCTGTCGGCTAATGCGCCGCGGATGGTGAAGCTTTATGAGGGCTGGCTTACGATGATCAGGGATCAGACGGATCATTGGCCGATGGGGCTGCATCATCGGGTGGAGGGGTTGCTTGGCGAGGCGGAGCAGTGGATCTCAGGGATGATTGACGGCATTATCTACTCGATCCGGTCACTGTTTGATAATGCGGTAATTTTAACACTTATTCCATTTTTGGTTTTTTATATGCTGAAGGATTTTTCACTGTTGAAAAAAGCTGCCTGGTATTTGACTCCGAAAAAGTGGAGAAGGAGGGGGAAGGAGCTGCTGAGGGATGCAGATGAGTCTCTCGGAAGCTACATTCGGGGCCAGTTTTTTGTTTGTGTCATTATGGGTCTGCTGGCGTTTATCTCTTTATGGTTTTTTGGGGTAAAGTATCCGCTTGTGCTTGGAATGATTATAGCGATTACAAATGTGATTCCTTACTTTGGCCCTGTGATCGGTGCTATTCCGGCTTTAATTTTGGCGGCAGCGATGTCGACTCAAACAGTGATTACCGTGGTTATTATCATTTTGGTTCTGCAATTTCTTGAAGGAAACGTAATCAGTCCTCTGATTGTTGGAAGAAGCCTGCATATGCATCCCATTGTTATTATGCTGGCGCTCGCTGCTGGCGGTGAGCTTGCAGGAATTTTCGGACTGATTATCGCCGTACCTGTCACCGCTGTCCTGAGGGTCGTTTTGGAGCATGGAGTCCGGCTTCTCCGGCATGATTGACAGGCGGGCGGCCATTGTCTATAATCTACGGTATAATAGGTAATAAACGCTGATGGAAACGAGTAGGTCACAGTCCATTTCCAGAGAGAATGCCCCAAGGCTGAAAGGGTGTTTATTGAAGGGTGACGGAACGCTATTCCTGAGTGCAGGTAAAAGTCCTGCCGTCCTGAGACCGCGTTAAGGTCCAATGAAGCTGATGGATGTTTTGGAATCCATAATCAGGGTGGTACCGCGAGCAACTCTCGTCCCTGTGCAAATCTAAAGGATTTGTACAGGAACGGGAGTTTTTTGTTTTTCGGAGCCGCCCGGCATACATATTAAGGAGGAGAAATGAATGAAATTTTTAACGTCTGCAGAAGTACGCCAAATGTTTCTTGATTTTTTCAAAGAAAAAGGCCACTCAGTAGAACCAAGTGCATCACTTGTTCCGCATGAAGATCCTTCTCTTTTGTGGATTAACAGCGGGGTTGCTACCCTGAAAAAATATTTTGACGGACGTGTGATTCCTGCGAACCCAAGAATTTGCAACGCGCAGAAATCCATCCGCACCAACGATATTGAAAATGTAGGGAAAACGGCACGACATCATACGTTCTTCGAAATGCTTGGAAACTTCTCAATCGGAGAATACTTCAAAGAAGAAGCAATTGAATGGGCTTGGGAGTTCCTTACAAGCGAGAAGTGGATCGGCTTTGACGCTGAAAAGCTTTCTGTTACGATTCACCCTGAAGACAATGAAGCCTTCGACATATGGACGGCTAAAGTAGGCGTTCCGGAAGAGCGCATCATTCGGCTTGAAGGGAACTTCTGGGATATCGGCGAAGGCCCGAGCGGACCGAACACGGAGATTTTTTATGACCGCGGTGAGGCTTACGGGAACGATCCGGAAGATTCCGAGCTATATCCAGGCGGCGAAAATGAGCGTTATTTAGAAGTATGGAACCTTGTTTTCTCTGAATTTAACCATAATTCGAATGGAACCTATACTCCGCTTCCTAAGAAAAATATTGATACAGGGATGGGACTTGAGCGGATGTGCTCCGTTATTCAAAATGTTCCGACCAACTATGAGACGGATCTCTTTATGCCGATTATTGAAGCAACTGCAGCAATTGCCGGTATGGAGTACCATGACAGCAAAGAGAAGGATGAGGCATTTAAGGTTATTGCCGATCATATCCGTACCGTATCCTTTGCAGTAGGGGATGGAGCTCTTCCGTCCAACGAAGGCCGCGGCTATGTTCTCCGCCGTCTGCTTCGACGGGCTGTGCGCTATGCAAAAAAACTTGATATCAACCGCCCATTTATGTATGAGCTTGTACCGGTAGTTGGTGAAATTATGGAAGCCTTCTATCCGGAAGTTAAACAAAAGACCGAGTTTATACAAAAAGTCATTAAAAACGAGGAAGAGCGTTTCCATGAAACGTTAAATGATGGACTGGCTATTTTATCTGAAGTGATTAAAAAGCAAAGAGAAGCGGGACACGATGTCATTCCAGGCACTGACGTTTTCCGCCTTTATGATACCTATGGCTTCCCGGTTGAATTGACAGAAGAATATGCAGAAGAAGAACAAATGAAGATTGATGCAGAGGGCTTCGAGTCTGAAATGCAAAAGCAGCGCGAACGGGCAAGATCAGCTCGCCAGGAAGTCGATTCCATGCAGGTTCAGGGAGGAGTACTTGGTGATCTCACAACGGAAAGTACGTTTGTCGGTTATGAGCACCTTACTGTTGAAACTGAAGCTGCTGCCCTTGTGAAAGATGGCGAGCTTGTCTCAGAAGCATCTGAAGGGGAAGAAATCCAGCTTATCCTTGTACAGACACCGTTTTATGCGGAGAGCGGCGGACAGATTGCAGATGAAGGAACCATTTCCAATGCAAATTTCACCGCACGCGTTAAAGACGTTAAAAAAGCTCCAAACGGGCAAAATCTGCATCGCGTGATTGTTGAAAAAGGAACATTAAGAGCAAATGATTCCGTCACAGCTGCGGTTGACCGTAAAGTAAGAGAAGGTGTTGTGAAGAACCATACTGCGACTCATCTGCTGCATCAGGCATTGAAGGATGTTCTCGGAGGCCACGTCAATCAGGCTGGATCATTGGTGACGGAAAACCGCCTTCGTTTTGATTTCTCCCATTTCGGCCAGATTACAGATAGCGAGCTAAAACAAATTGAGCAGATCGTGAATGAAAAAATCTGGGCAGGCATCGGTGTAAACATTGACTTAAAACCAATTGATGAAGCAAAAGCAATGGGAGCAATGGCTTTATTCGGTGAAAAGTACGGCAAAATTGTCCGTGTTGTTCAAATTGGAAAGTACAGTCTTGAACTATGCGGAGGCTGCCATGTGGATAACACTTCTTCAATCGGCTTGTTCAAGCTTGTATCTGAATCCGGTATCGGTGCAGGTACAAGAAGGATCGAAGCTGTAACAGGAAAAACGGCTTATGAAACGATGAATGAGCAAATTGCCATTCTGGAAGCGGCCGCTGCTAAGCTTAAAACAAACAGTAAAGAGGTTCCTGCCCGTATTGATGCTCTTACAGGCGAACTGAAAGATCTTCAGCGCGAAAACGAGTCCCTTACTTCAAAGCTTGGCAATCTTGAAGCCACTTCTTTAACGGACCAGGTAAAAGAAATCGATGGCGTTAAACTTCTTGCAAGCAAGGTGAACGCAAAGGATATGAACAGTCTTCGTGCCATTTTGGATGATTTGAAGGAAAAGCTTGGATCTGCAGTAATCGTTTTAGGGGCTGCAAATGGTGATAAGGTAAATATTGCAGCCGGTGTTTCGAAGGATCTTATTGACCGCGGCCTGCATGCCGGCAAGCTCGTAAAAGAAGTCGCAGAGCGCTGCGGCGGAGGCGGCGGAGGCCGTCCGGATATGGCTCAGGCAGGAGGAAAAGACCCTGAAAAACTCGAATCTGCTTTAAACTATGCAGAGGAATGGGTTAAATCCGTTTTATAATTCTCATTCTTAGTGTAGAATGGTGATAAGAGTCAGGACGAGCAGGATCAAGTCCTCGAGCGCGAACTTGAGAAAGAGGTGCAGACAGTGAGCTCATTCGATAAAACAATGAAATTCAACGTTTCGGACGATTCCGTTCAAACAGATGTGAACGAAGTTTTGTTTACGGTACATGATGCACTCAAGGAAAAAGGATACAATCCGATCAATCAGATCGTCGGTTATTTGCTTTCAGGAGATCCGGCTTATATTCCCCGTCACCGTGATGCAAGAAGCTTGATCCGCAAGCTTGAGAGAGACGAGCTGATTGAAGAGCTTGTTAAATCGTACCTGCAAAATCATCGTGAGGAGTAATAGATGCGAGTATTAGGTTTGGATTACGGAACGAAAACAATCGGAGTAGCAGTCAGTGATCTTATGGGCTGGACAGCTCAAGGACTCGAAACGGTTAAAATTAATGAAGAAGGCGGAGACTATGGTCTGACTAGGCTTTCTGAAATCATTAAAACGGAAGAGGCGGACAAAATTGTCGTCGGTCTTCCGAAAAATATGAATAACACAATTGGTCCGAGAGGGGAAGCGTGTCAAAGATTCGCTTCCCTGCTGGAAGAGACATTTTCGCTTCCCGTTGTTCTCTGGGACGAGAGATTAACGACAATGGCTGCAGAACGGATGCTCATTGAAGCGGATGTAAGCAGAAAAAAACGCAAAAAAGTCATTGATAAAATGGCAGCTGTCATGATCCTTCAAGGATATCTTGACAGCCTCCGATAACGGAGATTACTTAACGAGGTGAATAGACATGGAACATGGTGAAAAACAGATTACAGTAGTAGACGAAAACGGAAACGAACAGCTTTGCGAGATCCTTTTTACATTTGAGTCAGATGAATTCAAAAAATCCTACGTTCTTTACTACCCAATCAGCAGTGAAGATCAGGATGAAGAGGATGTAGAAATTCATGCATCAAGCTTCACGCCAAGCGAAAATGGCGAAGATGGCGAGCTTCAGCCAATTGAAACAGAAGAAGAGTGGGACATGATTGAAGAAATGATGAACACATTCTTCGATAACGAGGAAGAAGAAGAAAACTAAATGCAAATAAAAAGGAGCCTGGGGATGTATTCCCGGCTTCTTTTTTTGTTCAGATAGTGACGAATGGGGTAGAATTTTGTAGTATAATATACGGAAGTGAAAGGGGGAAAAGGATGAAGCAAAAACAAAACAAACCATCCATACATAAAACACTGCTTGAAAAACAGGAAGAGGCAAAATCAATCCGGAAAATTGTATGGCGAATTGTCCTTGTGGCTGGGATCGCAATTGCTGCGATCGCTCTTGCAGGCATCATATATATTCAGAACGCATTGAGTCCAGTGGACCCTTCTGATAAAAAACAAGTAAAAGTATCCATTCCTCTCGGATCATCTGTTTCAGGGATAGCTGCTGAGCTTAAAGAAGAAGGAATCATTAAAGATGCCAGGGTGTTTAAATATTATGTGAAATTTAAAAATGAAACCAATTTTCAGGCCGGAGATTATTTGCTAAGTAAATCTATGACGATGGATGACATGATTCAGCTCCTTAAAACAGGAAAAATGGCAGAAAACATTGCCATGCAGTTTACCATTCCTGAAGGCCATCAAATGAAGCAAATCGCAGCAATCATTGAAAATAACAGTGAATACTCAAAAGAGGATGTTTTAAAGAAGATCCAGGATCCAGCATTCATTGCAGCAATGAAAAAGAAATACCCCAATACCGTAACCAATGAAATTGATAAAAAAACAGCAAAATATAAGCTTGAGGGTTATTTATATCCAGCAACTTATCCATTTGCGGACCCAAAAACATCTCTGGACACCATTCTTGAAAAGATGATCAGCGAGACAGATGAGAGGATAAAGCCTTATCTGCCACAAATGAAAGAGAAAAAATGGAGTGTTCATTATTTCCTGACCATGTCCTCGATTATCGAAGAGGAGGCAACAGGAAAGGTAGACAGAAAAAAGATTGCGAGTGTTTTCTTTAATCGCTTAAAGTCAGGCATGCCTTTGCAGACAGATCCAACGGTACTGTATGCACTCGGAGAGCACAAAGACCGGGTTACTTATAAAGATTTGAAGGTCTCCTCTCCATATAATACGTATGTAATCAAAGGCCTTCCGCCAGGACCTATTTCAAACAGCGGGAATATGTCCATGGAAGCGGCACTGAAGCCGGATAACACCGACTATCTATATTTCCTCGCAGCACCGGATGGAACCGTTTATTATTCCAGAACGCTGAAAGAGCATAACCAGCTGAAGGAAAAGCATATAACCGGTCCGAGAAAAGGATCATAAGTGAAAACGGGGAGTGAATTTTATTTTCATTCCCCGTTTTTTTATGCTAAAATATATCAGGTTATATGAAGAACAGGACTATGGTGTTAAATAAAGGCAAGAGTTCTTAACAGGAACTCTTCTTTTTGCGCAAGGAGGCAAAATTAGTGCTTGACCAAAAGCTTCAAACCTACATGGAAAGCATGATACCCGATCGCCCACCAGCTATTCAGGAAATGGAAGCCTATGCAAGCGAGCATGGAGTTCCGATTATGGAAGCGGCGGGAATGGAAGTATTGCTTCAATTTCTTCGGATTCATTCTCCCCATCATATACTTGAAATTGGAACTGCCATTGGCTATTCAGCCATCCGCATGGCATCTGCTGTTCCAAAAGCCTCTATTGTCAGTATAGAAAGAGATCAGGAGAGATATGATCAGGCACTTTTACGAATCGAACAAATGGGTCTAAGCAGCAGAATCCGAGTTCATTTTGGCGATGCCCTTGAACTTTCTGATGCAATAGAAAGCGAAGGACCTTATGACGCACTTTTTATTGATGCGGCGAAAGGCCAATATCAGCGCTTTTTTGAACTGTATGAGCCGATGCTGACTGAAGGCGGTATGATTATTACCGACAATATTTTATTTAAAGGTCTTGTAGCAGAAGAACAGGACCAGATTGATAATAGACGGATACGGAGCCTCGTTAAAAAGATAGCGGGCTACAACACTTGGCTTATGTCCCATCCTTCTTATGAAACGTGTATCATACCAGTCGGCGATGGCATTGCCGTGAGCATTAAAAGAGGTGAACTAAAATGAAAAAACCGGAATTGCTGGTTACGCCTTCAAGCCTTTACGATTTGGAGCCGCTCGCTGAGGCGGGAGCAACTGCATTTATTATTGGGGAACAGAAATTCGGACTTCGTCTCGCAGGTGAATTTAAAGGCGAAGATTTTAAAAAAGCGGTCAGAATCGCCCATGAAAAAGGGGTAAAAGTATACGCTGCTATGAACGCCATTTTCCATAATGACAAAATTGATGAATTAGCTGATTATATGCTGTTTCTTCAAGATGCAGGTGCTGACGCGATTGTATTTGGCGATCCGGCTGTTTTAATGATTGCACGTGAAACGGTACCGGAAATGAAGCTTCACTGGAATACAGAAACAACAGCAACGAACTGGTATACTTGCAATTACTGGGGCCGGAAAGGTGCAAAAAGAGCCGTGCTTGCAAGAGAGCTGAATATGGATGCAATAGTGGAAACAAAGGAAAATGCAGAGGTTGAAATTGAAATTCAGGTTCACGGCATGACGTGCATGTTTCAATCCAAACGCTCACTTATAGGCAACTACTATTTGTATCAGGGAAAAGAAATGGAAGTTGTGAATAAAAGCAAAGTCGATACCGGCCTGTTGCTGCATGATAAAGAACGGGAAAATAAATATCCTGTTTTTGAAGATGAGAATGGCACACATATTATGAGTCCAAATGATATGTGCATCATTGATGAATTGCCGGAGCTCATCGATGCAGGAGTGGATTCCTTCAAGATTGACGGGATACTCCAGAAGAGTGACTATATAATTGAAGTAACTAAAAAATATCGAAAAGCCATCGACCTTTGCATCGAAGCAAGGGACCAATATGAAGAGGTGAGGGACGCCCTTCTTGAAGAAATCAAGCAGATTCAGCCTGTACACCGTCCGCTGGATACTGGATTCTTCTTTAAAGAAACCGTCTATTAAGAAACCTCGTTTTCAGCTATGAAAATAAATAGGGAGGCACGCAGATGGACGCCTTAAAAGATTCAATTTCCAAGATCGTTGATGGAAAACGGGTCATAATTAAAAAGCCTGAGCTTCTGGCACCGGCCGGAAACCTGGAAAAATTAAAAATTGCTGTCCGTTATGGAGCAGATGCCGTTTTTATCGGCGGACGCGAATATGGACTTCGTTCAAATGCCGATAATTTCTCACAGGAAGAAATGGCAGAAGGCGTACAGTTTGCCAATCAGTACAATGCCAAAATTTATGTGACAACGAATATTTTTGCTCACAATGAAAATATGGACGGACTTGCCGATTATCTAAAAGGACTTGAAGAAGCAGGGGTTACAGGAATTATCGTAGCTGACCCGCTCATTATAGAGACATGTAAAACAGCTGCGCCAAAGCTTGAAATTCACCTGAGCACCCAGCAATCCTTATCCAACTGGAAGGCTGTTCAGTTTTGGAAGGAAGAAGGTCTTGAACGGGTTGTTTTGGCACGTGAAACAAGCGGAGATGAAATCCGCGAAATGAAGGAAAAAGTGGATATTGAAATCGAAACATTTATTCACGGGGCGATGTGCATCGCTTACTCCGGACGCTGTACTCTTTCAAATCATATGACAGCCCGCGATTCAAACCGCGGCGGCTGCTGCCAGTCCTGCCGCTGGGATTATGATCTTTACAAACAGGAAGATGGTCGGGAAACTCCATTGTTTGGGGATGGCGATTCTCCATTTGCCATGAGTCCAAAAGATCTTAAACTAGTGGAGTCTATCCCTAAAATGATTGAAATGGGCATTGACAGCCTGAAAATTGAAGGCCGCATGAAATCCATTCACTATATCGCAACGGTGGTCAGCGTGTATCGCAAAGTAATTGATGCCTATTGCGCAGATCCGGACAATTTTGTCATTCAGCAGGAATGGCTGGAAGAGCTTGATAAATGTGCGAACCGAGATACGGCAACGGCATTTTTTGAAGGAGTGCCGGGTCACAAAGAGCAAATGTTTGGCATACATGGGAAAAAGACGGCATACGATTTTGTCGGAATGGTGCTGGATTATGATCCTGAAACCAAGAAGGTAACACTCCAGCAGCGGAACTATTTTAAGCCGGGAGATGAAGTTGAATTTTTCGGACCGGAGCTTGAGAATTTCCGTACTGTGATTGAAGCGGTATACGATGAAAAAGGCAATGAACTGGATGCTGCACGCCATCCTCTTCAAACGGTGACATTTACATTGGACCGGCCTGTTTATCCTTACAACATGATGAGAAAGGGGTTCTAGGATAAATGGTAAAAAAACCTATTGTAATCGGGGTTGCCGGAGGATCCGGATCAGGAAAAACTAGTGTAACGAAAGCGATTTACGAGCATTTTAAAGGACATTCCATTATGATGCTTGAACAGGATTATTATTACAAGGATCAAAGTCATCTTCCTTATGAAGAGCGCCTCAACACCAACTATGATCATCCTTTGGCATTTGATAACAATTTGCTGATTGAACATTTGAAGAAGCTTCTCCATTATGAAAAGATCGAAAAACCGGTGTATGATTATAAAATTCATACAAGATCTGAGGAAATCATCGAGGTCGAACCGAAGGATGTCATCATTCTTGAAGGAATTCTCATTTTGGAAGATGAACGCCTGAGAGATCTTATGGATATTAAAATGTATGTGGATACAGACGCAGACATTCGAATTATTCGGCGCATCCTCCGCGACATCAAGGAACGCGGACGTTCCATTGACTCAGTAATCGAACAATATGTGTCCGTTGTAAGACCGATGCATAACCAGTTCATCGAGCCTACAAAGCGCTATGCAGATATTATCATCCCTGAAGGCGGCCAAAATCACGTGGCTATCGATTTAATGGTAACAAAAATTCAAACAATTCTTGAACAAAACGCTATTTTGTAATAACATAGCATAGATATAGAGCACTGTGCCCATATTATGTATAGATTGTTAAACGTTTCATGTAAAAGACGCGCTCAGGCAGATTGAACGCCAATTCTCGATATGAAAGAAGAGTGTGAGGGCATGATTGCCCTCGCTCTTGTATTATTAACAGGTCTTACATACCAAATTTCGGGGGACAGCTGTTTCAGAAGGAGTGAGTATCGATGGCAGTAGAGAAAGAATTTCCGATGACGAAAGAAGGAAAAGAAAAGCTCGAACAAGAATTGGAGTACATGAAAACTGTACGTCGTAAAGAAGTAGTCGAGCGGATTAAAATTGCGCGCAGTTTCGGTGATCTTTCTGAAAACTCCGAGTATGATTCCGCTAAAGAAGAGCAGGCGTTTGTTGAAGGAAGAATTACAACGCTTGAAAACATGATCCGCAATGCGAAAATCATTGTCGAGGATACATCGAATTCAAATTCAGTAGCGCTTGGCAAAACCGTTACGTTCCAGGAACTTCCAAATGGGGAAGAAGAATCTTACACAATTGTGGGAAGTGCGGAAGCAGATCCTTTTGAAGGAAAGATTTCCAATGACTCACCAATCGCTAAAAGTCTTCTTGGCAAACAAGTGGGCGATGAAGTAACTGTGCAAACGCCTGGCGGTGAAATGCAGGTTAAAATTGTAAAAATTAAGTAAGATCCGATTAAAGAATGACCGCCTCGTCGACAATGGTGACGAGGTGGTTTTTTTATGCGTGCAATTAAAAAAAGAATCGTATCTGTTTGCGTGGTAATCACCATTTTTCTGCTGATTTTGACAGCAAGACTTGCTGAACTCCAGCTTTTTCGGACTGAATCGTTCGGAAGCCATCATATCAATTTGATTGAAGAGAGCGTGAAACAGCGAACGCAATCCGTATTAATTGATGATGGCAGGGGGAGCATTGTCGATCGGAGGGGTGAACCGCTTTCTGCAGGGGTTGAGCCATCCGTTGTGCTGTTTCCGTTTATTAAGAGCTTAAATTGGCCGAGCGAAAAAGTTGCCTCCATAACCGGGATGTCAGAGGGAATTATTCACTCCCTTGTTTCCAGAGCAAAAAAACCGGTTATCTTGTCAAAAAAGGATGGCGCGGAGCTTACCCAATCTGATTTAACAAAAATTAATGAATTTAAGTTTCCTGGTGTTTATGGGGTAATGGTGCAAGAGAAGCCAAGTGAATTATCAGCGTCCCACATCATTGGATATACAGCTGAAATGCCTGTGACGGCGAAAAAGCGGTACCCTGATAAAAAGCTTCCGCTCACTATGAAAATAGGCGCAGCGGGGCTGCAAAAGGCCTTTGATGCGTTTTTGCTGCCGGAATCAGAGACAAAGCTGCTGTATCATGTTGATGCGAATAACAATCCTCTTTTTGGCGTGAACGTCAAATACATCGCCGATTCCAGCGCACACTATCCGGTGAAAATTAAAACTACTCTCGATTCAGACATGCAGCAGCTTACGGAAAAAGCTCTTACACAGGCTGGCATCAAAAAAGGAGGAGCCGTCCTAATAGATATCCAGTCCAGTTCCCTTCTGGCAATGGCGAGCAAGCCGGATCTCAATGTGAACGGGTCCTCTTCAAGCTTAAGCAACTATATGCTTGAGAGCATGAAGCCAGGCTCAATATTTAAAATTGTGACTGCTGCGGCAGCGATAGAGAACGGGCTTGATCATCCCTCCGCCAGATATAATTGCAATCTGAATCCATACGGCGGCGCTGAAGAAGACCGCCAGCTGGGTTCTCTGAGCTTTGATCAAA
The DNA here is from genome assembly GCF_037201815.1 of Metabacillus sp. FJAT-52054. Taxonomy (NCBI): domain Bacteria; kingdom Bacillati; phylum Bacillota; class Bacilli; order Caryophanales; family Bacillaceae; genus Metabacillus; species Metabacillus sediminis. The sequence goes on along the minus strand of NZ_CP147407.1, from coordinate 2,668,351 downwards.
GTTTTTCAAGAAGCTGCAATTATACCTTTAACGTCCTTTCCAATCAGCTTATAAAAAAGGTGCCGGATTATATGGAAACGACTGCTGAAAAAATGGGGTTAGTCCACCCTGTGGGATGGCAGGGCACAGTGTTCCATTACAGCGGCTTCAAGCAGTTTCCAGAAGAAAAACAGGGAACTGTCTGGTCTGATAACAGAGACAAAGGCTCCCCTAAAGCCGTTGCCCAAACCGCCATTGGTCAAAAAGATGTCCAGGTTACTCCGCTTTCAATTGCGAATATGATGGCGACGATTGCAAGAGGAGGTAAAGGGATGGAAGTGAAAACGGCTGAGGAAATTTTGTATAAAAATGGAATATCCATGTACCGTTTTCCGAATTCAGAGCTTGCGAACGTATCCATTGATCATTATACGGTCCAAAAGCTCCAGAAGCTTCTCCGCCTGGTGGTATCTGACGAAAAAGGCACAGGAGTTAGATTCAGGACGCTGCCGTTTGAAGTGTCCGGGAAATCAGGTACGGCAGAAACAGGAAGAAAGGACGCAGAAGGACATAATCTGATCAATAAATGGTTTGCCGGGTATTTTCCATCAGACAGCCCGAGGTATGCTCTAGTGGTTGTTGATGCTGATACAATTGCCAGCAAAGCTGCTGCAAATCAGGTGTTTTATGATATAGCGGCCGGCCTGAAATGATTCTATTGAATCAAAACTGGCTAGATTCATACTCCTTTGATAGAATAGTACAGAAAGAAAGTGGGAAGAGGAGTGAAGATGATGAATAGAACCCGCTATGGCAACCGCGATAAGCGCAGAAAAACTAATGTCGTATTGAATGTCATGATCGCTGTCGTGCTCATTCTCATTGCGGCCGTCGGCTACCAGCTTATTACTGGAGGCGAAAAGAAGCAGACTTCCAGCAGCAAAATCTCTGACCAGCAGTCACAAAGCGAAGAGACAAGCGAAGAAACTGCGTCTGAGCAAACAGACAAAGAAGATACAGAATCACAAAATACATCCGGTGATGAGGCATCTAAGGAAGAAGCCAAACCTGCTGATGACAATAAGCAGAGCGAGGAAGACAAAGCAGCAGAAGCGGACAAGGAAACAAAAAGCTCCGAATGGGAGCCTGTCGGTACCTCACAAAAAGGGGAACATACCACAGTTTATGATAAAGGCTCAGCGGATTGGCAGGAAATGACCAAGGCGATGAGTGTAGCAACTGGAATCCCGGAAGATAATATGACGATCTGGTTCATTGGAAATAATGGTTCTCCGAACGATGCAAAAGGAACCGTTTCTGCTAAGAACTCGGATGAGAAATATGAAGTAACCCTTCAGTTTATAGAAAATGAAGGATGGAAACCCCTTACAGTTGAACCGAAATAATGATAAGAACGCTGCCGATTCACGGCAGCGTTCTTTTTTGCAGGAAGCGAAATTACATGTTCGTTTTAAAATGAACGACGGCACTGTAAAATCTCCGCCCGTCTTCAAGGACATGCATTTGATGGGTAACCGAGTGAACCTCCATCATAATGGCTTTATTATGGTCAATCTGCTCGGCAATTTTTGTTTCCAGATCTTTTATGCTCGAAGCTTCAAAAAATTCTACTTTATCTTTAAGATAATCAAGCTGAAAATTCATTCCATGTCTGCCTCCTCTGTTCTCCTCTCTCAGTTTACCAAAAACACTGCTGCAGCGGCATAGGCAAAAACTTTTAGGTTGAGGTTACTGCAGGAATATGATAATCTTTGAACAGTTATTTATTTTAATTCATACTATACTCATAGGAATTATTAAGTTTTCAAAGGGAGCGTGTCGTCATGGGCAGAGAATTTTTGGAGTTGTTTGAAGGATGGGCCTCTGATTATGATACAACCGTCAGCGGACATGACGTTGAATATAAAGAAGTATTTCAAAACTACAGCGGTATTCTTGAAGAAGTTACAAAAAGATCGGGATCCTCCGTATTGGAATTCGGACTGGGTACCGGGAACCTGACAGCTCTTCTGCACGCTGCGGGCAAAAAGGTATATGGCATTGAACCCTCGAATGCTATGAGAGAAAAGGCAATTGAAAAGCTGCCTGCAGACATTTTCATTTCAGATGGAGACTTTCTTGATTTCCCAAAGCCTGCAGAGCAGATTGATTCAATAGTAAGTACTTATGCTTTTCATCACCTTACGGATGAAGAAAAAGATAAAGCCGTCGGGATTTATGGAAGCATGCTTGCCAAAGGTGGTAAAATAATCTTTGCTGATACTGTTTTCACTGACCGGGATGCGTATATAAAGAAGATTGAAGAATCGAGAAGAAGGCAGTATTTAAGCCTCGCTCTGGATCTTGAGACAGAATATTACACAACCCATGTTGTGATGAAGTCAATATACGAAAAGCATGGATTCCATGTAACCTTTACACAAATGAATCCATTCGTATGGATTATGGAAGCAGTAAAACAGTAATTTTAGAGTAAAGAGGGTTGTCACAATGAAAATAGCTATTATTGGAGCAATGGAAGAAGAAGTAAATATATTAAGAGAAAAGCTTGAAGGTCAAAACAGCGAGCTGATTGCAGGCAGTGAATTTACTGAAGGAATGTTCGAAGGAAAAGAAATCGTCCTTCTAAAATCAGGAATCGGAAAAGTGAATGCTGCTTTAAGCACAGCACTTCTGCTTGACCGCTATAAGCCTGATTATGTAATCAATACGGGATCTGCCGGCGGATTTCATCAATCGTTAAATGTTGGCGATGTTGTGGTTTCGACAGAGGTTCGCCATCACGATGTGGACGTGACAGCGTTTGGATACGAATACGGTCAGGTGCCTGGACTTCCTCCGGCTTATTTACCAGATCCAAAGCTTTTGGAAATTGCGGAAGCACAGGCCAAAAATATTGAAGGAATCCAAGTGGTTACAGGAATGATTGCGACAGGTGATTCTTTTATGAACGATCCTGAACGGGTTGAATACATCCGCACTAAATTTGATAACCTGTATGCCGTAGAAATGGAAGCAGCAGCTATTGCTCAAGTTTGCCACCAATTCAAGGTGCCGTTTGTCATCATCCGTGCACTATCGGATATTGCAGGCAAGGAATCAGATCTATCGTTTGATCAATTCCTTGAAAAAGCGGGTCTTCATTCAGCAGAGCATGTTCTTCGCATTGTCCGCAACTTAAAATAATTAAACGCACAGCAGAATGATTTCATCCTGCTGCGTCATAAAGAAGGTGTTTGGATGAAGGTAGTCAAAGGTGTCCATGAATTAATCGGGTCAACACCACTTATGGAGATACAGCATTTTCCGCTTCCGAACGGCACGCGTCTTTTTGCAAAACTTGAATTTTACAATCCAGGCGGAAGCATTAAGGACCGGCTCGGTAAAGAACTGATTCAAGATGCTCTAAAGACCGGTAAAGTAGCCAAAGGCGGCACAATCATTGAGCCGACAGCCGGCAATACGGGTATTGGACTTGCTTTAGCAGCCATTCATGAAGATCTTCAGGTGATGTTCTGCATTCCTGAAAAATTCAGCATAGAAAAGCAGGAAATCATGAAGGCGCTGGGAGCGAAAATTGTCCATACACCTACCAGTCTCGGTATGAAGGGAGCCATTGATAAGGCCCAGGAGCTGGTAAAGGAAATACCCGGATCTTACTGCCCTCAGCAGTTTGGAAATCCTTCCAATCCCCTTACCTACTACAAGACGCTCGGCCCGGAAATTTGGGACCAGCTTGAGGGAAATATTGATGTCTTTTTGGCAGGAGCCGGTACAGGCGGAACATTTATGGGGACAGCTGAGTATTTAAAGGAACAGAATCCACATGTTAAAACGTGTATCGTTGAACCAGAAGGATCCATTCTGAACGGCGGAGAATCAGGACCTCACAAGACAGAAGGAATCGGTATGGAGTTTTTGCCGGATTATATGAAGAAGGAGTATTTTGACTCCATTCATACGGTAACCGATGAAGATGCCTTCCGCAGAGTTTCAGAGCTTGCCAAGCGGGAGGGACTTCTTGTTGGAAGTTCATCGGGGGCTGCCCTTCACGCTGCATTGATTGAGGCTGAGACTGCGAAAGAGGGAAGCATCATTGTGACCATTTTTCCTGACAGCAGTGAGCGATACTTAAGTAAAAAAATTTACGAAGGGGGCATTTAGTCATGAAAAAACTGACAAAAATGATTCACGGAGGAATAACTGGCGATGAACAGACAGGTGCAGTCAATGTACCGGTTTATCAGGTTAGCACCTATAAGCAGGACCGCGTAGGAGAGCATAAAGGCTATGAGTATTCCAGAACGGGTAATCCTACGAGACATGCATTGGAAGAATTAATTAAGGACCTTGAAGAAGGACACGCTGGGTTCGCATTCGGTTCCGGAATGGCAGCCATCTCAGCTGTCATGATGCTGTTCAGCAGCGGCGATCATGTCATCATGACGGATGACGTATACGGCGGTACCTACCGTGTGATGACTAAGGTATTAAACAGACTGGGCATTGAATCTACCTTTGTGGACACAAGTAATTTAGATAACATCACAAATGCCATTCAATCCAACACAAAAGCATTGTATGTGGAAACACCAACAAATCCGCTGCTGAAAATTACGGATATAGAGGCTTCTGCCCGTCTTGCAAAAGAGAACGGATTGCTGACAATCGTAGATAATACGTTCAGTACTCCTTATTGGCAGACTCCGCTTACTCAGGGCGCAGATATTGTCCTTCACAGTGCGACAAAATATATTGGGGGGCACAGTGACGTTGTGGCCGGTCTTGTAGCCGTAAACAGCCAGGAGCTGGCAGAAGACCTCCATTTTGTTCAAAATTCCACAGGCGGTGTTCTTGGGCCGCAGGATTCATGGCTGCTGATCCGCGGTGTGAAAACACTCGGTCTCAGAATGGAAGCTCATGAAAGAAATACGAAAGAGATTGTTCATTTCCTGAAGGAACATCCGGCTGTTTCCAAAATTTATTATCCAGGCCTTGAAGAGCATCCAAACCATGAGATTGCGAAAAGGCAGGCAACAGGCTTCGGCGGAATGGTTTCATTTGATGTCGGAAGCCAGGAAAAAGCAGATCAGGTGTTGAGCAAGGTGAAATATTTTACATTGGCTGAGAGCTTAGGTGCAGTGGAAAGCCTGATTTCCGTACCAGCCAGAATGACTCATGCATCCATTCCTGCTGACCGCCGGAAAGAGCTTGGAATTACAGACGGCTTGATCCGTATTTCCGTTGGAATAGAAGATGCGGATGACTTAATTGAAGATTTAAAACAAGCCCTTTCGTGATTTCCTGATATTACAAGTGAGATAGCCTGCCAGACTATGTTAACCTAGTAATTGTCAAAACATTTTCTGGCAGGTGATATAGCTTGAAGAAACAGTTGCAGGATTTAGTTCTTGATTTCAAAAATTATGCGTTCGTCCTGTTAGCGTTAGGGACATTTTTCTATATAGGAGTATTTGTTGAATCCGGCAAGGTATCAGAGCAATCTACCATGATGGGGGCCTCAGCCTTTATGCTGGCCGGCGCACTTATTTGTTTTAACATTTCTCTTACCTTTCATAAAAAACTTCAAAAAGAAGCCGAATAACCTGCAGATGATTCTGCAGGTTGTTTTTTAATTTTTAGCTCTGTTAAACGTAGTTGTTGATTGCAGCTAGCAGGCGCTCGCTAATTCTTAGTCGGGCGGTGAGCATGCCCCTCGCTACACCACTGCGGGCTCTCACCTGTCCCGCTGCTCTAAGCAGAAGTCTAGCGCCTTCCGCTTCAATCATAGACGTTAAAAATCAGCACCAGACTTTAAGCGAGCCTAAGTTTTAAAAAGTCCAGTATAATCGATTCGTTTTTTTTATAGGCATTTGGCTTATTTTTCAAAAAAGTTAAAAAATTGGTTTACTTTCATGTGTGTTGTGGATATAATTACCATGTAATTAAAATTATTTCTAAGGAGGCCGGTTAAAATGACGATGACTGTTAAAGCGGATCAGCTAAAACAATTGAATAAAGTAATCAAATCTCATTGGCCGGTTTACAGCTAACGTATGTTCTTTTTTCAATAATGATTGGATTATACGCCGCAGGCTAAGCGATTTGCTTACTCTGCGGCGTTTACTATTTAAAACAAGACAGACGCCCGGGGTATTTCCTGCGGTGTTTTTTTGCGTAGAGAACCCAGGGCGCCTCGCCCTTTAAGGAGGTGATACCATGACCATCCATTTACTATTTGTAACGGTAACTTTTAAAAGGAACATGAAAACAAAAGAAGAAATGAATGACGACAAACGTGTCAGAAATTTGATGGAGAAAGTGCAGAACCGCCAGCTTATGCTGTAAGAAAGCTCATTGAATATCATGAAGGGAGCGATAATTATGATGAAAAGCGAAATAATGAACTACCTCACTGTGGAGAAGGATAGCGGTTAGTTAAAGAAAAAAGATAAGGATAGGGGAAGATACCCTTTTTCCTTATCTTTTCTTTTTTTTGCTGTTTTTCTCTTTTTCAGCACGATAAAATTCGTGGAACATTTTCATGAGCGCTCTTTTCTCAATGCGGGAAACATAGCTCCTTGAAATGCCCAGTTCTTTTGCGATTTCCCTTTGCGTTTTTTCTTTCTGCAAGTCGAGTCCAAAACGGCCGACAATGACCTCTTTTTCCCGCTCATCTAAAACATCGATAAATTTTTTGACCTTCTCTAGCTCCATATTCAGCTGAATGGTATCAATAACGTCTTCGCTTTCGGATTTTAGGACGTCAATAAGCGATATTTCATTTCCTTCTTTATCCTGTCCAATTGGATCATGAAGGGACACATCTTTCTTGGTCTTTTTTAAGGCTCTTAAATGCATCAGGATTTCGTTTTCAATACATCTTGCGGCATACGTTGCGAGTTTCGTGCCTTTTCCCTGCGAATAGCTCTCAATCGCCTTGATCAATCCGATTGTTCCGATTGAAATCAGGTCCTCGGCATCCTCTCCTGTGTTTTCAAATTTCTTGACAATATGCGCGACAAGCCTTAGATTATGCTCAATCAGAAGATTTCTGGCATGTTCATCGCCTTCTGCCATCAGCTGAAGGTATTTCTTTTCATCATTTGATGAAAGCGGCTGTGGAAAGGCATTGTTCTTTACATAGCTCACAAGAAAGACCATTTCCCTCATGACATAGGCCAGCGCTGTGAATAATCCGGACAAATAAGCACCTCCAAGGGTCGTTATGTAGGCAATCGCCTATTTAATTATGTGTATGTAAGAGAGGGCCTGCCCGTGTCTGTTTACCATCATAAAGTTGAGAATAGTGAAACCGGCAAGCTGGACATGCTTTAGCTGGTTGAAACACAGTCAGTTCTATATTATAGTGTTTTATAGCTTACGGAGGTGCAGGAGTTGAAAAAGCTTTTTGTTATCATATGTCTCTTACTCGCTGCCGGGTGCGGTGCAGGAAATAACGAATACAATGCGGTGGCGTTTGGAGACAGTAATACAAGGGGAGCGAATTACCCCATAAGAGATTATCCTGAAAATGAAAAGTGGGTGAACTTGCTCAATTTATCACAGCAGGGGAAAGTTACTATTTACAATGCGGGTATAGGCGGAGAAACAACTGAGGATGCGAGAAAGCGATTGGAAAAGGATGTATTAAATCGTCATCCTGAAACTGTCTTTATCATGTTCGGTACGAATGATGCGGTGGTTTTGCAAAGCGGAGAGCCGAGGGTTGAAAAAAAACGGTTTGAAGCGAATCTCCTTTATTTTATAGATGAAATAAGAAAAAACGGCGGCCATCCAGTTCTGATCACATGCCTGCCAATTGTTGAAGGAAACGGGAAAGACAAGCTTTACTATTCCAGATATGAAAAAATCTATTATGACGCAGGAAAAGGCGCAAGGAATTGGCATAATTCCTATAACGATATTGTAAGAGAGATTGCGAAGAGGGAACAGCTCCCGCTTATTGACCATTGGAGGAATATGGTGAGGGCAGCGGGAGGAGACACAGATTCAGATTTAATTGCATCGGGATTAATTGACCCATCTGGCAATCATATGACACCAAAGGGCGCAAGGATTCTATATCAGGCAATTCTTGATAGCGGCTTATTGAAATAATAGACGATTTGATTAGACTTCCGGACAGGAGCCTATACCTTGGCATAGGTACATACATACAATGCTAAGGAGAACGCGCAGTAGGAGGTCTATTTTATGTCCGTTGGATTTTACCCGTGCAGTCCCGGCTGTGGTCCGCTGCCCTATCCATACCCGTACATTCCCCCTAATGCTTCGTACGGATTCTGGTATGCTGTCCTCATTATCGCCTTCATATTGCTGCTGATCTTTGGAGGCTATTACTGGTTCTATGGCGGAGCTTGCAGATAAGGCACCTCATTTACTTGAGGTGTCTGCTTCAGGTCTTCTTGCAGGCCGGGTGGAGGTTAGGGGTTCAGGCATGTTATAATAGCATGCATTCATGATTTTGAGCTCTGTGATATAGGGTATGGCTTAATAAAAGAAAAGCGCTCAACCCCCTGCCTCATGAGTTTCTCAGCATGTGGGCAAGAGAGCGGCGCTTTATTTCAGATTCGATTAACTCGATAAAATCGTGGCTGAGTTTTAATTCTGTTGCTTTATAATAAGATTCAATCAACAGCTCATCGGATAATTTACGCATACTGGCTGGCCAAATGATTGGCAGGTCACCTCCCTGGAAAAAATGGACTAAATGCTTGTCCCTGTGCATAGGATAGTAGGTTCTTTATGACTGACTTAAATCTAACATGTTTAAGGTAGAGGAACAATCGTTCTGTTATCCACAAGTAAAAGTGGATAACCTGTTAGTAGGTTGTTTATAAACCTGGAAAATTTTGAAATAAAAGGGTGGATAATGTGTATATAGTTATCCACAGGTGTAGGGAAGAGCCGGTATCTGTCGAAAAATTTTCTTTATATTACCATTAATCCGCGATTTTTGAAGATTTTTTTGAAAGATTTGTCGAAATTGGGTAAGATGGAGAATGGCTAAATATGAACTTAGAGGTGTGAGCCCCTTGTTAAAAATGTTTTTACCAGGCGAATTTGTTAAGAGTATTTTTGAGATTAACCCTTACAAGCTTAAGGAACGCAATATAAAAGGCATTATCACGGACTTGGATAACACACTTGTTGAATGGGACAGGCCCAGTGCAACGCCCAAATTGATCGAGTGGTTCAAAGAGATGAACGACAGCGGAATTAAAGTTACCATTGTATCAAATAACGTGGAAAAACGGGTGAAGGATTTTTCAGATCCTCTGCGTATTCCGTTCATCTATAAAGCCAGGAAGCCGATGGGCCGTGCATTCAGGAAAGCCATTAATGATATGCAGCTAAAAAAAGAGGAAGTAGTTGTGATCGGAGATCAGCTCCTTACGGATGTACTTGGAGGAAACCGGAACGGATTCCATACAATTCTTGTAGTTCCTGTAGCTTCTACAGATGGAGCCATGACGAAATTCAACCGTAAAATTGAGCGCCGAATCATGGATACTTTAAAGAAAAAAGGCATGATTCAATGGGAGGAAAAGAAGTGAGAGAAGAAATTACCTGTGTTGGCTGCGGAGCCGTTATTCAAACAGAGAATCCTGAAGGAGTTGGATATACCCCTCCAAGCGCACTGCTGAGAGAACCAGTTATATGCCAGCGTTGCTTCAGGCTAAAAAATTATAATGAAATTCAGGACGTGGCTCTGACTGATGCTGATTTTTTAAAAATTCTTCATGGAGTTGGAGAAACAGACTCACTGATCGTTAAGATTGTCGATATCTTTGATTTTAACGGGAGCTGGATTAGCGGGATACAGCGTTTTGCAGGAAACAATCCCATTTTGCTGGTAGCTAATAAGGCTGACATTCTGCCTAAATCAGTCAAGAAACAAAAGCTGATTCAATGGATGCAGCGGGAAGCGAAAGAAAACGGGCTGAAACCAATCGATATTTTCTTAGTGAGTTCATCGAGAGGGCAGGGCGTTAAAGAAGTGGCCGAAGCGATTGAACATTATCGTGATGGAAAAGATGTCTATGTGGTTGGCTGTACGAATGTAGGGAAATCTACATTTATTAACCGCATCATTAAAGAAGTGGCTGGAGAGCAGGATCTGATTACAACCTCTCACTACCCTGGAACGACCCTTGATTTAATAGAAATTCCTCTAGATGACGGATCTGCACTTTATGACACTCCTGGGATTATTAATCATCATCAGATGGCTCATTTTGTGAATCAGGACGATTTGAAGCTCCTATCCCCCAAAAAAGAAATCAAGCCCAAAGTATTCCAGCTGAATGAAGAACAGACTTTGTTCTTTGGAGGCCTGGCAAGGTTCGATTTTATTAAGGGAGGAAGGAGTACTTTCACCTGCTACATCCCGAATGAGCTCTATATTCACCGTACTAAGCTCGAGCAGGCGGATACTCTATATGAGACCCATCGAGGAGAACTTTTATCTCCGCCAAGACCTGATCAGCTTGAAGAGTTTCCAGAGCTTGTTCCGCATACGTTTACAATAAAGAACGAAAAAACGGACATTGTATTTTCAGGCTTAGGCTGGGTTACAGTGAACGAACCCAATAAGAAAATTGTTGCCTATGCACCAAAAGGTGTGTATGTAGGCTTAAGAACTTCGCTTATCTGAAGCACTTCTTTAAAGGGGGAGCTTAAATGTCAGATTTATATGGTATAATCGGATGTCCCGTTGGCCATTCCATGTCACCTGAAATCCATAACCGTTCCTTTTCGGACCAGAAATTGGATGCAGTCTATCACAGGTTTCATGTTGAAAAAGACCAGCTTGGTGCAGCAATAAACGGAATGAGGGCTCTTGGCATACAGGGAGTGAACGTAACCATTCCCCATAAAGAGAACGTACTCGCCTATTTAGATCATGTGGATAAAACCGCTGCAGAAATGGGAGCGGTCAACACCATCGTAAACCGCAACGGAGTTTTGACCGGATATAATACAGATGGACCCGGGTATTTGGAGTCCATCAAACCATATTTAGCATCCCCGCTGTCTGAAATGAATTGCTTAATTATTGGAGCAGGCGGAGCTGCAAGAGGGATCTATACGGCACTGGCACACGCTCAAACGGGAAGAATAGATCTGGCGAACAGAACAAAAGAAAAAGCGGAGGCGATCATCCGGGAATGTGATTCGTCTGTTCCTGGCCGGCCATTAAGTTTGGAGGAAGCTGAGTACCATCTTGGTGAATACCAGCTTGTCATTCAGACAACCTCTATTGGAATGGCACCGAAATTGAATGATCAGCCGATTTCCCTGGAAAATATTACAGAAGGAACGCTCGTAAGTGATATTATATACAACCCGGTAAAAACAGCTTTTATGAAGGATGCGGAGCAGCGTGGCTGCCGCACTGTTACGGGGGTTGGGATGTTTATTTATCAGGCTGCGCTTTCCTTCCGTTACTGGACAGGTATAATGCCCGACATTCAAATTATGGAATCAGTGGTTATGGAAAAATTAGGAGGTAATTAACATGCTTACAGGTAAACAAAAACGTTTTTTACGTGCGGAAGCACACCATCTTAACCCTATTTTTCAAGTAGGAAAGGGCGGCGTCAATGATAATATGATTAAGCAAATTGAAGAAGCTTTAGAGGGAAGAGAACTTCTTAAGGTAAGCATTCTTCAAAACTGTGATGAAGATAAAGATGAAGTTGCCGACAGACTATCCAGAGGAGCAAGAGCGGAGCTAGTTCAAGTTATTGGTAATACGATTGTCCTTTATAAAGAATCACGGGAGAATAAGCAGATTAAGCTTCCTAACTGACGAAGGGGATTTAAGGATGAAGGAAATTGGCGTTTTGGCGGAACTTTTGATCCGCCCCATTACGGTCACCTGCTTATGGCCAGCGAAGTAAAGGCTGCCCTGTCATTGGATGAAATATGGTTTTTGCCAAACAGCCTTCCTCCTCATAAACAGGATGAAGAGCATTCAAGTCCTATCGACCGGTGCGAAATGCTCAAGCTTGCTGTCAGCGGAAAAGAAGGATTCCTGGTGGAACCCATTGAACTTGAAAGGACCGGTCCTTCCTATACATATGATACGATTGTGCTGTTAAAGGAAAAATACCCGGACTATCATTTTTCTTTTATTATAGGAGCAGATATGATTGAGTATTTGCCAAAATGGAACCGGGTCGATCAGCTTTTATCTATGGTTCGGTTTGTGGGTGTCGGCAGGCCAGGCTATTCTCCGGCTACAAACTACAATTTGACTATGGTCGACGTTCCTCAATTTGACGTATCATCATCGATGATCAGGAACCGGATTGAACAAGGCATAACAACGAGTTATCTGATGCAGGATAAAATAATGGACTTTATTAAGGAGAAGGGGCTGTATGGAACGTAAGCAAGCTTTAGCTATTGTAAAGGAACAGCTGACAGACCATCGCTATCAGCACACCCTTGGTGTTATGGAAACGGCTATTGAACTTGCGGGAAAATATGGCGCGGACGTTAGGAAGGCAGAAATGGCTGCTATTTTCCACGACTATGCAAAGTTCAGGCAAAAGGAAGAAATGAGGCAGATTATTCTCGATCAGAACATGAGAAGAGACCTGCTTATCCATAACGAAGAATTATGGCACGCACCCGCAGGCGCTTACCTTGTCCAAAAAGAAGCGGGTATAGAAGATCTGGAAGTACTTGACGCAATCCGCTGCCATACATCAGGCAAGGCTGGTATGAGCGTGCTTGAAAAGGTCATATATGTTGCGGATTATATTGAACCCGGAAGAAGGTTTCCGGGTGCAGAAGAGGCAAGAGAAGCTGCTAAAAGGGACTTGAATGAAGCGATGATTCTATCATTGCAAAACACAATTATGTTTTTGCTTAAGAAAAATCAGGCTGTTTATCCAATGACAATTGAAGCTTATAACGATTTGATCTTAGCAAAACGGGAGGATTTGAATTCAGAATGAATGAAAAAGACATTTTAAAACTGGCTGCAGCTGCTGCAGATGATAAAAGAGCAGAAGATATGGTCGCATTGCGAATGAAAGGATTATCACTCATTGCGGATTATTTTTTAATTTGCCATGGTAATTCAGATAAACAAGTTCAGGCGATTGCCCGTGAAATTAAAGATAAAGCGGACGAGCATGGAATTCAGGTTAAAAAAATGGAAGGATTCGATGAAGCACGCTGGATTCTCGTGGACCTTGGCGATGTAATAGCGCATGTTTTTCACCGCGATGAACGCCTTTATTACAATCTTGAAAAACTTTGGGGAGACGCCCCGTCTGAAGATGTGGCCAAGCTGCTTGAAGCATGATGTATCAGGGCTTTGCGGGTGTCTATGATCATCTGATGGAGGATGTTCCTTATCAGGATTGGGCAGACTTGCTTGATTCCTTAATAATAAAGTACGGAAATAAAGGCAGAAAAGTAATGGATCTTGCTTGCGGGACTGGGGAAATCACTTTGCTGCTTCATGAAAAAGGCTATAAGATGACAGGTGCAGACTTAAGTGAGGACATGCTCGCTCTCGCCATCCAAAAAGCTGAAGAAAAGAAGATGCCCATTCGTTTCTTTCAGCAGGACATGAGAGAGATGGAGGGCCATGATCTTGCCTATGATGCTGTTATCATTACCTGCGATTCACTAAACTATTTGCTTGAAGAACAAGATGTGCAAAGCACCTTCAGAGCGGCAGCCAAAATGCTGAATGATGATGGGCTTTTCCTTTTTGACATTCACTCCATATATAAAATGAAACACATATTTACGGGGTCAACATTTGCTGATGCCGGTGATGATGTGAGTTTGATTTGGCAGTGCTTTGAAGGGGAAAAAGAGCATTCAGTTGAGCATGAGCTTACCTTTTTCGTCAAAGAGGATGATGAGTGCTACAGGCGAATTGATGAATTTCATCAGCAGCGGACATATGAAATTGAAAAACTTATTCTTTGGCTCAATCATGCGGGCTTTGAAGTGCTGGAGTCGTTTGGTGATTTTAAGCCCGGTGAGATAAGTGAAGAGGCAGAGCGCATATTTTTTGCTGCCAAAAAAACCAGGAACTAAAAAAGGACGCGTAGTTGCGTCCTTTTTTCTTTTTTAAAAATTTATAGAAGGATTATACAGAACGATGACGAATTTGAATTAGTGATGGCTCCTGAATTGATCCCCGACAAGCGAAAGATCTTCATCAAACTTCTCATGTGTCTTCCTGAATAAGTGCTCAAATACGTTCCCAAGCTCCTTTTCAAGAATGCCGATTCCTTCTCCGGTGACTCCGCCTTTTACACAAACCTTTTTCTGCAGACCAGGCAGCGTGTAATGCCCGGTTTCAATCAATTTCCCCATTCCCGTTATCATTCCTGCTGCAAGCTGTTCCGCCATTTCCCTGCTGATTTGTGTTTCCTGAACGGCCGCATCAGTAAAACGCTGAAGGAGGTAGCTGAAGAATGCAGGCCCGCAGCTCACGATATCAGATGCAACTCTGGTTACATCCTCTTCTATTAGTACAGGTTCTGATATTTGCGCGCATAACTGAAGAATTTTAGCCCGGTTCTCCTCTGAGCATGTTTTTCCAAAAGTAATGAGCGATATTCCGCTTAGTGCACGGTTTGTAATACTTGGTATCACTCTGGCCGTCTGACAGGGAGAAATGGATTCAAGAAGATTTGCTGAAACCGGACTCGTTATTGAGATTAAACATTGATCTTTTGTAAGCTGAGGCGAAAGGCGCGTCACTAAAGGATGCAGATCAAGCGGCTTCACGCAAAGGAAGATCAAAGAGCATGTTCTCGCGATTTCTTCGCTGTTTTCGCTTACATGTATTCCTGGAAACTGCGATTGTATATGATGAGCTTTTTCTAAAGTCCGATTCGTAATATGGATCTCCCGGGGTTTTACCGCCGCTGATTCAACGAAAGCCTCGATAAGAATCCTTCCCATATTTCCCGTTCCAATAAAACCGATGTTCAATGGCTTTCCCCTCCTTCACTTGCCTATTCTCCTACACATTATGCAGCTCCTATTTTACTTATACCAAATATAATCATTAGAGGTGATGGAATGGATTTTATTCAGAAGTATAAGGTGCTTTTGATTGCAGGGTCTCTCATTCTGCTGGCCGGGGTATTTTTTATGTTTTCAAGAGAACTGCCGGATAAGGCTGAAAAAGCTCAGGAGATTCCTGCAGAAGCTGAAATTCAGGCTGCCAGTGAAGCGGAAGTCTTCAATGAGCCAGAAGCTCAAAAGAAAACGAGCGCTAAAAAGGAAGGTTTTATGGTGGATGTAAAAGGATCTGTCCAGCGGCCGGGAGTTTATGAATTATGGGAAGGCTCCAGGGTGAAGGATGCGGTTGAGCATGCAGGAGGATTATTGGAATCTGCAGATGGAAAGCTAATTAATTTAGCTGCGGTTTTAGAGGATGGTACAGCCATTTATATACCGGCAAAGGGAGAAACAGCTGAAGCAGAGCCGTCTCAGGGAATCGGCACTGCGCACGGCAATGCTTCACCAGATTCAAAAAAGGTTAATCTGAACACTGCCGCTTTGGAAGATCTGCAGACACTTCCGGGGATTGGCCCGTCTAAAGCGGAAGCTATTTTAGCATACAGGGATGAAAATGGGAAGTTTAAATCGGAAGATGAATTAAAAGAGGTTTCAGGAATCGGAGATAAGACGTATGAAAAGCTAAAAGATTTGATACAGGTCAATTAACCTTTGACGGAGGATTTCCTGCACCGCTAAAATAAAGGAAGGTAAAAAAGCGGAGGGATAAATGATGAATCGCATTTCATGGGATCAATATTTTATGGCGCAAAGCCATTTGCTGGCACTTAGAAGTACATGCACCAGGCTCGCGGTCGGGGCGACCATCGTACGTGAAAAAAGAATGATAGCAGGAGGGTACAATGGGTCCATTGCTGGTGGAGATCATTGTATTGATTCAGGATGCTATTGTATAGACGGCCATTGTGTGAGAACTATTCACGCCGAAATGAATGCCATATTACAATGTGCAAAATTTGGCGTGCCGACAAAGGATGCAGAAATCTATGTGACCCATTTTCCTTGCCTGCAGTGCTGCAAAGCAATAATTCAAGCTGGTATACAATCGGTTTTTTACTCTGCAGATTACAAGAATCATCCGTATGCCATTGAGCTTTTCCAGCAGGCAGGTGTAAAAGTTAAGCAGGTTGAGCACAGACAGCTGGAAAGCATGAAAGGCACAGAAAAGGACGAGCTGCTGACGGATTTGCTCAGCCGGTTAAAAGAGCTTGTGGAAGATGAGTCGGAAATGGACGAATTGAAAAGAAGGGCTGACCGGATTATGTCAGGGTCCTGAGTTATATTTTTAGGAGGCGCCTGTGTGAATTACGTATTATGTGCAGCTGCCTCTGTCATTGCCGTTATCTCAGTCCGATACCATATGGAATGGACAGGTTTCCTCCTCTTATTGGGAGGATGCCTGCTCCATGTATCGAAAAAGAGGGTGATCGGAAGTGTCCTGGCTGCTGCAATGTTTTTATTCTTTCTGTGTTTATCCTCGTACCACAGCCATCATAGCCAAAGCAGTCTCCGTGAGGGAGCCTTTACAGGAAGAGGAATGATGACCGTTCATCCTGTTACAGATGGAGATCGTTTCAGCGCTAGAATTAGGCTTGATAACCATGAAACGGTCGCCTTGCGGTTGCTAATTCCTAATGAAGCCATGAAGCAAAAACTCCAGACAATAAAGGGGGGGATGAGCTGTCAGGTGAAGGGGATGCTTGAGCCTCCTCTAAATTCAACCATTCCAAACGGCTTTAATTATAAGGAGTACTTGGAGGCGCAATCGATTCACTGGATATTATCGTCATCCAGTATAAGTAACTGCATGACTGGTTCCTCTCCCGAAGCTGCCTTGCTTAATTGGAGATCTGAGGGGCTGATACTCATTCTACGGTATTTTTCGCCAGAATCCGCAGGAATCGTTCAGGCTCTTATATTTGGAGAGCGGGAATGGATCAGCCAGGAAACAGAAAAGGCTTATCAAAGAATCGGCCTCACTCATTTGCTGGCTATCTCAGGCATGCAGGTTGCTTTAATTGCCGCAGCGGGCAGGTATTTCCTAATGAGAATGGGGTTAAGCAGAGAAACTTCTGCCCTCCTGCTCTTTATTCTGCTTCCTTCCTATTTGATTTTGGCAGGCGGATCGCCATCAGTAGTAAGAGCCGTCTTGGCAGCAGAGCTCTATTTTCTGTTTCTTCTTTTAAAATGGCCGATTCATCCTCTAAAGCTGCTGTCATTACTATTTCTTTTATGGCTCGCTTCCAGTCCCTTGAACTTATTTTTAGCTGGATTTCAGCTCACATTCATTATTAGTTTTTGTATATTGCTGTCTGCTGCAATATTTAATACGTTCAGCGGAAGAATTCATGTTCAGAATTTGTTTCTCACCTTCTTATCCATGATTTCCACAATGCCCCTCATCTTATCTTCTTTTTGGGAAATGTCCCTCCTCAGCTTAATCGTCAATTTCTTCTATGTTCCATACTATTCATTCATCTTAATGCCACTGTCTCTTATTTCTTTTTTTATGGCTTGCATGAAAATTCCGTTTTGGCAGGGCGGGATCCGTATCGCAGACTTGGTGATTGATTGGACAAACAGGATAACCGAATTTATTGCTGCTGCCGATCCCTTTCTTCTCAATATGGGAAAACCCTCAAGCTTTCTCATACTATGTTATACGGCAGGGGTCATCTATTGTTTTTGGTCAATGGAAAAAGGGATAAAAAAAACGATCGGGGCCATTTCCCTTTTAGCCGGGCTGCTGATCATAGATTTCATCCTTCCATATATAGATCCGAATGGATCGGTAACATTTTTGGATGTTGGACAAGGGGATTGCGTGGTCATTGAACTGCCTTATAATAAGGGAACGTTTTTAATTGATACCGGAGGGAAAATCGTATTTCAAGAAGAGAATGCGGAGTGGAGGCATCAGAGGGAGAAAAAACGGCTTTCAGATTATACACTGCTTCCCTATTTATCATCTAAAGGAATTTCAAGGATAGATACAGTTTTCCTTAGTCATGCAGACCAGGACCATACAGGCGAATACTTAAACATACTGAACAATATCACCATAGGGGAGCTTATCGTACCGGAAGGGTTTGTCCGCGATCAAACCGACCGAATTCTTATTGAAAAAACCGTTCAAAAAGGAATAGCAGTGAAAACTGCCAGAGGGCAGCAGGTCATTAAAAAAGCAGGAATCGATTTTCAGGTCCTTTGGCCGCTTAAGTGGAGTGATAGCAAAAATGAAGATTCACTCGTCCTGCGATTTAGTCTTGGGGGGAAGCGGTGGCTTCTAACAGGGGATTTGGAGAAGGAAGGTGAGGCTTTCATGCTAAAAACAGATCAGCAAATGAATATTGATGTTTTAAAAGCCGGCCACCATGGCAGTAAGTTTTCAACCTCTGCTGACATGCTGGAGAGGATTCAGCCTTCCGCTGCGATTATATCTGCAGGAAGGAAAAACCGGTATGGACATCCCCATCTCGAAGTTCTGAAAAGGCTAAAACAAGATGGAATCAAGACACTCCGAACGGATACTGGGGGGACCATCCAATTCCTTTTTAACGGAAAAACAGGAACCTTTATCAACCATCCTCCATACGATGTAGTAAACCCGGGCAGCAAAAAAAATAGAGACTGAATGCCAGTCTCTCCCATCACCATTCATTCCTCTTTTAAAATCAGGATGCAACAAGCTTAATGACTGTTGCAATAATGAAAAGGGTTGCAAAAAATCCGAAGGAAACAGCAAATCCAACTCCTGAATCTACAGCATCATTTCGTTTACTCTGCACATTTTTCTCAAATTCATTCACATTTACCCCTCCTGTTTCCACATTAGTATAAGGGAAACTAGAAAAAAAATCCATCCTGCGCATGTAAAAAGATCTGCTGATTAGAAGATCTTAACAGCGATACTCTGCTGCTTTAAACACAAAATAGAAGAAGTAGATGCGGCATCGTTTTTTTGCAGAATGAACCCGGGACCTGCAGAAGAACGTTTATCATATATGGATGGAGGGGTTTCATCCCTCCTCCGTTTCATAGAAGATTTGGCGTTCTTCATCTTGCCAAACAGAGAGAAACTCTTTACGATGAGTGTAGAGTTTTTTTACATAGGAGCTGGATCATTGTGCTGCAGTTTTGGAAACGGATCAATACTAAAAAACTGTCTCCGGTTTATTTACTGATCGGGACAGAAACATATCTTATGGAACAATCGGTGAAAAAATTGATAGCCGCTGCTCTCCAAGAAGATGAGAAGGATTTTAATTTCTCTATTTATGATATGGAAGAAACAGCTGTCGAAACGGCTATTGAAGATGCCGAAACTCTTCCTTTTATGGGAGAAAAACGGGTGGTTCTCCTTAAGAATCCGTCATTTCTAACGGGAGAAAAGAAAAAAGAAAAAATAGAGCACAATACAGAGAGATTTGAGCAATACCTTAAAGAACCCGCCCCCTATACTGTTTTAATCGTACAAGCTCCATATGAAAAATTAGACGAGCGCAAAAAGATTTCAAAGGCCTTAAAGAAGAATGCTGTGATCGGTGAGGCTAAATCTTTATCGGAACAAGAGCTCATCCAATGGACGCATACCCTGGCTGCGGCAGAGGAAACAGAGCTGGAATCTGATGCAGCAGAACACCTCGTTTCCTTAACGAGCGGAAGTCTGATGATGATGGATCAGGAGATTCACAAGCTTTCTGCTTATACCGGACCAGGAGGGGTCATTACCAAATCACTTGTGGACGAGCTGACTGCGAGAACTCTTGAACAAAATATTTTTGAATTGATTAATCATGTGACTGCTAGAAAAGCAGACCTCGCTCTTCAAGTCCTCCACGATTTATTGAAGGCAAATGAAGAACCGATAAAAATTCTTTCCCTTATTTCCTCGCAATTCCGTCTGATTCTCCAAGTGAAGCAGCTGAGTGCAGGAGGTTATGGCCAGCCGCAGATTGCCAGTACGTTAAAGGTGCATCCTTTTAGAATAAAGCTCGCTGCACAGCAGGCATCGTCGTTTTCTGAAGAAGAACTAAAGCAGTTGATGAAGCGTCTTGCCGATGCAGATTACGGGATGAAAACAGGCGGGATGGAAAAGGTATTAATTTTGGAGCTGTTCTTAATACAGCTTGCAAAGCCGCGAAAATAATCGATTAAATTTCCTTTAGCCTGGGTATTAAGGGAATGCCTGTTGCTTATGCTTATTGAAGCGAAGAAAAGTGAGGCAGGAGCGGGCATGCAGGTAAGCAGTGCAGGCGATTTGCTGCGGGGGTGAACGCGAATCCTCCATGTAGAATACAGCTGTATCCCAGCATAGGCTGTGAAAAGCACAAAGAAAAGAGGGCCGGCGATATGCCGGCCCTCTTTGTTCTTTGCTTACGCGGACAATCCGTTAACTTGTTTAGTCAAACGGGATTTGTAGCGAGAAGCAGTGTTTTTGTGGATGATTCCGCTTTGAGCAGCTTTGTCAATTCTTTTAGCAGCTTCTTGAAGAGCAGTTTTTGCATTGTCAGCATCGTTGTTAACAACTAGTGACTCAACTCTTTTGATTGCAGTACGCATAGAAGACTTAAGTGTTGCGTTATGAGCGCGGCGCTGATCATTTGTTTTTACACGTTTAATAGCAGATTTAATATTTGGCATCCGATTCACCTCCTAAAAAAAAGCAATCGAGATCTATTTAACTCGATATTATTTCCAACATAGAGAACAAGAGATATTTTATCAGACCCCGCACGGTTATGCAATACCTCTGACAAGGAATTTTCGTTGATAGCTTACTTTCAGAATGGCTGCCCTCCTAATTGGAAAAAATAAAACCAGGACAATCATCAGGAGGGAAAATAATGAGTGATTCGATTGATTTAGGAAAGTATACGGTCCGTACAGATCTTGCAATTGAAGCAAGGGACCTTGCCCTTGAACAGCAGGAAAAAAGCCAGGCTCAGCCTAATCCTTCAAATCAGGGCGAAGTGAAGGGGATCGTGGTTAAGGAGCGTACAGAGGGGGAAATTAAGCTTACTTCTGTAGAAATAAATAAAGAAGGTGAAGAGGCTACAGGTAAAAAGGCCGGCAATTATTTAACCATTCAGGCAGACGGAATCAGACAAAAGGATACAGATCTCCAGCAGGAGGTAATCGAAGTATTTGCAAGGGAATTCAGCAAATTTATTGAAAACCTCGGAATTAAGAAAGAGGCCTCATGCCTGATTGCGGGTTTAGGGAACTGGAATGTTACACCCGACGCACTTGGACCGATTGCAGCAGAAAATCTTCTTGTGACGAGGCATTTATTTGAGCTTCAGCCTGAAAATGTCCAAGAGGGCTACCGTCCAGTCAGCGTCATCTCTCCTGGAGTAATGGGACTTACGGGAATTGAAACGAGCGACATTATTTTAGGGGTTGTCAATCGGATTAAGCCTGATTTTATTATTGCAATTGATGCGCTTGCGGCAAGATCAATTGAGCGGGTAAACGCGACGATTCAAATCTCGGATACAGGGATCCACCCGGGATCGGGCGTAGGAAACAAACGAAAAGAATTAAGCGTGGAAACACTTGGAATTCCAGTGATTGCAATTGGTATACCGACCGTGGTGGACGCAGTCACCATTGCGAGCGATACCATCGATTATATACTGAAGCATTTTGGCAGAGAGATGACACAGGGAGACCGTCCATCCAGGTCGCTCGTTCCAGCGGGAATGTCTTTTGGCGAGCGCAAAAAATTAAATGAAGAAGATCTTCCCGGAGAGGAACATCGCCAAACTTATTTAGGGATTATCGGAACGCTCCCTGAGGAAGAAAAGCGGGCACTCATTCAGGAAGTGTTAAATCCTCTTGGTCATAATCTGATGGTTACACCAAAGGAAGTGGACGTATTTATCAGTGATATGGCCAATGTCATTGCGAGCGGCTTAAATTCTGCTCTCCATGGCCAAATTGGACATGATAATAGAGGCACCTACACACACTAGCAATTTGGTTCTAACTCTCGCAAATGGTCCATAGAATGTATAAGACATTCTGCGAGAGGACGGATATGCATGAAACGGACAAGCACAGCCCCTATCATGGCAATTAACGGGACAAGCATTAAAAAATTGTTTATATCGGCCTTTTTGGGCCTTGTATTTATTTTTGTTTTGTCGGGCGTCCTTACTTCATTAAAGCCCCAATACCGACCAGCTTCAACTTCCATTCACAGCCTCGCAGACGGTATTGCGGGCGAAGCATTCGTTTATTTACTGGGAACTGAGAATCATTACTTTACACAAGTGCTGCCGGAGGAAAGCAAGCCCGCTGATTGGTCATCCATGTTTTTGAAGCTCGCTGCAAGTATAAATCTGAATGATCCGCGGAGTTTGCTTGGAAGGGAGCTTCCCGGGTTTTCTTTATATGACAGTGAAATCATTGTTGCGGGTGAAGGCGGCAATTATAGTACGATTATTCCTTTTGAATCCGCACCTCCCGAAGAAGTGCAGCTTCAGGAACGGGAAGCATCAATTGAGGAGCTCCGCAAGGCTTCGGCAAAGTCAGAGGGTACGGTTAAGCCTCCCGTCCATAGTACTGGAGAAAAGAAAGTGGTTTATATCTACAGCACACACAATACGGAATCCTACCTGCCTCTGTTTAAAAATCCATCCAAGGACCCTGACGATGCCTTCCACAAAAGTGCGAACGTCACTCTTGTTGGGAAGATGCTTGCCGATGAACTGGAGGCTCAAGGAGTCGGGACGCGTTTTGAGCAAAAGGATATCCAGAAAATTTTAAAGGACAGGAAAATGAAATATAGCCAGTCCTATACAGCAGCAAGACCTGTCGTACAGGAAGCGATGACTTCCGGAAAAGATCTTGCGTACCTGATTGATATTCACCGTGATTCCCGACCTCATGCTCAGACGACGGTATCGATAAAGGGAAAACCCTATGCTCAGCTTGTATTTGTAGTCGGAGGGAAAAATACGAATCGTGAAAAAAACATAGAATTGGCTAAAAGCCTTCATACTAAACTTTCTGAAAAATACCCCGGGCTCAGTAAAGGGGTAACATTGAAGATAAAAAATTCGAACGGGCTTTTCAATCAGGATTTATCCGGTAATTCACTTCTTATGGAATTTGGGGGAGTGGATAATAATATGGAAGAGTTGAGAAATACGACTAAGGCCGTTGCTGATGTTTTCAGCGAATTTTACTGGCAGGCAGAAAAAGTTCAGGCTGACGTCAAAACGGAGAAGAAATAATAAGACGGCGAGGGATTCAAAATGGGAAAATTTATGGTGAAATCCATCCTTACTGCAGCCCTTCTTTTCATTGGTGTCTTAATGGGTATGCAGCTTGCCGGGAACGGGATGAAAAATCTTCAGGGATATGATAATCCTGATATGAAAAGTGCTTTTACTGTTAAAAATGGCGGACAAAATCAGGACATAGAGGCCTCCGTTCTCGGCCAATCCATTACAAGTCATGACCTGGAAACGAAAAGAAAGCAGCTCGAAAGCATGGAAGCCTTCAATCCCTTGTCGGAGGCAGCTAAAGGAATTTCCTCTGGTATTGAAAACCTTTTTGGCAAACTGATTTCCGCCGTGAAGGGGGAAAAGGATAAAGAGTAAGCATGGGATTGTCTGGAAAGCAGTTTCAAAGTTGCTTCTTTTGCTTAAAAGCAGGCTGGTTTGGGAAGCCGCGCATCTTCCGCTCTAATCAGTCAATCCATAGTTGTTTAAAATACCTATATAAAACCCAACCCCCGGAATGTGCTGACAGCGTCCCGGGGGTTTAAATTTCAATGCATTTCCTCTCAGCCGGTCCTTTTAGACCAACCCTTTTTATTTGCAGCAAATCTGCTCCTTTCAAAACATTAGTTGAATGTTGAATTTCCAATTGATATAATCAATGCTAGCGCACTGCGCAGTTTTGTAGGAGTGATAGATGATCATGAATAATCCGGATAAATTTAAAAGACAGTCTAAAATTCGTAATTTCTCAATAATTGCCCATATTGATCACGGAAAATCCACTTTAGCAGACAGGATCCTTGAGAAGACTTCGGCCATCACTCAACGGGAAATGAAAGCACAGCTTTTGGATTCAATGGATCTTGAACGGGAACGTGGAATAACGATTAAATTGAATGCCGTTCAGCTTACATATAAAGCTAAGGATGGCGAAGAA
Organism: Metabacillus sp. FJAT-52054; assembly: GCF_037201815.1. Classification (NCBI taxonomy): domain Bacteria; kingdom Bacillati; phylum Bacillota; class Bacilli; order Caryophanales; family Bacillaceae; genus Metabacillus; species Metabacillus sediminis. Next base: position 2,644,084 of record NZ_CP147407.1, on the reverse strand, counting down.
TATATTTTCCACTTGATTGACACCCCTGGCCATGTCGATTTCACTTATGAAGTATCCCGAAGCCTTGCAGCATGCGAAGGTGCCGTGCTCGTTGTCGATGCAGCACAGGGAATTGAAGCTCAGACTCTTGCCAACGTGTATTTGGCGCTCGACAATAACCTTGAAATACTTCCAGTCATCAACAAAATCGACTTGCCAAGCGCAGAGCCTGAACGTGTTCGCAAGGAAATTGAGGATGTTATAGGTCTTGATGCATCAGAAGCGGTTCTCGCATCCGCAAAAGCAGGGATCGGCATTGAAGAGATTCTGGAGCAGGTTGTAGAAAAGGTTCCGGCTCCTACAGGAGATCCTGAGGGTCCACTTCAAGCAATGATTTTTGATTCTTTGTATGATTCATATCGCGGCGTCGTTGCTTACATCAGGATTATGGAAGGTACCGTAAAAGTCGGACAGAAAATTAAAATGATGGCTACCGGTAAAGAATTTGAAGTGCTTGAGCTTGGTGTGTTCACGCCAAAAGCGGTCATGAAGGACGAGCTTACGGTAGGGGATGTTGGATTCCTTACAGCAGCCATCAAAAACGTCGGGGATACCCGTGTGGGTGATACCATTACCAGTGCGAAAAATGGTGCTGCCGAGCCGCTTCCAGGCTACCGCAGACTAAATCCGATGGTTTATTGCGGTCTTTATCCGATTGACACAGCCAAGTACAATGATTTACGGGAAGCGCTTGAAAAATTGGAATTGAATGATTCCGCACTTCAATATGAGCCGGAAACGTCACAGGCACTTGGCTTTGGTTTCCGCTGCGGATTCCTTGGACTTCTTCATATGGAAATCATCCAGGAGCGTATTGAACGTGAATTCAATATCGATTTAATTACCACAGCACCAAGTGTTATTTACACCGTGTTTTTGACAGATGGAGAAGAGCTTAGAATTGATAATCCGTCCAATATGCCTGATCCTCAGAAAATTGCCCGTGTAGAAGAGCCATATGTAAAAGCAACCGTTATGGTTCCAAATGATTATGTTGGAGCCGTTATGGAGCTTTGCCAGGGCAAACGCGGAATTTTTATTGACATGCAGTACCTGGATGAAATCCGAGTGAGCATCGTATATGAAATCCCGCTATCAGAAATTGTGTACGATTTCTTTGATCAGCTGAAGTCCAGTACAAAAGGATATGCTTCATTCGATTATGAACTAATTGGATATAAGGAATCCAAGCTCGTTAAAATGGATATCCTGCTTAATAACGAAACAATTGATGCTTTATCCTTTATCGTTCACCGCGACAGTGCATATGACAGAGGAAAAGTGATTGTAGAAAAATTAAAAGATCTCATCCCGCGCCAGCAGTTCGAGGTGCCTATTCAAGCAGCGATCGGTCAGAAAATTGTGGCTCGTTCTACCATTAAAGCTATGAGAAAGAACGTTCTGGCTAAATGTTACGGCGGAGACATTTCCCGTAAAAGAAAACTTCTTGAAAAACAAAAAGAAGGTAAAAAGCGCATGAAAATGGTTGGTTCTGTTGAGGTACCGCAGGAAGCGTTTATGGCCGTTCTTAAAATGGATGATAACTAAAAATGATAAGGGATGCCGCAGAATTTCTGCGGCATCTTCCATTAAAAAAGGAGAGTCCATCATGGTGAAAGCAGCCTATGTCCATATCCCATTCTGTGAATACATCTGCCATTACTGCGATTTTAATAAGATCTTCATCCAAAACCAGCCGGTGGAATTGTATCTTGACTATTTGCAAACGGAAATTGTCCGGGTAATGCAAACACACGATAAACAGGAGCTTGATACCATTTTTATCGGCGGAGGAACTCCGACAGCGTTGAATGAGGCACAGCTTACACAGCTTATGACTACAATCAGCCGTCACCTTCTTCCTTCAAATAAGAACATTGAGTTTACGGTTGAGGCAAACCCGGGGGATCTCTCCTACGAGAAAATGAGACTTCTTAAAAGCTTTGGAGTCAATCGGTTCAGTATAGGGGTCCAGAGTTTTGAAGACCGTCTGCTCGAGAAAATTGGCAGAGTGCACCGTAAGAACGACGTGCTTAGAACAGTCGAGGATGCGAAAAAAGCCGGATTTGATAATTTGAGCATTGATTTGATGTTTGGTCTTCCAGGACAGACTGCAGAAGATTTTGAACGAACGCTGGATTTGGCATTGGCTCTTGATGTTCAGCATTTTTCCGCCTATTCGCTGATTATTGAACCAAAAACCGTATTTTATAATCTTGTGCAAAAAGGCAGGCTTCCTCTGCCCCCTCAGGAAGAAGAAGCTCGCATGTATGAGCTTTTAATGTCCAGAATGGAGCAAGCCGGCTTTAATCAATATGAAATCAGCAACTTTTCCCTGCCCTTTATGGAAAGCCTGCACAACCTGACATACTGGAATAATGAAGAATATTTTGGTTTTGGCGCAGGAGCTCACGGGTACGTAAATGGGATGAGGGAAGTAAATGCCGGTCCTTTGAAGAAGTACATGGCATTGATTGATGAGTCGGGTTCCCCTATTACGACAAGGCATAAAGTAACGGAAGCTGAACGAATGGAAGAAGAGCTATTCCTCGGTCTTCGTAAAACTGCAGGTGTCAGCAAGCAAGTATTTAAACAAAAATTCGGTCAGGAACTGACGGATGTTTTTAAAAGCCCAATAAACGAGCAAAAGCAAAAAGGACTCCTTGAAGAAGATGAGTCAAGCATCTTTCTTTCCGTTCAGGGCAGGCTTCTCGGCAATGAGGTGTTCCAGTCATTTATAGGGCTTTCTTAACCGCAGGCATGGTAAAGCCATGTGCTGTTTTAAAAAGACCTGTTTATTGGAGCGGAAAGGGAACGCCTTCTGAAGAAATCAACAGTCAAGTGTAACAGAGCTAAACCATAAAAAAAGAAGACTTTTGAATTGACTTTTCTTTTCTGTTTTGATAATTTGTAAATAGTATTAGCACTCAGCGACTACGAGTGCTAACAGAGGTGATGACAGATGCTAACTAATCGTCAATTGCTGATTTTGCAGGTAATTGTTGATGACTTCATCCAGTCAGCTCAGCCTGTCGGTTCCAGAACCCTGTCCAAGAAAGAAGAGATATCTTTTAGCTCAGCTACCATTCGGAATGAAATGGCAGATCTCGAAGAATTGGGCTTTATTGAAAAACCGCACACTTCTTCAGGACGTATACCTTCAGAGAAAGGCTACAGGTATTACGTTGATCATCTGCTGTCTCCTAAAAGACTGGCAAGCAATGAGGTTCGAATGATCAAATCTCTTTTTGAGGAAAAGATCTTTGAACTGGAGAAAATGGTCCAGAAGTCTGCTCAGATTCTTTCTGATATGACCAGCTACACGACCATTGTGCTTGGGCCAAAAGTGAATGAAAATCAGCTTAAACACTTGCAAATCATCCCAATCAGCGAAAATGCTGCGGTTGCTATAATGGTGACGAATACGGGACATGTTGAAAGCAGACCGATTTCCCTTCCTGAAGGCATACGTCCAGGCGATTTGGAAAAAGTCGTCAATATCCTTAATGAACGACTATCAGGGGTTTCACTTTCTGAACTTAAGGATAAAATGTACAAGGAAGTAGCCAGTCTATTAAAAACGCATATTGAGAATTATGGAATGTTCCTTCAAAGCTTTGAGGACAGTCTGCTGCCGAAGAATCACCAGGAAAAGCTGTTTTTCGGCGGAAAAACCAATATGCTGAATCAGCCGGAATTCAGTGACCTTGAAAAGGTGAAAACTCTTTTAAGGATGATTGATGAGGAACGGCTGTTTTATAAATTACTGAGCAGCAAAGATTCCGGACTATCTATTTCAATTGGGAAAGAGAATCAGATTACTGCGATGGAATACTGCAGTCTGATTACTGCTGATTATTCAATTGATGAAAAGAAAATCGGGACAATTGCCATACTGGGTCCTACCAGGATGGAATATTCAAGAGTTGTCAGTTTGCTCCAAAAAGTTGCAGGCGGACTTTCAAAAGCCATGTCCGATCAGTATTACAGCTGAAGATGAGTTTGCTTTTTTAACTCAGCTTTTTATTAAACGTATGCTGCTTATGTGCAGGCCGTTTATTCTATCCGCACCCTATGCAGTTTCCTGACATCAGAATTTGCGAAATCGGCCTGAAAAAAGAAGGATGGGGACTGGCAAAACCCATCCCCTTTCTCATGCATTTAAGGGAGGTGAAAGATTGTGGAAAATGAAAAAGATCTAAATGAACGTGATTTAGCAAAAGAAGCAGAAGAAAAATCCGCTCTTTCAGAAGAGGAGATTCTTTCTCAGGAAGAAACAGCAGAAGCTGAGCCTGAAACGGACGAGCTAAGCGAAGCGAGAGAGAAGATTGCTTCCCTTGAATCACAAGTTGAGGAATCTGAAAGCAAGCTGCTCCGCGTACAGGCAGATTTTGAGAACTATAAGCGCAGAGCAAGAATGGATGCTGAATCCGCCCAAAAATACCGCGCGCAAAATCTGATTTCTGAAATTCTTCCGGCATTGGATAACTTTGATAGAGCTCTTAAGGTAGAAGCTTCTGATGAACAAACTAAATCTATTCTTCAAGGAATGGAAATGGTTCACCGTCAGCTCGTCCAAGCTCTGAAAAGTGAAGGTGTAGAGGAAATCGAGACTGTAGGAAAAACATTCGATCCTCATTTGCATCAGGCTGTTATGCAGGGTGAAGAAGAGGGATTTGAACCAAATACGGTCATTGAAGAGTTTCAAAAGGGCTATAAATTGAAAGACCGGGTTATTCGACCGTCCATGGTAAAAGTAAGTCAATAAGCGTACATAACTTGAGGAGGTAGCATTATGAGCAAAATTATCGGGATTGACTTAGGTACAACAAACTCTTGTGTGGCTGTTCTCGAAGGCGGAGAACCAAAAGTAATCCCTAATCCAGAGGGCAACCGTACAACACCATCCGTTGTATCCTTCAAAAATGGAGAACGTCAAGTAGGGGAAGTGGCAAAGCGCCAGGCTATTACAAACCCTAACACGATCATGTCTGTTAAGCGCCATATGGGAACAGATTACAAAGTAGAAGCAGAAGGCAAAAACTTTACACCTCAGGAAATTTCAGCTGTCATTCTTCAGCACTTAAAGTCCTATGCTGAAAGCTATCTTGGCGAGCCGGTTACAAAAGCTGTTATTACAGTTCCTGCTTATTTCAACGATGCAGAACGTCAGGCTACAAAGGATGCCGGCCGAATTGCGGGTCTTGAAGTTGAACGTATTATCAATGAACCGACTGCTGCAGCACTTGCTTACGGACTTGATAAACAGGATGAAGATCAAACGATCCTTGTTTATGATCTTGGCGGCGGTACATTTGATGTATCTGTTCTTGAACTGGGAGACGGTGTGTTCGAAGTACGCTCGACTGCAGGTGATAACCGCCTTGGAGGAGACGATTTTGACCAAGTAATTATCGATCACTTAGTAGCTGAATTTAAAAAAGAAAATGGTATTGATCTTTCTAAAGATAAAATGGCGCTTCAGCGTTTGAAAGATGCAGCGGAAAAAGCGAAGAAAGATTTATCTGGTGTATCTTCCACTCAGATTTCTCTTCCGTTTATCACTGCTGGTGAAGCTGGACCTCTTCACTTGGAACTTAACCTTTCAAGAGCGAAATTTGAAGAACTTTCTTCAGATCTTGTAGAACGTACGATGGCTCCTGTGCGCCAGGCACTTCAGGATGCTGGTATCTCAAGAGACGAACTTGATAAAGTAATCCTTGTTGGGGGTTCTACACGAATTCCTGCTGTACAGGATGCAATCAAAAAAGAAACTGGCAAAGAGCCGCATAAAGGTGTTAATCCGGATGAAGTAGTAGCACTTGGCGCTTCCATTCAAGGCGGTGTGATCACAGGAGACGTTAAGGATGTCGTTCTTCTTGATGTAACACCTCTATCTCTGGGAATTGAAACAATGGGCGGTGTATTCACAAAGCTTATTGACCGCAATACGACAATTCCAACAAGCAAATCACAAACCTTCTCAACGGCGGCAGACAGCCAAACAGCAGTTGACATCCATGTGCTTCAAGGTGAGCGCCCGATGTCAGCAGACAACAAAACACTTGGCCGCTTCCAGCTTACGGATATCCCGCCGGCACCAAGAGGTGTACCTCAAATCGAAGTGAGCTTCGATATTGATAAAAACGGTATCGTAAACGTTCGTGCGAAGGATCTTGGTACAAACAAAGAACAAACAATTACAATCAAATCTTCTACTGGTTTAAGCGATGATGAAATCGACCGCATGGTTAAAGAAGCGGAAGAAAATGCCGATGCGGACAAAAAACGCAAAGAAGAAGTAGAAGTGCGCAATGAAGCGGATCAGCTTGTTTTCACTACTGAAAAAACACTGAAAGACCTTGAAGGCAAAGTGGACGAAGCAGAAGTGAAAAAAGCTAACGATGCGAAAGATGCGCTCAAAGCAGCGATTGAGAAAAACGAGATTGAAGAAATCAAAGCGAAAAAAGATGAGCTTCAAGAAATCGTTCAGCAGCTGTCAATGAAGCTTTATGAAGAAGCAGCTAAACAGCAGCAAGCTCAAGACGGCGGTTCCGCTAAGCAAGATGACAATGTAGTGGACGCAGATTTTGAGGAAGTTGACGACAACGATAAAAAATAAACTGTTTTCGACCCAGAAAAGTCAAAGTCAGGCTTGCCTTGACTTTGACTTTTTTTACGAACAGAAAAGAACGGAAAAAGCGGTACTTTAATAAGATGCAAAAACAAGGAATGGGCGGACATCAAAAAACGGTCTGTTGGAGGTCTGCACGACGCAGGTCAGCTCTGCGCTGTGACAGGACGCCGCGCCTTTAGCAGAACTTCTATTCTGGCCTGAACAAGCCGCCTCCGCTTTTCTTTATTGTCTAGCTGCGGGCGCTGTGCCGCAGGGTCATTTCGCTTTCTCGGTCGAGGGCCTTCAGGATGAAGGCTCGTTCAGCGTTGCGACAGGACGTCGCGCCTTTAGCAGAACTTACATTCTGGCATGAACAAGCCGCCTCCGCTTTTCTTTATTGTCTAGCTGCGGCGGCTAGTCCCTCGGACGCTTCGCTGGCCCTGTCAAAGTCAAAAAGCGACTTTGTCAGTTCCAGCTCCACCGTCTGTCGGGCCTGAACGAGCCGCCTCCGCTTTTCTTTATTGCTACAATGTGCTTTAAAATGATACAATTTACTTTATGTGAGAATTCGGGAGTGAGAGGATTATGAGTAAGCGAGACTACTATGATGTACTTGGCGTCGGCAAGGATGCTTCGAAAGAGGAGGTCAAGCGCGCCTACCGTAAGCTTTCGAAACAATACCATCCGGACATTAATAAAGAGGCAGATGCCGATCAAAAATTTAAAGAGATAAAAGAAGCATATGAAATCTTAAGCGATGATCAGAAGCGCGGCCATTATGATCAATTCGGCCATACGGATCCGAATCAGGGATTTGGCGGATTCGGCGGACAAGGCGGAGACTTTGGCGGCGGATTTGGCTTTGATGATATTTTCAGTTCTATTTTTGGCGGAGGCGGAGGCCGGAGAAGAGATCCGAATGCCCCGCGTCAGGGAGCTGATCTGCAATACACCATGTCATTGAAGTTTGAAGAAGCGGCATTTGGATTGGAAAAGGAAATTGAAATTCCTAGAGATGAAGCGTGTGATACTTGTCACGGCTCAGGTGCTAAACCCGGAACATCTCCGGAAACCTGTTCACACTGCGGAGGTTCAGGTCAGCTGAATGTTGAGCAGAATACACCATTTGGCCGTATCGTTAACCGCAGAGTCTGTCATTATTGCAGTGGTACTGGAAAAATGATTAAGCATAAATGCTCCACATGCGGCGGCAATGGAACAGTGAAGAAACGCAGAAAAATCAAAGTAAACATTCCGGCAGGCGTGGATGACGGGCAGCAGCTTCGCGTTTCAGGGCAAGGCGAACCGGGAATCAATGGCGGGCCGGCAGGAGATTTATATGTCGTATTCCAAATACAGGAGCATGATTTCTTTGAGCGTGATGGAGACGATGTATATTGTGAAATGCCTCTAACGTTTGCCCAAGCAGCATTAGGGGATGAAATTGAAGTTCCAACTCTTCAGGGGAAAGTGAAGCTGAAGGTTCCTGCTGGAACACAAGCTGGTACTAAATTCCGTCTGAAAGGAAAAGGAATACCGAACGTCAGAGGATACGGACAAGGGGACCAGCATATTGTTGTGCGGGTTGTTACACCTACAAACCTCACTGAAAAGCAAAAAGAACTGATTAGAGAATTTGCTGAAATAACCGGCAACCTGCCTGATGAGAATGAAGAAAGTTTCTTCGATAAAGTAAAACGAGCAATTAAAGGCGATTAATATATGAAGGAGTTGGCAGAGGATGAAATGGTCAGAAATCAGTATCCATACAACACAAGAAGCAGTAGAACCAATCTCTAACATACTACACGAAGCTGGAGCGAGCGGTGTCGTAATCGAAGATCAAATGGACCTGCTAAAGGAAAGAGAAAGTGTGTATGGAGAAATCTACCATCTCGATCCTCTTGACTACCCTGCTGAGGGGGTCATCATTAAGGCCTATCTGCCAATGAACAGCTTTTTAGCCGAAACGGTTGAAGGAATTACAAACTCTATTGAGGGATTATCTCAGTATGGGATTAATCTGGGATCAAAGCAGCTCAAGACGAACGAAGTGAACGAAGAAGACTGGGCTACTGCATGGAAAAAATATTACCACCCTGTAAAAATATCAGAAAAATTCACCATCGTTCCTACCTGGGAAGAGTATGAGCCTGTTCATTCCGATGAACTCATTATTGAACTTGATCCTGGTATGGCTTTTGGAACGGGTACGCATCCGACAACCGTTCTATGCATTCAGGCCTTAGAGCGTACGGTCAAAAAAGGTGACAAGGTAATTGATATTGGAACTGGCTCAGGTGTACTCAGTATCGCTTCTGCATTGTTGGGCGCTGAAGCTGTTCGTGCGATGGATTTAGATCCAGTGGCAGTTGAAAGTGCTAGGCAAAATACAGTCCTTAACAAAGTGAATGGAAAGGTTGAAGTTTTTCAAAACGACTTGCTTTCCGGAATTTCCGAACAAGCAGATGTCATCGTAGCGAATATATTGGCCGAGGTTATCTTGAAGTTTACAGATGAAGCTTACAACCTCGTAAAAGAGGGCGGATGGTTCATTACTTCCGGCATCATTCTTAATAAGAAAAATGATGTGAGAGACGCGCTTATTAAGGCGGGGTTTGAGATTTCGGAAACGGTTGTCATGGAAGACTGGGTTGCTTTTATAGCAAGAAAAAGCGAACAAAGTGCCATCTGATTTTTACAGTTAACGGGGCCGGCTCTTTTAGTCGCCCCTTTCAATTTTCAGTACCTGCGGGTGGAGGGATTATGATGCAGCGTTATTTTATCGATACACCAAGAAGTGAAATTGGATCCTCTATAAAAGCGGCAGGCGACGATTTTCATCATATGATCAAGGTTATGCGGATGAGAGAGGGAGATTCGATCATCTGGGTGACTTCGGATGGAGAGGAAGCATTATGCACTCTGGCAGAACCGGGTCAACATGATGCAGATTGCCATGTGTCAGAATGGGTGACAGAGAATAAAGAACTGCCGGTACACGTTACAATTGCATGCGGGCTGCCTAAAGGGGATAAACTGGATTTAATTATCCAGAAAGGGACAGAGCTCGGTGCTCGGATGTTTATCCCTTTTAATGCGGCTCGTTCTGTAGTAAAATTGGATGACAAAAAATCCAAGAAGAAAGCCGAACGCTGGCAGAAGATAGCAAAGGAAGCAGCCGAACAGTCCTATCGAAATCGTATTCCATCCGTAAAAAATCCGGTTTCTCTAAAAGAACTTGTTCAGATATCAAAAGAGTATGATGTGAAAATTGCAGCATATGAAGAATCAGCAAAAAAAGGGGAAAAGAGCAGTTTCTCAAAAGCTCTTGAACAGCTGTCCGCGGGGCAGTCACTGCTTGTTGCAACAGGACCTGAAGGCGGATTTACGCTTGAAGAAATTGACTTTCTTCAGGAGCAGGGCTTCATAACAGCAGGCTTTGGACCGAGGATTTTAAGGACTGAAACCGCTCCGCTCTATGCACTTGCAGCGGTTTCCTACCATTTTGAATTGATGAGGTGAAGATATATGGCATCCGTTGCGTTTCATACATTAGGCTGTAAAGTGAACCATTATGAAACCGAAGCCATTTGGCAGCTTTTTAAAGAAGCTGGCTATGAGAGGAAAGAATTTGAAAGTTCAGCAGACGTTTATGTCATTAATACATGCACGGTTACAAATACAGGGGATAAAAAGAGCCGCCAGGTCATTCGCCGGGCGATTCGAAAAAATCCAGACGGTGTTATTTGTGTTACAGGGTGCTATGCTCAGACATCACCGGCAGAAATTATGGCCATCCCTGGTGTGGACATCGTTGTCGGTACACAGGATCGGGTGAAAATGCTTGATTACATTTCCCAGTATCGCGAAGAAAGACAGCCGATTAATGGTGTAAGCAATATTATGAAAGCAAGAACCTATGAAGAACTCGATGTACCGGCATTTACCGATCGCACAAGAGCTTCATTAAAAATCCAGGAAGGCTGCAACAACTTTTGCACGTTTTGCATCATTCCATGGGCCCGGGGACTAATGCGCTCCAGAGATCCTGAAGAAGTGATTAAACAAGCTCAGCAGCTTGTGGATTCAGGCTACAAGGAAATTGTTTTGACTGGAATTCATACCGGCGGTTATGGGGAAGACATGAAGGATTACAATTTTGCTGCCCTTTTGCGTGCACTGGATGAGCGGGTAGAGGGTCTGAAAAGAATCCGGATTTCTTCGATTGAAGCAAGTCAAATTACCGATGAAGTTATTGAGGTATTGGATCAATCAGATAAAATCGTCCGCCATTTGCATATTCCTATTCAATCTGCTTCAAATACCGTTCTGAAAAGAATGAGAAGAAAATATACGATGGAATTTTTTGCAGAAAGACTTGTCCGGCTGAAAAAGGCACTTCCTGGATTAGCAGTCACTTCCGATGTCATTGTTGGATTCCCTGGTGAAACAGAAGAAGAATTCATGGAAACATACAATTTTATTAATGAGCATAAATTCTCAGAACTGCATGTATTCCCTTATTCGAAGCGGACAGGCACTCCAGCGGCAAGAATGGAAGATCAAGTGGATGAAGAAGTGAAAAATGAGCGGGTTCACCGTCTAATTGAATTATCCGATCAGCTTGCGAAAGAATATGCGTCATCTTACGAAGGAGAAGTTTTAGAGGTGATTCCTGAAGAAGAGTACAAAGATGCACCTGGAAGCGGCTTATATGTGGGTTATACCGATAACTATTTAAAAGTTGTTTTTCAGGCTTCAGAAGAAATGGTTGGGCAAATTGTCCGCGTAAAAATCGAAAAGGCTGGTTATCCTTATAGTGAAGGCCAATTCGTCAGAGTTGTGGAAGAGCCAAAGGATACCATTCGCCTAAGCTCTTAAAAGATGCAGGAAATCCGGTTTTCGGATTTCTTTTTTTTAGGCAATCTGTAAGGGCATCTGCTCGCAATTTCAAAGCCCGATGCCTTGCAAAGCGCTTTGATTTTAAGGTAATGACTTCAGCGTCCTGTCTATGTATAATAGAGGAGGTAGGAAGTCAGACAACTAGTTGAGAGGGGTTTAAAATATGACTGAAAATATGGCAAAAATGATAGATCACACAGCACTAAAACCGGACACAACAAAGGCTCAGATTGAAAAACTTTGTGAGGAAGCAAAAGAATATCAATTCGCTTCTGTCTGTGTAAATCCAACATGGGTTGAAACATGCGCCCGTCTTTTAGAAGGTACAGATGTCAAAGTATGTACCGTTATCGGTTTTCCTCTAGGAGCTTCCACACCTGAAACAAAAGCATTCGAAACGAAGGATGCGATTGAAAAGGGTGCGGCAGAAGTAGATATGGTTATTAATATCGGTGCTCTCAAAGATGGAGATGCAGAACTGGTAGAAAAGGATATCCGTGCGGTAACAGAAGCAGCTAAAGGTAAAGCCTTAACAAAAGTAATCATTGAAACATGTCTTTTAACAGATGAAGAAAAAACACTTGCTTGCGAGCTTTCCGTTAAAGCCGGTGCCGACTTTGTCAAAACCTCTACTGGTTTCTCCACAGGAGGAGCAACGGTTGAAGACATCCGTCTGATGAGAAAAACAGTAGGTCCTGATCTGGGAGTTAAAGCATCTGGCGGAGTGCGTGACCGTGCTGGAGCAGACCTTATGATTGAGGCAGGGGCAACCCGAATTGGAGCAAGCGCCGGGATCAGCATTGTCAGTGGAGGAAGCTCTCAGTCTGATTATTAATTAAAAGGCTCTGTTAAAGCCTGGTGTTGATTTTAAGCCCTTGTTGATTGGAGTGGAAGGCGCGAGACTCCGTGCTAAGAGCAGCGGGACAGGTGAGACCCCGCAGGCGCGAAGCGGCGAGGAGGCTCACCGCCCGCCCAAGGATAAGCGAACGCCTGCTAACTGCAATCAACAGCCAAGTTTAACAAAGCTAATTAAAAAGCGATAACTCAAGCTTTAAAGCGAATTTTGGTTGACCATTTCCTCCTATTATATTATAATGGCAAAGTACATGTTTAAAATAAGCATGACAACTTTGAAGCATTCGTCGATTGGTGTATTCGGAGGGAGGGAAATAGCATGTCTAAAACAGTAGTTAAGAAAAATGAATCGCTTGAAGATGCTCTTCGCCGCTTTAAACGTTCCGTTTCAAAAACAGGCACGTTGCAAGAAGCAAGAAAGCGTGAATTTTATGAAAAACCTAGCGTAAAACGCAAAAAGAAATCAGAGGCGGCTAGAAAGCGCAAATTCTAAAAGAGGGTGTATTGCATGAGTCTTCTTGATCGTTTAAATCAGGACATGAAGCAAGCGATGAGAAATAAAGACAAAGACAGACTCACTGTTATACGAATGGTCAAGGCTTCCATGCAAAATGAAGCGATCAAGCTTAACAAATCCGAGTTGTCTGAAGAAGAGGAATTAACCATCCTCTCTCGCGAACTTAAACAACGTAAGGACTCCCTCCAGGAATTCAAAAACGCTGATCGTTCTGATTTGGTAGATAAACTTCAAGCTGAAATTGTGATCGTCAATGAGTACATGCCTGAACAGCTTTCAGATGAAGAATTGCTGGCCATCATCAATCATGCGATTGAAGAAACTGGCGCATCTTCCAAAGCTGATATGGGCAAGGTAATGGCTGCGATTATGCCTAAAGTAAAAGGCAAAGCAGATGGTTCCCTTGTCAATAAGCTCGTACAGCAGCAGCTATCATAATAATTAGCAAAACACCTTGCCATTCGGCGAGGTGTTTTTAGTTATTTGGATTTTCTTGTATTTTTCCAATAAACCTGAATCTTTTCCAATTTTAATACGTATATCCATTGAGGGGAACTGAAAGGGGGGATGACCAATCAGCCTGACGAAATATGCAAGCGTTTTAATTATCTTGTTAACAATTTGTATGGTGCCTGGTCCGAAAAATTCAGCAGTAGGCTCAGAAAATCAAAAAGTGCTGATAATTCCGGTTGAAAACGAGGTGGATTCCGTTCTCGCCGCGTTCATTGAACGAAGTATTCACCGTGCGGAAAAAGAACGTGTAAGTCAGATTGTGCTGGATATAAACACGCCTGGAGGATCACTGCAAGCTGCAATGAACATTTCAGAGCAGCTCAGAAAAACAAAAATTCCCACTGCATCCTATATTAATACGAGAGCTCTTTCAGCTGGTGCTTATATCGCATTAAGTACAGACTCCATTTACATTCGCAAGCAATCAAAAATGGGTGCCGCTGCCGTTATAAAAGGAAATGGAGGAGATGCTGATAAAAAGACACAGTCCTTTTGGCTTGCAGAGCTGAAAGAAACAGCCGAGAGCAGCGGGCGGGATCCGGTATATGCTCTTGCTATGGCGGATTCATCCATTGATCTTCCCAAATACAATGCCGGAAAGGGCAAACTGCTTACTCTGACCGGTAATCAAGCTCTGGAAGTAAATTATGCAGAAGGGGAGGCAGATTCGCTGGATGAAGTTTTCGCAGCACTGAATCTTTCCAAAGCCCATGTGGAAACAGCTAATATGAGCTTTGCAGACCATGCAGCACGATTTTTGACAAATCCTGCGATTATTCCCATACTTCTGACCATTGCCTTTTTAGGACTGCTTCTTGAATTGTATACTCCGGGATTTGGAGTATTCGGTTTTCTTGGATTATCAGCTCTCTTTTTATTTTTCTTTGGACACTTGGCTGCAGGCCTGGCCGGACTGGATGCTGTACTTTTCTTTATAATAGGGATTATCCTGCTGATTGCAGAGCTCTTTTTGCCAGGGGGAATTATTGGCCTTGCAGGGGCGGCTGCTATTGGCTACAGTTTGATCATTTCAGCGGATAATCCAGTCTGGATGGGTGTCTCAATTGGAATAGCAGCTGCAGTTTGTATCATTGCTTCCATCCTACTTACAAAGGTGTTTGGTAAAAAAATGAAATTTTTTAAAAAATTTATTTTAAATGATGCTGTGGATACGAAAAGCGGCTATATCTCTAATCGTTCCCGGGTGGAGCTAATAGGTAAAACCGGTATATGTCTAACTGCACTTCGTCCTACAGGTACTGTAGAAATTGACGGAGAGCGGGTAGATGCCGTATCAGAAGGAACATTTACCGAAAAAGGAAGACGAGTAAAGGTTGTTAAAACAGAAGGAATACGTGTTGTCGTAAGAGAAATAGAGTCTTAACTTTGACTGGAGGATAATTATGGATCCATCTACCTTATTAACAATAGGTTTAGTTGCTGCAGCAGTTATTTTACTGGGTATATTCTTTACGTTTGTACCGGTTATGCTCTGGATTTCCGCACTTGCTGCTGGAGTTGGGGTCAGTATTTTTACACTTATCGGAATGAGGCTGCGCCGTGTTACACCAAGCAGGGTTATTAATCCCCTTATTAAAGCACATAAAGCAGGTATCGGAGTAACCACTAATCAGCTGGAAAGTCATTACCTTGCAGGAGGCAACGTCGACCGGGTAGTCAACGCCCTGATTGCTGCTGAAAGGGCAAATATTGAATTAACGTTTGAAAGATGCGCGGCTATCGATCTTGCCGGGCGGGACGTTTTAGAAGCGGTACAAATGAGCGTAAACCCTAAAGTAATCGAAACTCCATTTATTGCAGGAGTGGCGATGGATGGAATTGAAATGAAGGCGAAAGCAAGGATCACAGTCAGAGCGAACATTGAGCGTTTAGTAGGCGGTGCTGGTGAAGAAACGATTATTGCAAGGGTAGGAGAAGGGATCGTTAGTACGATAGGGAGTTCGGATAATCATAAAAAAGTCCTTGAAAATCCAGACATGATTTCACAGACCGTTTTAAATAAAGGGCTGGATTCCGGTACCGCATTTGAGATTCTTTCAATTGACATTGCAGATGTGGATATTGGTAAAAATATCGGAGCCATCCTTCAAACAGACCAGGCTGAGGCAGACAAGAAAATTGCCCAGGCTAAAGCTGAGGAGCGCAGAGCAATGGCTGTTGCATCTGAACAGGAAATGAGAGCGAAGGTTGAAGAAATGCGTGCTAAGGTAGTAGAAGCAGAAGCTGCTGTTCCTCTTGCGATGGCAGATGCTCTCAAAAGCGGCAATATGGGTGTAATGGATTACTTGAATATCCAAAACCTGTCAGCTGATACGGATATGAGAGGATCCATCGGAAAAATGAACGGGCAGGAGGATGATTCTAAATAGTATAGGAGGCAGGCTTTCATGAATGGAATTGAATCGATCATTAATGCAATTGCAGATAATCCGATTGTATCAGCCGCTCTCATATGGGTGGTTGGTGCCATCTTTTCCAGAACCTTTAGAAGCGGCGATAAAAAAACTGAAAATCAGAAAAAGCCAAAGGAAAGGCCAGAGTCTTTTAAGGTTCAGGAAAAGCAGCTTCAAGAGTCTGTGCAAACCGTTTACGAAAGGGTGCAAAGGGAGATTAATAAGGAAAAAATAAAGAATAACCGCGGTTATGAGAAGGAACTAAGTGTAGTGAAGCTAAACAGGGCTTCAAATCATCAAAAAAAAGCGGCTCTGCAAAACCCTGCTGCTCAGGGGATCATATGGGCCGAAATCATAGGGAAACCGCGTTCTTTAAATCCACATCATACAAGACGGAGCAAATAAGACCATAAGATTCATGAATCAGAACTCTGCTTCTCTCATACATATGAGATGAAGGGGGGTTCTTTTTTATGGCAAAAAAATGGAACAGCCGTATAGCAGATTGGATAACGAAAACGATTGAACTCCCGCCTGATGTCATGATGGACTTACCGCGGATTACGATGGTGGGCCAAATTCATATATACATTGAAAATCACCGGGGGCTGCTGAAGTTCTCCGATCAGGAAATTAGGCTTCTGCTTAAACAGGGACAGCTTTTAATTAAAGGAAAAAGCTTTGTAATCCGAACGATTTTGCCTGAGGAAATTATGCTTGAGGGGAAAATAGAGCAGGTTCATTACCTTGAACAGTAACGGCAATGGAGGAATGGAGGAGAAACGGTGTGAAAAACAGCTGGACAAACTTTTGGATTGGCTATGTTCAGATTAAAGCAGAAGGTACCGGACTGGAGCGGATGATAAATGAATGTCTCCGCAGCGGCATATCCGTATGGAGAGTAAAGCGTGAAGGGGATCAATCGATTTCCTTTTTTATTCCGCTAAAAGATGTACATGCTTTCCGGACCGTAAGAAGAAAACAGGATTGCAAATGCAGCTTTCCAAAGAAAAAAGGCTTCCCCTTTATTGTGAAAAGATCATACAAAAACAGTGGATTTGTACTCGGAATGCTTCTGTTTTTAGGTGTGCTGTTCATGCTGTCCAATATGATCTGGGCAATTGAAGTCCACGGAGCCAAGCCTGAAACTGAGCATTTAATTGTAAAGGAACTGGATAGAATGGGAGTGAAACCAGGGGCCGTTCAATTCTTGACCTATGATTCAGATGACATTCAGAAAATCTTAACAAGCCGTATTCCTGCTTTAACCTGGGTCGGGGTGGAATTAAAGGGGACATCCTATCATTTAAAGGTGGTAGAAAAAAATATGCCGGAGCAGGAGGAGTATTCAAGTCCCCGCAATATCGTGGCAAAGAAGAAAGCCGTTATCACAAGAATTTATGTTGAGCAGGGGAAGCCGCTTGCAATGGTTCATGATCACGTGCAGCAGGGCCAGCTTCTTGTATCGGGGATGGTAGGAGGAAAATTCATACCGGCTAAGGCGAAGATTTTTGGCGAGACATGGTATGAAACAGAAGTCGAAGTGCCTCTTAAAACCGATTTTAGCGTTTATAACGGAAATTTATCAGAAAAACAATACGTCTCAATTAACGGATGGAATCTGCAGATTTGGGGTTACAGACAGAAAGATCCGTCTGTTTATGTAAAAGAGCAGGACAAAAGAGATTTGCAATTTCTAGGGTGGAAGACCCCGTTTTCGTATATAAAAGAAATAAAAAGGGAAAAGGAAGTAGTAACCAGGAGTTATACCGTAAAGGAAGCGGTAAGAGCCGGAGTCGAAATGGGAAAAGAGGATTTAATGCAAAAAATTGGAGAAAGCGGCCGTATCAAGGGCGAAAAAGTTTTGCACCAAAGGAATGAGAATGGTAAAGTAAAATTGAAAATACTTTACCAGGTAATTGAAGATATCGTGAAAACCACACCAATAGTTCAGGGAGACTAAAGAATGCCAGAAGACTTAGTGTCAATGAATCAGAAGCTAGAAAATCCGAATGAAGCCATCATGCTCTTCGGTAATCAGGATATTCATCTTAAAAGGCTCGAGGAAGAGCTCCATGTCACCATTGTGACCCGCGGTGAAGCAGTATATGTTTCTGGGGACTCTATAAATGTTCAGCTGACTGATGACATATTGCAGGCGCTGCTAGGCGTCATACGCAAAGGAATTGTTATATCCGAAAGAGATGTAATCTATGCAGTCAGCATGGCAAAAAAACAAAAACTCGATGAATTTCAGTCCTTATTTAACGAAGAAATTACGAAAAGTGCAAAAGGAAAACCAATCCGCATTAAAACATTGGGGCAGAGGCATTATATATCTGCCATCAGGCAATCAGACCTTGTATTCGGAATTGGTCCGGCTGGTACAGGGAAAACGTATCTTGCCGTCGTAATGGCTGTCAATGCGCTCAAAAGCGGCTCAGTTAAAAGAATCGTGCTTACGCGGCCTGCTGTTGAAGCGGGAGAGAGCCTCGGATTTTTACCTGGTGATTTAAAAGAAAAGGTAGATCCTTATTTAAGGCCGCTCTATGACGCTCTGCATGATGTGCTTGGCCTGGAACATACGGAACGTCTAATGGAACGCGGAACCATTGAAATTGCCCCGTTAGCCTACATGAGAGGCCGTACCCTGGATGACGCATTTGTTATTTTAGATGAATCCCAGAATACGACTCATGCCCAAATGAAAATGTTCTTAACCCGGTTGGGATTCGGTTCAAAAATGGTGGTAACGGGTGATATCACTCAAGTCGACTTGCCAAAAGGAGTTAAATCCGGTCTTGCCATTACCCGCAGCATGCTTGAGAACGTGCCGGGGATCTCATTTGTTGAATTAGAGCAGGCAGATGTAGTCCGACATCCTCTTGTTGGGAAAATCATTGAAGCGTATCAAAAAAATGAGAACTGATGGCAGATGACCCTCACTGGGTCATCTGTCTATGTATCACCACTCATTTGATCTTACTTCACAGCGGCGGGAGGTGCCTTTACATGAAAAAAAAGCAGACAGGCTTTAAAAAACAAATTGACCTCATAAATCAAAACCGATTTCTTCACTATATTCTGTATGTGCTGTTTGGAATTATTTTATTCGCTAGTCTGTATGGAAACGTTAAGCCTCAGAACCTCGATATTAAACTGCTTGATATTTCAAAGCAAACGCTGTACTCCCCGATCAATGTAGTAGACAGGGAAGAGACGGAAAGAAAAAAGAACGAGGCTTATCAGCAAATAGAAGATCAATACAGGCTTGTTGAAGAGTACTCGGACAGCAGAGTCCAGCTTGTCAACTTTATTTACAACTCTGCAATAGAAGTGAACACTGAGGCATTAAACGAAGTGAAAAACGACGCCGCAAAAAACGAAGATCCGGTAAAGGAAAAACAATTGAAACCGCTTACTGCAGAAGAGAAGTATGCTCTTCTTGAAAAAAAACTGGCAGACGGTTTCAAGCGGAAAATACCAAAGGATACCCTCTTTCCTCTAATTGGAGCTTCGACAGAGGAACTGACGGTGGCCAAGGAATCGGTTGTGACGACCGTTAATAAGGTGATGCGCGAGGAAATTTCCACTGATAAACTTGAGGAGAAGAAACAACAGGTGGAGAAGGAACTTCAATATACGCCGCTGACATCTGAAATGCTTCAGTCCTCCATCGAAATTGGCCAGTATGCAGTTATTCCGAATTATATTTATGACGATAAAGCTACAAAGGAAAAACGGCAGCAGGCTGCAGACAAAGTGAAGGAAAGTGTCATTAAACAAGGTCAGATTATTGTTTCAGAGGGACAAACCATTACTCCTGAAATCTATCATAAGCTGGATATTGCCGGCCTGATTAATAATAAGCAATCCTTTAAACCATTTTTGGGCTTGCTGATTTTTGTGTTGCTGGCGGTTTCGATCCTGATTTATTATTTTGAAAGCCAGCAGAAAACAGCAGAAAAAAAGAATCTTTCCCTGCTTCTCTTCTTTCTCGTTTTTTTCATCTCTTTGCTGTTTATGAAAGCGATTAGTATTTTCCAGCAGCTGGATATTACATACATAGGGCTTATTGTGCCTGCTGCAATGGGACCGATGCTCGTTAAATTGCTAATCAGCGAGAGACAGGCCATTCTTTCAAGCATTATTCTGTCTGTTTGCGGCAGCATCATTTTTAACGAAGGAATTACAGGTACATTTAATTTTAATATGGGAATCTATTACCTAGCCGGCTGCCTTGCTGGTGTACTGTTCCTCAATAAGCATAACTTACGATCAAGAATATTGCAGGCGGGCCTTTTTGTTGCATTGGTTAATATTATGATGATTACAGCACTGACTTTGATACAAAATGGAAACTATTCAAATTTAGAAATCGGAAGCTATTTTATCATGGCGGCGATTTCCGGTATCGCAGCATCTGTTCTTGCAATGGGATTTCAGCCATTTTTTGAAACAGGCTTCGGCTTGCTTTCAACTATGCGCCTTATTGAGCTGTCAAATCCGAATCATCCGCTGCTGCGGAAAATTCTCACAGAAACGCCTGGTACGTATCATCACAGTGTGATGGTAGCGAACCTGTCTGAGTCTGCCTGTGAAGCAATCGGAGCAAATGGATTGCTTGCGAGGGTAGGAGCATATTATCACGACATAGGAAAAACAAAACGTCCCCAATACTTTATTGAAAATCAAATGAAGATGGACAATCCTCATGATAAGCTTTCCCCTCAGCTAAGTAAAAATGTAATCATTGCCCATGCATCGGATGGTGCTGAGATGCTGAGAAAACACAAGATGCCGAAAGAATTTGTTGATATAGCCGAGCAGCATCACGGCACGAGCCTTTTGAAATACTTTTACTACAAAGCGAAGGAACGCGGGGATGAAATTCTGGAGGAAGAGTTCCGTTATCCCGGACCTAAGCCGCAAACCAAAGAAATCGCTGTAATATCGATTGCTGATAGCGTTGAGGCAGCGGTACGCTCCATGTCCAGCCCAACACCTGAGCGCATCCAAAAGCTGGTTAGAGGAATCATTGCTGACCGCCTCCAGGATGGACAGCTTAATGAATGTGATTTAACATTAAAAGAACTGGATATTGTGGCGAAGTCTTTTTGTGAATCCCTTAAAGGAATTTTTCACTCCCGCATTGAATATCCGGAAGTAACGAAACAGAAGGTGAAACAGGCATGAATAAAAGATTAATGATTGATCTATGCGATGAAACAGGTGAGCTGTCATCTGAAGAAATCAATATTGTAGAAGCTCTTCTCCAATTTGCTGCAGAAGCAGAGCAGACAAAAGACGGGGCCGAGGTTTCGGTCACGTTTACGGATAACAGCAGGATTCAGGAAATTAACCGTGAATACAGGGATAAGGATCAGCCAACGGATGTGATCTCCTTTGCCATGGAAGAGCAGGGTGAAGATGAGATCGAGATTATCGGGGCGGACATGCCTCCGGTACTGGGTGATATTATTATCTCTGTAGAAAGAACAAGAGAGCAGGCTGCTGACTATGGTCACAGCTTTAAAAGAGAGCTCGGATTTTTAGCCGTTCACGGTTTTTTGCATTTGCTGGGGTATGATCATTTGACAGAGGAAGACGAAAAGGAAATGTTTACTAAGCAGAAGGGGATTTTAGATTCCTATGGGCTTACAAGATCAGAAAACATCTGAAATTAAACGTCTGTTGAAAAGTTTTGCATTCGCCTCGTCCGGACTCATGAATGTGTTCCGGCATGAAAGAAATTTTCAGATCCATTGTATATTGATGGTACTGGCCATTGCTGCAGGTTTCATTCTGGAAATCAGTTTTATGGAATGGTACATGGTTATTGGGTCAATTGCGGCAGTGCTGTCACTTGAGCTTATGAATACAGCAATTGAACGGACAGTAGATCTTGTAACGGATGAAATGCGTCCGTTGGCAAAGGCTGCCAAAGATGCTGCTGCGGGCTCAGTGTTCGTGGCGGCCATTGCAGCTTTCTTTATTGGAGTGCTAATATTTACTCCAAAAATAATTGAATTTTTATAATTGAGAATATTCTAATTATTTATTCTTTATTTCACGAGAAAACGTGAAAAAGATGATGTTTTCGGGTAGAATAGAAATAGACGCAGCTGATTGAAAATGAAAGGATGAAATGCGGCATGAATACAGAACAACTGATTATTGAAGCGAAAACAGCACGGGAAAGAGCGTATGTGCCATATTCAACATTCAAGGTAGGCGCTGCGCTTTTGACCAAATCCGGTAAGGTATTTGGCGGGTGCAACATAGAAAATGCCGCATATAGCATGTGCAATTGTGCAGAACGGACTGCCTTATTCAAGGCTTATTCAGAAGGTGAAACGGACTTTGAAGCGATAGCAGTCGTTGCAGATACGAAAAGACCTGTTCCGCCATGCGGTGCATGCCGGCAGGTGATTTCCGAGCTTTGCAGCAAGGATATGAAAGTGATACTAACAAATATGAACGGCGATATTGAACAGCTTACAGCAGGTGAATTGCTGCCGGGAGCATTTTCAGCGGAGGATTTAAATGACTAACAGAGAATATAAATCAGGTTTTGTTTCCATTATCGGCAGGCCAAATGTCGGCAAATCAACATTTTTAAACCGGGTAATTGGCCAAAAAATTGCCATAATGAGTGACAAACCTCAAACAACACGAAATAAGATTCAGGGAGTTCTGACTACTGAAGACTCTCAAACCATCTTTATTGACACCCCGGGAATTCACAAGCCGAAACACAAGCTTGGCGACTTTATGATGAAGGTTGCACAAAATACTTTGCGTGAAGTAGACATTATTATGTTTATGATTAATGCAGAAGAGGGCTATGGCAGAGGCGATGAATTTATTATCGAAAAGCTTAAAGAAGTTAAAACGCCCGTTTTCCTTGTAATCAATAAAATAGATCAGCTGCATCCAGATCAGCTGTTCCCGCTGATTGAAAAATATAAAGCGTTATACCCGTTCAAAGAAGTGGTGCCAATTTCTGCATTGCAGGGGAACAATATTGAAACGCTCCTTGAGCAGATTAAAACATATCTGCCTGAAGGTCCGCAGTATTATCCTGCCGATCAAGTAACTGATCACCCTGAACGCTTTATTATTTCCGAACTGGTCAGAGAAAAGGTCCTCCATTTGACTAGGGAAGAGATTCCTCACTCCGTTGCAGTCGTCATTGATGCAATCGAACGCAGGGAGGAAAACGCTTCAGTATATGTGGCAGCTACTGTTATCGTAGAGCGTGATTCGCAAAAGGGCATCGTGATTGGAAAGCAAGGAAAGATGCTGAAGGAAGTCGGACAGCGTGCACGGGTGGATATTGAAGCCCTTTTAGGATCGAAAGTGTTTTTGGAGCTTTGGGTAAAGGTTCAAAAGGACTGGCGTAATAAAATGAATCAGCTGAGAGACTATGGATTCAGAGAAGATGAATACTAAAAAATCAGCATGTTAAAGCATGATGTTTTTTGAGACCTGCTGGCTGCAATCAACACCCAATTTTAACAGAGCCAAAAATTAAAAATTGGCTAGCACAATTTAGCAAATATTGTTTAACATGATTAGAGGGAGTCAGGGTCATCCTATCAGTAAGAAAATTGGATTAAGCTTTTCTGGTCTTATTGACGAAAGGTGGGGGTAACATGAAGGATTTTACCTGGAAGGTTTTTTATCAGACAGGTAATATTGACACGTATCTTCTTTTTAAGGAAATGGAAAAGGAGCATGCAGATGGACCCGATACACAAGAGGATGAGCTGATTAGTCCAGATTTTCCGCTGATTTGATTCTGGCCCTTCCGGATGGAGAGGAAAAAGGTGCTCCAAAAATGCGAAGGAATCATTATTCGTTCATCCAACTATGGAGAGAACAATAAAATAGTCACGATTTATACAAGAGAGCTGGGTAAAGTTGGAGTGATGGCTAGGGGAGCAAAAAAACCAAACAGCCGTCTTGCAGCGATGACTCAGCTTTTTACTTATGGCACTTTTTTATTTCAAAAATCATCAGGCCTTGGAAGTTTGCAGCAGGCCGAAACCCTCTCTTCAATGCGTTCCATTAGAGAAGATTTATTTATGACGGCTTACGCTTCCTATATGGCAGAACTGCTGGACAAGGGGACAGACAGCCTGGAAAGGAACCCTTTTCTTTTTGAACTCTTTCTGCAAATGTTCCAGCACCTTGACGAGGGGCAGGATCCAGATATTCTGCTTAGAATGTTTGAACTGAAAATGCTCCCGGTTCTTGGAGTTACTCCGCATCTGAATGGCTGTGTCAATTGCGGAAGTACGGATGGAACCTTTCATTTTTCAATTAGAGAAGCGGGTTTTCTGTGCCACCGCTGTTTTGAAAAAGATCCTTACAGACTCGTTGTTTCACAGGGAACAGTCAGACTCTTGCGTCTCCTGTATTTCTTTGATTTAAACAGGCTTGGCCAAATTTCTGTCAAAACCGAGACGAAAAATGAACTTAAGCTCGTTTTAAACAGCTATTATCAGGAATATTCTGGCCTGTACTTAAAATCAAAACGATTTTTGGATCAGATTGAAAATTTACGGGATCAGCTGTAGCAGGTTGACAATCATGATAAATTTCATTATGATTCGTATATAATTTAATCGAATTTTAACCATGTGAAGAAGGAAAGAAGTACCAGCATGTGCTTTTGTTTTAGCGAGTCCGGGGCGGTGAAAGCCGGATACGAAGCAGCTGCGAAAGGCATTCCGGAGCATGTTTTTGAAAAGAGGGGAACGACGAAGCAGTCTTCTGAATTCCCAAGTAGGGTGGAACCGCGGGTAACTCTCGTCCCTATGTCATTCTGTAATGGCATAGAGACGGGAGTTTTTTACGTTTTCTGCCGAAATTATCATCCTTTTGGAGGGATCTATATGAATATTCAAAACATGATCTTAACATTGCAAAAGCACTGGTCAGAACAGGGCTGTATTTTAATGCAGGCTTACGATACCGAAAAAGGTGCAGGAACAATGAGCCCTTACACATTTTTAAGAGCAATTGGACCTGAGCCCTGGAACGTTGCGTATGTAGAACCGTCTCGCCGGCCTGCTGATGGCCGTTATGGAGAGAACCCTAACCGTCTGTATCAGCATCATCAATTTCAAGTAATTATGAAACCATCCCCTGATAATATTCAGGAGCTGTATCTAGACTCCTTAAAAGCACTTGGAATAAATCCGCTTGAACATGATATCCGTTTTGTAGAGGATAATTGGGAAAATCCTTCTCTTGGCTGCGCCGGTCTTGGATGGGAAGTATGGCTTGATGGAATGGAAATCACCCAATTTACGTATTTTCAGCAGGTAGGCGGATTAGAGTGCAAGCCTGTTTCAGTTGAAATTACATATGGAATTGAACGTCTTGCGTCCTATATTCAAGATAAGGAAAACGTTTTTGACTTAGAATGGACGGATGGATTTACTGTACGGGATATATTCGGAATGCCGGAATATGAACATTCTAAATACACGTTCGAGACATCGGATGCAGAGATGCTCTTCCATCTGTTTACGGTTTATGAAAAAGAAGCACATCGCCAAATGGATCAGGGGCTGGTGCATCCAGCGTATGATTATGTATTGAAGTGTTCTCATACCTTCAACCTTTTAGATGCGAGAGGGGCCATTTCAGTCACTGAACGAACAGGATATATTGGCCGAGTAAGGAATCTTGCAAGAAAAGTGGCTAAAACGTTCTATGATGAAAGAGAAAAGTTAGGCTTTCCAATGGTAAAGGAACAGGAGGCGGAAAATCATGAATAAACATGACCTGCTGATAGAAATCAGACTAGAAGAGCTTCCGGCAAGGTTTGTTACAGATTCAATGAATCAGCTTGGAGAAAAAGTGCAGAAATGGCTTACTGACCATGCGGTTCCATTTGGAGAAATGAAGCTGTATTCAACCCCTCGCCGTCTTGCTGTTTTGGTTTCTGGTTTAGCTGAGAAACAGGAAGATGTAACAGAAGAAGCGAAAGGGCCGGCAAAAAAAATTGCTCTCGATGCAGAAGGCAATTGGAGCAAGGCTGCAATGGGATTCTGCAGAGGACAGGGTGCTTCAGTAGAGGATATATATTTTAAAGAAATTAACGATGTAGAGTATGTCCATGTTCAAAAGCATGTAAAGGGGCAGTTCACTGCGGAACTTTTGAAAAACCTGGATAAAGTACTCTCGAGTCTTACCTTCCCTAAAAATATGAAATGGGGAAGTCAGGACATGCGCTATGCCCGCCCTATTAAATCGATCATAGCGTTATTCGGCAATGAGGTTATACCGTTTACGCTGGCAGGCATCCAAACGGGTATTGTAACAAGCGGGCACCGCTTCCTTGGAGAATCTTCTGTCTCCATAACAGAACCAGCCAGCTATGAAAACGAGTTAAATGAACAATATGTTGTTGCAAATCCGGCTGAACGCAAGCAGCTGATCAGACATCAGCTCGAGGAGATGGCACAGGAAAATCATTGGGTTATTCCGGTTGATGAGGATTTACTTGAGGAAGTAAACAATCTGGTGGAATACCCGACTGCCCTATATGGGAAATTTGAAGCCGATTATTTAACCTTGCCTGAAGAAGTCCTTGTAACGACGATGAAGGAACATCAGCGCTACTTCCCGGTTAAAGATGAAAAAGGCGTCCTTCTTCCTTACTTTGTAACGGTCCGCAACGGAAACGATGTGCATCTTGAACAAGTTGCCCGTGGAAATGAGAAGGTATTAAGAGCCCGCCTTTCTGATGCTGCATTCTTTTATAATGAAGACCATAAGCTGAAAATCGGCGAGGCTGTAGAAAAACTTGAAAAAATTGTATTCCATGAAGAACTCGGTTCACTAGGGGACAAAGTAAGAAGAGTTACCGCACTGTCAGATATGTTGGCAAAACATCTTGAGCTGAATGAAGAAGTCCGTGAAGATGCAAAACGGACAGCTCAAATCAGCAAATTTGATCTCGTTTCCCACATGGTTTACGAATTTCCTGAACTGCAAGGTGTAATGGGTGAAAAGTATGCCAGGCTTTTAGGGGAGAAAGAAACGGTTGCGGCGGCAATCAATGAGCACTATAGTCCACGGCATTCCGAGGATTCGATCCCTGCTTCCGAGGCAGGTGCGGTCGTAGCGATTGCCGACAAGCTTGATACAATTACTGCTTTCTTCTCTATTGGAATGCTCCCAACCGGATCACAAGATCCATATGCACTCAGAAGGCAGGCAAGCGGAATTGTTCAAATCCTTATAGGCTATAATTGGAAGATTTCGCTTCGGGAGCTATTTCAGCTTTCCTTGTCCTCTCTAGAAGCAGAAGAACCGGAAAAACTGATCGATGAATTAACAGGATTTTTCAAAATGAGAGCGAAGTATGTTATGGATGAAAGAAATATTCGCTACGATTTGGTTGAGGCAATTCTGCAATCCTCTGAAGCAGAGGTAACGTCCATGATCAAACGGGCGGATGTACTGGCATCTGAGTCCGGTACCGAAACCTTCAAAGAAACCATTGAAGCCTTCTCACGTGTACTAAACATAGCGAGTAAGGCAGGCGATAACACAGCTGTAGATCCAGCGCTTTTTGAAAATGAATACGAAAAGGCTCTGCACAGCAAAGCGGAAGAAGCCATTTCCGAGTATTATAAGGCTTCAGCCTCCTCGGATTTCGTTCAAGCGTTTGCTGCACTGAAAACGATGACGCCAGAAATTACGTCATACTTTGATCACACTATGATTATGGCAGAGGATGAAAAAGTGAAAGTGAACCGCCTCGCTCAAATGAAGCAGCTGGCTGATGTAATTCGTTCTTTCGCTGAAACCAATTCTATTATCGTTAAATAAGTTCTTTGGATCCTGTTTTTTCAGGATCCAAAGCTTTATGCCGTAAATACGCCGCTATAAATGAAGAAAGCCTTCTCTGATGGCAGTTTTGCATAAAAAAGCTTTCATAACATGACTTTTTTTCCTGCCTGTTTCATATATAATGTTGATAGAACAAGCGTAATGTAATGCATTTACATAATCCTTTGCGGAAGAGAAAAAATAGCCGCAGAATGCCGGAACTGGTGGTGAGTATAATCGAACTGAACAAGCGGCAGGAAATAATCCTTCAAATCGTGAAGGAAAATGGGCCTATAACAGGTGAACATATAGCAGATCAATTAAATTTGACAAGGGCTACTCTAAGACCGGACCTTGCTATTTTGACGATGTCCGGATATTTGGAAGCAAGACCGAGGGTCGGCTATTTTTATACTGGAAAGACAGGCAATCAGCTATTAAGCGATAAGCTGAAAAAACTTCAGGTGAAGGATTTTCAATCCATTCCCGTAGTCGTTAGCGAGAATGTGTCGGTCTATGATGCAATCGTCACGATGTTCCTCGAGGACGTAGGTACATTATTTGTTGTGGATAAGGACTCCCTGCTCGTTGGTGTGCTCTCCAGAAAAGATTTGCTGCGGGCTAGCATCGGCAAACAAGAATTAGCTTCCATCCCGGTTAACATCATTATGACACGAATGCCGAATATTACAGTTTGTAAAAACGAGGATTTTATAATGGATGTGGCAAAATCGCTGATTGAGAAGCAAATCGATGCACTTCCAATTATTAGAGATACAGAAAAAGGGTTTGAAGTCATTGGGAGAATTACTAAAACCAATATGACCAAAATTCTAATGAGACTTGCAGATAACGATATCATTTAACATAGGGAAGCGGGGAACGGGATGAATAACCGGGTCATTTATGTAGTATCAGATTCAGTAGGGGAGACGGCCGAACTGGTTGTTAAAGCAGCAATCAGCCAGTTCAATGGAACCGCGGCAAACACGATGATCAAGCGGATTCCTTACGTTGAAGACAAAACCACTCTGGAGGAAGTCGTATCCTACGCACAAATGGACGGAGCAATTATTTGCTTTACTCTTGTGGTACCGGAATTGAGGAACTACCTGATTCAGCTGGCAGCTGTCAGGAATGTGCCAATTCATGACATTATCGGTCCTTTAATTGATAAAATGGAAACATCCTATGGCATCCAGGCGAAATATGAACCTGGCAGAGTGCGCAAGCTGGATGAAGACTATTTCAAAAAGGTTGAGGCCATTGAATTTGCTGTTAAATATGATGATGGCCGAGATCCAAGGGGTCTGCTGAAAGCCGATATTATCCTGATCGGAGTTTCCAGAACATCCAAAACACCTTTATCCCAATACCTTGCACATAAACGTTTTAAGGTGGCCAATGTTCCGATTGTACCGGAAGTGGAGCCGCCCGAAGAACTTTTCAAGATCCCTGCCAAAAAGTGCATCGGTCTTAGAATCAGTGCAGAAAAGCTCAATAACATCAGACGCGAGCGCCTCAAATCACTTGGATTAAATGACCAGGCAATCTATGCCAACATCAATCGGATTAATGAAGAAATCGAGTACTTTGACAAAGTGGTGGAACGCATTGGCTGCAACGTAATTGACGTTTCAAACAAAGCGGTAGAGGAAACGGCAAATATTATTCAAACCATTATGAATAAATGAGCGATTATTCCTTCTTTAGGAACGAGTGCAACGGTGAAAAATATTTTCTTTTTGTTAGTGGAGCGATTACAGTGCAGATAAAACCCGCATCCTGCGGGACTGGCCCAGCTGAATTTTTTCAGCCGGGCTTTCATTTGATGTGCGCTCCTGGAGCATGAAAATTTCTTTTTCAAATTCAAGTAAAAAACGTAGAAAAAATGAAGGCTTTGTATTATAATAAAAAATTGTGATAAAATTACACTTTTTAGGTTTAGACTTTAAGGCGATAGAATAAACTATTTACTAGTATCTGTCAAGAACAATATGCTAAAATTATTCGACAATGGTTTTAGCAGATCAGCTTCCTTCAGACATTTCATCACGCTTTATTCTAATACTCCTCTTAGTCAGGGTGAGTAAGAATAATGATTCTGCTTTGGAAGAAGGATTTTAACGGAGTGATGGAGAATAGAGAAAAATGCCGAAAAAAAGCTGAAAATATTAGTGGATGCTGATGCATGCCCAGTAAAGAAGGAAATTGCTGATTTAGCTGACACTTATGAGACAGAGTCGATATTTGTCGCCTCCTATAATCACATGACAAGCGAAACGCTGGGGAAAAAGTGGGTTTATGTTGACACAGATAAAGAATCGGCAGATCTCTATATTGTGAACCATATTCATCCCGGGGATATTGTGATTACTCAGGATATTGGGCTGGCAGGCTTACTCCTGAAAAAGAACGTTATTGTTTTAACGCCTAGGGGTAAACAGTATACAGAGTATAATATAGAAACGGCTTTGCAGTACCGGTATTTGTCTGCGAAGGGAAGAAGAGAGGGCATTCATTCTAAAGGACCAAAACCTTTTCTGGATGCCGACCGGAAACAATTTAAAGAATCTCTGGAAAAGTTCTTGTCGAATATTGCAGGGATTGATTAGTTAGTCTCGAATACTTCAAACACGGGGATGTTAGAATGGCTCAGAGAATTCCTGAGGACGCTGTAAATAAGATTCAGCAGTCCGTGGACATTGTCGATATCATCGGAGAATATGTCCAGTTAAATAAACAGGGGCGAAATTATTTTGGGCTTTGTCCATTTCATGGAGAAAATACTCCATCATTTTCTGTTTCACCTGACAAGCAGATTTTTCATTGTTTTGGCTGCAAAGCAGGAGGGAACGTATTTTCTTTCTTAATGCAAATGGAAGGGTATGAATTCGTAGAGGCTGTCCGGCAGCTTTCCGAGAAAGAAGGAATAGCTTTGCCTGAGGAAGTCGCGCTGGTCTCTTCCTCCAGTCATGAAAAGCAGGATGATGATACTGCTGCTATGCTGAAAGCGCATGACCTCTTAAAGAAATTTTACCACCATTTGCTGGTAAATACAAAAGAGGGCCAGGACGCATTGGATTACCTTTTGCTAAGAGGGTTTACAAAAGAATCCATTGAACAATTTGAAATTGGCTTTGCACTGCCTTCCTGGAATTTTGTATCTAAATTCCTCTCGGCCAGAGGGTTCAGTCTGCCGCTAATGGAACAGGCGGGTCTGCTGGTCAGGAAGAACGACGGGAAAGAGTTTCTTGACCGTTTCAGAAACCGGATCATGTTTCCAATTCTTGATCATCACGGAAACACCATTGCTTTTTCAGGGCGGGTTTTGACAGATGAACAGCCCAAATATTTAAACAGCCCTGAAACCAAACTGTTTAATAAAAGCAAGGTGCTTTATAACTTTCATAAGGCAAGGCTACATATCAGGAAGCATCAGCAATCTGTTCTTTTAGAAGGCTTTGCAGACGTGATCTCTGCTTCTAAGGCAGGGGTTGAACACTCTGTTGCTGCAATGGGCACTGCACTGACTGAGGAGCAGGCAAAGATTCTGAAGAGAAACAGTGCTGAGATTATCATTTGCTACGATTCAGATAAAGCCGGCCTTGAAGCGACACTGCGTTCGGCAAAAACACTGAATCAGGCTGGAGCATCCGTTAAGGTTGCCATGATACCGGACGGACTTGACCCCGATGACTACATTAACCGGTTCGGAGCAGAAAAGTTCCGCCAGGATGTAATAGGGGCCAGCGTGTCGGTAATGGCCTTTAAAATGCATTATTACAAAAGAGGAAAAAATCTTCAAAATGAAGCGGAAAGACTGCAATATATTGAGCAAATCTTAAAAGAATTTGCCGATATGCAAAATCCGCTGGAACAAGAGATCTATCTAAGGCAGCTTTCACAGGAGTTTTCACTGGATATGAGCATTTTGAAGGAACGGCTTTCTGAAGTGATTCGGACCTCTGGAAGGCCGAAGGAGATCGGGGTGCAAAAAAAGGCAGCGGCTGAGAAACCGATGGCTCCCCGTAAACGCAAGACTCTACTGCCTGCCTATCATAATGCAGAGCGAATGCTTCTGGCTCATATGCTCAAGAGCAGGGATGCAGCACAAAAGGTGCTTGATACACTTGGACTTCAATTTAATATTGAAGAACACAAGGTAATTGCCACTTATTTATATGCCTATTATGAAGAAGCAACTGACGAAAAGATCAGCTCCTTTATCCAGCGGCTTCCCAGCAAAGAGCTTATGTCTGCCGTGTCAGACATAGCCATGATTCAAATCAGTGATGAGCCTTCTCCTCTCGAGATCCAGGACTATATGAGACAGATTTTAAATCATCCGAAAACCCGGGATCTTCAGCAGAAAGAAGCTGAAAAAAATGAAGCGGAAAGGCAAAGGGATTTTGTCAAAGCGGCTAGAATTGCCATGGAAATCGTTCAGCTTAAACGCTCATTTAAATCTTAATCATTCGAAAATGACCGTCCATTATATATGGAGTTCATCTATAGCAACCCAGCAGTCTTACAATAAGGCAGCGCAAAATTTAACTGCCTGAAAAGGCTGCAAGAGTTTGGAAGGAGGGGATCCAATGGCTGACAAACAAACCCATGATACAGAACTGACGCTTGAGCAAGTGAAAGATCAGCTAACGGAGATCGGCAAAAAGCGTGGTTCATTGACATATGAGGAAATTGCAGAACGTATGTCCAGCTTTGAAATGGAATCAGACCAAATGGATGAGTATTATGAATTTCTTGGTGAACAGGGCGTTGAGCTTCAAGGTGAAAACGGTGAAGCAGAAGACCCTAACATACAGGATTTAGCTAAAGAAGAAGAGTTTGACCTGAATGATCTCAGTGTGCCGCCAGGGGTTAAAATCAACGACCCGGTACGGATGTACTTAAAAGAAATTGGTCGTGTCGATCTTCTATCTGCTAATGAAGAAATTGAATTGGCCAAAAGAATAGAAGATGGTGATGAAGAAGCTAAACGCCGTTTAGCGGAAGCAAACCTTCGTCTTGTTGTAAGTATCGCTAAACGCTACGTAGGACGCGGCATGCTCTTCCTTGATTTGATTCAGGAAGGAAACATGGGTCTGATGAAAGCGGTAGAAAAATTTGACTACCGTAAAGGCTACAAATTCAGTACGTATGCAACATGGTGGATCCGCCAGGCTATTACACGTGCAATTGCCGATCAGGCCCGTACGATAAGAATTCCCGTTCATATGGTGGAAACCATTAATAAGCTTATTCGTGTTCAAAGACAGCTCCTGCAGGACCTTGGCCGTGAGCCATCACCGGAGGAAATTGCAGAAGATATGGATTTAACCCCGGAAAAAGTACGGGAAATCCTGAAAATTGCACAAGAGCCAGTATCTCTTGAAACACCGATTGGCGAAGAAGACGATTCACACCTTGGTGATTTTATTGAAGATCAGGATGCAACATCTCCATCTGAGCATGCAGCATATGAATTGCTCAAGGAACAGCTTGAGGATGTCCTTGATACGCTGACAGACAGAGAAGAGAATGTTCTCAGACTGCGTTTCGGATTAGATGACGGCCGTACCAGAACGCTTGAAGAAGTTGGAAAAGTGTTCGGTGTAACTCGTGAGCGTATCCGCCAAATCGAGGCGAAAGCATTAAGAAAATTGCGTCATCCAAGCAGAAGCAAGCGGCTTAAGGATTTCTTGGAATAGAAAAGGAAAGGCGGGTGTCCGTCTTTCTTTTTTTTTGTCTGTTCACAGAAAATGGCTGTTCTTAGCGAACATGATTGGTAATGAACCACGGGACTACATATCCAGGAGTCCACTATATGCAATGTTTGCTGAATCAGACAAAAAGGAAAGCGCTTTCTATCTTATTTGTATTTACGAACAAAACAAATATTATTAAAATATAGCTATAAGATAAAATTTCCATGTTACTTTTCATCTTAAAGTCAGCTGCGGCCGCAGTATGAGGGTCTCGATCATTCGGTTTTATAAAATCATCCGCTTATCCCTATCAGGTGAAAAAAGCTGAAATTTTTCTTTACCCTTAAGGTGAATAACATGACAAATGGGGAATGGCACCAATGAATAGTGAAAGAAAACAAATAATTGTCGATGAAATAAAGCATTGGAAGATCAACAAACTGCTTCCGGAAACCTATTGTGACTTTCTGCTAGCCTTATACACAGGCGGAAAGCAAGAGGAGCAGGTAACGAAAAAGAAGCGGTCCGCTTTATTAATGGCTTATATCATTCTGCTGCTACTTCCTGTATCTCTTTTTGTCTATTTTACTGAAATGAATCCTCCAATGCAAATGAGTCTTCTTACAGGATTTGTAATATGTGTGATTCCAGCATTGAAAATGAGCAGAGGCCAAAGGATGTTTTTTTATTATATGGGGGTCTTGTTCCTGCTGCTATTGCTTCTTAGTTTAACAGGGATTGGCATAGCCCATCTGCCGAAAGGACCTTCCTCCGCAATTGCCATCATTATACATAGCTTCATCTGGATCACTTTTGCTGTTCGCTTTAAAACGCGTTCTTTTTTTATCGCTGGATTGGCAGGCATTTTGCTTTCAATTGGCTCTTTCCTTTTCTAAAATTAAAGCATGGTATTGATTGTAAACACTTGTTGATTGGAGTGGAAAGCGAACGCCTGCTAACTGCAGTCAACAGCCAAATTTAACAGCTTTTATAATAAAAATGAAAGAACGTTAGTTTGCGAAAAAATATTAAATTTTTAAAAAGTTGTGAAAATATTCCTTTCCTCTTATAATAATAATGTAAGCGTGTTCAACATTCAGGGGGGATTGGATGAACTTTGATTTAACGGCTGAACAAAAAATGATTCAACGGACAATAAGGGAATTTTCGGATGCTGAAGTAGCACCGGGAGCTGAAGAAAGAGATAAAACAAAGGAATTTCCAAAGCAGATATTTAAAAAGCTTGGAGATATGGGCATGCTGGGCCTACCTTTCCCTGAAGAATTCGGGGGAGCTGGAGCAGATACCGTGAGTTTTGCTATTGTAACGGAGGAATTGAGCAGAGCCTGCGCTTCGACTGGTATTACATACTCTGCACATATTTCACTTGGGGGAGCGCCCATCAATTTATTTGGAACAACCGAGCAAAAGCAAAAGTATCTTTCGAAAATTTGCTCAGGGGAGTCATTGGGAGCCTTTGGGCTAACAGAGCCTAACGCTGGTTCAGATGCTGGCGGAACAGCTACTGAAGCGGTCTTAAAGGATGGCAGCTTTTTAATTAACGGAAGCAAATGCTTCATTACCAATGCATCCTATGCGAAATTTTTAGCTCTAACTGCTATAACAGGGAGAGACGGAAGTCATAAGGAAATAAGCGCTATTATTGTCCCAACCGATGCCGAAGGGTTTTCAGTCATTGACAATTACGAAAAAATGGGGCTAAGCGCTTCAAACACGACTGAATTGGTTCTGGAGGATGTCACGGTGCCTGAGGAAAACCTGCTTGGTGAGAGAGGCAGAGGATTTAAACAATTCCTCATTACATTGGATGGCGGCCGCATTGGGATTGGGGCAATGGGAGTAGGAATTGCACAGGCTGCATTTGAAAAAGCGCTGAATTACGCTAAAGAACGGAAGCAATTCAACAGAAGCTTGTCAGCTTTTCAGGCAATACAATTTAAGCTCGCTGATATGGCCATGAAAATTGAGCTCGCCAGAACGATGGTATATAAAGCAGCCTGGCTTAAGGATCAGGGTAAAGCTTTTACAAAGGAAGCATCTATGTGCAAGCTCTACGCTTCTGAAATTTGTTCTGAAGTCACCAATCAGGCCATCCAAATTCATGGCGGCTATGGCTATATGAAGGATTACCATGTTGAGAGGTATTTGCGTGATGCAAAGCTGCTTGAAATCGGCGAGGGAACGAGTGAAGTTCAAAGAATGGTTATTGCAAGACAGATCGGCTGCTGAAAAGAATTTAGGGAAAAGCTGGTTTTTTGGATGAAATTGGACTAATTCTCTTTTCCTTCCCTCTAATATAAAGTAAAATGAAGGAAGTTTACATCTATAATACATATAGAGAGAGACGAAGTCTGGGAGGAGAAAAAATGAAACGGAATCCGCTTATTCCTTTTGCCTTAATTGCTCTTTTCGGTATAGGATTAATGCTCTTTTTTTCAGTAAAAGGGATTGGTGACGGGAAAGAAATGGCTGGCGGAGAGAAAGAGAAGCCTAAACAAGAGGATATTGCGAAACTGTCTCCTGAGGAAATTTATAAAGGAAAGTGTATTTCCTGTCATGGAGAAAACTATGAGGGCGGCGTTGGTCCAAAACTCGCTGGTAATGATTTGGATGTAAATGCCATCAAAGAAAGAATTAAAAACGGGGGCGGCGGAATGCCGGCTAATCTGGTTCCAGATGAAAAGAAACTCGATGAAATGGCAAAATGGGTTTCAGAGTTAAAATAATGCGCCTTAGACCCCTTAAAAGGGGTTTTTTTGTTTTGCCTGTTGGACATGAAGAAGCACTTCACCTAAAATAGGGGAAGGTATACATAAATTATGGACAAAGGTGACATCATGAATGAATTGAAATTATCAAAAAGACTATACACGGTTGCGAACTTTATTCCATCTGGAGCGGTTTTAGCCGATATTGGATCGGATCATGCATATTTGCCATGCTTTGCGGCCATAAACGGAAAGGTTCAAAAGGCGATAGCTGGCGAAGTGGTGGAGGGTCCTTATCAGTCCGCAGTCAAACAGGTGGAGAGGACTGGATTAACAAGCCGGATCGATGTGCGCAAGGGGGATGGGCTTTCTGTATTGCGCCCATCTGAGGCCACATGTGTGACCATTGCAGGAATGGGCGGAGGACTGATTGCCAAGATCCTCGAGGAAGGAAAGAGCAAGCTTGATCAGACCGAGCGCCTTATCCTTCAGCCGAATGTAAACGCGAATTTTATACGGACTTGGCTGATTGAAAATGGATGGGAGCTTATCCATGAAGAAATTCTGGAAGAGGATCTGAAAATCTATGAGGTCCTTGTAGCAGAAAAAGGCGACCCCCTCCATCCTTATAACGGAAAAAAACAGGAATCTGCCATTTTGTTTGGCCCATTTCTGATGGAAGAGAAAAATGAAGTATTTATTAAAAAATGGAGTCATGAAAAACGCCACTGGGAAAGTGTCGCTGCTCAAATTGCTAAAGGAAAAACAACAGATGAATCTACAAGCAGGCGGGAAGAAATGGAGACTTTGATAACCATGGCATCGGAGGTATTGGAATGAGCAAAATCCCGAACGGATATGAGGTCATTGAGCTGTTTGAAAGCTTTTCTCCTAAACGCTATGCAGTTGAAGGAGATAAGATTGGTCTTCAGGTTGGAACTCTTAATAAGCCGGTTAAACAGGTGATGATTGCACTGGATGTTCTGGATGAAGTAGTTGATGAAGCCATTAGCCAGAATGTCGATTTAATCATCGCCCATCATCCGCCGATCTTCAGACCGCTGAAAGCTTTGAGGACCGATCAGCCGGCTGGGCAGCTGCTTGAAAAATGTATAAAACACGATATTGCCATTTACGCGGCTCATACAAATTTGGATGTTGCAGAGGGCGGTGTCAATGACTTGCTGGCTCAGGCTCTAAATTTACAGGATACAAAAGTTTTATCTCCCACCTACGAGGAAAAACTTAAAAAATTAACGGTATTCGTACCTGCATCACATAAAGATGAGGTTAGAACAGCCATCGGAGATGCAGGGGCAGGGAGTATCGGTAAATACTCCCGCTGTTCGTTTGCAGCACAAGGGACAGGAAGCTTTTTACCCTTGGAAGGGGCGAACCCGTTTATCGGAGAAGCAGGGAAGCTTGAAGAGGCGGATGAATTCAGGATAGAAACGGTTTTTCCTGAGAACCTCGAGAAAAAAGTAGTCTCTGCCATGATGAAGGCACATCCGTATGAAGAACCCGCCTATGATATCCATACCCTGGATCAAAAAGGCATTGAGATGGGTCTTGGAAGAATCGGCAAGCTTGAAGGAGAAATCACGCTCAGGGAATTTACTGAACAAGTGAAAAAAGCGCTGAATGTTGAAACGGTTCGGGTCGTTGGAGATTTAGACGCGAAAGTAAAGAAATGTGCTGTACTCGGCGGAGACGGAAATAAATATCTTTATGACGCAAAATTCAGTGGAGCAGATGTTTATGTTACGGGAGACCTTTACTACCATACGGCACATGATGCCATGATGATGGGCCTTAATGTGATTGACCCAGGCCATAACGTGGAAAAGGTCATGAAACAGGGAGTAACAGACCTGATGCTCTCGCTATGTGAAGAGAAGAAATATGAGGTCAGTATTATTCCATCCGCCGTTCATACAGATCCATTTACGTTTATCTAATAGAAATCAAAAAGGTGTACCTGCAAATCCGCCGGTACACCTTTTTCTTATTTTTTTACCCGTACTTTCGGCAGGATTTTGTTCAATGGTACAGCATGAACAACATCCCAAACCTTATTTTCATCGTCCTCGTATTTCTCAAGAAAAGTAATAACTTCCTTTGTGATTGGCGTCGGAGTAGAGGCGCCGGCAGTAATCGCAACTGTCTTAACGCCCTTCAGCCATTCCAGTTTCAGCTCGGAAAGGTTGGAAATCCGATAAGCCGGTGTGCCGGCAATCTGCTCTGAAACCTGAGCCAGCCTGTTTGAATTGTTGCTTTTCGGATCACCCACAACAATTGTCAAGTCAGCTTCTTTTGCCTGTTCTGCAACAGCCTCCTGGCGCACCTGGGTGGCAAGGCAAATCTCCTGATGAAATTCAACATGGGGAAATTTGTCTTTTACCTTTTCCATAATATCGTATACGTCCCATTGGCTCATTGTAGTCTGATTCGTTACGATAATTTTATCGGAATTGATTTCAAGAGCGTCTGCATCCTCTACCGTCTCAATCAAGTGAACAATTTCCGGAGCCACTCCAACGGCACCCTCTGGTTCAGGATGGCCTTTTTTGCCGATATAGATTACCTCATAACCCTTGGCTTTTACATCCCGGATTAAGTCGTGGGTTCTCGTTACATCCGGACATGTAGCATCAATGCTCACAAGGCCTTTTTCTTCGGCAATGCGTCTGACTTCCGGAGAGACGCCATGCGCTGTGAAAATAACCGTTCCTTTATCCACTTTTTGCATGATTTCAAGACGGTTAGTCCCGTCCAGAGTGATAATTCCTTCTTCTTCAAAAGCATCGGTAACATGTTTATTATGAACGATCATACCCAAAATGTAGATCGGTCTTGGCAGGGTTTTGTCCATTGCCGCGTTTTTCGCAATGACCATCGCATCCACAACGCCATAGCAATATCCGCGGGGAGCAATCTTAATTACATCCATGTATCTTCCTCCTAAAGGATGATCAGGAAACGAAAATGAAAAAAGCCGGTAACCGGCCTTTTTTCTCATTACCTGACATTATTATAGCGAAATGGGCGGAAGAATACAAAACTCTTATACATAAAGTCTAGGTTTTGACGTGCCTTTTCTGGCTGAAGGCTCTTCAGACAATTCGTCTTGTTTCTCTAAGCTATAATCAGCTTCATTGGATAATGGCTCTGTTTTTTTCTTAACGGCTGTTTTGCTTTCAGCTTTTTTTTCTGGCTGTTCTTCCGAAGAAGAGCTGCTGTCATCCTCATCATCACTGTTCATTTGACTGAAAATCTTAATCATTGCCGGGAGATTTCTGACTAATGGACCGTATTGCTGGACCATTGGTGTTACTTGCTGAGCCATACCGAGGACCTTTTGAACATTACCAAGCATCCCCGTTATATTGGACGGATTGGCAAGACCTGAGATTCCCTGCTGGGCAGCCCCTGCAATATTTCCGGCACCGCCTGCTGAAGGGATAAAGCGTGATAGTAAGCCTCTAATTCCACCGCTGCCTGCGCCAGCTGCCTGCTGGGCCCCTGGAACCTGTCCTCCGAAGCCTCCAAACCCGCCAAACCCTTGGCTGCCCCCAAAGCCCTGACCGCCGCCAAATCCTTGTGGACCGCCAAATCCTCCGAAATTACCTCCTTGAAAAATGCCTCTTGCTCCTGGTGCCGGCCCTGTAAATGGACGATTTCCAGGAATAGGGGGTCCGCCACGGCCAGCAAACGGTCCTCCGCCTGAAAATGGTCCCGGCATGAATCCTCTTCCCTGTGTGCCGCCGGGCGGCATAGGTCTTTGTGGAAACATAGTCTTACTCCTTTCTATCCTGTTACCTACTACAGAGTATGCATAAGCGGGTAAAAGGTTTTTCTTTTCACTGGAAAAGACTTTGCAAGGTTGGTGTTTTGCCCTGTTTTCGTATATAATGTGAAAATGGTTAAACCTGTCCAGATACGGAACGTCTATAAGACAGGAAGGCAAATTATTAAGGGAGTTTTATACAACTATGGAGAGATTTGAACGATTAAAGCTTAAACCGTTTCTAATAGACGCAGTGAAAGAATTGGGCTTTGAGAAGCCTACTGAAATACAGGAGAGAATTATTCCTTCGATACTTAAAGGGGAAAGTGTGATCGGCCAGTCTCAGACAGGGACAGGAAAAACCCATGCATACTTGCTTCCGTTATTAAATAACCTGGATCCTGCTTCCCAATCCGTACAAGTGGTCATTACTTCACCGACAAGGGAATTGGCAAACCAAATATACAAAGAAGTCCTTAAGCTGATCAGCCACCATGATCAGGAAATTCAGGCAAGGTGCTTCACTGGAGGAACTGACAAGCAGCGCTCCATTGATAAGCTGAAGCAGCAGCCTCAAATTGTCATTGGAACACCAGGAAGATTGCATGATTTGCTGAAAGTAAACGCCCTTCATGTTAATAATACGAAATCATTTGTCGTCGATGAAGCCGACATGATCTTGGATATGGGCTTTCTTGAGGACGTGGATCGTATTGCTAGCGGAATGCCGGAACAGCTTCAAATGCTCGTTTTTTCTGCCACCATTCCAGAAAAATTGAAGCCGTTTTTGAAAAAATACATGGCCAATCCTAAATTCACGCATGTTGCCCCCAAGCAGGCTGCGGCAGAAAAGATTGAGCATGTGCTATTACCGCTCAGACACCGCAATAAAACGAAACTTGTGCATGATATGCTTCTTGCATACAATCCATATCTTGCAATTGTTTTTACGAATACGAAAAAAATGGCCGATGCTGTAGCTGATGAGCTTGCTGCAAAAGGTCTTAAAGTTGGCCGGATTCATGGAGGACTTCCTCCGCGTGAACGGAAAAAGGTAATGAAACAGGTCAATGATCTGGAATATCAATACGTTGTAGCAACAGATCTTGCAGCACGTGGAATAGATATTGAGGGCGTCAGCCATATCATCAACTATGAGCTTCCTCAGGATTTGGACTTTTACATTCACCGTGTAGGACGTACAGCACGTGCAGGGTATTCGGGACTGGCTGTAACCATTTACGAAACTTCTGATGAAGATGCATTAGCGAAGCTTGAAAAAATGGGTATCTCATTTGCATACAAAGATCTTGAAGGTTCAGAATTTAAGGATGCAGATGATCGCCATCGCAGAAAAAATCGTCCGAAAACAGATAGAGAAGTTGATGAGCGTGCGAAGCATGGTATTCGTAAGCCTAAAAAAGTTAAGCCTGGCTACAAAAGACACATGAAATGGGAAATGGATAAA
This sequence comes from Metabacillus sp. FJAT-52054, assembly GCF_037201815.1. NCBI lineage: Bacteria > Bacillati > Bacillota > Bacilli > Caryophanales > Bacillaceae > Metabacillus > Metabacillus sediminis. The sequence continues at coordinate 2,602,677 of NZ_CP147407.1, read as the reverse complement.
ATTAAGAAGAAGCAGCGCCGAATTAAGAGAAGAGAGAAATAGGAGGGGATTTGCATGCTTAGAATCGGCTCCCACGTCTCGATGAGCGGGAAGCATATGCTGCTGGCAGCGAGCCAGGAAGCAGCATCTTACGGAGCAAACACCTTTATGATTTATACAGGTGCCCCTCAAAACACGAGACGCAAAAAAATTGAAGATTTGAATATCGAGGCCGGACAGGCTCATATGAAGGAAAATGGAATGGACAACATCATTGTTCATGCTCCTTATATTATTAATATCGGGAATTCTGTTAATCCGGACACATTTGAGCTTGGGGTAAACTTTTTGCGGTCCGAAATTGAGCGGACAGCCGCACTCGGGGCAAAACAGATTGTTCTCCATCCAGGTGCACATGTTGGGGCAGGAACAGAAGAGGGCATTAGGAAAATCGTTGAGGGGCTGAATGAAGTGCTTCTCAAGGATCAGCCTGTTCAAATTGCCCTGGAGACGATGGCTGGAAAAGGCTCTGAAATTGGTTCAAACTTTGAAGAGCTCGCACGGATTATGAATGGGGTTCATTACAATGAACATTTATCTGTCTGCTTTGATACTTGCCATACACATGACGCCGGTTATGACCTGATTAATAATTTTGATGGGGTATTAGAGGAATTTGACCGGATCATCGGGCTTGATCGACTAAAAGTTCTTCATGTAAATGATAGCAAAAACCCGATTGGTGCCAGAAAAGACCGCCATGAAAACATTGGTTTCGGACATATTGGCTTTGATGCGCTTCTAAACATCGTGCATCATCCTTCTCTAGCAGATGTGCCAAAAATATTGGAAACTCCTTATGTAGGGGAAGATAAGAAAAATAAAAAACCGCCTTACAAATTTGAGATTGAGATGTTTCGATCTAAAGAATTTGATGAAGGGGTACTAGATAAAATCGTCAGTCAATAATGGGAAACTCCCGTCCCAGGGAGATTTGCTTCCCGTTCATTCAGGGTAAACAAACAGAAGGCTGTCTCCTAAAGACAGCCTTTCTGTATTTTTTGTAAATGAAGAAAACCCGTAATAGCCCGAATCCAACTTACATAAGCTATTTAACAAACTGCTTGAACAGCAGGTCCACCTGCTGTGCCGTTGCGGGGGATGTGATCGCAGAAATGCTGGCAAGAAGTTTTCTTCTCTCGTTTTCATTGAAGATGTTCACATTTTTTCCTTTGATCACTTTAACTATTTGAGCTGCCTGAGCTGGACTGATGGATAGCTGATTTTGCTTAGCCAGCTGAAGCAGTTCATCGGCGGTTATGGAATTAACCTTTTGATTAATTATTTTTTGAAATAAAATCAAAATTAAACCCTCCTCTCTCCACAATCTATGGATTCATGCCTAAGTTGTGCGGAAGGATGAGGCCTTGCCGCTTCCATCCTCTTTAATGAAGAGGGATATCATATACATATGGGCTTAAGCGTATTTCATGTATAAAAATAAGCAGAAAAAGGAGAGGGCTATGGAAAAAAGACAGCATCGCAAAGAAAAATTAGGAAGAACAATCTATCGATTTATCATGATCATCATCGGAGCGGGTCTGGCAGCTGCTGCACTTGAGCTTTTTCTAATCCCCAATAACATCATTGATGGCGGAATTATAGGTATATCTCTAATTCTTGACCACATTACTCCCGCAGGACTAGCTTTCATTAGTTTTGGTACACTAGTCGTTGTGCTGAATCTTCCTTTTATGTATTCCGGCTACAAACACATCGGGAAAACCTTCATGATTTCTTCTATTTTCGGGGTCGTTGCTTTGGCCATTATTGAGCAATCCCTTCATCATGCAGAACCATTCACTACTGAGCCAATTCTCGCTACCGTTTTTGGTGGGCTGATTTTAGGCCTCGGAGTGGGATTGGTGATCCGTAATGGCGGAACGCTGGACGGAACAGAAATACTTGGTATTTTAATGACGAAACGCCTTCCTGTATCTGTAGGAGAATTTGTTATGTTCATCAATATTTTCATTTTTGGATGGGCAGCATTTGTATTTGGACCTGAGCAGGCCATGTATTCAGTGATGACGTATTATATAGCGTTCAAAACGATTGATACGGTCATACAGGGACTTGATGAGACTAAGGCCGTTATAATCGTGACTGAGCAGTTCGAAGAGGTGTCAGATGCAATTCTGCACAGACTTGGCCGCGGAACGACTAAGCTAAAGGGAAAAGGCGGATATTCAGACGAAGATACAGAAGTCATTTATGCCGTGGTCACAAGGCTGGAAGTAACAAAACTGAAGTCCATTATTCATGAAATTGATGAAAATGCGTTTATCACCATCATGAACACACAGGAAACTCATGGAGCGCGATTTAAATCAGCCATCCACTAATTTGATTTTCTTTACAAACGCAGGGAAGGCATGTATACTTTCATAGTTATATAAAATGGCATGCACAATAGCTGCCATTTTATTTTTGTAAAGTAAATCGTAATCGTTCTTACTTTAATTATTGCAAAGCAAGAGGTGAAAAGGATGAATCATCCTGTTATTGAAATTACCCATTTATCCTACTCATATGATCGGACTAGAGTTCTTGATGATATTAATTTAACGGTGGAAGAGGGAGCGTTCATCGGGCTTGTAGGTCCGAACGGTTCAGGAAAAACCACTCTTCTCAAATGTTTGCTTGGCCTGCTCAGGCCTCAAAGCGGATCCATCCGGCTCTTTGGAGAGGATTTGAAAAAATTTAAGAATTGGCACGATATTGGATTTGTATCTCAAAAAGCGAACAGCTTTAATACCGGTTTTCCAGCTTCTGTTTTTGAAGTGGTAGCGAGCGGCCTTACAAGCAAGCTTGGACTGTTCCGATATATGAAAGCAGCAGATCGTGTGAAAGTAAAAGAGGCCATAGATGCAGTAGGGCTTAGTGAATTCTCCAGAAGAAATATTGGGGAGCTTTCAGGCGGCCAGCAGCAAAGGACGTTTATTGCCAGGGCTCTTGTCAGTGATCCGAAGCTGCTCATACTAGATGAACCGACGGTGGGAGTGGATTCAGCTTCTGTTCAGAGCTTTTATCGTATGCTGAAGGATTTAAACGGCCGGCTTGGGATTACACTGATTTTGGTCACTCATGATGTAGGAACCATTTCAGATAAGGTAACACAGGTAGCATGTTTGAATAAAACACTTCACTTCCACGGATCTCCTGAAGAATTCGATCAATTAAACGGACACTCACTTTCAGATTACTATGGGCATCCAGTTCATGTGTTAACCCATGATCATCACGGGGAGGGGCATCATCATGATTAGTCCGTTTTTTGAATTTGAATTTTTGCAAAATGCCTTTTTCTCAGGCCTTCTCATTGGGCTTATTGCTCCTCTTCTTGGTGTATACATTGTCGTCAGGCGTCTTTCGCTTATTGCGGATGCCCTGAGTCACGTAACATTGGCGGGGATTGCGGTCAGCCTTTTCCTTGAAAAGAAATGGGGGATTTTAGCAGGAGCGAACCCAATCTATATGGGAATGGCCTTCTCCGTTACCGGCTCTTTATTAATTGAGAGGCTCCGCGGTCTTTATAAGCACTACCAGGAGCTTGCAATTCCAATCATCTTATCCGGCGGTATCGGAATTGGTGCCATCTTTATATCACTGGCGGACGGATTTAACAAAGATTTAATGAATTATTTATTTGGAAGTGTGCTGGCCGTTACACGGTCGGATTTGATGATTGTAGTTGGCATTTCCATTTTTGTTTTACTTATCATCGGGCTTTTGTATAAAGAGCTTTTCGTTCTCTCATTTGATGAAGAACATGCGACTGCATCAGGTATTCAGGCAAAGTGGATTCATTTTATTTTTATTCTGACCGTTGCCTTAGTCATTGCCGCATCCATGAGGATTGTTGGTATCCTGCTTGTTTCATCATTAATGACCTTGCCGGTTGCAGCGAGCATTCGTATCGCCAAAGGGTTTAAGCAAGCCATGTTTTTATCTGTTATTTTCGGCGAGCTGTCTGTTATTATAGGGTTAATCGCTGCCTATCAAGCCGACCTCGCTCCAGGCGGTACGATTGTGGTATTGAATATCATCATTTTGGTGCTTTCTATTATTGTTAGCAAGTTCAAAAGGGGACATGTACAATGAATATTGAGCAAGCGCTCCAAATGCTTAAAGATTCAGGCTACAAATATACAAACAAGAGGGAAGAAATGCTTTCCTTCTTTGCAGACTGCAATAAATATCAAACCGCCCGGGATGTTCTTGAAAGCATGAAATCCAACTACCCCGGTCTCAGCTTTGATACAATATACCGGAATTTATCCTTATTCGCTGAACTGGGCATTCTGGAGACCACTGAACTATCCGGTGAGAAACAATTCAGGTTCACGTGCAACCATGCCCATCATCATCACCATTTTATCTGTATGGACTGCGGGAAAACGAAAGAACTTCATTCATGTCCAATGGATAAATTAAAAGATGACCTTGAAGGTTATGATGTGAGCGGCCATAAATTTGAGATATATGGGACCTGCCCTGATTGTATTTAACAAACAAAAAATGGAGCTGTCCAGTAAGTGAGTTTCAAATCTCCTTGCGCTTTTAATTGGAGTTGTTTTGACTGCTCACGCTTAATTCTCGCTTCTTCCGCTGCAATTAGCCTATCCCTTAATATTTTTGGAAAAACAAATCCCCGGAATGCTTACACAGCATTCCGGGGATTTCAATTTCAATCGTTTCCTCTTAGCAGGATTTTTAGATTACCGCTATTTCTTATCACCGATTACCGATTCTCTTTTAGCTCAAGTACCCGGCGATCCAGCCATTCCTCTGCCTCAAACCAGCTGTTCACACGCACGACTTGCTCCGGAACGGGATCCTGATTGTATGGAGTGTTGAAAAGGATGACTGGAATGTTAAATTCCTCGCTAATCATACAGGCATTATCATGCTTATCCTCAAAAAACACATCGATCCGGTGTTTCTTAACGGCCTCAAGCTTGTCATGTGAACCAACTAAGTCGATATTATGGAACGAAACCTCATTCTTTTCAAACCAGTTCAAGGTCGTATCATAGAGATGATGGCCTCTGGCACTGATAAATATTAAATCATGCTTCTCTTTCCATTTACCGAGAATTTCCTTTGCCCCTTTTGAAACCGGAGCCTCTCCATAGATAATCGGTTCAAATTCCGCCATCCATTGACCCAATTCTTCGTAGCTGACTTCAAGAGCTTTCGTCAAGTCATAATCCTTTATGTCATCAAGGGTTATTTGCTTTTTAAATGATTTGTTTAAATATGGAACAAAGGTTTCTGGCGGTGTAATGGTCCCGTCAATATCAATCCCTAAACGCAGCATGCCGACACTCCTTTTTTGATCTTTTCCAAGTGTATCACAAAGCAGTGCAGAAAAAGAATGGATAAAGGCATAATTATGGACCGCCTTCTGCATACTAAGGATGCTCCTTATATCTGAAAGTGAGGGGAAAGGAATGGCAGACGAAAGACACTTTGAAGATCACGGCAACATGACGAACTCAGATCAGGTTAATGGTCTGAATAACCGTGATGAACTAATGGAAATTGAAAAGCACCGTGAATATAGAGAAGAATCTGCTGCAGAAATCGCACCTCCGATTGGTTCATACCGTGAAGAGGAACGGGTGGCAGATGATGACCGTCATGGGGCTGTTGAAGGCAGATCCACCGGGTATATAGCTATCGCTCTTTCCGTTATTTCACTTTTCCTTCTTCCCGTTATCTTAGGAGCAGTGGGAATAATTGTTGGATTTGTGGCGAGAAGAAAGGGTGCTAAAACCCTTGGAGCCTGGGCAATAGGAATTGGAGCAGTTTCCGTGATTCTGGGACTGTTTGTAACACCATTCTTTTAATAAGAAAGCTCTGTTAAACTTGGCTGTTGATTGCAGCTAGCAGGTGTTAAAAAATCAACACCATGCTTTAACACAGGCAATAAGAAAAACGGGCATTCCCATAGGGAAGTGCCCGTTTTTTTATATCATAAGTGTGTATAAATTTCTGACTTGTCCAGCTCCAGTGGCCGAAGGGTGAACGAGCCGCTGAAGCTATTCTTGATTAGCCTTGAACTTCCGCTTTTTCCGCTGCTTCCTTTGCGTAATGAGCTTCCGCTAATTTATCGATTTCTTTTTTCAGTTCTTCTACCATGATTTCTTCAGGGACTTTACGAACAATTTGCCCTTTCATGAATAGTAATCCTTCTTTGCGCGCTCCGGCAATCCCGATATCGGCTTCCCGTGCTTCGCCAGGGCCATTTACAGCACACCCGAGCACAGCTACTTTAATCGGAGCTTTAATTGTGGAAATGTATTCCTCTACTTCATTTGCGATACTGATCAGGTCAATTTCAATCCGTCCGCACGTAGGACATGAAATCAGCGTTGCCGCATTTGAAGCAAGTCCGAATGATTTTAGAAGCTCTCTTGCTACTTTGACTTCTTCAACAGGATCCGCGCTTAACGAGATGCGCAGGGTATTTCCAATTCCCATACGGAGGATGGCTCCTAAACCGGCGGCACTTTTTACAGTGCCTGCAAACAGGGTGCCTGATTCAGTAATTCCAAGATGAAGGGGGTAGTCAAATGCTCTGGAAGCTTTCTCATAAGCTTCTATCGCAAGATTTACATCAGAAGCTTTCATCGATACGATAATATCGTGAAAATCGAGATCTTCCAATATCTTAATGTGATGCAGTGCGCTTTCGACCATTCCATCTGCAGTCGGATAGCCGTACTTTTCCAAAATGCGTTTTTCGAGAGATCCTGCATTTACACCAATACGGATCGGAATGCCTTTTGCTTTTGCTGCATTAACAACAGCTTCTACTTTTTCTTTGCGGCCGATGTTTCCGGGATTAATCCGGATTTTATCTGCTCCGCCTTCAATGGCTTTAAGAGCCAGTTTATAGTCAAAATGAATATCAACGACAAGTGGAATGTTTATCCGCTTTTTGATTTCGGAAATTGCGTCTGCAGCGCGCTCATCCGGACATGCAACCCGGACGACTTGGCAGCCAGCTTCTTCAAGACGGTTAATTTCTGCAACCGTTGCTTCAACGTCGTGTGTCTTAGTTGTGGTCATGCTTTGTATAATAAGCTCGTTGCTTCCGCCAATCGTTAAATTACCGACTTTGACAGGACGAGTTTTTGTACGATGTGTAATTTCACCCACGAGTGGATCGCTCCTTATTCATATAGGTTTGGTAACCAGATTGATACCTTTTCCTATCACATTGTATCAGTCATTTAGCAGTATTGACAAGGAAATAGACAAATCGGCTACTCATAAACAGGGAATTTATAGGAGTGTCCGGTTAGAATTCGGTTCGCTTTTGTCCCGGGATTGAGTTTTTCAAAATCCTCGGCTGCAGTTTCCAGGGGGACAGGAATGGAATGGCTGTTGACCTTATTGATGATGATAAGGACGGATTCCCCTTTTTTAACGCTAAGCTGTTTAAACGTCTCCTTCTTTACAGGCTGTGATACAGCCATTATGTTCTCCTCCTCCGCTCTCGGAAGAGTCCCCCTGCTTAAATCATAGTAAATAATATATGTGAGCAGTGCAATCGAGCACAGCAGAATGAGTCTTTTCATCGGCTGACCTTCCTTCATTTTAGGCATAATTCATACTATGCTTGTCCAACTGAAATCATAACTGGTGGATTCAAAATGCCTAAAATAAAGAAAAATAATGGAGATAATATATGATAAAAGAACTAATTTTCGACAAAAATTCGCAAAAATTAATGTGAAATTTACACTTCCTTAACATATCTTTGGGATAATTTAATTACATTTCACAATATGTACTTTAAAAGGAGAATTTTCCATTTATGAAACAAATATGGCTAAGAAGGTTTCCGGGTAGGCAATTTTTTCTTGCTTTAAAACAGTCATCGGAACGTTGGATGAAAACAGCCTCCAGCTTCGGCAAAAATTTCGGCGGAATCAAAAATGGCTTTAGCCTTCAGACACGGATCATCGCACTTGTTCTATTTATACTTGTTACCTCTGTATTAGTAGTTGGTATCACTTCTTATCAAAAGGCGAAAGAAACGACCATATCGATTATCGAGAACCGTCTAGAGCGGGAAGTAAATACAACAAATGAAATAGCCGGTAATCTGATGTTCGCATATATAGGGGACGAAGAAGGTTTCAGCAAGCGATTTAATAAAACAGTTTTGCCTAATCAATCCAGCCAGCTGATTCAGGATGGCCTGAACGCAGACTTTTATCTTCTGAAAGATCAGCAGGTAACGATGCTTGAAGGAACCGGGGAAGAGCTTAAGTATCAAGAATTAGGAGACCTTGCAAAAAACGAAAAGCAGACCATTGTTCATAAAAAAATCAATGGGAAAGACTACACTTTATCCATAAAAGAAATCCAGGAGCTAAAAGGCATTCTGATTATCGCTGTTGAGACAGAGAGTTATCTGGCTCCAATCTATTCCTTGGCGAATTTTACTGCATGGACAGTAGCAATCAGCATTTTAATTGCTACTCTGCTGATTGTATTTTTTGTAAGAGGACTGACGAAGCCTCTATCCCAGTTAAGACTTGTTATGAAACAGGTAAGAGAGGGAAGCCTTGATGCAGGAACAAATATAAAAACCAATATTCCTGAAATCAGATCGCTTGTGGCAAGCTTTAATCAAATGATTGCTCAAATGCGAACGATGATATCGAATATGAATTCAACTACGCTGGACTTATCGCATACAGGCTCTGAACTGACTGAGTCTTCAGCAGATGTACTGGATCAGAATGAACAGCTTGTGGAGGCCATCAAAGTAGTAAAAATGGGAGCAGAACAGACAGCTGCCACCTCAGAAACAAGCGTGGCTGCGTTCAATCAGATGAAGAAAGAAATTGGAACGGCATTAACAAGCATGGAATACCTGTTTAAAAGTGCGGATGGAATGAATGTGTCAGCGGACAAGGGTGAGAAAAAAATATCAGGTTTGATCAGCGAAATTCATGAGTTCGGACTGGAATTCGAGAAAATGAATGAAACGATACGAGGGGTAAAAAACCACTCCAGCTCTATTTCAAAAGTTGTCAGCTTAATTCAATCCGTTTCAGAGCAGACAAAATTGCTTGCACTGAATGCTGCAATCGAGGCAGCAAGGGCGGGGGAATCAGGTAAAGGTTTCGCAGTCGTGGCAAATGAAGTCAGAAAACTGGCCGAGCAGTCCTCAAAAGCAGCAGAAGAAATAAAAGGCTCTGTCCAGAAAATGGAGAATATTTCAATTAAAGCAACGGATGAATTTGGAGAGCTCCACAGCAGCCTGAAATCACATTTAACAGCAGCAGAAGAATCAAGGTATTCCTTTGATCATCTAATGGAAGAAATGAAAAGTGTGAATGCGAAACTTAAAGAGATGAACAGCAATATGCACTCTCTTCAGGAGAGTATGCCTTTGATGGAGCAGTCAACTGAAAATTTCGTTTCGGTTTCCCAGGAGACACTAGCAAGTGCGGAACAAATGCTTGCCTCTTCCGAAGAGCAGATGATTCAAATTAATCACACTCATGAGATTGGAAACAAATTGACCAGTTTGTCTAATGAGCTTTCAAGCCTGACAAGCAAGTTTAAACTGGCAAAATAAGAAAAGGTGTTCCGAAATCCGGAACACCTTTTGTATTAAAGGCTGATTTTGATTTTGTATTCTTTCAGCCATTCGTTAATTTGTACAAGATAATCCAGGATGGCACGTGCTTTATCCCCTTGTATTTCCTGATCTTCTCCTCTTGAGATGGCACGTACCCGATCCTGATTGATTAGCGGAAGGATCGGGGCGTCTTCATCCTCAAGTATTTGTGTCATCCAGCTGCTGATGCCTTTGAGATAAGCGTCATCCTTCGTACTTGGATAGGCACTTTTTTTGCGGTTGCGGACGTCATCCGGCAAGTAATCCTTAAATGCTCGGCGAAGAATTCCTTTTTCAATCCCATCTATGCTTTTTAATTCAAATGGAACGTTCCATAAGTATTCAACCAGCCGGTAATCACAAAAGGGGACCCTCACTTCAAAGCCGGTCATCATACTTGCACGGTCTTTTCGATCCAGCATAAATGGCAGAAAACGAGTGATAAAGAGATAGGACATTTGCCGCTGCTTCGCTTCCAGTTCGCTTTCGCCCTCGAGGAATGCAACTTCGTTAACAGCCTCTTTAAAACGTTTTTGGCGGTAAGCCTCAGGCTGCAGTTTCAATCTTGCCTCATCGGATAAAATATCAGTGAAATATCCCAGATTTACAAGCCATGGGAATTGTCCGCCATTCAAATACTCTTCCTGGTGAAACCATGGATACCCTGAGAAAACTTCGTCGGCGGATTCACCAGAAAGGGCAACAGTCGCGTCCTTTTTCATTTCTTCAAAAAGCAGGTAGAGAGAGGTTTCAATCTCACCAACTCCAGGAAGATCTCTTGCCCTCATTGGAACAAGAAGATTGTCTACTAGCTTTTGAGCATCAAAAACGATTGAATGATGCTCAGTACCAACGTGCTCGGCTACTCTTTTTACCCAGGGCTCATCTTTATCACGTCTAAGAAAATCCTCTTTAAAATCCTGATCGTTGTTAACGAAATCAATCGAATACGTATGAAGAACCTTATTTCTGCTTCTGTATTCTTGCCCCGCGATTGCCGTCAAGCCGCTGGAGTCAAGGCCGCCTGAAAGCATGGAGACAACGGGTCTGTCAGCAATAAGCTGGTGTTTAACGGTATCCTCAAGCAGTCCTTTTATTTTTTCGGCTGTTGCAGTCTCATCATCGCGATGTGACTCGCTTTTCAAGTTCCAATACCGGACCGATTTTTGCCCATAAGCCGTAAAGACCGAATAATGACCCGCACGTATTTCTTTTACATCTTTAAAAATTCCATTACCCGGAGTCCTCATGGGACCTAATGCGAATACCTCGGATAACCCTTCAGCTGTCACTTCAGCTTCCACTAAAGGATGTTTCAGGAGAACCTTTAATTCGGAACCAAAAATAATGGATTGGCCGCGTTCTGCAAAATAAAGAGGTTTAACTCCAAGATGATCACGGGCGAGCATTAGCTTTTTTAGATGATCATCCCAAATTCCGAAGGCAAAAATCCCGTTAAAGTGCTGGACGCAATCCTCTTTCCATTCTATATAAGCGTGAATGAGAACCTCTGTGTCAGATTTTGTTTTAAACCGATGTCCCTTATTCTCCAATTCTTCACGAAGTTCAATGTAATTATATAGCTCACCGTTATAGACAAGAGCAATTTTCTGATTCGTGTCTTCATAGATCATTGGCTGAAGTCCGCCCTCAGGGTCGATGACAATGAGTCTTTGGTGTCCAAGGACGGCATGGTCGGAGTACCAGAATCCATCTGCGTCCGGTCCTCTGTGAGTGATTGCCTTTGTCATACTTTGAATAATGTCTTTTTCACCTGTTAAATCTTTGGACCAATCAGCCCAGCCTGCAATTCCGCACATTCTCAAGACCTTCTTTCATAAAGTTAATCTGGATTTTTTCGACCAAAAATCTATATTGGTCGAAATAAGAGTAAAAATTCGACCAAATGATGAATTTGGTCATATTTATATGTTAGAACCTTCAGAATAGATTGGCAACCTTTCTGACAAAAAAGCGAAAGAAGTCCCTCCTCTTCGTTAAAAACTTCCAATATGGACAAGTGAGCGGGACAAGACTGTGCATTTGACTGTTCTGCCATAATTGGCAATAATGGAGAAACACACATGACTTTTATCATAAGGGTGCGGTAAATGAAGGACTTAGGGAAAAAAGAGAAAATTATTCAATCAGCAACACGGCTTTTCTCAAGCCTTGGCTTCAGGGGAACTACGTTAAGTAAAATTGCCGGAGAGGCAGGAATCGGGAAGGGTACGATCTATTATTATTACAATGATAAAAATGAGATTCTCCTTGATTGCTATATGCGTCACATTAGGAAGACCCGTTCAGAAGCTTTTAAAGCCTACAGGACAGAAAAGGATATTCTTGTAAAGCTGCGCAAAATTTTAAGGTACTTAAGTGCAGAGATTCATCATGATTCTTTTGTTTCTTCCTTATTTGAAGAATATAAGGAATACCGGATTCCAGAAATTGAAAAGTGCTTTACAAGCGGTGAGGAAGAATCGGTCCAGCTTATTTGCAAATTGATAAGAGAAGGACAGGAGCAAGGATATTATGCACATGTTCCTCTTCCGCTAACTGCTTTTATGCTCGTTCGGATGATTTTCGCCTACGAGCTTGATTATGAGAAAACCGAGCAAAGCGATTTGCATTTAAAACAGCTGCTCCGGCATATGCTTAGAAGAGAAATTGATCCTTTGAACTAAGCTCTGTTAAACTGGCTGTTGATAGCAGTTAGCAGGCGCTCAGCGACCAGCGGGGCGTGCGCCTGCGGGGTCTCACTTGTCCTGCTGCTCTCAGCACGGAGTCTCGCGCCTTCCACTCCAATCAACAGGTGTTAATAATCTACATCAGGCTTTAACAGAGCCTTGAACTAAAAAACGGCCGAAGCAAATGCACGCTTGGCCGTTTTTTTAATTAAACGATGACTGCTGGTTCTTTCTTTGAAGGAACCTCTTTTATTGATAGATAAAGCATTACCAGATGAACGAACCATATGACAAGGCCCTGGCTCGGTACCGCTGCCTGTACAGCATTCATGATGGTTAGAAATAGCGTTGCAAGAGTAACGGAATAAGCAGACATAACCCAGGATTGCTTGTAATTCACTTTTTTCTTCAGCATGCTGCGGATCATAAGCCCTAATAAAGCCAGAATCGTCACTTCTACAAACTTAGAAAAAGAAGAGATTAGATAAAGCAGAACGATGGCAGCACCAATGATAACGGGCTTTAGCTGTCCGGTTTGATCTGCAAAATTGACAATCTGATCCTTTGTAATGCTGAAGTCGCCGGCACTATTATAGGGTATAGACTGGGCAGTACCGTTGGAAACAAGAACGAATTCCTTTTGAAGGATTCCAACTGCATTCTGTTTTAGTTCAAGTTCCTTAGAGGTGAACGATCCGGTTGGGTCCAGCACAATGAATAGTTCTCCATCCTTTATTTCAAGAGGTTTATCCGTGTCGGCCGTGAGTTCTCCATTTTTAATTGCGAAGCTTGGAAGATCGCTTTGAATGGTCTGCTGGGCAGCCGTGATGCTGCTGCTGATTGTAAGGCCCAAAAAAATCGAAGCAGGCACGATGGCCGCGAGACTCAATACGAAGACATAAAGAATCGTTTTTCCAATTCCCTGAAACCGGAACGAAGCAATATCTTTCGGAGAGTAAAGACTTTTTGCTAGCTGTTTGAATAGGTTCATGCGTTCACTTCCTTTATCATTCAATCCTATTTTATTTTACTCTTGGGCAGCTGCATAAACAAGTTTCGTCCTGCTGAATGAAAAAATCCATGTTTGTAAAAATATGCGTCTTTTTACCGAAAAAGCTTTACAATAAATACACAATTCATTAATAATTGACTTGATTAACGTAATAAAGAGAGAAAGCTGGAGGGAAATACGGATGGAATTAGATCTCCAACGAGTGATTTTTGAATTTGTGGGGGGACTGGGGATCTTTTTATTTGGAATAAAATATATGGGAGAGGGATTGCAGCGTTTCGCGGGTAACCGGCTGCGAGATATGCTCGACCGGGTTACAACCAACCCTGTTATGGCAGTTCTTGCTGGAATGGCAGTTACCGTTTTCATTCAATCAAGCAGCGGTACAACGGTCATTGCCGTCGGTCTGGTCAGTGCGGGGTTTATGAATTTACGGCAAGCCGTTGGAGTCATTATGGGAGCAAATATCGGCACCACCGTAACAGCCTTCATAATTGGTTTCAACGTATCGGAATATTCGCTTCCGATACTAGCTGCAGGGGCCATCCTTTTGTATTTCATAAAAAATAAAAAGGTACATTATGCCGGACAGGTCGTATTTGGTTTTGGGGCTCTTTTTTTCGGTTTAGAATTAATGGGGAATGGTATGAAGCCGCTTGGTACTCTGTCTCTGTTTCAGGATTTAACTGTAGGGCTAAGCTCTAATCCGCTCCTTGGCGTTTTAGCAGGAACGATCCTGACAGGTATTGTACAAAGTTCAAGTGCGACAATCGGTATTCTTCAGGAGTTATACGGGCAGAATCTTATTAATTTGCATGGAACGCTTCCTGTCATGTTCGGAGATAATATTGGCACAACGATTACGGCAGTACTCGCATCAATCGGTGCTTCATTGGCTGCAAGAAGGGCAGCAATGGCTCATGTCATTTTTAACTTGGCAGGAACTTCAATCTTTTTAATTGTATTGCCATTGTACACCGTTTTTATTGAATCTCTGGAAACAAATCTCAATTTAAGTCCGGCTATGACGATTGCTTTTGCCCATGGTACCTTTAATGTAACAAATGCACTTATTCAGCTTCCATTTATCGGCGCCCTTGCCTGGGCGGCATCAAAAATTATTCCAGGTGAAGATCCGTCTATTGAATACCGGACTAAGCATTTGGATCCTTTATTTATAGAACAATCATCTTCCATTGCACTTGGACAGGCAAAAGAAGAAGTGCTGAGGATGGGACGCTTCTCCGTTCAGGGGCTAAAAGAAGCGAACAGCTATTTAAAAACCAATCAGCAGAAGCATGCACAATCTGCAATCCAGTTTGAAGAAGTGATCAACAATCTTGACCGCAAAATTACGGACTATTTAATCCTTATATCACGCAATGAAATGGATGAGAATGAGTCGGCTGAACACTCTGTTCTAATTGACACAGTCAGGGATATTGAGCGGGTGGGAGATCATTTCGAAAATATCATTGAATTAGTGGATTATAAGCTATCGAATAAAGTGAAAATAACGGATGAAGCGATCAAATACCTGGAGGAAATGTTCGATCTTACCGTTAAAACGCTTGAACATGCCGTTCAATCTCTTGATGACCGTGATATTGGACTTGCCAACCGAGTTCTTGAGGCGGAAGACCGGATTGACCGGATGGAGAGGACACTCAGGAAAAAGCATATCATTAGAATGAATAATGGAGAATGCTCGGCACAGGCAGGAATGGTTTATGTAGATATCGTGAGTAATCTGGAGCGAATTGGCGATCACTGTGTAAATGTTGCGGAAGCTGTTTTAGGTTACCGGAAATAAAGGTTAATAATAATCCGTTTAAGATATAATGAAAGCAAGGGCACAGTGTGCGTTTGCTCTTATTTTTATAATGGAGGATAAAAAGAATGGACTTTTTATATTGGGCATTAATCATTGCAGCATTTGTTATTGCTTTCGCAGGACTGATTTACCCAATCATTCCAAGCGTCGTGTTCATTGTCGGGGGCTTCCTGCTTTATGGATTGTTCTACGGATTTGATGAATTCGGCTACACATTCTGGATTGTCGAAGGGATTTTTGTTGCAGTGCTGTTCGCTGCAGATTATGTAACCAACTTGATTGGCATTAAAAAAGTTGGAGGGAGCAAGGCAGCAATTTGGGGAAGTACGATTGGACTTCTTGTCGGACCTTTTGCGATTCCGATTGCGGGAATTCTGATTGGTCCATTCATTGGAGCGGTGATAGCAGAACTGATTGTGCACAAAAAAGACTTTACTACCTCTGTAAAAGTCGGAATTGGTTCACTTATTGGATTTATATCAGGCGTATTTGCCAAAAGCGTCATTCAGCTGATCATGATCGGTTACTTCCTATTTGTCGTTCTGTAAAATCATTCCTTAACTCATGGAAATGATAACGGTGCCAAAAGCCAATCATATTCATTGAAACATTTGATTAAATTTGGTACGCTGATTCCAGAAAGCATAAGGCTTGGTCCTTTTGCTGGAATACATAATTTATTAAGGAGGAGATTTTAAATGGCTTACGAACTTCCGCAATTGCCTTACGCTTATGATGCATTGGAGCCTCATATCGACAAGGAAACAATGAACATTCATCACACGAAACATCATAATACGTATGTAACAAACGTGAATGCTGCACTTGAAGGACATGAAGACCTTGCAGGTAAAAGCATTGACGAACTAATCTCCAACCTGGATGCAGTTCCTGAAGAAAAAAGAACGGCTGTACGCAACAATGGCGGCGGTCACTCAAACCATTCATTCTTCTGGCAAATCCTTTCTCCAAACGGAGGCGGAGAGCCAGCCGGCGCTCTTGCTGACGCAATCAGCAGCAAATTTGGCGGATTTGACGCATTTAAAGAAGAATTTGCAAAGGCTGCAACAACACGTTTCGGGTCCGGCTGGGCTTGGCTTGTTGTAAACAATGGCGAACTTGAAGTGACAAGCACGCCAAACCAGGATTCTCCAATCATGGAAGGCAAAACGCCTGTGCTTGGACTTGATGTTTGGGAACATGCTTACTACTTAAATTATCAAAACCGCCGTCCCGATTATATCAGCTCTTTCTGGAATGTTGTAAACTGGGATGAGGTTTCAAAACGCTACGAAGCTGCAAAATAAGTTTTACTGAAGCAGGATGTTTCCTGCTTCTTTTTTTTGCATTGATTTTAAATACATAACTCCCTTTCTTCGTGCCACACTAGTACGAGACAGAAAGGAAGTTTTGCTATGCCTAAATTGCAAAAACTCATCGGTAATATCGAAATCAATAAAGACCTGTTGATGCTGTTAACGATTGGCGGTCTATATTCCCTAAGTATTGCGCTGTCCAACTCCTTCGTAAATGTATTCCTTTGGAAACAGACGGGTGAATTTGCTGACCTTGGTATATACAATTTAACAATTGTCATTATGCAGCCGCTCACATTTATATTAGCTGGACGGTGGGCCAAGAAAATCGATCGTGTGATCGTACTTCGGCTTGGTGTCCTTTTTCTTTCCATCTTTTATATCCTTGTGCTCATCATAGGAAGCCATGCCAATCAATTTTTAGTATTAATGGGAGCCCTTCTTGGAATTGGGTATGGATTTTACTGGCTTGCCTTTAATGTACTGACTTTTGAAATAACCGAACCTGAAACAAGGGATTTTTTTAACGGATTTTTAGGGATTTTAACCTCCTCAGCAGGAATGGTGGGGCCCATTGCGGCAGGACTGGTTATTTCCTTATTTGCCGGTAATAGCGGCTATAAAATCATTTTCGCGATTTCCTTAATTTTATTTGCCTGTGCAGTAGGAATGAGTCTTCTTATAAAGAGAAGACCATCTCACGGACAATACCTGATAAAAGAAGTCTATCTTGAAAGGAAAAATAATCCGAACTGGAAGCTGATTACGATTGCGCACTTCTTTCAAGGGTTGCGGGAAGGTACATTTATTTTTGTGATAGGGGTGTTCGTTTTTATCACCACCGGAAGTGAACTGGCTTTAGGTACGTTTGGAATGATTAACTCAGCGGTTGCTTTTATCGCTTACTATGCAGCATCGAGAGTGATCACGAAAAAAATCCGAAAAAAAGCCATATTGGCAGGGGGCCTGCTGCTTTATTTCTCCATCTTCCTGATTCTTTTTAACATGTCTTATCAAAACCTGCTGATTTATGCAGTTTGTATTGCGATTGCCTATCCTATGCTGCTCGTCCCGTATGTATCGCTTACCTATGATGTAATTGGGAGAGCATGGAACGCGGCTGGTGCCAGAGTGGAGTATATGGTAATCAGAGAGCTGTTTTTAAATGCAGGACGGGTTGTTTCGATAGCAGGGTTTATTGCAGTTGTCATGCTTTTTGATGTTCAGAAGTCACTTCCTGTGTATTTGGCGGTCATTGGAGCAGGACACGCTCTCATTTACCTGTTTGTGAGGAGAATTCATCTGCATGAGCCTGCTGAAACCATTAATAAGGAAGATGGAGAAATTCTTGCTGCAGAATCCAATTTAATGGATGGAGAAAACGGAACTTAACTGTATTCCTTACAATTCTGTAACAATCCAGTGCCAGAGTAGAAATGATACTGAAAAAATAATACAATAGACAAGGCACCCTCACAGGGTGTCTTTCTTTCATCATTCTGGAAAAATGCTTTAAAAGGTGGTGTAAAATGACGAAAGAGAAGAAAAGCAGAAGAAAAAGGTTTATGCCGGTCCGCCTAAATGTCCTCTTCCTGATCGTATTCCTCGTTTTTTGCGGAATCGTTCTCAGACTTGGCATTGTACAGATCGTCTATGGCCAGGACTACCAGAAGGAACTCGACCGGAAAGAAGAAGTCGATGTGAGTTCTACAGTACCGAGAGGGAAAATGTACGACAGGAATTATAGTACTTTAGTGGACAATGAGCCGCTTAACGCGATTACATACACCAGATCTTCGGCGACAAGCCAGGAAAAACGGCTGGCTATTGCTAAAATCCTGGCGAAAATGATTGATCAAAAAACAGATAAGATTACAGAAAGAGATTTAAAAGATTATTGGATGATTACACGTCCTGATGAAGCAGAAAATAAAATAACGGATGAAGACAGACAAAAGGCAGGGGAAGGCAAGATTTCTGAAGACCAGTTGTACGATCTTCAGCTAAGCCGAATTACAAAGGAAGATTTAGCAAGGGTATCTCAAAAAGAACTTGAAATACTCGCTATTAAACGGCAAATGGATGCCGGATATGCCATGACTCCGCAAATTATTAAAAATAAAGGCGTTTCACCGAAGGAATTCGCAACGGTAAGCGAACATCTTGATGAGCTTCCAGGAGTGGACGTTACAACAGACTGGGAACGGAAATATCCATTTGATACAATGCTGCGCACGATGATTGGCAACATCTCCTCACCTGAGCAAGGGATACCAAAGGAGCAGAGGGACACATTTCTGGCTAAAGGATACAGCCTTAATGACAGGGTTGGGACCAGCTACCTTGAAATGGAGTATGAAGATGTCCTCCAAGGTGAGAAGGCACGGGCCAAGAATATGACGGACCGCGAAGGAAATATCCTGGATACTCAAATGATTTCAGAGGGCAAAAGCGGAAAAGATCTAATTCTGACCATGGATATTGAACTTCAAATAGAAGTGGAAAAAATTATTGAGGAAGAGCTCAATGCCGCAAAAAAAGAATCAGGCACTGAGCTTTTGGATCGGGCATTTGTTGTTATGATGGATCCAAGAAATGGAGAGGTGCTCTCCATGGCAGGCAAGCAAATTGTAAAGGATCGCAGCGGGGTGCAAAAAATGAAGGATTTCTCACTCGGTGCAATGACTTCTTCCTATACAATGGGCTCTGCCGTCAAGGGGGCGACCGTTCTTTCAGGCTATCAGTCCGGAGCAATCAAACCCGGCACCACTTTGCTGGATGAACCGCTTTTCATTAAAGGCTCCCCTCCAAAAAAATCACATGAAACCATGGGAAGCATTAATGATCTTGAAGCACTGAAGCGTTCTTCAAATGTTTACATGTTTAAAACGGTCATTGAAATGGCTGGAGGAAAGTATAAGAAAAACGGGTCTCTGCCGCTTGATACAGGGGCATTCAGTGTTCTTCGGAATTATTACAGCCAATTCGGCCTTGGGGTTCCGACAGGAATTGATCTGCCAAATGAAGCAACAGGATATCAGGGCTCAGATGTCACACCGGGATTATTGCTGGATTTATCTATTGGCCAATATGATACATATACCCCGTTGCAATTGGCTCAATATGTTTCGACCATTGCGAATGGGGGCTACCGGATGAAGCCGCAAATGGTCAGGGAAATAAGGGAACCCGCTCCTTCAGAAGGTCTTGGGCCGGTTGTGAAATCCTCTCATCCTGAGATCCTGAATAAACTTGAAATGAGCCAGAGCAATATTGAAAGGGTTCAGGAAGGCTTCAGACAAGTCATGCAGGAGAAGGGCGGAACAGGATATCCATACTTCATGGGTGCAGATTATAAGCCGGCCGGCAAAACCGGAACAGCACAGGCTTTTTATGATGGGCCTGTAGAAAGCAAATTCCTCTCGCCTACCTATAACCTGACGATGGTCGGATACGCCCCGAATGATCATCCTGAGATTGCCTTTTCGGTAGTTGTCCCATGGGCGTACGATAAAAGTTCCAATTCCCATCCAATCAATCGGACCATCAGCAAAAGAATAATGGATAAGTACTATGAACTAAAATCCAAGCATGATAAAGAAAAATTAGAAGAGAAGAATATGGAAAAAATTGAGCAAAAGGCGATAAACAATTAATTAGAATAATTTTCAAGTCCTATTGCCATAATAAGAGCACTCAATCAAGAGTGCTCTTTTTTTGAGAAAAAATGGGACTATCCTTCCCTAAAACCGACAAAAAGCATCACAAATTTACAAAACCTTAACATTTGGTTAAAACCAAGTTAATAGTCTAACGGTATTCTTATTCACGTAGGACAAAAACACCACTTTAGGGGGAAAAGAAATAATGAAAAGCTTGAAATTCATGGCCGTTACTATTATGGCATCTTCTGTACTAGCACTAGCTGCTTGCGGAAATAGCGGAGATACTGCTAAACAAGGCGAAAAAACAGAACAGACAGATAAAAAGCTATCCGGTGAAATCGCAATCGACGGTTCATCTACAGTAGCGCCAATCGGTGAAGCTGTTTCTGAAGAATTTTCTGCTGAAAACCCTGATGTAAAAGCACCAATCGGTGTATCTGGAACAGGCGGCGGTTTCGAGCGTTTCGTTGCAGGTGAAACTGATATTTCTCAAGCATCCCGCCCAATTAAAGATGAAGAAGCTAAAGCTGCTAAAGATGCTGGAATCGAATATACTGAATTTAAAATTGCGAACGATGGTCTTTCAGTTGTTGTAAGCAAAGAGAATGACTTTGTAAAAGAATTGACTGTAGATCAGCTGCAAGAAATGTGGACTGAAAACGGTAAAGCTGAAAAATGGTCTGATATCGATCCATCATGGCCGAAAGAAGAAATCAAATTCTATTCTCCTGGTACTGATTCCGGAACATATGACTATTTCACAGAAGCAATCCTAGAGGCTAACGACAAAAAAGGCAATCCAATGACTAAATCCGCAACACTTTCTGAGGATGACAACGTTCTTGTAAAAGGTGTTCAAAACGATAAAAACGCAATTGGCTACTTTGGCTACTCTTACTACTTCGAAAACAAAGACACTATGAGAGCTGTACCAGTTGTAAATGAAGAAGGAAAAGCTGTTGAGCCATCTAACAAAACAATTGAAGACGGTTCTTACAATCCGCTTTCCCGTCCGCTATACATCTATGTAAGCAACAAATCTCTTCAAGAAAAAGAGCAAGTTAAAGAATTCGTTAAATTCTACTTAGAAAATGCTGCAACACTTTCTGAAGAAGTTGGATATGTTAAACTTCCAGAAGACGAAGCAAAAGAGCAAATGACTAAGTTTGAAGAAGCAACGAAATAATACCTGAACAATCTAATAGGTGAGGAGCAGCAATGCTTCTCACCTTCCTATGTATAGGGAAAGGGGTTTTCAAAAAAATGGCTATGTCAAGCGGTCAATCAATACGCGACCTGATAAAAGAGAAAAAAGCCAAGAATAGTTCTGGCAGATTGGTTGAAAAAGCAGTACCGGTAATTTTATTGCTAACAGCAATTGTTTCCGTTCTTACCACACTTGGAATTTTGTACACGTTAATTGTAGAAACCGTTATTTTCTTCTCGCAGGTTCCATTCATGGAATTCATTACGAAAACAGAATGGCTTCCTTTTGCTTCAGGAGATGAGAATAAGGTTTATGGAATATCTGCATTGGTTTCCGGAACTCTCCTTGTAACCGTGATTGCAACAATTGTTGCGGTACCATTCGGGCTTGGAGCAGCCATATATTTGAGTGAATATGCTTCAGACCGCGTCAGAAGAATCGTTAAGCCGATACTTGAGATTCTTGCTGGTATTCCTACCATCGTTTACGGCTTTTTTGCATTGACTTTCGTCACTCCTCTATTACAAAAGCTGATCCCGGATCTTCCGTTTTTTAACGCGCTTAGCCCGGGAATTGTAGTTGGGATTATGATCATTCCGATGATTGCTTCCCTATCAGATGATGCGATGAGCTCTGTTCCAAACGCCATCCGCGAAGGTGCGCTGGCAATGGGGGCAACAAAATTTGAGCTGGCAATTAAAATTATTTTGCCTGCTGCAATTTCAGGAATTGTAGCGTCTTTCGTTCTTGGGATTTCCCGTGCAATCGGGGAAACAATGATTGTGACACTTGCAGGTGGTTCAAATCCGAACTTTACCTTTAATCCTACAGAAACCATCCAGACGATGACATCTTATATCGTTCAGGCAAGCACTGGGGACGCAGGATTTGGTACAACCCAATATTACAGCATATATGCTGTCGGAATGACACTGTTTGTGTTTACTCTCATTATGAACATCCTGGCTCAATACATCTCACGCCGCTTTAGAGAGGAGTACTAAGATGAAATTAGTCGATCAAGCTCAAGTGGAAAAGAAGATGGGCAGCCGCCTGATTAATAATCAGATCTTTAAAACAATCTTTTTGATTGCCACTCTTTTTTCACTTGTTGTACTGGGAATATTAATGTATCGGATATTCACTCAAGGATATGAATTCCTTTCAGCAGACTTTTTTAATAACTTTGCTTCCAGACGCCCCTCTAACGCAGGGATTAAGGCAGCTTTTATCGGAACACTTTGGGTAATGGGCGTTACGATCCCTGTTGCTCTGATTTTTGGAGTAGGGACTGCAATTTATCTTGAAGAATACGCAAAGAAGAATAAATTTACCAGATTTATTCAGATGAATATTTCAAACCTTGCAGGCGTTCCATCCATCGTATTCGGTCTTCTGGGATTAACCATTTTCGTCCGTTATTTTGAACTTGGAAGAAGCATTATGGCAGCTGGTTTCACAATGGCTTTGCTCATTCTTCCGGTTATCGTTGTTGCATCTCAGGAGTCAATTCGCGCTGTCCCTGGACAGCTTAGAGAAGCATCATTTGGTATGGGTGCTACAAAATGGCAAACAATCTATCGTGTCGTTCTTCCGACTGCGATCCCGGGTATCTTAACGGGAAGTATCCTTGCATTCTCCCGTGCAGTAGGGGAAACTGCTCCGCTTATCGTTGTAGGCGCATTTGCATACGTCAACTACTTGCCAGACGGACTGTTAAGTACGTTTACTGTTATGCCTATTCAAATTTACAATTGGGCTTCCAGACCGCAGACGGATTTCCATGATCTCGCTGCAGCTGGTATAATAATATTGTTTATTATCCTGATTGTAATGAATACAGTTGCTGTGCTGATTCGAAATAAATTTTCAAAAAGATATTAATACAATTTAATGGTTCTATAGGTGAAGGAGGATTTTCGCAATGGAAGTTAAAACAGTTGTGAAAGATAAACAAACATCAGGTATTAGTACAGATACAGCAAATGTTAATAAAAGCGTTGTTTATAAAACAGATAACCTAAATCTTTGGTACGGCAACAATCAAGCTTTGAAGAACATCGACCTTGATGTATATGAAAATGAAGTAACAGCGATTATCGGACCATCCGGCTGCGGTAAATCTACTTATATTAAAACTTTAAACCGCATGGTCGAATTGGTTCCGATTGTACGCACATCCGGAAAAATAATCTACCGCGGACAAAACATTTTCGATAAATCTTACCGTGTTGAAGAGTTGAGAACACAAGTAGGTATGGTTTTCCAAAAGCCAAATCCGTTCCCTAAATCCATCTATGACAATGTTGCATACGGACCGAGAATTCACGGAATCCGCGATAAAAAGGTCTTGGATCAGATTGTTGAACAGAGTTTAAAGGGTGCAGCAATTTGGGATGAAGTTAAGGACCGTCTAAAAGAAAATGCATATGGACTTTCCGGCGGCCAGCAGCAGCGTCTTTGTATTGCACGCTGCCTTGCAATCGAGCCGGATGTTATTCTCATGGATGAGCCAACATCTGCCCTTGATCCGATTTCAACATTAAAAGTAGAAGAACTTGTTCAGGAATTGAAGCAAAACTATAGCATCATCATCGTTACACACAATATGCAGCAGGCCGCACGTATCTCCGACCGTACAGCTTTCTTCTTGAATGGAGAAGTGGTAGAGTACTCGAATACGAATAAGCTCTTTTCTACACCTGCAGATAAAAGAACTGAAGATTATATTACTGGCCGTTTCGGCTAATAGAAAAAAAGCCGTGCTTGTTCAGCGCGGCTTTTTTTGAACGTATGAGATTTGAATCTTTCATGCATTTTCTAAGGAAAAAGAGTAAACTATTGAAATAAAAGAAATAGTTGGAGGTTGACAACATGGTCGTACGTGGAAAATTTGAATTTGATTTAAATACGCTTAGAGAAAAATTAATTGAAATGGGAAGTCTTACTGAGATTGCTTTAGCTAAATCAATCGATGCGCTCGAAAATCAAAATATTGAGAAGGCCTTAGAGATTATGGAAGAGGATGAAGCTGTCGACAATCTGGATGAGGAAATTAATGATCTTTCCATTTTGCTTATTGCGAAGCAGCAGCCGGTTGCGACAGATTTGCGCAGGATTATGGTCACCATTAAAATATCGAATGAAATGGAGCGTATGGCTGATTTTGCTGTAAATATTGCGAAATCTGCTATTCGAATCGGGGATGATCCTCTTATCAAACCGATAGAGACCATTAAAAAAATGCATGCCATCGCAACTGAGATGCTTTCATTATCCATTAAAGCTTTTAACGAGGAAGATGTTGTTCTTGCTAAAAAAGTCGCTGATATGGATGATGCGGTAGACAATCTTTACGGGCAGACAATCAGGGAGCTGCTAGAATTGACGCAGCACAGCCAGGAGTCCATGCCGCAGGTCACTCAGCTGCTCTTTGTAAGCCGCTATTTAGAGAGATTTGCGGATCATGCAACAAATATATCTGAAAACATTTTTTACCTCGTAAAAGGCAGACACTACGATTTGAATAATTAACAAAAACTCCGCTGATTGTCAGCGGAGTTTTTGTTATTGCTTAATGAGATATTTTGCTGCCTCTTCGTTGCTTAACCCAGTAGGGAGTTTATATCCGCCCTGACGAACCTTTGTATGCAGATCTGTTTTTATCAGGTAATCCGCAAATTCATTAGCAGATTTGACCACTTTTCCTCGTTCCAGCTCTTGGGCAATTTCAGCAGTACTTGTTCCTTCATAAATAAAGAATCGGAAAGTTTCCTGTTTTAAAGGGCTTTCCTTTTTTGGTGGTGTCTCTTCCTTTTTGCTGGATGCCGATACAGATTCCTCTTTCGTTTTGACAAGGGTTTCGTATGTATCCCTTGGAACAGATACCTGGCCTTCACTTGCCAGATAGGCAGTTACTTGCTCTTCTGTTGCTTTTTCAGATTCGGCTGACTCTTTAGGTGTAAGAAAATAAGAAATGGAAAGGACAACGGTAGCAGTGATGATTCCGGCGGAGAATGCTTGGATGCCTTTTCTGCTCATGTTAGGATCCTCTCGTTTCGCTTGATGATGGCCTGAACCTGTTTAACAGAAATATTTTCTGATTTTGCAATGGCATCAACCGTCATCCCATGCTTATACTTCGCTACGACCTTTTTCTCAATATGATAGTCTAGCTGCTCTTCCTGAGACAGCGACTGAATGTCATCCTGTAAAATTTCCTCTTCCAAGACTTTAATTTTCTTCTTAAGCTTGTAAATCTCCTGCATGGCTGATAGCTGAAGCTGATCCAGATCCTTTTCGATTTCCTGAACCTTATCCTTCTTCGTAAACGAATACACCAATAAGGCAATCGCTGCGACCAGCAATACCACGATGACTATTTCCATTTAATTTTCACCTTCTATCAAAGTTTTCACTTATTCTTTATATCATAGTTTGTCGAATTTTTTAATGGTTTTTCCTATAAATTATAGGATTTTCGTTAAATTTCACATGTTCTCCTTCCTAGAGTTGTACCATAGTGAAATTTACATTATGATAAAGAAAAATAAAGAAATGAGGAAGAAACGGATTGTATTTCGAACGGGCTCAAGATTCTTCAGATACAGATTGGATAAAGGCAAAACAAATATCAGCCCTGCTGATCACCGAATGGCATGTTTCGGAGGTCACACAACGAGCCTCTCCCATTCTTATGCATGAGGATTATGAGAGCCTATACAAAATAATGAGACTTTCTTTATATGCTAATGGTTCTATTGAGCCTGTCTGCTATGACTATCCGATATATTCCTCATCAGGGAAGATGAAGCTTTATACAAAGTCTGGCTTCCATGCTTTTCAATTAAAATTACTGTTTTTTAATTCCTCCAACATGATGCTGGCTGCAGCTAAAACACCAGATCTCTCCTTCGATCTTTCTAAAAAGACGATTGATTCGTTTCAGACTTATTTTTCCGCCTATACTGATTATGGAGAATGGAAATAACGCAATGAAACCACTCGCAGAAAATTCACCCATCCTGATGTTTTCAACAGAATACCCTCCAAAAATATGGGGAGGACTGGGAACGCATGTATCCCATTTAACACAAGAGCTTTCCTCCGCTGAGATTCATGGATTGTTAGTTACGATACCTGAAGGAATGCATGAGCCAGAATACGAAAGGCAAGACTCCTTTACGATATACCGTCCACAGCTACAGAATGAGGCATACGATAATTCCTACGAATGGATGATGAATATTAACTTAACCTGGATTAAAGCGATCCAATCCCTTCATCAATCATTCAGCCTTGTACATGCCCATGACTGGCTGACAGCCGGAGCGGCTATTTATGCTAAAAAAATGTACAGAATCCCTCTAATTGCTACCATCCACTCCATGGAAACCGGCAGAAAAAAGAGCTTGAAAACTCCCGCTGAAAAAATGATCCATGAAATGGAAAAGAAGCTTTTACAAGAAGCTGATGAGCTAATTGTCTGCAGTAATTATATGAAGCGAGAAATTCTTTCTCAAAAAGCAGATGCCGAAAAAATAACTGTAATCCATAACGGGGCGGCACCATTTTCAAAAAGTTCATTGGGAAATCCTGCTGCATATCCATACATCTTTTCCATGGGCCGCTTCGTGCCTGAAAAAGGATTTGAGGACTTACTCGTGGCTTTTTCAATGATAAAAAGCGAGCTCCCCGCTTTAAAGCTGGTCATTGCGGGGGAAGGTCCGGGTAAAGAAAAGTACGAAGCACTCGCAGAATCTTTGGGTATTCAAAAGGATGTCATATTTCCGGGTTTTATAAAGGGGGAGGAACGGAATAGATATATACAATATGCAGCTGCAGCATGCATACCAAGCCTTTATGAACCCTTTGGCTTGGCCGCCCTGGAACTTATGTCGGCAGGGAAGCCTCTAGTCGTTTCCGATGCGGGAGGGCTTCCTGAGATGGTTGTGCACAATGAGAGCGGTTTGATATATAAAAGCTCCCATATTGAAGATTTAACGCGTTCGCTTCTGGAACTATTAAAATTTCCAGAAAAAGCAGCAGCCATTAGTGTTAAAGCACACAATGAATCAAAAAAATATAGCTGGAGCTCTGCAGCTGAAAAGACAATCCATATATATAAGAAATCAATGCAGCACATGTGAAAGGAAGGAGGTTCATATGAAAGCAGTTATTCTGGCAGGCGGAATGGGCACAAGGCTGCAGCCCCTGACATCAAGATTGCCTAAACCGATGGTTCCTTTACTGAATAAACCTGTTCTCGAATATGTTGTTGAGTATTTGCAACAGTATGGAGTAACCGATGTTTTAATGGCTTTATGCTGGAAAAGCAGTGTCATAGAACAGCATTTTGGAGATGGGGAAGAATTTGGAGTCAATATTACTTATTTAAAGGAAAAAACTCCGTTAGGTACGGCAGGCTGTTTGCAATTAGGAGAGCATTTGCTGAATGAAGCCTTTTTAGTTGTGAGCGGGGATACAATTTCAAATTTTGATTTGCATGCTGCCATCCAATCACATAAAAGTTCAGACTGCATCGGCACGGTTTTTGGCGTCAGCAAAAGTCAGACAGGTGAATATGGAAGCATGATTACCCATTCCTCAGGACGTATTCTAAATTTCATGGAAAAGCCATATCGAACAGAGGTGTATAGCGAATACATCAATGCTGGAATGTATATATTTGAACCTGATGTCTTTCATTACATCTCAAGTGATGAACCACAGGACATTTGTAAAGATATTCTTCCTCTTCTCCTTGAAAGAGGAATTCACATGTTCAAAGCGAAAGGGTATTGGTCTGACATTGGATCTCACTCCGAATACAAGGCAGCTCAGTTTGACTTGCTCGACGGGATTGTTGATCTGTCTCCTAAATGTCTCCTGAATACTGATTCAAAGAATAAAATTTGTATAGGAGAGGGAGCCGTCATTGAGAAAGGTACGGTTTTAGAAGGGCCTGTATTAATTGGAAAAGGCACGATTATAGAGAAGGGATGTAAAATCGGTCCATATACAGCGATAGGCGAGGGTTCTCATATTGCAGCAGGTTCCCGCATTGAAGGATCCATTTGCTGGAGTCATCAGCAAATTCACTCCTGTACTCATGTCATCGGTTCTGTTTTGGGAAGCTTTTGTGAAATAAAAGCTTTTAGTGTACTCAATAACGGCTCGGTTTTAGGGGAAAATGTAGTGATGGAGGGGGAAAATGTGGTCAAGGAGCACGTGAGGGTGTGGCCGGCAACCAGGGTTGCTAAAGGAACACATCTAGAAGATACCTTTTCTGCGAAATACTTTCCGGAAAAAGAGGTTTTTTGCTCAAAAGGACGCATTGATTTTTCCATGGAAGAAGGCGGGACGATAAAAGCAGTTAAACTGGCACAGGCGTTCTCAGCTGCATGCGGAAAAACCGGTGTAATTGCAGCAAGTGACGGCAGTGCCCTTTCTGCTTTAGTAACCAATCTCTTTACTGATTCCTTACGATCGTTTGGCTGCCCCATATACTTAGAAGAAGATCCAGTTCCACCATCTGCGCTTAGGTATGGATGCTATAAATTTCACCGCATGGGTGCATATGCATTCTCTACAGGTCAAGTATGCAGCATTTTGCTATTCGATGGAGCAGGGCAGGTCCTGCCTGCAGAAATGGAAAAGTCGATTGAATCGCATTATTCCAAAGCTACACTCGTTTCAAGTAAAATTACCGGCACGAAAACAAGAATCTCCGGCTTGGCAAAAGAACAAGATCACTCTCTTCGGTCTGAGGGAATTGGGGAGAGCTCAAATTCAGGGCCGAGTTACGGTTTAGAAATGGATTCCCTTTCCTATCGATTCTACCGGGATTTGATGGAGGAATCCTTCATTGTAAAATTAGAACCTGCAGATTTTAGTAAAGGGCCGGCTTTGATTTTTCGGCTGAATGAGCGGGAACAGACATTGGAATTAAAAGGAGCACATGGGGATTTGCCGATCACTCCCTCAATCATAAGCGAAATCTTTAATCACCGCTTTAAGCTGCCTGAAGTGGAAACCCCGATACAGCTGCTCGCATCCCTGCTAAAAGAAATAGAAGAGGACTCCTTGCACAAAGAAAAGCTATGCCTTTATTCTAAAGCCGCCTGCCAGCATGTATCCTGCCGCTCCGGGCATGAAAGCAGGGTACTGAGCCGTTTAATTTCAGATGAAGAGTTTGACCGGATCAGACTATCTGAAGGAATTAATATTCACCACGGCGAAGGCAATTGGACCAGAATCGCTTCCTTGAAGAATGAATCTGTTTTATCCATCATTACAATGGATCAGCGGCCTGAAGAAGCATTGAAAACAAATGAGGTTTATTCAAAAAAAATAAAACACTTTCAAAAATAAAAATTAAGTGGAATTTTTTGATCTTCAGTGGTATGATGTTAAAGTCTGATTAGATTTAACGATTGAACAGTTTGGAGGGATAATCATGCGTGTGAATATTACACTTGCTTGCACTGACTGTGGTGAGCGTAACTATATCTCTAAAAAGAATAAACGTAATAACCCGGATCGTATGGAGCTTAAAAAATATTGCTCCAGAGAGAAAAAAATGACAGTGCACCGCGAAACAAAGTAAGCAGCAGGGGATTAATTCCTGCTGTTTTTTTATTGGATTTTTACTGTGAATGTAAAAGCTTGAATATATAATAGAATAAGTACATATAAAAGCGGTGAGTAGAATGAAGAAAACAAACTTGCGGGAGCAGATGAAAATCCAGCTTCAGAAAATGGACGATGTTCAATACCATAAGTACTCTCAATTAATCGAACAGCAATTTCTGCTATCCCCCCTTTGGAAAAAAGCCGGAACAATCGGGTTAACGATTTCACAAAATAGGGAACCAAATACAAGGAGCATCATTGAAAAAGGCTGGAAAGAGGGAAAGCGAATGGCGGTTCCTAAATGTTTTCCGTTAAAGAAAGAGATGGAATTCAGGGTAATTACATCATTTAACCAGCTTGAAACGGTCTA
This sequence comes from Metabacillus sp. FJAT-52054, assembly GCF_037201815.1. NCBI lineage: Bacteria > Bacillati > Bacillota > Bacilli > Caryophanales > Bacillaceae > Metabacillus > Metabacillus sediminis. The sequence continues at coordinate 2,572,258 of NZ_CP147407.1, read as the reverse complement.
TTACGGGCTGCAAGAGCCTATTCCGAGTAAGACGGATCCAGTAGAGAAATGTGACGTGGATGTGATGGTCGTACCAGGTCTATGCTTTGACAGCAGAGGCTATCGAATTGGCTACGGCGGAGGATATTATGACCGTTACTTGCACAATTTCACCGGCGACACAGTGTCGCTTGCCTTTTCCTGTCAGGTTCTTCCTTTTGTTCCTTCCGAAATTTTTGATGTACCAGTTAAAAGGATCATAACTGAAAAAGAGGTGCTTCATTGCCGTGAGTAATCCCATACATATTCTAGGACTTTTATTAATTGGATTGATTTCACTGGCAGGATGGAAAATCAAGTCTTTGACTTTAAGCGGAGCAGCGGCTGCATGTCTGACTGGACTGTTAATTTATCTTGGGTATGGCTTTCATGGACTTTTTTTGCTAGGAGCATTTTTTTCCAGTTCAAGTCTGCTAAGTAAATATAAGCGGAATAAGAAGAAAGTGCTGGATGAAATGCTGGAAAAGGGTGATCGCCGGGATTCTGTCCAGGTAATTGCAAATGGAGGCATTTCATCAATTGCCAGTTTTTTGTTCTGGCTGACCGGAGCAGATCTATGGACGGCTGTTTTCTGTACATCGATAGCTGCAGCAAATTCAGATACATGGGCATCTGAAATTGGCACACTTAGCAAAAAAGCTCCCCGCATGCTGCTGTCTCTAAAGAAGACAGTTCGGGGAACGTCCGGAGCAGTCTCATTATTAGGTACCGCAGCAGCAGCAGCAGGCGCTGGTTTTATCGCTATTCTTTCTGTTTTTGTGTTTAATCTGGACTGGCAGTGGGGAGTAATGATTGCGCTGATTGGTTTTGGTGGAAACCTTGCGGATACGCTGCTGGGAGGGACTGTACAAGTAAAGTACGAATGTCCTGTATGCAAAGAGGTAACGGAAAAGAAAATCCATTGCGGAGTAAAAGGCCGTGTCGTTCAAGGATACTCATTTTTTAATAATGATGTCGTGAATATGATCTCCATATGTATGGCAGCTGCTTTGTCAGCAGGAGTAGTTATCCTGCTCTAAACGACAGCCTGGCTAAAAAAACCCCAGATGCGGATAAAATTAGGAATCGTGGCAAACAGTATGAGCAGGAGGGATTTTTATGAACCGATTAATAGGCTACCTGCTTGTTTTGTTTGGAGGTTATCTTTTATTTCAATCCAGATACCGTATACTGAACCTCATTCTCGGAAACCAGGCAATGCGCGCATTTTTCATCCGGCTTTCCTTAAGAATTCCATTTGTAAGAGATAAGTTTCTGCACAAAGCATTCTTTTAAAATGTTTGAGACTGTTATTATAAAGAAGGTTTAGGCACTTTAGTGCAATTAAGTGCGAGACCCCCCAGGCGGTGTGCATGGGAAGGGTCCGCATTTGCCTGCAATGCCCTGGAAGCAAGTATTTTGAAACGTAAATCAACCACATTCATAGCACAAAGAATCGGTATCAGAATTTCATCTGATGCTTTTTTTATTTAAGGAATTAAAAAATGACTCGCTATGGATTCGTTTGATTCGGCTGATCTTCGTACTTTGCTTGAAAGCAAGTGTTAACCCTTTCTATTTGAAGGAATGTCCTGATATAATATCCATAACAAAAATGGGATCTGGAGAGGTTGCAATGGCGCTAGAGCAGGATGTTTTTTATTGGAGTATCATCGGTCAGCTGCTGGACGGTAAGTACCGCATTGTGACGATGGCAGAGGATCATAATGAAGTGTGGCTGGAGAGCCAGCGCAGTGCTGATTTCCAGCTTGTCCGATTTGTAAGAATGGATGCAGATTGGGGAAATAGGCTGGAGCAGGATATGGAACGCGCTGCGCACATGTTTGAGGAAATCCGGAAAAATGCCGGAAGAAAATCCATGAACATTCTTAACATCTATATTTCTGCTTACGCTCCGGTAGATGAGTGGGAGCATCTTGTCGAAAAGCCTTATTCCCGTGGAAATATTGTACTTAAAAATGTGGTTATTTCTGATGAAAAAAGGTCTGAAGGAATGATTTCAATGGAGGATATGCTTTCTGTCCGCCTGGAAAAAGAACTCCCGGAAATTACAGATTACGAGGAGCTCCATTCGTATAGGCTTAAGGTGTTAGAAAAAGAAAACACGCGGGTAACTCAGGAAAGAAAGCTGTTTGAGTATGGAAAACCAAGATTTACTAAATTACTCCTTGCGATCCAAATCGTTGTGTTTATTCTTATGGAGCTGGCAGGGGGGAGCCAAAATAATCAGACGCTGGTTAACTTTGGTGCTAAATTTAATCCTTATATTATGGAAGGTGAATGGTGGAGGCTTATTACGCCCATGTTCCTTCACATTGGCTTTATTCATCTTTTAATGAACTCAATGGCGCTTTATTTCATTGGAGAAGCAGTTGAGAAAATGTTCGGCTCTGCCAGGTTTTTAATGATTTATTTCTTTTCTGGAATTATGGGGACTCTAGCAAGCTTTGCATTTAATACGTCGATTTCAGCTGGTGCTTCGGGAGCCATTTTCGGCTGCTTTGGTGCTCTGCTTTATCTTGGCGTCGTTCAGCGCGATTTATTTTTGCGTACGATCGGACCAAACATCCTGGTGGTGATTGGCATCAACCTTGCTTTAGGTTTCACAATCTCCAATATTGATAATGCAGGACACATAGGCGGACTTATCGGCGGCATGGCTGCAGCATTTGCTGTGCAGCTGCCTTCCCAGTCTAAATCGGCAAGACAGGGCTTGGCTGCCGCAGCAGGACTGGTTCTCGCTGTTTCTCTTGCTGCGTTCGGATACTCAAGATGGTAACATGCTATAGTTGTAAGGCTGCCGGGGATTCCTGCAGCCTTTTGAACGGTTTGTATCTGCATAAATTCAGGCTTTTTTTTCTTGACTACACAAACATTCTCCGATACCTTATATATGGACGTACTTGTGCATTAAACGAGGTGAAGGCTTGAATACAGTTTATGATGTCCGACAGCTTTTAAAGAAGTACGGGACAATTATTTATATCGGGGACCGGGTTGCTGATCTCGAACTTATGGAAGATGAGGTCAGGCAGCTTTATGAATCAAAACTGATTGAAACACAGGTTTTTCAGATGGCTCTTTTAATCCTTCGCCATGAAGCACAGATCGAGCGGGAGAAAAGAGAAAGGTAATCAATGAAAATTTGTGCAAGCGGTTTCCTTAACTTATAAGACAAAGGACTGAGAGACATGAGCGAGAAGTGGCTGGTTGGTGTAGATTTGGGAGGAACCACAATTAAAATGGCTTTTATTTCTCTATACGGAGAAATGGTTAGCAAATGGGAAATCCCTACTGATAAAACTGGAAAAACGATTACAATGGATATTGCGAAAGCGATTGATGCAAAATTGCAGGAACTTGGAGAAACAAAATCCAGATTGGCGGGAATTGGAATGGGCGCTCCTGGACCTGTTGATCTTGCATCAGGACTTGTTTATCAAACGGTCAATCTAGGCTGGCTGAACTATCCGCTTAAAGATCATCTAGAGGTGGAAACAGGCCTACCGGCTGTTATCGATAATGATGCGAACATTGCAGCGATTGGAGAAATGTGGAGAGGTGCAGGCGACGGAGCGAAGGATGTCATTTTAGTGACTCTAGGAACGGGAGTCGGCGGCGGTATTATCTCAAATGGAAATGTCATCCATGGCGTAAATGGTGCAGGCGGAGAAATTGGGCACATTACGTCTATCCCTGAGGGTGGAGCCCCTTGCAACTGCGGTAAAACAGGCTGTCTTGAGACTGTAGCTTCGGCAACGGGGATTGTCAGAATTGCCAAAGAAAAGCTGGGTGAGTCTGATCAGGAGAGCCTGTTAAGGAATGCCTGGAAGGAAACAGGAGAAATTACTTCTAAAGACGTTTTTGAGTTTGCAGCTAAAGGGGACGCAATCGCTCAGGAAACTGTGGAATTTGTGACCTTTCATCTTGGACTCGCGCTTTCCAGTCTTGCTAACGGGCTGAACCCGGAGAAAATCGTCATTGGAGGCGGAGTATCAAAAGCTGGGGAATACTTGAGGGTGCATGTAGAGAAGTACTTTAAGAAATATGCTTTCCCAAGAGTAGCCGAAGGTGCAGCTATTGAAATTGCCACTCTTGGAAATGATGCTGGTGTAATCGGCGGAGCGTGGCTTGCAAAAACTTTACTCACTGAATATTAATGGGGAAAAGCGCATATGTGCATATTAAAGAGGAGCCTTGCATAAGGCTCCTCTTTTGTGAGAGAGAAAAAGGCTTTTCTCAAGAGACTTCATTCTAATATACAGTTTTATGAATGAAAGAAACGTTCAAACTAATCCTCTGCCTGCTGCTTAGTAAAGCAATGAAAATAGTCTCCTTAACGAATATGTAATAAAAAACAAAAAGTTTTTAACAAGCTGTCATACAAACTGGTTTGCCCTTATTCTGCAAGGGGTAAAGATTACAGTCAAAATATAATTCTACCATTACAATGTAATGTACGTATTAAAAGCATTGATTTTTTGTAAACGAAGTATTAAGATATGATTTAGCTTGTTAATAAATCCTTTACTTTATTTGGGAAAAAAATAGATAAAAGCAATGCGCAGTTCTGCCGGACGAGGAGGTAAATGAATGCGTAAAAATTCAATATCAAAAATTTCTTTTTTGCTCATAGCTACATTGTTCATGTGGCTTAAAACTTACATTGTCTATAAAACTAGCTTTGACATTAAAATTGAAAACTGGAAACAGGAATTCATTCTTTTTATCAATCCACTCAGCTTCCTGCTCTTTATTTATGGAATCGGATTGTTTATGAAGGAAAAGAACAGGAACCGATATGTGTTTATCGTCAGCATCCTGTTAACGGTCGTATTGCTGGCAAACATGGTCTTCTTCCGATTCTTTAATGATTTCCTTACCATTCCGGTGCTGTTCCAGTCAAGTAACATGGGCGACTTGGGAAGCAGTATTTCTTCCTTATTCCAGCCTGTTGACGTTCTTCTGTTTGTAGATCTAATCATCATGTTCTGGCTGCTTCGCAAACCTGCTTTTCGCTCTGAATCGAGAGCAACAAGAAAAGAGCGCTCAGCCTATTATTTAATGGTAGCAGCTATCTTCTTCTTTAACCTTGGACTTGCTGAAACGGAACGCCCTCAGCTTTTAACAAGATCTTTCGACCGTGAAATGCTTGTTAAAAACATCAGTGTTTATAACTTCCATGTGTATGATGGAATTATCCAGTCCAAAACGTCTGCACAGCGTGCAATGGCAGACAGCACGAATTTAACGGAAATTCAAAACTATATTAAAGCAAATAAAAAAGAACCGAATCAGGATATGAAGGGAATTGCTAAAGGCCGAAACGTCATAGTGGTTTCTCTTGAATCTACTCAGTCATTCGTCATGAATGAAAAATTGAATGGACAGGAGATTACTCCATATCTGAATGATTTATCAAAACAAAGCTACAATTTCACTAATTTTTATCATCAGACAGGACAGGGGAAAACCTCTGATGCAGAGTTCCTTGTGGAAAATTCGTTATACCCGCTCGGCAGGGGAGCTGTATTCTTTACAAACCCTGATAATGAATTCAACGCTGCTCCGGAAATCATGAAGCAAAACGGCTATACAACAGCTGCATTTCATGCAAATAACAAATCCTTCTGGAACCGCGATCTCATGTACAATTCATTTGGTTATGAAAAATTCTATGATGTGAATAGCTATAATGTTACACCAGAAACTTCAGTAGGCTGGGGACTTAAGGATAAGGAATTCTTTGAGCAAACGGCTGACCATATGAAAGAAATGAAAAAGCCATTCTATTCTAAGTCCATTACGCTTACGAACCATTTCCCGTTTGAACTAAGCGAGGAAGATCAAACCATCGATAAATTCGATTCAAACAGTAAAACCCTGAACAATTATTTTACAACCGTAAAGTATCAGGATGATGCCATTAAACGTTTTATTGAAAAGCTGAAAGAAGATGGGCTTTATGATAACTCCATCATTGTTTTCTACGGAGACCATTACGGTATTTCCGAAAATCACAATGAAGCGATGGCGAAGTTCTTAGGCAAAGAAATTACACCTTTTGAATCTGAACAGCTTCAGCGTGTACCGTTTATCGTTCATATTCCGGGTGTAACAGATAAGAACCCTAAGGAAATTGACACAGTCGGCGGACAGATTGATATCCGTCCTACCATAATGAATCTGCTTGGTATCGATACAAAAGACCAAGTTGAGTTCGGGAATGACTTGTTCTCTAAAGACCGTCTTCCATTCACTGTCATGCGTGACGGAAGCTTTGTAACAGATAAATATGTTTACACCGACAATATCTGCTACGATAAGAGTACCGGACAGCCTGCAGAAGACAAAAAAGTATGTGAACCTTACGTAGATAAAGCGAAGAAAGAACTCGACTACTCAGACAAAATTATCTATAGTGATTTGTTAAGGTTCTATAACAAAGAAGATCAAAAACCGGCAGAAAATAAATAGCAAGCAAAAAGAGCTTTGGTCAATTGGCCAAAGTTCTTTTTTTTAGGTAAATTTTACCGGATAGCCAATTTTTCTCAAAGCCAATTGGCTCATTTTCACTGGTTCAGAAAGGAGTATCTCTCTCATAAAATGAATTGTACGAAAGGGGGATATTTCTATGAAAATCAAACTAATTGAAACTGTTCGAATTAGCACACTGGCAGAGTACTTTGATCTTCCCGCTCTTTTAATTGAGCAATCCAATCAGCCGCTAATGGATCCGATTCCAGCAGCAACAGTTATCAGCATTCCCGGATATGAGTGGGCGGCGTCCGGATTGTCACTGCCGTCAGCCTGTAAACCCGAGGATGCAATGGAAGGGTTCAATAAAGCTGTGAAAGTCTCAGATCGCATTGTCCCTAGGCAAAAAAAATATTCTTCAGCGTGTTTCTATCGTGATATAGAAAAAATGGTTCTAAAGTACCCGTTTATTCAGACACATATAATTGGAAATAGTATACGGAATCAGCCTATAATAGAGATAACGATTGGTACAGGAAAAAGAAACGTTCATATGAATGCCTCCTTCCACGCAAACGAATGGATAACTTCTGCTGTATTAATGGATTGGCTTGAACAATTTGCGAATGATCTTGTTCATGGAAAAACCAGATTCAGCCATTCTTCTCTTCAGCTTTATTCGCATAACTCCCTTTCGATTGTTCCTATGGTCAATCCGGATGGTGTAGATCTTGTCCTTGAAGGCCTCCCGGATGATAGCGATTTAAGGAAACTTGTTCTCCAGATTAATCAGCAATCCCATGATTTTTCACAATGGAAAGCGAATATTCGCGGTGTAGATTTAAATAATCAATTTCCTGCTTATTGGGAAATTGAAAAGGAAAGAAAGCTTCCGAAAACTCCATCTTCCAGAGATTATCCTGGAGACCGCCCTCTATCAGAACCTGAAGCCATTACAATGGCACGTTTATCTGAAGAGAAGAGGTTCGACCGGCTTTTATGTTTTCACACTCAGGGGGAAGAAATTTACTGGGGATATTTAAATCGGGAGCCTGAAGAAGCTGCATTAATTGTAAAGGAATTTTCGATATTAAGCGGCTATACAGAAGTAAGGAATATTGACAGCCATGCCGGCTACCGGGATTGGTTTATTCATGAATGGGGCCGTTCTGGCTATACCATTGAACTTGGCTTAGGAGTAAATCCTCTCCCGCTTGATCAATATGAAAGCATTCGGGAAAAAGGGGAAGGCATCTTTTGGGCGGCCTTATATATGTAAGCAAGTACAAAGAAAGGTGAAGAAGGTATGAGAAGCAATCGATTCCGTGTGATGACGGCAGCTTTTGCCCTTGCAGTGGTGACTGCGGGCTGTACGAGTGCTGAGCAGCAAAATATTCCGGCTGCAGAAGCGAAGATAAATATGGAAAAAAAACAGCAGAAACAAAAGGATTCGATCGTATCCTACCAGGCGAATGAGGAGACCTTTCAAATGGTTGGAGGATGGATGGGTAATGACACGGTTGTTTTCGCTGAATATAAGGACCGGCAAACCGTTCTGTACACGTACAACTTCACAACAGGCCAAAAATTGCAGCTCTACAGCGTCAATATGCCTGTTACCGACTTTGAAACATCACCTAGTGGTGATTACATCCTGCTGCAGGGCAGTCCTTCGTCAAAACAAATTGTTTTACTGTTGATTGACGCAAAGGGAGAGGAACGGTTTGAAAAGAAATTTTCATCACACGATCTTGCTTTTTCATGGAGTAAAAGCAATTCTGACCGGCTGTTTGTGACATCATTTAACGAGGATTGGACCTACAAGACCGTTATATACTATCCTCTAAGCGGATTTGAAAAATCAAACCCAATAGATGCTCCATTTGCAGAATGGACCGGAGAGGGCAACCTGCTCTTTGCAAAAGATAATACAAATCAGGTATCCGATATCTATCAGTATGATCCCGAAAAAAATGAGGAAAAACTGGCGGCAGAAAAGGTGCTTGCTTTCTACGCGAAAAAAAATGTATGGGTTACGTTGAGCCAGGAAAATGGTGAGGCTTTCTTCCATATCCATGATGGGGCGAAAACCCGCCGCTTTGCTGCTTCCATAAAACAGACAGAAGGACTGGCTGAACTTCCAAAAGCGGAAATCAGTCCCAATGGGAAAGAGTTTCTAACTTATGAATACAACAAGGAAACAGACAAACTGGATTTAGTTTCTTTTTCCTTTTCGAAGGAGAAAAAAAATGTCCGGCTTGAGGATGCATTAAACGTTCCTTTGCAGTTCTCCCCAGATGGAACAAAAGTATTGTACGGTTTTCAGCTTGAAAAAGTGTTTAACATGGTAACGGGAAGTCTGAAAACCCTAATTAAGTTTTAGCTTCTATGTCTATGATATAATTTTTATAAAAGAAGGGCGGGAAAAATTCATGCCAATAGCAGATGTTACGATCATACCAATTGGAACGGCTACCCCAAGTGTAAGCGCACATGTAGCCGGTATCCAAGCCATTTTAGAAGAATACAGATCAGAGGGAAAAATAGAATTTCGTTTGACACCGATGAACACGTTAATAGAAGGCGAGCTTCCAATCCTATTTGAAGTCATTCAAGCAATCCATGAAGCACCCTTTCAGGAAGGCATATCAAGAGTAGCGAGCAACATCCGGATCGACGACAGAAGAGATAAGAAATCAACGATGCAGAGCAAGCTTGAAAGTGTTCAGAAGCATATGAGGCAAACCTAAATAATTCTACATAAAAAAGCCGGCTAAATTATGGCCGGCTTTTTCTGTAATCTTCGGGCAGTTAAAAAGAAGGAACGATTCGGAAACATCATTCATGAAAAATTCTTTCCATAATGATGGAGACTTCATATTCATCGTTTCCCTAGTGCATTCAAGCCCTCTCATCCTGGATTATGGAAGTTGTCTTTTGCCTGAAAGGGCAGTTTGAAGCGCTGTTTTTTCTAGTGATGTGTCGGATAACCATGACTGATTACGGTCATAATGGTGAACCAGCCAAATACACCAACTGTTGCTAAACAAAACATAATTCCCAGCATGTTTTTCTCTTTAAAGGCACGATATACACCAAATACGGCTAACAGCGAAATTAACGAAAAGATGATGACTAACCCCATTGCCAATCCCCCTTGCAATCGCTTCTGGAAAAAAATGAAACAAGTTCTATTTACAATTTTAAACGTTTTCAAAATGAAAGTCGAGTTAAAATTTTCCTTAAACTCCTTCAGCAGCAAGGAATTTTAGCATAACCCCAAATCGTTGAAACTTTCCGGATTTTCCTTAATAATAGGTGATATAGTTATATAAATTTAACTTTCTAAAAGTTAAAAGCTGATTCTGGCATCATGGTGATTGCAAATGAAGGCGAGAAACCTCCATGAAAGGTGACGCCTGAAGCCAAAGATTATCAGGCATGCTTAAAAGAGCCGTAAATTTCACAGAATAAACGAGGTGCTAATATGAATTGGGAACGGATTCCGCTAGGTCCCCTGCAAACAAACTGTTATGTATTAAGCAATAAAGAGAAGGAATGCATTATTTTTGATCCGGGAAGTGAAGGAAACAAATTAAATCAGCTCCTTCAGGCAAGAGGCTTAAAGCCATTAGCTGTGCTGCTTACTCACGCTCATTTTGATCACATAGGTGCTGTGGACGAAGTGCGCGCCCGCTGGACCGTGCCGGTATACGTACATAAAAAGGAGAAGGACTGGCTTCCATCACCAGAGCTGAATGGTTCTCATTTCTTTCAAGCAGGACCGATTCACGCAAGACCGGCTGATGAATTTGTCCAGCCGGGAGAACCGCTTACTTTTAAAGATTTTACATTTCAAGTGCTATATACTCCAGGACACTCTCCCGGCAGTGTTTCTTATTACCACAAAGAAACCCAGTCAGTATTCAGCGGAGATGTCCTGTTCAAGGAGGGAGTCGGAAGGACCGACCTGCCTGGCGGAGACCATCAGCTCCTAATTAAGAGTATCCATGACCATTTACTGACTCTCCCTGAAGATACATTTGTGCTGTCCGGTCACGGTCCGGAGACAACCATACAGGATGAAATGGATCGAAATCCTTTTTTGAACGGATTTTAAGGTGAAAAGCGTGATCATTCAGCAAATAGAAGAAAGCGGAGGTTTTCTTTCTTTTGCGGACTATATGGAACAATGTCTGTACCATCCGATTCACGGCTATTATATGACCGAAGGCCAAAAAATCGGCAAGAAAGGCGATTTTTATACGTCCAGTTCCATTTCTGATTTTTATGGGGCAGTTATGGCCAGATGGTTTATAAAAAGAGTAGAAGCGGGGGATATTCCCCCGGTCTTTTGTGAAATGGGAAGCGGGACAGGAGCATTCATCCGGTCCTTTCTAAACGAATGGAAAAAGCGCTCTCCTTCCCTTTATAGTCAGGGAACAGTTTATTGCATTGAGTCCAGCCCCTATCATGCAGCGTCGCTTGAAACTCTCGAAGTGACCCGTCTAGCTTCCTTAGAGGACCTCCCAGATGCCTTCTCAGGCGTTTTCTATTCCAATGAATTGCTCGATGCTCTGCCCGTCCAAATCGCTCAAAACAGGTGTGGACGAATTGTAGAGTTAGGTGTAGGAGTGAATGAAGAAGATCTCATGTTAACAGCGAGAAAAGACGAGAGCAACACTCTGTCAGATTATTTGAAATGGGCTGAAATCAGCCTCCAGGAAGGCTATAGAGCCGAGGTTCCCAGCGCAATGCTTGGGCTGCTGGATAATCTGGACAAAAAGCTCGGAGATGCATACTTAGTTACAGCGGACTATGGCCATTTTTCAGAACAGCTGCAATTACGGAAACAAGGGACAATCCGAGGCTACAAAAATCATATTCTTATTTCCAATCCCCTAAGTCATCCATTTAAGATGGATCTAACCTATGATATTCCCTTAACGGCCTATAATATAAAAGCAGCGGAATTGGGCTGGCAGGAAATAGCTGTTCAAAAGAAAACTGAATTTTTTTGGAAGAATAATCTTGCGGGTTTTCTACAGGAAAACCATGACCCAAATCCATTCTCTAAAGCATCAAAAGATAATCGGGCAATCCGATCCCTTTTATCACATGAAGGAATGAGTGAATCTTTTTATGTTCTCATTCATAGAAAAAGAGGCTGAACAATCAGCCTGTTTTTTACTATGGAAAAATTTTGATTGGGGGTTAATGGCCTCCTTGGCCAGGAACCATCATAAAAGTAGTCCAGTACGTGAAGCCGACAAAGAAAACCGTTAAATAGGCTCCAAAGATATAAATGTACATTCGTTCAGATAATTTAAGATAGGATAAAAAAACAAAAAATACCGTTTGAGCAAAGAATAACAGAGACGTTTCTTCCATTTCCCCTAAATAAAACATGACCGCAAAGATTCCAGTCCAGAATCCCAGCACACGAAACATCCGATCCATATGCAAATTCCTCCCTTACCCCTCTAGTCCATCCACTTATATTATATAGGACATTTCCTTTCATTGTAAATAAGCGTTTACATTTGAGTGTCTGCAAAAGGTTTGAATCTTCAGTGCATATCAGTGTACAAACTATGTACAACTAATGTACAATACAAATACAGATAAAAATAAACGTAACTTGCCCATATAAGTCTTTGAATATGATGAAGGAGGAACGATAAAATGAGCGATTTGACTTTTTTCACGTACCCGAGCTGCACTTCCTGCAGAAAAACAAAACATTGGCTGAAAGCAAACGAGGTCGATTTTGAAGAAAGGCATATGTTCCGCGAGACTCCTAATGAGGATGAACTTAAAAAAATTCTCCAGCTGACAACAGATGGCATTGATGAAATACTTGCCACCAGAAGCCAAACCTTCAAGGAATTAAACTTGAATATTGAAGATATGAATCTCTCATCATTGCTGAAGCTGTTATCCGATGAACCGAAGCTTCTCCGCCGTCCCATTTTGACTGATGGAAAAAAGTTAGTCGTCGGATATAACCCGCAAGCCTTAAACAAATTAACAAAAAATAGCCAGCTTCATATATCAGTCTCTTAAAAAATCACCCGGGCGGGTGATTTTTTATCACTTTCAGCGCTAAGACCCCCTTTTCATGCTCGCTGACCAGGGGAGGAATCATGGTTATGAATGGGATACTGATTGAGTTCTTTTCTTGTCTCTATCCCATATGTATTTAAACATTATCCTAATAAAGAACAGAAAAGCCTAATCGCTCAACCATTTAAATGGATTCCATTTGAATATAAAACGATACTTCCGAATAATATGACTGCCTTCAAACTGCAAAAAAACATGGACACAAAAACGCTTTCTCTATTAAAAAAATAAAGTGTCGGATAGTTTGAGTTCTCTTAAAGGAACTTGAAGGTGCATATAAAGGAATTTATGGGAGATAAATATGGCGAATTCCCTTGTTTTCGAAAAAAATAAGTGGTATATTATGCCTATATTGTTCTTTATAAAGAAGAAATGGAGTGGATGGATATATGGCAGAATATAAATTTTATCTTGAAGGGGTTAATATGCAAACAATTACAACTAGTTATGATAACCCCGTTTTTATCTCAAGAGGATCAAGTATTATTGATGCAACCAAGGAGTTTGCTAAGGAAAGTAAACTTAAATACAGTGGACATGAATCGCTGCAAAACGGATATAGAATCTACTATGAAAAATCAACATTACTGAAGCGTAAAAATAAAACATACATATATTACGTAACTGAATAAATTCTTAGCTTTTTGACCGTTTTAATGAAAAAACGGTTTTTTTTATTGGCGAATATTAATATTTTCCCCAATATCCTGTGTTAAAAAGCGGAAACAGGAATATGACGGATTTGTTAATACGGTCTATACTTCAAATCAAATAGGTGAAAGGGGAGGGATTCATTGCAGGAAATTGAAGCATTATGTGCTAATGTAGTCAATCAGGCAGTCGAGCTTCATGCTTCCGATATTCATATCGTTCCAAAAGAACATTACACAGAGGTTCTGTACAGAATTGATGATGATCTCCTCAAACAGCAGCAGCTCCCCAGGGATGTGTCTCAGCGTCTCATATCTCATTTGAAATTTGAGGCATCCATGGACATTGGGGAACGAAGAAAGCCGCAAAGCGGAGCATTATCAATTGCATTAAAAGACTTGGAAATCCCAATCCGTCTTTCTACTCTTCCAACAATCTATGAAGAAAGTATGGTTATCCGCCTCCTGTCCAGTGATAAAGTCCCTCGATCATCCCGGATTTCTCTGTTTCCCTCTGCAACGAAAAAGCTCCTATCCTTCTTTTATCATTCTCACGGTTTAATGATTTTTACTGGCCCGACCGGCTCAGGCAAGACAACGACCCTGTATTCACTGCTTAACCATGCAAAAAAACATTTTAACCGGAACATTATTACCCTTGAAGATCCGGTGGAAGCGCGAAATCAGGAAATGATGCAGGTACAGGTGAATGAAAAGGCAGGTATTACCTATGCATCCGGTTTGAGGGCTATTTTAAGACATGATCCGGATATTATTATGGTTGGTGAGATCAGGGATTCAGAAACAGCGAAAATAGCAATTCGGGCTTCATTAACTGGGCATCTGGTATTAAGCACAATGCATACGAGGAATGCAAAGGGTGCGCTATACAGGTTGCTTGAATTTGGGGTTCCACAGGCAGAAATAGAACAGACGCTTATTGCGGTTTCTGCGCAAAGACTTGTGGAAATAAAGTGTCCTTTCTGTACTGGAAAATGTTCGCCATTTTGCAAAAAAATGAGGAAGGTGAGGAAAGCGGCCGTTTTTGAACTTCTTTATGGAAAAAATCTTGCTGCTGCTTTTAAGGAAACAAGGGGGGAAGAAGAAATAGAAGAGTATCCAACCTTAAAAGATGTGATTAAAAAGGGGATTGCCCTAGGGTTTTTATCCAGTTCAGCCTATCACAGATGGATTTTTTCAAATGAAGACTAACTGGAAGAGCAGTGACCAGTCCCTGTTTATCACCCGTTTAAACAGCCTTGTACGAAAAGGCTATTCATTGGATGAAGCGCTCCGTTTTTTATCGCTTCAAACGGATAAGAAAAAGAGGACAGATCTCCTCTATTGTTTGGAGGAGCTGAAACGCGGCACCCCGTTTTTCCAAATCATGCAGCAATTGAAATTTCACCGTGATGTGGTTACCTATTTGTATTTTGCTGAACAGCATGGAGATTTAGCCTTTTCCTTAAATGAAAGTGCAGAGCTGCTCTATCGAAAGCAGGAGCAATACAAAAAAATCAGCAAAATGCTTCGCTACCCTATGTTGCTGATTTTTATCATGATAGGAGTTTTATATATCGTCCAGCAAGTGATCGCCCCGCAATTCCTTTCAGTATACGATTCTATGAACATGAAACCCTCTCCTTTTAATGCAGCCTTGCTTGCAAGCTTTCAAATCCTGTCAGCAGCTGCAGTCATTATTCCTTCGGCAGCAGGCTTATGCATTGGGTATTATTTCCTTTATTTCAGACGAATCAAGCCTTCCTCTCAAATGAGGCTGCTAATGAAAATTCCAATCCTAAGAGAGGGGTTCAAGCTGTTTAACAGTTATTATATCAGCCTTCAGCTAAGCACGCTTCTTAAGGGCGGGTTATCTTACTACGAAAGCTTACTGGTTTTCAGTGAGCAGACGCTGCATCCGTTTTTTTGTGAGGAAGCAAAAGAAATGATCAATCGATTAAGGAACGGTGAGCACTTTGAAAAAGTTTTCGACAAGAATTATTACGACAAGCAGCTCCCGGAAATCGTAGCATATGGACAAAAAAACGGATTGCTGCATCGAGAATTGTACACATACAGTCAGTACACGCTTACAAGACTCGAATCCAAACTGTCATCCGCCGCATCCTTCATCCAGCCAGCCGTTTTCAGTGCAGTCGGCCTCATTGTTCTGCTTGTTTACCTGTCGATGATTCTCCCCATGTATCAAATGATCGATCAAATATAGGAGGAAATGATATGAAAAATCAAAAAGGGTTCACACTGATTGAGATGCTGATTGTTCTGCTCGTCATTACGATCCTTTTGCTGGTTACCATTCCTAACATTGCGAATCACAGCAGCAATATCCAAAACAAGGGCTGTTCCGGTTTGCGCAATATGATTTCAGCTCAAGCTGAAGCATATAGAATGAATAAGGAGGCAGTACCGACTATTGCTGTTCTAAAAACAGAAGGATACATTAAGTCAAATAAGTGCCCGGATGGAACAGAAGTGACTTTAGATTCAAATGGAGCGGTTATTGAAGCAGCAAAATAAAAGGAATGGTTTTACATTAATAGAAACCCTCATCGTTCTTACTATCTTTTCCGTGCTTTCACTAACAGCTATTGTTTCCTTCAAACCGGTTCAGGAAGAGCTGATTGCGGAGCAGTTTTTTGATCAGCTTCAAAAGGACATCCTTTTTGCACAGCAGCACGCCGTCATGATTCGTGTTCCTTGTACACTGATGTTCGATGAAGAAGAAACCGGCTACAGAATTAGACTGGGACGTGCAGATGTGACAAAAGATTTGATAAAGAGGCAGCTGCCTGAAGGAATGAAGCTCATCACGGACACATTAGGTTTAAAAGTTTCTTTTCTCGCAAACGGCAATATCTCGGCAAGCGGCAAAATACGGGTTGTTTATAGACAGCAAACCTATAAGATAACATTCTATCTGGGAAAGGGGCGGTTTGTTGTCAGCAAACAATAAAGGCTTTTCACTCCTTGAATCCATCGCGGCCTTCTCCCTGTGGTGTTTAGCTGTATTAACCTTATTGCCCTGCATCGTCTCCATGATGCAGGAACGTGAAAACTCATCACTGGAGATTCAGGCTATTAAACTTCTGCAAAACCGTATGACGGATCGGGTCATGGAGCAGGATTTTAAGGAAACAGAGTTGTTTAAAGAAGGAGGAATCCAGTATAAAATTCACAATAAGTCGGATCAATCCTGTATACATTGGAATGAAGCCAGTGGTAAGAAAAGAGAGTTATGCTTTCAAAATCACTGATTCAAGAGGCTTTTCTTTTCTGAATATGCTACTTTCACTGGGAGTATTCAGTTTGATTGTAACGTCTCTTTTTCCGCTTATTTCATTTTTTTACACATCAATGGAAGGGTACCGCGATATCAGCAATTTGGAATGGGAGTTTTTCAGCGAGCAGGCGATTTTGGAATTAAAGGGGGCGGAATCGCCTGTTATTTCTGGAGAAACTCTCACTTTTGCCAATCGGTTAGGGCAGAAGGTGAGCTATCAAAGATACGGAACCTATATAAGAAGACAGGTAAATCAGACTGGAAATGAGATTGTTCTGCAAAAGGTTGATAAAGCTGAAATACAGGTCATAAAGAACCGAATAATAATTCATGTAATAAGTAAAGTCGGCAAGTCCCGCACTCTTTCAATCAGAAGTGTGAACAATGAAGCGGGGTAACATCAGAAACGGTTTTATCTATCCTTTTACCGTCATGCTGGTTCTGCTGTTTTTCATGACAGCCATCCATTTAACAAATCTTCTTGTTATAGAGAAAAAATATTATGCAGACACGAAAAAATTTTATTTTCTTCAGCACCTGACCTATTCAGGTGCAGCTCAATCCACAAAAATGATCAAAGAAGGTTTTACAGGAGCGTTTGACATTAAAGATACATATGGAACGATCCATATTACAATTATGCCGTTATCTCCGGACACGAAAAGTGTTTCCATGGAGATGACTCTTAATAAAGAGACGAAGTATTATGCCTATTATGAATACAGCATAGCTAAACAATTAATATCGAAATGGTATGAATGGTAGACTCAATCTGCGGTTCGATGTATGATAGTAACCATCGAATTAACGGAGTGATACAGATGGGATTAGTTATATTAACCGGATTTATGGGAGCCGGAAAAACAACAGCAGGCATGGAGCTTGGGAAAAAATTAAACCTCCCAGTCTACGATACGGATCAGCTTTTAGAGAAAAAATACAGGATGTCGGTTAAAGAAATGTTCGCTGCATATGGGGAAGAGAAATTCCGGGAGTTCGAAACAGAAATGCTCCAGCATCTTTCAGAAGCCCCAGCTGTCGTCACAACCGGAGGCGGGGCTGTGCTAAAAGAAGAAAACCGCCATGTTTTAAAAACGAAGGGTCAAATTTTCTTTCTGTATTGTGATTTTGATGTTCTTTATGACCGGCTTAAAGAAGATACAGCACGTCCCTTGCTAAAAGAAAAATCAAAAGACCAAATTGAAAAATTGTATGAGAGCAGGCTGTCCTGCTACCTGGACGGATCTGTAAAAATTAATACAACCGGCAAAACCCCTCATGACATAGCGGACGACATCATTTCCAGATTATAAATCCTCCATTCTGTCTATACTGATTGTAAGGACAGGAGGAGTGAGCATGTCTTCCAATGATTATGTTAAATATGTAACCCAGCAAGTCGTAAAATATATGGATACTCCAAAGGAACAGAGACAGCAGCAGAAGGAATTTAAAAAGGAAACGAGAACGCCATTTTGGAGTCGCTGGTTTGGTGTTCTGCCGATTTCAGTAATGCTTTGGATGAAGAAGAGAAAAAGATAAAAACCTGTATAGTATCTAGGTTTTTATCTTTTTCTGCTTGTTAAACAGCTTTTTCATATCGTTTCGAAATTAGCTCTGCTAATTCACCCATATTCGAACTTTGCATGCCATACTCTTTATTTAACTTTTTGAAATGATCAAGAATAGATTCCAAGTTCTGAAGATTTTCTTTCTGATTAAATCCAAAATTATGTGGATGCCACCATAGATGAAAGACCTCTTTCTTTTTGGCGGCATATGTCATACTGCGCTTGATGCGATTAATTTTCAATGGTTCAAGAAATGAAAACTTTTTGTTCCATGGCCTTAAAAACCTGCTTGCTTTAATATTTAGAATATCGGTTCCATTAAACGGTTCAATTAAATATGTATTAGAACCAGTTAAATTTATATAGGCATCAGCGAGCCTGATTGCTCTTTTTAAACTTGATTCACTGCAGCGTGTACCTGGTTTGTAAATCCAAGAGTCTTCTGTGCCTCTAATAGATGAAATTCCTGCTTTTTCACACTGCATCAGGTATTCTTCATTAAATTGATTCCTAGGAAATACGATACTTTTTAAAGTAACATTCTTATCACTGGCTATTTTAGCAGCGGCCATTAAATCAGCCTCAAACGATTCCCGTGATTGGCCTTTCTCTAAGCAGTAATAGTGTGAAAATGTGTGAGTTCCAATTTCTTGATTTTTATATTCTTTTATGTGTTCAATGATAGATGGTGCATAATGAAGTGGATCTTCCTGCTCATTATTTCCAATCTCATTGAAAAGTCGATATGGAGACAATTTTTCGTTTCGATACATTGGTTTCAAATCTGGTGTATAGGATTGAAGCTCTTTCTTTGATGAAGCGAAAAGGAATCCAACAGTTGCCCATGTAGCATGAATATCGTATTGATTAAACTTGTTTAATATTTTTGGGATTCCTCTTCTTGCCCCCATAAGCCGATCCCGATATTCATCACTGGTGAACAGATCAGCTACTCCCCAATGCATTTCAAAGTCAAGTGAGATGACGAAGGTGCCTTTCTGGTTTGACAAATTTCCTCCCACCTTTCCTGGTTTTTATCTTCCTTAAATATAGAATCAGACTGCCTTTCCATGAGAGAGGTATATAACCTGAATACTCGATAACTTTCATTCCCCCAAAGCCTCTCTTAAAGTTTTCTATGCTGGGCTGGTCTGTAATGCCGCCTAAGTCGTATATTTGCATTCTGAGATTCTTAAAAAAACGTATCCCTTCCCAGTGCAAAAAACGATTGGCTCGGGCTATTTCTTTCCGGCTGTCACGTTCTTGCATGCTTCGAAAGTGGGATGCTGAATAAAGCATTGCTGCTCTCTTATTATCCGAAATATAGATATGCATGCATAGTATTTTTCCGTTTTTATCCAAAACTTTTGTTAAGTAAAGTCCGGAATTTTCTCTGAATCGTTTCATGGTTTCCATATGATAGCTGCTGCAAAGATTCGTTTTTTTACCAATGGCAAATTTATTGTAAAAGTTTTGGAATGTTAGTAAATCACTATCACTAGGACAAGAATTACCTTCAAATAAAAAACCATCTTTTTGTAAAGCCCTATTCACTTGATTTTTTGTGGATCTATTCATATTAGCAAATAATTCATTTTCTTCTTTTGATAAATCGACATGAAAGGTGATAAAAGGATCTAATTTTCCATCGGCCGGTGTTTGCTGCACATATCCAATTATGTCTGTATTTGATGGTATAGGTTTTTGTTCGTCATTGAAATAAATGGTACATATTTTAAGAGTCCAATTGTTCCGAATTATGGAGATCATTATGGTTCTCCTTTCTTTTTCTTGAAATGATAAAGGATTTTCCGGCAAATCTTACGTCCAAATGGAATCCGGTATAGGTAGAATGATCATCATTTGACTTATAGGATGAATAGATTTGATAGGGAAGTTTGGTAACTGGAAGGCTGTATGTCCCAATTTCCTTAAGATTGCAGTCATAAATGATTGGATTAGAATTAATATTTTTTATCCAGCAGACTATTTTATCGTTTTCCATATAGCACTGATCATTTTTGTAAAAACGATTGATAATTTCTGCCTTGTGTTTTCCGGTAGCTTGGCAGATGAAGTCTAAATCCTTCATTGTTTTTTGTTCTGGGACAATTCTTTTATCGCGATTTTCCTGCCAAACATATTGATAAAACATTTCCATTTGAAAAATCTTGTTTAACAGGGAAATAGGGCGTAATTTATACGTTTTATTTCGAATGAACATAACAAGCTTTTTATTCTTTTTCATTCTTCCTTTTATTATTTGCTTCAATTTCAACATTGAGAATCCAAGTTTGATAAACATTCTTCCGTTTACTAATGTGAAAGAGCTGACATACGATACGGAGTTCGCCCAGTCCATCTTATAAGATTCATAGCCAATACTTAAATCAAAGGTTTTTGTTTCCTGATCCATACAATTTATAACTTTTTCTTTCATTAGAAGCCTTCCAGGACTGTATACACCAAAATCGTCATCATGGGCCGGTAAATAGTATAAATACCTTCCTCTCGTTTGGAATCCGTAGTAGAAAGCTATTAATTTGTCTTCAAAATACAGTCCATCTACACATGTAACGACAGTATTGGATTTTAATTGAACTAATTCCTTAAAAAAATTTATATTTGTTTCCGATGAAAAACCGCTTGTATCTCTTCTGTCCTTCCAGCGCTTCTTATGGAGGTAAAAGATGGAATCTATATCTTTTAAAAAGATTTCTTTAAGATAAAGCTTTCCATGTTTTCGCAGTTTTTTTTCCTTGCGGTCCATCCCATGTTTTCTGCTTCGTTTTTTTACGAATAATTCGGCTTCCAGGCCAGCAAACTCAATAGCGGGAGCAGGTGTGTTTTCATGAAAAAAGTGCAAGCCAGCTTCCTTGATGACATCATTTAATAGTTGCTGCTTCAATGGGCCAGCGTAGATTCCGTTGATTTCAATAAGGATGTTTTCTTTTTGGTTTTTCAGCCAATTTATACCTTCAGTAAATACAATCTCATAATCAGAAGAGCTTGCAATAATATCCATGTAATTCGCTTTATCTTTACCCATAAAAGAATAGCTTGAATAGAATCTCTTTTTTTCTTTAATCAAGGGAACGTAACCGATTATTTTTTCTTCTCTTATGATCTGGAGAACACGGAGGTCAAAGTTATGACCGTAATGTTTCCACCAGCAATTGATCCAATCCCATTCAATAAAGGGGATTGTATTTCCTTTTTCAGCAAGAATACTAGTCCAGCTGTCACGTTGTAACTGTAAATCCTTAAAAGAAGTAATGACATTAAGCTCCATAATTAACGAGCCTGTCTTTAGATCCTTCAGAATTGCCTGTTTGCAGAATTTCATGATATAGTGCTTCATATTCTTTTACCATTTTTCTTGCATCATAGGCTGCTGTCACATGATGGAAGGCTGAAGTAATCATGGAAGATTTTTTTTCCTCTAATGCCTGCATAATAGAAATTACCGCCTGTTTCGGATGATCCAGGTCGAACAGCCTGCCTGTTACATCGTGTGTAATAATAGATGGAAGTGCTCCGGCTTTGGAGGCGACAATTGGCACTTTGCTATACATTGCTTCTAGAGCAGTCAGACCAAAGGGTTCGAATAGTGATGTCATAAGAAACACATCGAATTGTTTCATCACTCTTGATGCATCACTCTTTGAACCATACAAATACACAAAGTCGTTTAACTTCCGGTTAGCTATTTCTTTCGTCATAGCCTCTTTTAAATCACCATCACCGATCCATACAGCTTTTACAGTCGGGTATTCTTTTAATAATAATTCAACCACATCTAAAAATAAAAAGGGCCCTTTTTGTTTGGTAATCCTCCCAACTGTACCGACTAGAGGATTGCTGCCAATATTATAAAATTCTCGTAATTTTAAATCGGAATCAGGTAAAGAGTTGATAAAATCGATCCCATTTTGGACAACAACCAATTTTTCCTTTCTGGCCACTTTTTCCGAAAGCGCAATATTTTTATCGCTATGAGAGACACATCCGATTTTATTTGACTTTAGAGAAATTAATTTTTCAATGAATACATAAAATCTTTTCGCAGCAAATTGATCTTTGTTTTCATAAGAATAACCATGACTGGTATGAATAGAAGGTACTCTTGAAAATAGAGAGGCAATCGTAAAGAAAAATCCTGCTCTGGCCCCATGTGTATGAACAAGATCAAACTTCTCTTTTCTTAAATAAGAAATTAAACGAAATATCGTGATTAAACTGAATTTAGAGCCAAATAGATGTAAATCCTTTACAGTAGCGCCATCCTTCATAAATTTTTCAAAGTAAGGTCCATCATCTGTTGTCCCGATGTGGATATTAAAATCAGTCTTATTCCCGTATTTCACTAAATTATGGACGATTTCCGGTGCTCCTCCTATACTGGTTGATGCTATTAGATGAAGGATTTTGTTCTTCTTCACGTTCACGGATAGTCCTCCTTAAATTTGGCTTTTTTCTATTAAGAATGCGTTTTTTTTCTTGAAATGATACCAGATTGTGATGATCATTCAGCGCAGTTTTATAAATGGATAAGGTCTGGTTCATCATCTTTTCAAACGTAAATGATTCCTCATAAATTCTGCGCCCTAATTTCCCCATGCGTGATCGGGTTTCACTGGATAGGATGAGCTGCATAAGTTTAAGAATCAAGTCTGACTTGTCCTCTGGGTTCACTAAGTATCCATTTTTATTATTTAAGATAATCTCTTTAACACCGCCAACATTTGAGGCAATAACAGGTAATCCCGCTCTTAATGCCTCTATAAGACTGAGAGGGAGGCCTTCATATTTTGATAGGAGCACAAAAATATCTGCTTGAGACAGCAAGCTTTCGACATCATTTCTTGAGCCCAAAAACTTTATTTTGTCTCCTAACTGAAGAGAATCGACATAATGTTCGATGGACGCTTTCATTGGGCCGTCTCCAATAAGCTGCAGTTCCCAACTAATTGTCCTAAGCTCATTTAGGGCCTTAACAAGCGATAGATGATCTTTAGGCTCTGCAAAACGGGCAACCATCACAATTTTGGGTATGGGTGAGGAGACTGTTGAGAGAGCTATGTTAGGAAAGTCTTTTACACCGTTCCATACCATACTTAGTTTATTATCCTGAATTACTTGATGTTTAAGAGCCAGTTCATAATCATAGTTTGAAACTGTAATTACCCTTGAAGAGAAGGGAGCGGCTAATCTTTCAAGCAATTGATAGGTTTTCCTCTTTCTATAAGAAACCCCTTCAGTAAATGCCCATCCATGAGCAGTGAAAATCGTTGGGATACCTAGGTTTGCTCCTATTATTCTCCCAATCAGGCCTGCTTTTGAAGAATGAGTGGCTATTAAATCGGGTTTAAGGACAATAAGCAAGTCTCTTAAAGTTAAGGCGGCCTTTAAGTCAAAAAAAGGATGAATTTCTCTTACAAGCGAATGAAGATGAATCACGTTCACCCCATGCTTAACTAAATATTCTGAAACAGGTCCAATCTTGCCTGTTATAACACTTACGTCATGACCCTCTGCCTTTAGTTCAACAACCAGATCTCTAAGGTGCATCTGCGCGCCGCCTAAATCATCTAATCTAGTTATTAATTGGACTATTTTCACTTTTGTGCACCGCCTTTAAATTATTTGTAAGAGGCAGCCATGAAAGTGCAAGCAATAGCCATAAGTGCCTCCAGTGGAGTGTATCTATAAAAAAACTATTAAATAGAAGACCGATTAGGGCAGCGGAAACGATTGAGAGATAAACACCGGACTGATAACCGGCACTCTTAATTTTTATTGATGCTGCAGCAATACTAAGTAAATAAAATAATAAAAACGCTAGTAATCCGATTGCACCGTTTTCTGAAATGATTCTTGCGTATAGACTGTGGGTGGAATAATTGAAATAGCCTTCAGACTGTCCTGGACCAATTCCAAGGATTTTGGAAAATCCAACATTGAATGCTTCGTTTTGAGTTTCAAAACGATCCGAATCATACCCCTGCAAAGAAGTTCTGGACTCAAGCATAGAGTTTGCATCTGTAAATAAGAAAAGTACGATAGCAAATGGCAATGCAACCAGCAGAATTTGAAGAATAGATTTTATTTTTTTACTAGATGACTGCCCTGGCATTATGAGATAGAAAATGAAAGCAGAAATTAACATGTGCCCCCATGCTGCTCTTGAAAAACTGAGAAATACACCGCCAACCAATATTAAGAGCGTAATGAGATTTGTTCGTTTATAGCTGTTTTTGTTTTCAAAGAGTCTGCTTAAACAAAATAAAATCGGCGGTATTAAGAAAGGGCCAAACACATTGGGATCTTTAAAGAACCCTTTAACTCTCCCAAAACTCAAAACAGAATCTTCCAGCGGCAAGAAGCCAAAATAGGAGGCTATTCCAGCCATTGCAGATAAAACGGCTGCAATTGTATAGCCAGTAAATACATACTTGTACAAATCTGCCCCAAACCTGCCGATCAGCCCGACCAAACCCAGCCAGGAAAAAGCAAGGTAAACAGTTATTAGTCCATAGAACAATCCTCTAGAAAAATCTTCAGAACCAAATGAAGAGAGAATATTGATTAGTAAAAAAAGAAGCAGGAAAAATAAAGGAAGTACTAGTTCATCTGAGAAAGTCAGATTTCCTGATAAACATGCATATCCAATAAAAGCAATAACCATTAAGTCAAAGGGGGAAGGCTCAAGCAGCACAAACGAGCTGAAGCACATGATGACCCCGGTTATGATTAATGCAGAGTTTCTGGATTCAATGCTATAATCCATCCTTCAAACCTCCTGTCCGTTCATTGCATTCAAAGAATCATCATCTGTGCCTTTCTGAATGGCAATCCAAGAAAGAAACCCATGAAGTACATAACCAGCGGTTCCGGTAACGCTCAGAATTGCAATAGCATTTAAGGGACTCATATCTGAATAAAAAATGACCAAACTGCTAACAGCGATAAATGTGCTCCTAATAATTTCAGAAAGAAGCTGAAGTTTTTGCTGTTCATAGATTTGGAATATTCTAGATATAGGATTTACCAGTACCTGCAATAAATAAAATATGGAAAGCCATTGAAAATAAAACGACGCCTGAGACCATTCAGCACCAAGCAGTGCGGGAAGCAAAGCAGGAGCTGCAACGTATCCTAAAAGGAAAAGGGGAATACTTACTTTACCCAGTTTTAAAAGAGTGCTCCTAAATAACTTTAGTACCATGCCCGGGTTATCTTTTCTAAGGAAGGCTGCCTGCCCAGTAAACACTTGTGTAGCCGAATTGCCGATTAATGCTTCTGGCACCGAGAGCAGCCTTTGAGCCATTAATAAAAATCCAGCCTCTGCCGCCCCAAATTTAAATGCAATGAGAAAGGCGGGCAGATGAAAAGTGAATGCGTTTATCAGCCCCGCAGGAGTTGTTAGAAGAGGGAATCTCTTATAACGAACAAAAACGGTATAAATCTCTTTTAAAGAAATCTCTCGGAACATGGTCCATTTGAATGTTCGAATCATGATTAAACTGCCTGCTGCGCGGGCTAGAACCTCCCCGGCCACAAGACCTAATCCTCCAGCAGAGAAAAAGCCAAGTCCGCTTTGCACAATTGCTTGAGATCCATTCATTGTAAGTTTTGATTTAGATACATTTGTATAATTTCGTTTTCTTAGTTCCCACAATGTGAGGGACTGGAATATTCCAAATCCTAAGAAGCTCAATGGCAATAGCATGAACAGAATATTACTTCTGATATGCAATAATTCCGTAATTGGTGCCCAAAACATTGTCATTAGCAGGATCATAACAATCGCCATAAATGTGTTAATGATAATGGAAAGGGAAAAGATAAGGTAAGCATCCCGATCTTTCTCAGGTAGAGGAATTGCTTGTTCATATGATAACGATCCTAATGATGAGATGCTGTATAATATCGAGAGATAAATGGAAAAGATACCAAATTCCTCTGGAGTATAAAGTCTGGTTAATATTGGCGTAGACACCATGTAAATCATTTGAGCTAACCCTGTACCTGCTGCAAGAATACTTACACTTCTAATAAAATCATCTCTGAAAATGCTCTTAATCATCATACCCTGCTTGATGTTCTTTTTAATGTTTTGAATTTTATTAAATGATTAAGAGGTTTCTTGTTGAAAGGTAATGGCTGATAGATTGGAAAATAATGGCCAAACCAAACGGAGTGTGCATTTTGTTTGAGATACTCAACATATTCTGGAGATGTCCATTTTTCAATTTGAGTGTATCCTTCAGTCATTCTGTATGGTCTCATTTCTGGATGCTGTGCGCTTGACGCGAGCAGATGGACCAATCTGCTTTGAATGATAATTTTTGCTGTTTCTGAAGTAAGCGGATCTGAACCCTCAAATATGTTATTTGCTGAAATTTGAATCAGAGCACCGGATTTCTGAACTAATTCATATAAAATTTCTGGCTGCATTTGGAACGATTTCACTTTCTCAGCATTGGAAATAATAGGGACAATCCCTCTAATTTGTAGTTTATAGAAAAAACTCTCCAAAGAACTCACATTAAAAACAGCTGGAATTTCAACTAATAAGTATTTGCTGGCTTTATTAATGGTTAAGGATTCAACTCTAAAATTGAACGCTTTATCTAACTGATCGGAATAAATCAATTTGATTCCTGGACGAATAGTAATCTCCATTTTTTCTTCAAGAAGCTTGTTATTAAAGAGTTTAATATTTTTTACTAATTGGTTATAGTTTTCAATGTTTGCTTTTCCACTGATATTTTGAATGATAAGAATATGGTTAATTTCCTGTTTATAAGCCTGTTTGGCGAGAGTAAAAGCTTGTTGAAAATCCACCAAGGATTCATCTTCTGATGAGAGAATGCTGGAGCTCAAATCGATCATCATCCCATATAACCTCCGTAATAATAGTGGGGATTGCTTTTATGAGTTTTCTTTTCGTTTAAAATAGCCCCTATTAGTTCATTTGAACTTCTTTTCAGAAGCTCTATTTTTTCGTTTGCATCATCCCTATTTGTTTTACGGGCATTAAGAACATAGATGCAGCCATCCATTTTTCCAGAGAGTAAGATTGAATCTGATACCAGAAGGGGGGAGCTGTCGAATAAAATAACGTCAAACTTTTGTTTTAATCTATCTATGAGTAGATCCATCTTCTTTGATATGATCAGCTCGTGTGGGTTAGGTGAAATTGGACCAGCAGATATAAAACTTAAGTTTGGGATTGCGGTAGACTGAATAATCTCATCTGAACTTGAAAACCCTGTTAAATAATTTGTTAGTCCGCATCGGTTATGCAAGTTAAAAAGTGAATGTCCATTAGGCTTTCGCATATCTGAATCTACAAAAACCACTTTTTTATTGTCCTTAGCCAATGTGACCGCAAGATTTCCACAGGTCAATGACTTACCATCTCCTGCAGAGGTACTTGTTACAAGAATGGTGACTGGCTGCTTAGACTGCCGCAGAATATCTAAATTAGCCCTTACGGACCGGTATGCTTCAGAAGAAGATGAATGAGGTTCAGTATGGGCAACTAATTTATTGTAACGCTCATCTAAATATTTATTTGTCGGGCCTTGTGGAATAATGGCTGGAATCTCTCCCAGGTAAGGGATTCCTAATAAATCAGTGATGCCTTTTTTGCTTTCGAATTTTTTGTTCTTAAGTTCTTTAATAAGCACAAATATGGTGGCCAAAATTAAACCTGCTGCAAAAGATAGCAATAGATTAAAGAGCAAAATGGGTTTAGAAGTAGATGAATAAGGGGTTGCTATTGTTAAAATGTTTACGTTCTCAATCTTCATCAGTTTTTTTATTTCTGATTGAAAAATGACCGCTGTTTTGTTCGCAATTAAGGCTGCATCATCTGGGTTTTTGTTTTCAACAATAATAGAGATGATTTGAGAATTTCCGTTGCTTTCTGCCTTTACATTGTCTAAAAATTCATCTTCCGTAAGAAGTCCATCCAGATCCTTAATAACCAGATCGGCCATTCTTTGGCTCTTTAATATATATTGATAAGTTTCAATGAGTTTTAGACTTGCGTCTATTTCCAGAGGTGATACAGGTTCGGCAGTGTTTGCTGTTGGGGTGGTATTTACGAGCAAATCCGTTTTCGATTCGTATATTGGACTTGCAATGAAATACGTATAAATAAATCCAATCAGCAGGCATACAAACGGTATGGACGTTATTAGAATTTTATTCTTCCTGAGGATGTTAAGCAGATCTTTAATCTCAAACGTTTTTTCCATAGTAATCCTCTTCTCCTAAGTATCAATACTTGTATGATCTTGTTAAATAAATAAGGAGATTTCTTATTTGCTGTGCTTTTTACTGAACTGGATATAGTCGGTAAAAAGCTTAAAATCCTCTTTGCTTAATCCATTCCTTATCGCTGTTTTTAAAAGATCTTCCCATTCTGGATCTAGCTGTTCAAGTCTGCTTTGGTTATTCTGTTCCCCTATGAGATCCTTAACCTCAACACCAAGATTTTCAGCAATTTTTGTAAGGAAATGCAAGCTGGGGTTCTTTTGTACATCTCGTTCTATGTAGCTTAAATAAGATTTGGATACACCTGCCTGATCCGCGAGCTCAGTCAGGGAAAAGCCCCTTTGCCTTCTAATCTCCCTTATTTTTTTTCCTGCAAAAGTCATATGGTTACTCCTTATCTATCAGTATCTATGTTCATTATATAGTACAGTAGATTCTTAATAAAATACAATAGTGGAGTGAAATCCTTAGAAATGTCGAGAAAAAGAACGATTTGGTTCTTTAAAAAGAATTAAATGACAATATATCACAAATTTTACCTGATTATGAAAGAATATCTGGGAATCTGAAGCTTAAATTGAGAACGAGGTGTCAGTAGGCAGCTTGTATATGAGACTAAACTTCATAACTAGCCTGAGCCCGTCTTTTAATAAAGGATGTTCTTTATAAAATAGTTAGCTATTGTTAGATAATTCGAGAAAAAGAACGAAAATGTTCGTTAAAGTGAATATTATGGCAATTTTCGAGATTTTTCAATTAATTAGGACTTAATATATAATCAGATATAGGTATTCTTTATTAAGAACGATTGTACGCCCCATTTCCGGTTAGACTCTATTGAAAAATGTGCTTGAAGAAAGATTGCTGGCGGTTGATTCTTTTCTATTAAGAAAAGTTCAATATAAATTAAAATCTAGGGGGCTTTTAGAATGGGAGTAAAGAAAAAATTAGGTTTAGGGCTGGCATCAGCAGCGCTTGGTTTTTCCTTAATTGGCGGCGGTACATATGCCTATTTTAATGATACTGCAGAGGCAGCATCATCGTTTGCAGCAGGTACGCTTGATTTAAATGTAAATCCTGAAACGATTATTGATGTGAAGAACATCAAGCCGGGTGACAAAATGGATCGTGCTTTTAAATTGGTAAACAGCGGTACTTTAGATATTAAAAAGGTATTACTGACTACTGAGTATACGGTGACAAACAAAGCTGGTGCTGCCGTAAATGTAAATGATTTGGGCAAATCCATCAGAGTTAATTTCTTATGGAATGCAGACAAACTAAATGATGTTATTTATAGCACAACCCTTGATGAATTAAAGGACGAGGACCCTAATGTGATTGATAAAAATGTATTTACACCTCTAATGGAAAGAAAGGGTCTAAAAGCAGGAACAACGGATGATCTATTTGTTCAATTTGAGTTTGTTGATAACAATGAAGAGCAAAATGAGTTTCAGGGTGATTCAGTTACTCTTAAATGGAAATTTGAAGGACGTCACGGTAAAGGCGAAGAGCTGTAAGACAGCCCGGGAAGACGGGAGCTTTCCTGTCTTCCTTTTTCACCTGTTTATGAGAAACCATTAAAGCAGATATACAAGTACTTTGAATCACATTTGATAAGACGCAGCAGCCCATTACACAGGTTTCACCATTTCGTATATCGGTTATTTTATTGAATATGCTAAGTCTAAAGAAGGAAATGCGCTCCTGTTCATTGTTCCTGGTTTGCTGTTGATCGGGTACTCCGTTATGACTATTTGGCGGGTGTTTTCCAGGCTGGAAGAACCGAAGGGTGCATAATCTGCTATTTCATTCATAGCATAAATAATGGCCTGTATGCCAAAGGAGCGGTTTCCAATGAAAACTGCATTCATTTACCTGGCGATTGTCAATGCAATTGATTTGTTTGTTACATTAGCCGGTCTTGAACTCGGTTTTATAAGGGAAGCAAACCCGATTATGAAAAGCCTGTATGAGTGGACGCCGGTAGCGTTTATGGGTGTGAAGCTGATGTTCTCTGTGCTTCTTCTTTGTATGGTGTTTTTAATTCCGCTTAAAACAACGAAAATTTTAAAGGGCGTTACATTTTCTGCCTGCATTTTATATACGTTTGTGATGGTGCTTCATTCGACTTGGATTTTTCATGCAACAAATTAGGAGAGATGATGATGTTTAAAAAAGTATGTCCGCGCTGCGCAAAGTCTTCATATAGCAGCTATAATGGCGGGGAATGGATTTGTCCGGTATGCTCCAATGATTTAACCTTTCAGCGTTCTCTTTTCGAACATGCACAGATGAAAATTACACCAATAAAATCGAAGTACAGTGAAAAAGGGTACGATCCTAAGCCTATCATTTCTTTATATGCCTAACAGCCAACCTGGAGCTTGCTCGAGGTTTTTTTGTATATTTTGGCTCAGGCTGCAAGAAGTGTCTAATGTCCCGGATAGAAAGGTGCAGGGTGAAAAGGAGGAGATTTGGGAAAAGCCCGGTTTGCAAGGACTTCTTATGTGGATCCAGGTGCTTTTTCTGGAAAAATCGTACAAAGGGATGGGTCGATATATTGGTACAAAGAACCTTTTGCCGAATTTAGGCGACTGCTAAACTAAAGGAGGCAGGCAGGAAGAAGTTTATAACAATTTGTACATAATCTGTTACCTATGGAAAAAGTCCTTCCTGGATTTGAATTTGTCGGAATATTTAAAATTATAATGATGCAAAACAGAATGGTTGAGCCTCTTTATTCATAAAGAGTTCACATACACACAGAAAATCAGGAGGAATGTAAAATGGGGATCAAGACAAAATTAGGATTGGGTATTGCATCTGCGGCACTTGGATTATCATTGGTCGGCGGGGGAACGTATGCATATTTCAATGATAAAGCAGAAGCGGCAAGCTCTTTTGCAGCAGGAACGCTTGATTTAAACGCGGTTCCGACTGAGATTGTGAATGTGAAGGACATGAAGCCTGGTGATTGGATGAACCGCACGTTTAAGCTTCAAAATGACGGGACAGTGGATATTAAAAAAGTACTACTGACGACTGAATACACGGTAACGAACAAAGAGGGCGAGCCTTCAAATTCTGAGGATTTAGGAAGCCATATCAAAGTGAACTTTCTTTATAATGCGGACAAGCTTAACGATGTTATTTACAGCACGACACTTGCTGAGCTGAAGGATATGGATCCAAACGCAGTTGCAAGCAATGTCTTTACCCCGCTTTTTGAAAAGAAAAAGGGACTAAAAGCTGGTACAACGGATGATCTGTTTGTTCAATTTGAATTTGTTGATAATGGTGAAGATCAAAACCAATTCCAGGGAGATTCTCTCCAGCTTAAATGGACATTTGACGGACGTCAAGGCGACGGTCAGGAGCTATAATTTCCAGCTTTCATCATAGAAGTTTTACATAAAACAAGGTATCAGGACGGAGGCAGAACAGCAGATTTCAGCTGTTCTGCCTCCGCCTTTACCTTTTTAATTGAAGTTTTTTTCAGGATGAAGACGTTAAAGGTTCATGACTTATGAAGATCAGATTCTACATAACGGACGGGGGATAAAGGATGGGGAGCAGCAGAAGTAAGAGAGGACGCATCTTTCAGACAACGGTAATTTCTTTGACCATTCTGGTTGTTTCAGCTACTTCGTCATCACCCGTTCAAGCTTATTTAAATAAAAAAGCGGATCAGGAAATTGGGTTTCAAATGGGCTCATGGTGGGATGGGAGCAGACTGGGTTTTGAACAAGCGGATATTGAAAAGCCTTTTACTGCATGCAGTTCAGTGAATCTGCCTTTTTCCATTCGTAATAGCGGATTCGGTATGATTGGATCCACAGGCTATCGCATCTATAAAGATGATAAGGTACTGGCAGAAGGGACACTTGGCAAAATCGGGGAGAATCATACAGAGCATCTTTCTATTCAAACGGATGAACCCGGCATCTATTATGCGGAAGTGGATCAGCGGCCGGGTTATGAAGGAAATGAAAACGAGACGGTTCGGACTGCAAGTTCCATTATAACCGTGGCAGAATGCCCTCCTCCTCCGAAAAAAGAGAATAAAAAGAGAGCAGAAAAAAAAGAGACAAACTCAAAAAACATGGAAGAAGAGGGAAAGAAACCTGCAAAAGATTCTGAAATGATCGACCAGGTTGAAGATGATAAGTCAAGTAGTGCTGGAATACCTGAGGAGGATCCTGAGCCGGGAAGAACCCCTGAAGAACTGGCAGCTGATAAGGGGGATTCCGAGTGAAGATGATAAGCCGGGGGTTTACAATTTTACTCTTTTTCATTTTAATTGGACTTGCTTTAGCCGTTTTTTCATCGAAGGCATCCGGTGGAGAGCCAGAGGTTTTCGGCTATCAATTAAAAACGGTCCTATCAGGTTCGATGGAGCCGGGCATTCAAACCGGCTCAGTGATCGCTGTAAAAACGGGCGGGGATATGACGAGATTTAAAAAGGGTGATGTCATTACATTTTGGATGGATGAATATGATTTGGCGACACATAGAATCACACAAAAAACGATGAGCGGGGGTCAAGCTGTATATCGTACTAAAGGTGATAACAACAAGTATGAGGATTCTGCACCGGTTCAATCGGATAATGTAGTTGCCCAATATTCAGGATTTACGGTGCCCTATGCTGGGTACATTAGCCATTTTGCGCGAACAAAAGAGGGCGGTGCGCTAATGGCAATCATACCCGGTCTGATCATGATCATTTATTCCATTTCGACAATCTGGCAAGCCATACTTAGTATAGAAGAGAATCATATTCAAAAAAATAAACGGCCGGGACATGAGTCCTGACCGTTTATTTTTTTGGCTGATCCATCCGCCATTTATTAAATTCCAAAAATTCCCTAAATTGATCTTTGGTGACACCTGACTGCATAGCTTCTTTTACAAGTGATGTCCAGTCCTGATCGAGCTGATTTGCATAAGCATCCTCAGTATTGCCATTCAAAAGCGTATTAACGGAAATGCCAAGCACAGATGAAACCTTTTCCAAAAATTGAACCGATGGATTTGATTGAAGATTCCGTTCGATTGAACTTAGGTAGGATTTTGCTACGCCTGCCCGGTCTGCTAGTTCAGATAAAGAGAGATTTTTTTCTTTGCGATATTTGCGTATGCGTTCACCAATCATGACATCACCTTCCCTCGGATATTATAGCATATAACGAAGGGAATATTTCGGTAAATCGAACAGAATCGACAAAATTTTTTCGACAATTAGGTCAATTGCTGCTTTCATTCTGCTTAGACTGAAGGAAATGCCGAATGTCTTCTTTGCTGATTCCCATTTCGAGAGCTGTCAGGATCAGCTCCTTCCATTCTAAATCCATTTCTTCTTTCACCATTACATTCTCCATCCCATTTCCTCCTAAAATACGTATGTATTTCAGGCAGTCCGGCGATCATCATTGCCTCAATACGGCAACCTTAGACCCGTGACTTTGCGTCCCTGCTTTTCAGCAGGTTTGCCTTTGTCTGACCAAAAAGCTTTTCCCTGTTAAAGGTGATTCTATAGTCTCTATTCACCAGTGAAACCTTTGTACCATGATTATAGAATGGAAAAATAAAAAATGGTGCTGAATTGTGTCGAAATGGAAAAAAATATTAAAATTTTTGATTTTTCAGCCGATATAATTAAAAAATTGTGCGCTGATTTAGGTAAAAAATACCCCCGTTATTAACAGAAATATGGATATTCGGCTCGTATAGCTCTTTTAACGCTTCTTTCTCCAGCTCATAAACCTCCGGCTTTTCTTCCATATCTTCATAAAAGTGCTGAAGAAGCATTAAATCAGCATTCCATCTCTGTCTTGCTTCATCCGCCCATGAGTGGTCATCCTCTGCTATTTTAGTTTCAATATGCTGGCGGATTCTCAGCATCCCGCTTTTTGGAAGAATCAGCGGGGAAAGAGTGAAGCAAAAATCAGGGATCTTTGGTGTTAAGGGAAGCTGATTCAGACGGTCCTGAAAGTTTTCAACCATCGTTCCGCTTATTAAATGGAGGCCAATGGAATAAACGAAATCCTTTTTCATATCACATTGATAAGAGACGGTCATATTCATGCAAAGCCAAGGATGGAGCGGCTGCTGTCCCGAGTTTGAATTGGGTCTTTCATACATGCGGGCAAAAGACCCGAGCTTGCGGGCAGACTGGAAAATCTGATGCAATCTGGGAGAGCCTAAATGAACAAATTCCGTTTTCTCTTCGTCTGTTTCTTCATTTTTATCTGTTAGGAGAGTAAGCTTCATCGGATTTGGATCTCCGCCTGTTTTTTCGAGGTAATGCCAGTAAAACGGGCGATTCATAAGCTCCTTGTCCATTTCAATCGTCAGCTGTATGGCAAGCGCCCCGGCCGTTTTTGCGGTAATCTCGCATTGGTTGGCTATAAAGAATCTTTCCAATAATGTATGAATTTCTTTTTGATTCATTCGTCACCCTCCTAAATAATATCTCCGGCCGCTTTTTTTTCTTCTTTATCATGCTGTGCGAAATCAAGAATCGAAGTAAGGTTTTCCATTTTAATTTTCATTTCTCCATCAGATGCAGAATGGAAAAGGATATCCTGAAGATGTTCTTCAAAGTTCGTAATTTCCATCCTCGTTAAAATTTCATCAAGCTGCCCAATCACTTTTTCAAACAGATTGATTTTTTCATATAGGAGCTTTAAGATGTGCTCCTCTACCGTATTTCTCGTTGACATGTTGTAAATATGAACATCCCGCTCCTGGCCCAGCCTGTGAATCCGGCCGATTCTTTGTTCCAGTCTCATTGGATTCCAGGGAAGATCATAATTAATAATCTGATTGCAGAATTGCAGATTAATTCCTTCGCCGCCTGCTTCTGTCGCGATGAGCACCTGGATGTTGCCTTTAAACAAATCCTTCATCCAATCTTTTTTTCCGCGCTTGAAACCGCCGCGAAAAGGTACAGAGGAGATGCCATGCTGCTTTAAGTACCATTGCAAATACATTTGCGTAGCCCGGTACTCAGTGAAAATGATCACTTTGTCATCAATTTTTTTAATCAGCTCCAGTACCTTTTCAGCTTTGCTGTTCCTGGTTACATGAT
Source organism: Metabacillus sp. FJAT-52054 (assembly GCF_037201815.1). Classification (NCBI taxonomy): domain Bacteria; kingdom Bacillati; phylum Bacillota; class Bacilli; order Caryophanales; family Bacillaceae; genus Metabacillus; species Metabacillus sediminis. Next base: position 2,536,705 of record NZ_CP147407.1, on the reverse strand, counting down.
CTACTGCAGTCAAGAGCTGATGGATGACTGGCTGAGGAATGGGGGTGCCATGTTCTTCCTGGCGGTCAAGCATTTTCTTTAGGGTCATGTATACAGACTCCCTGCTGCTGCATGCTTCTCTTTGCAGCGTCATGATTGAAAAAGTATTGACTCCGCCGGGAATGGCTGTTTTAACTCGGGTTATTTCGTCATAAAGGTGCTGTTCGGTTTCCGAAAACACAATCGGGATTGTTTCCACAATCCGTTTTGGCCAGTCGATTCCAGTGTCGCCGCGCCTGTTGCGGAGCATAACTTTATTGATCAGCTCTCTTAAGTGTTCATGGTATTCCACAGAGCGGTTTTTAGCAGAAAAGACCTCTGTAAAATAAGCTTCGTTCCCAAGGTGGCCTGGCTTTAGGAGGGAAACAAGATTGAAAATCTCTTCAATCCGGTTTTGAATCGGTGTGGCTGTAAGGAGCAGACAATATTTTTTCTTTAAATTCAGGACAAAATCATAATTTTTGGTTTTGCTGTTTTTCAGTTTGTGAGCTTCGTCAATAATGACGAGATCATAAAGCTGATTCAATACAATGTCTCTGTGCGGATTCCGTTTAGCTGTATCAATAGAAGAAACGACGACATCGCATTGCTCCCATACATAGCTTTTCTTTTGCTCAACAGCAGGTATGTAAAATTTTTGATTCAATTCTCTCGCCCATTGCGACACTAAAGAAGCGGGTACGAGAATCAGCACCTTTTTCACCAGTCCGCGAATCATATATTCTTTGAGAATCAGACCTGCTTCAATTGTTTTTCCAAGTCCCACTTCATCAGCAAGGATCGCTTTGCCGTTCATTTTCTCAACGACTGTTTTGGCAACTTCAAGCTGATGGGGGAGGGGCTGAAAATCAGGCAGATATTTAGGTGCCTGCAGTCCTTCAAAATCAGGTACGGCAGTATGGTTCTGTATTTCACAGGATAGCTTAAATAGCTCCCAGTTTGCCCAGGGGCCGTCTGTTTCAATAAGTTCAATGATTTCCTGCTGCCACTGATCATCATAATGGATAGGGACATTAAAACTTGTAAACCTTTTCAACTAAATTCACCAACTCTCTCTAATGTTCACCTTTTAGGTTAAAAGAAGGATTAAATGTAAGAAAAAATAAGGTATATGCTTGAAAAGCGAATGATTAATGAGATTGAACAATTATTATTCAGGTAAAATAGGATTGCTCTCCTTTAAAGATGATGGTAGGATGATAAGTAGTTAGAAAGTTTACAAAATGCTTCATTTTCTGTTAATCCTATGTCTGCTTCTATGTCCATGTCCGTTCATTGGAGCAGCCAATACAGGCTGACTATTAGTTTAACCATTATTTGGATTAATATGTGCGGATGACGATAAGGGGAGAGACCGCAGCAGACTAAGACTGTGTGCGGCGCCGAAGGAGCAAACATTTGTGAATCTCTCAGGCAAAAAGACTCTTATTTGACGCAGCTCTGGAGAGAGTTTACGTACAGTAAACCGCCAAAGGGGAAAGCCCTGCCGAACAGGGTAAACTTTCAGGTGCCAAGGACAGAGCCTTCTGATTCAATCAGGAGGAGTCTGTCCTTTTTTGTATCATCATATTCCGGGGAGGGAAAGCATTGTCACAGCTAAAAAGAACACCGCTATTTGAACTGTATAAACAGTATGGAGGAAAGACGATCGACTTCGGGGGCTGGGAGCTGCCTGTTCAGTTTTCTTCTATTAAAGAGGAACATCAGGCCGTTCGCTCCAAAGCAGGTTTATTTGACGTTTCCCATATGGGAGAGGTTTCAGTCAAAGGGAAAGGCAGTCTTCCTTTTCTTCAAAAAATGATGACGAATGATGTATCCGTTTTAAAAGCCGGTGGTGCTCAATATTCGGCAATGTGCTATGAGGATGGCGGCACGGTCGATGATTTGCTTATTTATAAAAAGGCGGAAGATGACTACATGGTCGTCATCAATGCATCCAATATTGAAAAGGATTTAGAGTGGATGACGCAGCATGCAGATGGAGAGGTTGAACTGACCAACCTTTCAGATGAAACCGCACTCCTTGCATTTCAAGGGCCCCTTGCAGAAACAATTCTTCAAACACTGACCGAAGAAGACTTAAGCAGCATCAAATTTTTCAAATTCAAAGATGAAGTTTCCATTGCAGGAGCGAAGGCGCTTGTATCAAGAACCGGCTACACCGGGGAAGATGGCTTTGAGCTTTATTGCACTTCGAGCGATGCCGAGATGCTGTGGTCAGCAATCCTGGAAGCTGGAAAAGAGTCCGGTGCTGTACCATGCGGATTGGGAGCAAGGGATACACTGCGCTTCGAATCCAATCTTCCTTTATACGGACAGGAGCTTTCAAAGGATATTACGCCGATTGAGGCAGGTATCGGTTTTGCAGTAAAACCGAATAAAGAGGAAGCTTTTATCGGTAAGGATGTTCTGAAAGAGCAAAAGGAGACCGGAGCACCCAGGAAACTCGCTGGTCTTGAAATGATTGATAAAGGAATTCCGAGACACGGTTATCCGGTTTATATAAACGGAGAGCTCATTGGAGAAGTAACAACAGGAACACAATCACCAACCTTGAAGAAGAATATCGGTCTTGCACTTTTAAAATCTGATTATAGCGGACTAGAAACGGAAGTGTTCGTTGAAATTCGGGGCAAACAATTAAAAGCAAAGGTTGTTCCAACACCATTTTATAAGCGTCCAAAAGGATAAGGAAGAGGGGATATGGATATGAAGCACCGTTATTTGCCGATGACAGATCATGATCAAAAAGACATGCTCAGCGCAATTGGCGTTCAATCAATTGATGAACTGTTTGAGGATATCCCTGAACAGGTTCGTTTTAAAGGTGAATACGATATTAAACCGGCCAAATCCGAAACGGGGCTTTTAAGAGAGCTAAGCGGACTTGCAGCGAAAAACAAAGATTTGCGCCAAAACGCTTCTTTTCTCGGGGCGGGCGTTTACGATCATTACATGCCGATTATCGTAGACCATGTTATCTCCCGTTCGGAGTTCTATACAGCCTATACTCCGTATCAGCCGGAAATTTCTCAAGGGGAGCTGCAGGCAATCTTCGAATTTCAAACGATGATCTGCGAATTGACCGGCATGGATGTTGCCAATTCATCTATGTATGATGGCGGAACGGCACTTGCAGAAGCAGCTATGCTTGCAGCAGGGCATACAAAGAAAAAGAAAATTCTGGTATCAGAAGCTGTCAATCCTGAATCCAAGGATGTTTTGCGTACTTATGCAAAAGGACAATACATTGAAGTGATCGAAATTCCTGCATCAGACGGAGTGACAGATCTTACTTTGCTTGAAAAGGAAATGGGTGAGGATGTGGCAGCAGTCATCATCCAATATCCGAACTTTTTCGGGCAAATTGAACCGCTGAAAGAGATTGAGCCGATTGCTCATCAAGGAAAGAGTATGATGATTGTCTCTTCCAATCCTCTGGCACTTGGCATCCTGACACCGCCGGGATCTTTAGGTGCAGATATTGTAGTTGGAGACGCTCAAGTGTTTGGAATTCCAACCGCTTTTGGCGGTCCTCACTGCGGATACTTTGCCGTAACGAGTAAACTGATGAGAAAAGTCCCTGGAAGGCTCGTCGGCCAGACCGTGGATGAAGACGGCCGTCGGGGATTTGTTTTAACCCTTCAGGCGCGGGAGCAGCATATCCGCCGTGACAAGGCAACGTCCAATATTTGCTCCAATCAGGCATTGAATGCTCTTGCAGCATCTGTTGCCATGACGGCTCTCGGTAAAAAAGGTGTCAGGGAAATGGCTGTACAAAATCTTCAAAAAGCGAATTACGCAAAAAATCGTTTCAAAGAAGCCGGAATGGATATCGCATTTAATGGGCCGATTTTTAATGAGTTTGCGGTTAAGCTGAATCAGCCTGTGAAAGAAGCGAACGCTAAGCTGATTGAATCCGGAATGATCGGAGGCTATGATTTAGGCTTAACGAGTCCGGGTTTAAAGAATCATATGCTTGTTGCTGTGACTGAATTAAGAACAAAGGAAGAAATAGATCAGCTCGTTAAGGAATTGGGGGATCGCCATGAATAATCAGGATCAAGCACTTATTTTTGAACTTACGAAGCCTGGAAGAACCGGCTATAGCCTGCCCGAAATGGACATTCCTGAGATGAAGCTCGATGAACTGATTCCGGAGGGCTACTTAAGGGAAACGGAGCCTGAACTGCCGGAGGTATCAGAGCTTGATATTATGCGTCACTATACCGCCCTGTCCAAGCGCAACCACGGAGTGGATTCCGGTTTTTATCCGCTCGGTTCCTGTACAATGAAATACAATCCGAAAATCAATGAGAATGTAGCCCGGATCGCTGGCTTAGCTCATATTCATCCGCTGCAGGAAGAAGAGACTGTTCAGGGGGCTATGGAGCTGCTGTATGATTTACAGGAGCATTTACGAGAAATAACCGGGATGGACGAAGTGACGCTTCAGCCGGCAGCGGGAGCTCATGGCGAATGGACAGGGCTGATGATGATCCGTGCATTCCATGAAGCAAATGGAGATTTGCAAAGGACAAAAGTAGTGGTACCGGATTCAGCGCACGGTACGAATCCTGCATCGGCCACTGTTGCCGGATTCGAGACGGTAACAGTGAAATCAGATGAAACGGGCCTAGTGGACCTGGAGGATTTAAGAAGAGTCGTTGGACGCGACACAGCAGCGCTCATGCTGACAAATCCGAATACGCTCGGTTTGTTTGAGGAAAACATTTTGGAAATGGCTGAAATTGTTCATGAAGCAGGAGGCAAGCTTTATTACGACGGAGCGAACCTGAATGCCGTTCTAAGTAAAGCGAGACCAGGAGATATGGGCTTTGATGTCGTCCATTTGAATCTTCATAAAACCTTTACGGGTCCGCATGGCGGCGGTGGTCCGGGATCAGGTCCTGTCGGCGTGAAGAAAGACTTAATCCGCTTCCTTCCAAAACCGGTGCTGGTAAAAGAGAATGGAGCGTTCCATTTTGATTATGACCGTCCTGACTCAATTGGAAGAGTGAAGCCGTTTTATGGAAACTTCGGCATCAATGTTCGTGCCTATACGTATATCCGTACAATGGGGCCGGATGGGCTGAAGGCTGTAACTGAATATGCTGTGCTGAACGCGAATTACATGATGCGGAGACTCGCGCCGCATTTTGACCTGCCGTTTGATAAGCATTGCAAGCATGAGTTTGTACTCTCCGGGAAGCGCCAGAAGAAGCTTGGTGTCCGCACGCTGGATATTGCGAAGCGCCTTCTTGACTTTGGCTATCATCCGCCAACCATTTACTTCCCGCTAAACGTCGAGGAGTGCATCATGATTGAGCCTACAGAAACAGAATCGAAGGAAACGCTGGATGCGTTTATCGATGCCATGATTCAAATCGCTAAAGAGGCGGAAGAGAATCCGGAAATCGTACAGGAAGCTCCTCATACAACCGTTGTTAAACGACTTGATGAAACGCTTGCTGCCAGAAAACCGGTTCTGAAGTTTGAGAAAAAAGAACCTGTAACGAATTAATGAAAAAGAGCATCAGGAGAATTAGCCATAATTCTCCTGATGCTCTTTTTTTAGTTTCAAGTACTCTTCATCCGCTCTGACAAGCTTCCACTTTTTCTCGAAGATGGCGGCAGATTCAGCCTTCTGGTCATCTATTTCCCGTTCGTTGACTTCGCCATCCTTTTTGTATTTCCGGCCGCCTTTATAATTTGCGTACCTTCTGGACCGGGTATAGCCCATTTGTAAAAATTTACGCGCCATATCCATGCCCGGAAAATCATTTTTCTTTTTATATTCAAGGAAAAGCTCATAAATTTTTTCAGAGGATTCTTTGGCAATATCGGGAGTTTTAAAACGCCAATGGGGGAGTATTTCACTTTTATATGGTTCCACCATCAAGACCCCCTGCTCCCCTCGGCCAACCCGGTATTTCTCTGGCTCTTCCCTGAAATCGGTATTCTTAAAATCCATCTCGTAATCAAAAGACATTGAAGCGCCCTCCTTTTGGGTAGTTTACCCTCAATAGGAAGGAAGCGAAACGGAAGAGTGCTCTAAAAAAAAAGGAGCCCGCAGGTAAGTGCGGGCGACATTCATTACTTCTTTTTCACTTTGCCGGTCCATGAACGGAAACCGCCTTTTAGCATGTATAGCTCGCTGTAGCCCTTTTTCTTGAGCTGCTGGGCTGCACGGCCGCTTCTTGTAGTGTTTTGGCAATATAGATAAACAGGCTGATCCTGGCGAATCTCTTTGTACCGGTGGCGCATTTGTGAAAGGGGGATATTGCGTGCACCCCAGATGTGGCCGCCATCAAATTCGTTCGGTTCTCTTATATCAATAAGCTGGGCTTTGCGATAGCCAGCCCGGAATTCTTCCTCAGTAAGTGATTTAAGAATTTTCCGCTGATAAAAATAAGTGTAAAGACTGTAGGCAACGATTCCTGCTAAAAGCACGATTAAAATAATCCATTCCAATGAATCTCGACTCCTTCTGTGAATATAAAAAAATACCTCTTCTAAACGATACCTCTAATTATATAAGACAGGCTCTTAATTGTCACTGAAATAAGGTCAGATTTGTTTTCAAGTCTGCCGCGATTTGTTAGACTGATAAAGTATCTTTTGAGGCAGTGATTAAAACGCTAAAAGAGGGAAGCATATGATAAAAGAAAAATGGCGATTTATTGATTCAGGAAATTGTTCACCTTCCTTCAACATGGCATTGGATGAAGCGCTGCTGGATTGGCATAGCGAAGGGAAAATTCCACCGGTTATCCGTTTCTATGGATGGAATCCTGCAACCTTATCCATCGGCTATTTTCAAAAGGCTGAAAAAGAAATAGATTTTGATGCGGTTAAACGGCACGGTCTGGGGTTTGTCAGAAGACCGACCGGAGGCAGGGGCGTACTTCATGACCAAGAGCTTACATATAGTGTCATTGTAACGGAGGAGCACCCGGAGATGCCCCGCACGGTTACAGAAGCCTACCGGGTTATTTCTGAAGGAATATTAGAAGGCTTTCGGAATCTTGGTCTTGATGCGTACTTTGCAATTCCAAGAACAGATGAGGAAAAAGAAGGCCTTAAAAATCCGCGATCTTCTGTTTGCTTTGATGCACCATCCTGGTATGAGCTCGTAGTTGAAGGGCGAAAAGTTGCAGGGAGTGCTCAAACCCGCCAGAAGGGTGTCATCCTGCAGCACGGCTCGATCCTGCTTGATTTGGATGAGGATAAGCTGTTTGATTTATTCAAGTATCCCAGTGAGCGGGTAAAAGAACGGATGCGCAGAAATTTTAGCAGTAAAGCTGTTGCAGCGAATGCTTTAAGAGAAACGCCTGTCACAATGGAAGAGGCGCGTAAGGCATTTAAAAAAGGATTTGAGACCGGATTGAATATTGAACTGGAAGCTTATGAACTTTCGCAGGATGAACAAATGTATGTAGAAAATCTCGCAAAAAGTAAATATGAAAGCAGTGACTGGAACTTTAAAAGGTAGCAAGGATAGGGCGGCATTTGTGCCGCTTTTTCCTTTTGCCAGAAATTACTCTATGATCACGAAGAACATTTGTTCTATAATGGATGTAGTCGTAAATTATTTTTACTGCAGCAAGAAAATAATTCAATTATTTCCTTTATTTATCAGAAGTTGGTTTAATAGGAATTATTGCAAATCACAAATTGGTTTAATTTAAATAGCAGATGCAGCAGAATCTCTTATTTTCTCTGTTTTTCTCTCGTTTTTGTTTAGTTTTCGATTTGACAAACAAGGGAAAAACCAAGCTATAATCAATATATAGTATTGTTCTTAATAATGAATGCACTATATGTTGATTATAGGGCCTGATGTATGATATTTTTACTTAGTACTATTGGAAGAGGAGTTGTTAACATGCCCGTTTCGTTAGAGGAGAAGATGAAAATGGATGTAGACAAGCTGAATAAGGATATTTCCTTGTTCACGCAGGTGCATCCGGTGACAGATGACATGCACCTTACACATAAAGGCGTTTCCCGTCTTGTCATGCTTGACAGGTATACATTTAAGGATACGGAAAAAGTAACGTTATCCAAAGGTGATTTCGTTGTTCTGACCATAAAAGAGGATCCGAAGTTTCCGGCTAGGGGACTGGGTTACATAACGGAGCTTGATTGGACGTCAAAAACAGCTACTGTTTTAGTAGATGAGGAATACCGTCATTCTCTGGACAAGCCTGAGGAAATCGAAAGCGGATTAATCGTTAGATCCTTAGATGTCATTGAAAAGCCTTTGGAAGTCTTTTACGAACAAATTGCGAAACGAAATGCGACTGGCCTTGCTTCTGTGGAAAAAACCGAAGAAAAACGCCAGGAGTGGTTTGCAAAGTTCTATCAGGAGCTTGTCGCCACAAACTTCGTGCCTGCAGGCCGTGTTTTATATGGAGCAGGAGCTGGAACAGACGTTACGTACTTTAACTGCTATGTCATGCCTTTCGTTCAGGATTCGCGTGAAGGAATTTCTGAGCACCGTAAACAGGTAATGGAAATCATGAGCCGCGGAGGCGGAGTGGGAACGAACGGATCAACCCTCCGGCCGCGCAACACGCTTGCACGCGGAGTAAATGGTAAATCGTCAGGATCGGTTTCCTGGCTTGATGATATCGCAAAACTTACGCATCTTGTGGAACAGGGCGGATCAAGACGCGGTGCCCAAATGATTATGCTTTCCGACTGGCACCCGGACATCGTGGAATTCATTATATCCAAAATGCAAAATCCGCGTATCCTTCGATATCTTATTGAAAATACAAACGATGAATCCATTAAAAGAGCAGCGCAGGAAAAACTGAAATTCACTCCTTTCACACAAGCGGAACAGGACATGTATCAGGGCATTGTAAATTACAAAGCCATTCCTGGAAACGGCGGTTTTTCTGACAAAGTGATGAGAGATGCAGAATCGAAGCTGAAAACCGGCGGAACGTACAGTGTACACAACTCTGAATTCCTAACAGGGGCAAATATCTCCATTTGCCTGACGAACGATTTCATGAAGGCTGTAGAAATGGATGAGGAATATGATTTAAGGTTCCCTGATGTTGAGAGCTACAGCAAGGAAGACATGAAAGCCTACAATGAAGAGTGGCACAAGTCAGGGGACGTACGCGAGTGGGAAGCAAAAGGCTACAAAGTCCGTACGTATCGCAAAATTAAAGCAAAAGAGCTTTGGAACCTGGTGAATATTTGTGCAACATACTCTGCGGAACCTGGCATTTTCTTTATTGATAATGCCAACGATATGACAAACGCTAAAGCCTATGGGCAAAAGGTTGTTGCAACAAATCCGTGCGGAGAACAGCCTCTCGCGCCATTTTCAGTCTGTAACCTTGCAGCTGTAAACCTGGCAGAAATGGCCGACAAAACAACGAAAACGGTAAACTTTGAAAAACTTCGCCAGACGGTTGAAACGGGTGTCCGCATGCAGGATAACGTTATCGATGCAACTCCATATTTCCTTGAGGAGAATAAAAAGCAGGCACTGGGTGAACGCCGTGTTGGACTTGGTGTAATGGGTCTTCATGACCTGCTGATTTACTGTGAAACGGAATACGGAACAGAAGAGGGAAATGCCCTTGTTGATAAAGTGTTTGAAACCATTGCAACAACGGCTTACCGTGCTTCTGTTGAGCTTGCCAAAGAAAAAGGCAGCTTCCCATTCCTGACAGGTTCAAGAGAAGCAGAAACGATGGAGCTGCGCAGAAAATTCACGGAAACAGGCTATATGAAGAAAATGCCTGAGGATATCCGGGAAGAGATTGAAAAGTACGGAATTCGCAACTCTCACTTGCTGACAGTGGCCCCTACAGGTTCAACGGGTACCATGGTCGGTGTATCAACTGGCCTCGAACCTTACTTCTCCTTCTCTTACTTTAGAAGCGGAAGACTCGGTAAATTTATAGAAGTGAAAGCGGATATTGTTCAGGAGTATTTGGACAGCAACCCAGATGCAGATCCTAATAATCTTCCTCACTGGTTTATTTCAGCGATGGAACTGTCCCCTGAAGCCCACGCTGATGCACAGTGTGTCATTCAGCGCTGGATTGACAGCTCGATCTCTAAAACAGTAAATGCCCCTAAAGGCTATTCTGTTGAGCAGGTTGAAGGCGTGTATGAGCGTCTTTATAAAGGCGGTGCTAAGGGCGGAACGGTTTATGTCGATGGAAGCCGGGACTCTCAGGTTCTGACTTTAAAGGCTGAAGAGAATACGTTTGATGACGAAACGGAAGAAGCACCAAAAGAAAAGGGCAAAGTGGTTCTTGTTGATACAATCAACGCCCTGCGTTCAACCGATGTAACGATTGGAAACGAAGTAGGCAACACTTGTCCGGTATGCCGCGAAGGTACGGTCGAAGATCTGGGCGGCTGCAACACATGTACAAGCTGCGGTGCCCAGTTAAAATGCGGATTATAATATCATATTAGAAGCTGGATGACTTATCCGGCTCCTGGCTGCCAGGGATCCTGAATCCTGGCAGCTTTTTTAATTTTACAATATTAGTACTGCCACCATGAGGATTGGAGACGGCTTAATATTGCTGCTAAGAAAAGCGGGTTATGAGGGAGCGGGGGACAATGCCTGTACCACGAGGAGAAAGGAATCAGAATCGGAAATCATATGGCTTGTTCTTACCGAATCAGTCATTTTTTCTTTTTGAATTCGGCCTGCTCCTTCCCCGCCAAAAGCCTTATATGACGGGAACGTTCCTTGTCACAGCAACTAAAAAAGTGTACACTTGATATGATTTATTTTTGAAGTATGATCGGTAAGCAATGGAGGGACTTTTAATTATGCCAACGCCCAGTATGGAAGATTACATAGAACAAATTTACAACCTGATAGAAGAAAAAGGCTACGCCAGAGTGTCCGATATCGCAGAAGCACTAGGCGTACATCCCTCCTCTGTTACAAAAATGGTGCAGAAGCTGGATAAAGATGAATATTTAGTTTATGAGAAGTATAGAGGCTTGATTCTTACACCAAAAGGGAAGAAAATTGGCAAACGTCTCGTTTACCGGCATGAACTTCTTGAACAATTTATGAGAATCATTGGTGTGGATGAAGATATTATATACGATGATGTAGAAGGTATTGAACACCATTTAAGCTGGAATGCCATCGATCGGATCGGTGACCTTGTCCAGTATTTTGAGGAAGATCCGAAACGCTCCGAAGATCTTAAAAGCGTACAGAAACGGAGTGAACAGGATCCCTCTTAATTGACAATTAGCAGCAGATGAGCGCCCCGGATTTTTTTCCTGGGACGCATCGGCTTCTGCATACACTGTCCTGCTTTTCTAAACCCTCTTATTAAACACTTCACTAAAAAGTTTCCTGATTTACCCCAAGCCGGATGCCTAAGTTCTAAAAAACCAGCACGTTGAAATAGGATTAACAGACAGCATACAGAGGGGGAATCCTGTGTATATTGACGGTGTTTTTTCAGGCGGAGGAATTAAGGGGCTGGCTATGGCTGGAGCCTACCAGGCAATAGAGAAAAAGGGCCTGCGGTTTGCCCGTATAGCCGGAACAAGCGCAGGATCGATTATTGCTGCCTTTATAGCAGCCGGGTATACAAGTGATGAAATTATCGACTTGCTGGAAGAAGCGAATTTAAAGGATTTTATGGATGAACGGATCTCGTTTTTTCCGCTCCGTTTTTTAAAGTGGATTTCGATTTATTGGCGTCTTGGGTTATACAAAGGCCAAAAATTGGAGAATTGGATTGCTGAAAAACTGAAAGCGAAGGGAATCTCAACTTTCGGTGATTTGCCGACAGGATCGTTAAAAGTGATCGCATCCGACCTGACAAACGGGAAGATTGTCGTATTACCCGATGATTTGCCTGAATACGGCCTTGTTCCTGAAAACTTTTCGGTTGCGAGGGCGGTAAGAATGAGCAGCAGTCTGCCTTATTTTTTTGAACCGGTAAAGCTGACATCCCGGTTGGGAAACTGCGTGATTGTCGATGGAGGAGTACTTAGCAATTTTCCCATCTGGCTTTTTACTGCGGAACTATTTCCGAAACGGCCGGTACTGGGCATCCGGTTAACACCGAATGAACAGGAAAGGCCCAAGAATAAAATTACGAATGCCATTGAATTGTACGGGGCCTTATTTGAGACGATGAAGGACGCCCATGACGCCCGCCACATATCAAGCAAGCATGAACGGAATATTGTGTTTTTACCGGTTGATCATATTTTGACGACAGAATTTAATTTAACAGAAGAAAAAAAGCTAGCTCTAATTGAGCTAGGCAGAAGTGAAACGGAGCATTTTCTCCAGACATGGGCCTATTAAAAAAGGGCCCTATTTTTCTTTTTTCCTTTTTTTCCTTCAATGACTGTCAAGTGACTGGAGCTTTTCTTCTTAAAAGGCTTTCTTTTCACGTATTTTTTGATGGGAGTGACCGTCTTGGAAGGGGAGCTGGAATAAGTTTTTTCGTTTGCGGTACGCTTCGACTGCTTCACCGCTTTTGAATAGGACGAGTAATCAGACCCCATTTTCCTTTTCATAAAATAACGGAACACAAGATAGATAATGGCAATGGTAATGACCAAGATTGCTGCCTGCTGCAGGAGAGCAGCAGGATTTGTGATCATGGTAGTAATCAAATAGAAACCTGCAAGACCCGCAATAGCCAGAAAAAACCAGTTCGATCCGCGTTTCATGAATCCACCTCCCATTAAATTAGACAAGATTGTTAAACAATTTGCTCCTTAGACATTTGGGTTTCCTTTTCCATCCTCATTAGCTCTTCAAAGCTCTCAATTGCTACTTCCACCTGTTTGTTATCAGGTTCTTTCGTGGTTAAAAGCTGAAGCCATAACCCGGGCAGACCAAGTGCTTTTAAGATTGGTACATTGCGGAGGGAATTTGTAAGCTGCAAAACCTCAAAAGAAATACCAAGTACGACTGGTATTAAAGCTACCCGATTTACAACACGTAACCATAAAGGATCGGTTGGAACGAGCATATAAACAAAAACACCTACGATGACTGTAAACAGGATAAAACTGCTTCCGCAGCGGTAATGGAGCCTGGATTGCTTTTGTACATTTTCTACCGTCAGAGGCATATCGTTTTCATAGCAGTTAATGACTTTATGTTCTGCCCCGTGGTATTGGAATACCCGTTTAATAAGAGGGGTTAACGATATAAAATAAATGTAGGCAAGCAGCAGAATGAGTTTAAAAGCACCCTCCACCATGATTTGTGAAAAATCACTTTTAAAGATAAAGCGGGTGGACTCAGCCAGAAAAACAGGTATTAAGGTGAAGATGAATTTCCCAAACAAAAACGACAGAATACCTGCAGCGGCTACGCCAAGAATCATAGTCAGTTTTGATTCTTTTCTTTCGGAGGCCACTTTGCTGTCGTCTCCAGGGTCTACATCAAATCGGTCAGTAGAAAAATTCAAATGCTTGGTACCATTTGCACTTGCTTCCAATATAGCGATAATGCCTCTTAAAAAAGGGATTTTTTTCAGTTTTGCAAGAATAGGATTCCCTTTTCTCGGCAAATGAAAAAATTCAATTGAATCATCTTTTCTCCGGATTGCCGTTACGTAATGATGCTTTCCTCCGAACATAACTCCTTCAACCACTGCCTGCCCGCCATACGCGGGTTTTTTCTCTGTAGACATGAAACACCAACCTATCTCAACTTGGTCACTTCTGCTAAGAATTTCTGTCAAAAGTGTTATTATTCTATTTTACCTAAAATTCAGGTAAACCTCTAGGCTGATGTTTCATTGTTTTGACATTTATTTACCGTTACAGGTTGTAGGATTAGTATACCCATCCATTTTTTTCTTACACATGAGAAGCGCACTGACATTGACAGGGAAAAGTAGGGGCATACTGAGAAGTGAGGTGATGGTAAATGGACAATCAAAATTCTGGAACGGTTAAAAAGGGGCCGACAGCCGCTTCAATTCTTGGAAGAGTAGCTGCATGCGGCTTTGCTGGTGGCCTGATCTGGTCTGTGATGGCTTTTATTGCTTCGTACTTTAAGCTTTCCGAAATAAGCCCCAATATGATTTTGCAGCCGGTATCGGCAGGAGCATGGAAAGATGGAACAGCAGGAAATATTGTAAGTATATGCTTAATCAGTGTTATTTCAATCGGAGTTGCCTTTGTTTATTACGCTATTTTAAGAAGAATTCATACGATTTGGGCTGGAATTGGATTCGGTATCGCACTATGGGGGTTCGTCTTTGTATTATTGACTCCCCTGTTTCCTGTCCTAAAACCGATTACAGATTTGGATTCAAATACGGTTGTAACTACATTATGTATTTATATCCTATATGGAACGTTCGTTGGGTATTCCATATCATATGACTATAGTGAAGTAATGAAGGAGACGAAATCCAAACCTTCTAAATCATTAGAGGAAAATAGCTGACTATGGTAAAATAAACAAGCACTCATAGAAGCTTTTGCTGAATGAAGCTTGGGTGATTCCTGGCTTTTCATTTCAGTTTTTCAGGACGGGAGAGAGAAATATGCAGCGGTATTTAATCCTCAACGGCCCCAATTTAAACCGGCTTGGGAAACGCGAGCCGGCTGTATACGGCAGTAAGACTTTAACAGATCTTGAAAGAGAGCTTCTTCAATTCGCGGAAGACGCAGGAATCGAGGTAACGTGCTTTCAGTCCAACCATGAGGGAGATTTAATTGATGCCATTCATGAAGCGGATGAACAGTACGATGGAATCGTTCTGAATCCCGGGGCTTTCACCCATTACAGCTATGCAATTCGGGATGCGGTTGCAGGAGTATCGGTTCCGGTTATGGAAGTACATATATCAAATGTTTATGCCAGAGAAGAATTCCGGCACCATTCGGTTATTGCTCCTGCAGCACTTGGCCAAATCGCCGGGCTTGGATTCTATGGATATAGACTGGCGCTTCAGGCGTTAATGAATCAAACAGGGGGAAGATGAACATGCTTGAAAAATTAAGAAATTCATTTAAGAGTTCTGAAATTGATGGTCTGCTTATTACAAGCGAATACAACCGCCGTTATATGACAGGCTTCACCGGCTCTGCGGGACTAGCGATTATTTCGGAATCAAAGGCGGTATTCATCACAGATTTCCGTTATGTAGAACAGGCAGGGAAGCAGGCACAAGGCTACGAGATTATTCAGCATACAGGCTCAATCATTGAAGAAGCAGCTGAACAGGCAAAAAAGATGGGCATTACGAAGCTTGGCTTCGAGCAGGACCATATTACGTTCGCTGCATATCAGCAGTACCAAAAAGCAATGAACGGAATCTCTCTTGTTCCGGTTTCAGGTGCCGTGGAAAAGTTACGCTTGATTAAGTCTCCGGCAGAGATTAAGATATTAAAGGAAGCGGCCGAGATTGCGGATGCCGCCTATTCTCACATTCTACACTTCGTTCGCCCAGGTTTGAAAGAAATTGATGTTTCCAACGAACTGGAGTTTTTCATGCGTAAAAATGGAGCTGCTTCATCTTCATTTGATATTATTGTTGCATCCGGCTTTCGCTCTGCTCTCCCGCACGGAACAGCAAGCGAAAAAGAAATTGAAACAGGCGATTTTGTAACGCTTGATTTCGGTGCTTACTATAAAGGGTACTGCTCGGATATTACGAGAACGTTTGCAGTCGGCGAGCCTTCTGATAAGCTGAAGGAAATTTATTCGGTCGTGCTGGAATCTCAGCTTAGAGCCATGAACGGAATTAAAGCGGGCATGACAGGCAAGGAAGCAGACGCCTTAACACGTGATTACATTACAGAAAAAGGGTACGGAGAGTATTTCGGTCATTCAACAGGTCACGGCTTAGGCTTGGAAGTGCATGAAGGACCTGCATTATCCTCACGATCTGAAACGGTTTTGGAGTCCGGAATGGTGGTAACGGTAGAACCTGGTATTTATATCGCCGGACTTGGCGGAGTAAGAATTGAAGATGACACGGTTGTCACGGAAAACGGCAACGAGTCACTAACATCGTCTCCAAAAGAATTGATTATCCTTTAAAAAAAGGCGCATTCGCTTTTTTACATAAGCCCTGTTTTCAACAACGGGGCAAAAGATTGCTAGGAGGAACACATTCATGATTTCAGTAAATGATTTTCGTACAGGTTTAACAATAGAGGTGGACAATGGAATTTGGCGCGTAATTGATTTCCAGCACGTGAAGCCGGGTAAAGGAGCAGCATTCGTTCGTTCAAAGCTTCGCAACCTTCGGACTGGTGCCATTCAGGAAAAAACGTTCCGCGCAGGTGAAAAAGTAGCGAAAGCACAGATTGAGACGCGCAGAATGCAATATTTGTATGCAAGCGATGATATGCATGTATTCATGGATAATGAATCTTACGAGCAAATCGAGCTTCCAGCAAACGCAATTGAGTATGAGCTGAAATTCCTGAAAGAAAATATGGAAGTGCAAATTATGATGTTCCAGACCGAAACTCTTGGAGTGGAGCTTCCAAACACGGTTGAATTGAAGGTAACTGAAACGGAGCCGGGAATCAAAGGTGATACGGCTTCAGGCGGAACAAAACCAGCTACTCTTGAAACTGGACTTACCGTAAACGTTCCTTTCTTCATTAATGAAGGGGATGTATTAATCATCAACACAACAGAATCTTCTTACGTTTCAAGAGCGTAATAGGAAACCCGCCTACGGCGGGTTTTAGCTTTTAGAATAAAGGCATTCGGAAGTCTATCTGGATGCCTTTTGTCATTCACAGGGATTATTATGGAATGTTCGATCTATTCTTCGAGCCTGAATGAGATGTTAAAAAATATCGCATTTATTAGTGCAGGTGCAGGTTTTAATTTGCAATAAAACGGGTAGTTAGTATGAGGGTATTTGTATAGGTTTACTTATTCACAGGGTATAAAAAACCCTGACCTAATAAGAATTAGACTAATTTCTAACTGAATACAATGTGATATTCATACAAAAAATAAAACTGCAGCACAAGCAATTATACTAAACACCTGTGAGGTCAATCATGCTAATTAAATTTAACCAGCTTAACGAATTGCCAATAAAAAAGATATTAGGTCCTCCAGCCCAGCAAATCCTTCATCTTGCTTATGATTCACGGCTTGTAAAAGATTTTTCTCTTTTTTTTAGTATGAAGGGGTACACTCATGATGGTCATCAATATATTGAAGATGCGTTATCACAAGGCGCAGTTGCCGTATTTGGCTCCAGCTTGCCTCTTCTTCAGGACTTAAGCGTGAAGCATCCCCTATGTACTTTTATATTGGTTGATAATGTAAGAGAAACGATGGCGAAGTTTGCAAGAACGTATTACAGCTCTGCTGATGAAAAAATAAAAACCGTTGGAATAACTGGAACGAATGGTAAAACGACGGTTGCAGCTTATGTTAGGTCATTGTTAACGCTGCTTGGGATGCCATCGGGATCCATTGGCACCACAGGTATTTGGTCTTCTAAGGAAAAATTGTCCTACAAGAAAAGTACTCCAACAACTCCGGAATCTATAGATCTGCAAAGTATGTTTCAGGATTTAGTATCTCTCGGAGATGAAGCTGTGGCGATGGAGGTATCGTCCATTGCCCTGGATCAGAACCGTGTAGATGATATTAAGTTTGATGTAGCCATCCATACGAACCTTTCTGAAGAGCACCTGGAATACCATAAAACTTTTGCTCACTATATGGAGTGCAAGTTGAGACTGTTTAAGCAAGCTAAACAGGCCGTTATTAATGTTGATGATGAAGGAATGGGAGAGAGGCTGGCAAGTACTTTCACCGGTCCGCGAATCACTTACAGCCTGTCTTCAAATAACCATGCGGATCTAAGGGCGGTTAATATTGAGTTCAGTGAATACGGTTCGAAATTCACTTTGTTATACGCGGGTTCTACTTTCAGTATTGATGTTCCGGTATATGGGGAATACAACATTTCGAACGTTCTTTCAGCAATAGGAGCGGCTCTATTATTTGGGTTCGGGATAGAGGAGATCGTTAAAGTACTTCGCCATCTGGAAAGTCCTGAAGGGCGTTTTCAGATTATAAAAGGTCCTGACAGTCAAAAGATCATATTGGATTACGCACATACGCCTGTTGCTTTGACTCGTCTTTTAGAGGAAGTAAAGAAGCTGCCGCACAATCGGCTGATTGTCATGATTGCTGGAATCGGCATTAGAGACTTTGCAAAAATGCCAAAAATGGCACAGGTCATTGAGAACAAGGCGGATGAGATTGTCGTAACAGTCGATCATCCTGGAGACCATGATCCGCGAGTGATTGTCGAGCAGGTGATGAGTGGATTCCGTAAACCCCGCGCAGCTGAAATCCATCCGACCTTGACCAGAAAACAAGGTGTCATTAAGGCACTTAGCCTGGGGCATTCTAACGATATCATACTACTCACCAGCGGCTGTATTAACGGGGCACAAATGGTCAAAGGTGAAGCGATTCCGCACTCTGATGAGAAAATTATTGAAACTTTTTATAAATCAAAGAAAAGGGGAACGGTCACACGACGCGTTTCTGCAAAAAAAATTCTTCTTACAAGAGCGGAACTGCTTCCTCTTGCCGGCAGAAAAAATGGATAAGCCCTGTAAAAACCCGGTTCAAATGAACCGGGTTTTTCTATTGGAGTGCTAACGAAACGCTCCGTTTAAATTCTCTTGCATGTAAAAAGAATCAAGGCACATAGCTTACATTTTTTTTACCGGTCAATCTATTTCTCCATACCGGTTACGGTGCCTTTCATCTTCCTGCAGCTGATCAACAGCCAATTTCTCACTCGAACTCTTGCCTTCAATGATGTTGTCAAACGGGGTGTAGAAATTGCTTCTGGGGTACTTCTTCTTTTTCAAGGCCTTGATGATGATGATAACTGGGATAACCAGAAAAATGCCTGCAGCGAGAATCCATTGAAGTATGAAATAAGCTTGAGAAAATCCTTCCATCTTCATCCCCTCCTTCATTCCGCAGTACCGGACTGCAAAACTTTTACCAAAATAAATTTCCCTATATTTCCATTATATCATGACTCGAATCAGTTGAGAAAAAAACGCTTTTCTTTCTATTTCATGGACAAGGCGCATAGGCTGTACAAAAAGGACCCGAGGTGGAAGGATGAAGAATTGGTGGAATGGGCTTGATCAAACCGTGCTTGCTATGGCAGGACTCCGCTTTTTATCAGCAAGTATTGAATTGACTGCAGCAATTTGTATGCTCCTTGTAAATGACGTCCGTAAGGCGATTGCGATTAACTCCGTTTTGGCTATTGTCGGGCCGGCTATTTTTATTGGAACGATGGCAATCGGTATCTTTCAAATTGCTGGAGAGATTTCTTATGGGAAAATGATTTTCATCGGTCTCGGAGTCGTTTTTATATTAGCTGGAATTTATAAGTGAGGGGTGGCATAAAGCGGTCAAGCCTGCATACATTTTCTATATCAAGCAGGTATAAGGAGGAAACGTCTTTGGATGAGATTATGCGGGTCCTTCCTGAATCAATCAGAAGCCATTTGGTACGTTTAAATGAAAGCGATCGTGATCAGCTGGAGGAAATCCGGATTCGTTTATTCAGGCCTATAGAAGTTATATTGAACGGCAGGCATCTCTTTTTGCCGTATACGGCTACTCTTGATGATGGACAAGTGCTCATGAACGAAATGAGTGAATTCTCGATTTACACGCTGGAAGAGGAGCTGCGCAGGGGCTACATCACCATTTCCGGAGGACACCGGATCGGACTGGCAGGCAAGGTTATTACAACAGGGGGCCGTGTAAAAATGATTAGGGACATCACGTCTTTTAATATAAGGGTAGCCAAGCAGAAAATCGGGGCTGCCCAGCCGCTGATTCCATACCTTTACGAGGGGAGATGGCTGAATACCCTAATTATCGGACCTCCCCAAACGGGAAAGACGACTCTACTGAGAGATATAGCCCGCACGGTAAGCACTGGTGATTCGGAAAAAGAGAGCATGAAGGTTGGGATCGTTGATGAGCGGTCTGAAATAGCAGGTTCCGTTAATGGAATCCCACAGCATACCTTTGGGAACCGGCTGGACGTACTCGATTCGTGTCCAAAGGCTGAAGGAATGATGATGATGATTCGCTCACTGAGTCCTGATGTGCTGATTGCAGATGAAATCGGTTCAGCGGAGGATTGCAGTGCCATCATGGAAGCGGTCCACGCAGGAGTTCAGGTTATGGTCAGTGTCCACGGTTTTGGGGCCGGGGATGCCTCGAAGAGACCATCCATTCAGCCTCTTTTTGATAACGGTGTCTTTGAGAGGATCGTAGAGCTAAGCCGGAAAGATGGCAATCGGACCATGGAAATCCTAAACTCGCAATTTGCTTCCATATCGGGGGAGGAACTTATATGGTCAAGCTGATTGGCGCCGCCATGATTCTTTTTGCTTCCACTTGGATCGGCTTTGAAATTGCTGGCAGGTTAGGAAAAAGAACCAGACTGCTGCGGGAAATAAAGGTTGCATTACAGTCGCTTGAAGCAGAAATTGTCTACAGCCAAAAGCCTTTAAAGGCAGCTGCTGATGACTTGAGCGGACAGCTTAACAGACCGCTGTCAGAGTTTTTCACTCAATTCTCGCACATTCTTTCAAGCGGAGGCAAAAGTACAAAATCAGCATGGTCGGAAAGCCTGGAGCAGCTCGCTGCATCCAGCAGCCTTCAAAAGGGTGAACTGGAAGTAATGAAGCAATTTGGGGAGACGCTGGGCCGCCATGATCTCATCTCGCAGCAGAAGCATATAAAGCTTGCAATGGTCCACCTTGAACGGGAAGAAACAGAGGCGGCTGACAGGCAGCAGCGCTACGAGCGGATGATCAAGAGCATAGGGTTTCTGTGCGGACTGCTTGTTGTCATTGTACTGCTGTAGCAGCAAAAGGAAGGAGCTTTAAAAAATGGGCGTCGATATTAATATCATCTTTCAGATTGCCGGAATCGGCATTGTTGTGGCTTTTCTTCACACGATCCTTGATCAAATGGGCAAGAAAGAATACGCGCAATGGGTCACACTGCTTGGTTTTATCTATATTTTATTCATGGTTGCATCGATTGTAGATGACCTATTCAAAAAGATCAAAGCGGTTTTCCTGTTTCAAGGGTAGGGAGGGGAACACGATCCAAATTATTCAAATCGTTGGTCTTGGTCTTGTAGCTACGTTTCTGGCTCTGGTGATCAAAGAACAAAAACCGAACTTTGCCTTCCTTCTTGTTGTCTTTACCGGCTGTGTCATCTTTCTTTATTTAGTGGATCAAATATATGAAATCATTCGGATGATTGAAAAAATTGCCGTAAACGCCAATGTGAACCTTATTTATGTAGAAACGATCATGAAAATAATCGGGATTGCTTATATTGCCGAGTTCGGCGCCCAACTGACAAAAGACGCAGGACAGGGAGCCATTGCTTCCAAGATCGAGCTAGGCGGGAAAATCTTGATCCTGACAATGGCGATACCAATTTTAACCGTCATTATCGAAACGGTCATCAAAATGATTCCTGAATTTTAGAGCGGAGAGGAGGAGGGGTCATGAAAAGGCTGCCAGCCATAGTTTTTTGTATTCTGATTTTCTTTCCTATACATGTACAAGCCCAGGGCAATGAACCTGCCCAAAACAGCTTCAGCCAAGATGAATCATTGAAGGAAAATGGAGAAGCAGCTGACACGGTGGACCCTTCACTTTCTTCTGATCCTGCCGAGCAAGAAGGACTTATCAGACAGCAGGCGGACAAGCTTGAACTGGAGCATGTTAAAGCTTTCTGGGACGAGCTTCTTGTACAGTATGGGGGATTTCTGCCGGAAAGCCAAAAAGGCAGTCTCTATGACTTTGTAACAGGTGAAAAGCATTTTTCCATCATGGACTGGATGAAGGCACTCTTGAAATATTTGTTTCATGAAATCCTGGCGAATGGAAAGCTGCTGGGTACACTGATCCTGCTAACAATCTTCAGTGTTTTGCTTCAGCTGCTGCAAAACGCGTTTCAGCAGAGTACAGTCAGCAAAGTGGCATACGCTCTCGTTTACATGGTGCTGATGATCATTGCATTAAACAGCTTTCATATCGCGATTCAATACACAAGTGATGCAATCCAATCCATGACGAATTTCATTATGGCTCTTATTCCATTATTGCTCGCGCTTATGGCTTCATCAGGAGGATTGGTTTCTGCCGCATTCTTTCATCCTGTTATTCTCTTTCTCATGAATACGAGCGGGGTTTTAATCCAGAATGTCGTGCTTCCCCTTCTTTTTCTATCTGCTCTATTAAGCATCGTCAGTACATTGACAGATCAGTATAAAGTTACCCAGCTGGCACAGCTCTTGAGACAGGCAGGAATTGGACTTCTCGGAACATTTCTCACGATTTTTTTAGGAGTCATTTCTGTTCAGGGGGCATCAGCCGCTGTTACGGACGGCATCACGATCCGTACAGCCAAGTTTTTAACAGGAAATTTTATCCCCGTCCTAGGACGGATGTTTACAGATGCTACTGATACTGTGATAAGTGCGTCAGTTCTATTGAAGAATACAGTCGGAATTGCCGGTGTTGCGATCCTGCTTGCGATTGCTGCATTTCCTGCGCTTAAAGTCCTGTCCCTTGCGTTTATTTATAAATTTGCTGCTGCGATCCTTCAGCCTGTTGGAGGAGGACCAGTGATTAAATGCCTGGATATTATCAGCAAAAGTGTTATTTATATTTTTGCGGCACTGGCCATCGTCTCATTTATGTTCTTCCTCAGTCTGACGGTCATTATCGCCGCGGGGAATTTAACCTTAATGGTTCGATAGGAGGGTGAGAATATGACTTTTCTGACTGGCTGGATTACGAATATCCTATTATTCATTCTGCTTGCCATCGTAATTGACATGCTGCTTCCGAACTCTTCCATGCAGAAATACTCAAAGATGGTCATCGGCTTGATGCTGATTGTGGTTATATTGAATCCTGTATTCAGCTTATTCTCTGTTGATATCAACAAGCTGATCAGTGATTTCCAAATAAATGATGCTTCGCTGGATGAAGAATCAAAAAAATTGATCGAATCACAGAAAAGAGAAATACAAGCCTCCCAGCGTGCATATATTTTAGAACAAATGGCTGTCCAAATGAAAAAAGATGCCGGGGAGGATATGGAAAAAGAATATTCAATGGAAATTCGAGACATCGCCATCCAGGTTTCAGATGAGCAGAAATCAATAGGAAGCAGCAAAGATGTAAAATCCGTAGATGTTTATGTGAGCGCCCCCTCTGAAAAAGAACAGACAGCAGTCGAAACCATAGCACCCATTCAAATTGATGCATCAAGAGAAATGGTTCCTAAAGAGGATATAGCCGATAGCCGCTTGAAGGATATGGCTTCGCTGCTTGCGCAAATATGGGAGCTGGATCAGGAGCAAATCCTGATTCATGTGGAAGGAGGGGAGGATCAGGTTCATGAGTGAGAAAACATCGTTAATGGATAAAATCAAGAAGTTCTTCAGCCAGAGTGGGGGACAGTCAAAGGTGAATCCGAAAACCATCTTGATGCTGCTCGCGGCGGGAATCGGAATTATGCTTTTAAGCAACCTGACTGATCAAAGTGTCAAAACGGCAGGCGTGCAGCCGGCAGCTGTTTCCCCCGGAAGCGGAAATTCAGAAACTCAGGAAGTATTTAAGCCGGCAGCTGATACCGAAAAGGATTTAATCGCGGGCTATGAACATGATTATGAAACGCAGCTGAAGGAAGCTCTGGAAACCATCAGCGGGATTGATGATGTATCTGTCGTTGTTAATGTCGATGCAACGTCACTGAAAGTACTGGAAAAAAACCGTAACACCCAAAGCCAGTCCACGAATGAAACGGATCGGGACGGGGGCGAAAGAAAAGTTGATGATGTGACCAATGATGAGCAGGTCGTCATTATTAAGCAGGGGGATAAAGAAACGCCGATCGTGCTTCAATATACGAAGCCGGCAATCAGGGGTGTACTCGTTGTAGCCAATGGGGCGGACAACGTTCAAATAAAGAAAATGATCGTGGACTCTGTGACAAGAGTGCTTGGGGTTGAGAGCTTCAAAGTTGCAGTAGCTCCCAAAAAAATAAAGGAGGCTTCATAATATGATGCTGAAAAAACAAACCGTTTGGCTGCTAACGATGCTTAGCTTAGTCGTAGTGTTATCTGTTTATTACATTACCTCTCCTGAAGGCGGAACAGGAACCGATATGGCTGCAGTAAATAAGGACCAGAATCAAGATAAAAAAACTGCCGGGAAAGAAGAAACGGCTGCATCAAAAACGGTTTCCAAAGATACAAAGGGAAATGAAAATGCCAAAGGGGAAGCCAAATCTGCAGCCGGGGAAGATGGTACAGTCGTTTCAACAGTTGAAAGCGATGAACTCTTTACTTCCCTTCGCATGGAGCTTGAAGATCAGAGAAGCGAGCTGAAAAGCCAGCTTCAGTCCGTCGTTGCAAGCAAAGACGCATCTGCTGAAGAAAAAAGCAAAGCTTATGAGCAAATGAAAGAACTGTCTGACACGGCAGGCAAGGAAGCCATTCTTGAAACGCTAATCAAATCTGAGGATTATGATGATGCATTAGTAAGGGTAGAAGATAATCAGGTTTTGATTACGGTCAAAGCGAAAGATCATAGTGCAGCGAATGCCAATGACATCATCATGCTTGTCAGAAGCGAAATTGCCGGTATGGAAAATGTAGCGGTTTCCTTTGAACCGACCAAATAAAAAATAGAACAGAATCAGCCTGCGGATGCAGGCTGTTTTTTTGTCTGAAAACGGGAACACTGGATGGGGAAGCGAAAATCTGCGATGATGTGCAGCAAACCTTTTTGTCTAACCTGCCCTTGTAAAGGTCCATTTCAAAAAAAGGTACATTTCGACTATAATAGGATCATGGTCATTGGGGCAGGAATCATTCAAAAGTTGTATAGCGTATCGATTTAAGTTGAATTAAGCTTGCATAGTATCGTAAGATGTTTATGAGACTTAGTTTTAGTAGCAGATGATAGTAATTAGCATTTATCACGTAATTTTCCAATAAGGGGTGCCAGTTTATGTTGAAAATCCAGGAGATTCGGGAACTGATCAAGTTAATCGACCAATCTTCAATTGATGAATTTACATACGAAAATGAAGGTGCAAAGCTTTTATTGAAAAAATCAGCGCCTGAAGCTGTTTACAGTCACGCAGCGCCAGCTGCTGCTGAAGCTCCAGTGCAGCAGGCTGCACCAGTTCAGGCAGCTCAGCAGAGTGCCGGCCAGGAAGCGCCAAAAGCAGAGGAAAAACCGGCAGCTGAATCGGTACAGGATGAAAACCTGGTTAAAATTACATCTCCAATGGTAGGAACTTTTTACGCGGCTTCTTCACCGGAAACAGGTAATTATGTGGAATTAGGTTCAAAAGTAAAAAATGACACAGTCGTGTGCATCGTAGAAGCAATGAAGCTGTTTAATGAAATTGAAGCAGAAACTAAAGGAGAAATCGTGGAAATTCTGGCGGAAAACGGTCAGCTTGTAGAATACGGCCAGCCCCTGTTCCTCGTAAAGCCTGAATAAGGAGCGAACTGATATGATCAAGAAATTACTCATTGCGAATCGGGGAGAAATTGCTGTAAGAATCATCCGGGCGTGCAAAGAGCTTGAGATTGAGACCGTTGCCGTTTTTTCAGAAGCAGACAGGGACGCTCTGCATGTTCAGCTCGCAGATGAAGCGTATTGCATTGGACCGACTTCTTCAAGAGACAGCTATTTAAATTTTACCAATATTATCAGTGTTGCCAACCTGACTGGAACAGACGCCATCCATCCCGGTTATGGCTTCCTTGCTGAAAATGCGGACTTTGCTGAATTGTGCAGAGAGTGCAGCATTACCTTTGTAGGACCGAGTCCTGAAGCTATTTCAAAGATGGGTACGAAGGATGTAGCGAGAGAAACAATGCGGGAAGCGAATGTTCCGATTGTTCCGGGATCAAGGGGAATTATTAAAAATATTGAAGAAGCGGTTTCCCTTGCAGAGGAAATTGGGTATCCGGTTATTATAAAGGCAACTGCAGGCGGCGGCGGAAAAGGAATTCGCGTTGCACGGGATCAGAAAGATCTTGAAAAAGGAATCCGCATTACTCAGAAGGAAGCGGAAACAGCCTTTGGAAACCCTGGGGTATATATTGAGAAATTCATTGAAGACTTCCGCCATGTTGAAATTCAGGTGATGGCTGATACTCACGGAAACACGATTCATTTAGGCGAACGTGACTGTACCATTCAGCGCAGACTGCAAAAGCTTGTAGAAGAATCTCCTTCGCCGGCACTCGATCCTGCAATCCGTGAGAAAATGGGACAGGCGGCTGTGAGAGCGGCAGAAGCGGTTCAATACACGGGAGCTGGAACGGTTGAGTTCATTTTTGATTATAATGAACAACGTTACTATTTCATGGAAATGAACACGCGGATTCAGGTTGAGCACCCTGTAACTGAAATGGTGACCGGAATTGACTTGATTAAAGAGCAAATCAAAGTGGCATCCGGAGACACCCTCAGCATTAAGCAGGAGGATGTTGTGTTTAAAGGCTGGGCAATGGAATGCAGGATCAATGCAGAAAATCCGTCAAAGAACTTTATGCCTTCTCCCGGGAAGATCGAGATGTATCTGCCACCGGGCGGCCTTGGAGTCAGAGTGGATTCCGCGGTTTATCCCGGGTATTCAATTCCTCCATATTACGACTCCATGATTGCAAAATTGATTACATATGGAGATACAAGAGAAGAAGCGATTGCAAGAATGAAACGTGCATTGAGCGAGTTTGTAATCGAAGGAATCTCTACAACGATTCCTTTCCATTTAAAGCTGCTTGATCATGAAACATTTAAAAGCGGAAATTTTAACACGAAGTTTCTGGAGCTGTATCCAGTAATGGAATCCTAATTTTTATGGAGGTGCAGGAAATGAAGGAAAACCGTTTACTAGAAATGAACCAGGAAGACAGTACACTTGGCAAGGTTGAAATTGCACCGGAAGTTATTGAAGTGATTGCGGGTATTGCTGCTTCTGAAGTTGAAGGGGTAGGGAATATGCGCGGCAACTTTGCATCAGGTGTAGCAGAGCGCCTTGGAAAGAAAAATCATGGCAAGGGTGTAAAAGTTGAGCTTTCTGAAGAAGGAATCTCTATTGATATTTATTGCACCATGGCATTTGGCGTTTCCATTCCAAACGTTGCGCAGTCCATTCAGGATAATATCCGTCAGGCGCTTTTAACGATGACAGCTCTTGATATTACAGAGATTAATGTCCATGTAGTAGGGATTCTTTTTGACGCTAAAACGCCTGAAGTAGAAATCGATCAGGAAATGTAAGAAGCGAATCATTTTCATATGGAATCAGGACTGCATTTTGCAGTCCTTTTTCTATGCCTATACGAAAATATCGAGTGTAATATTATGGGAAAAGAGGATTAGACCCCACACAAGCTTCAGCGAATTCATTGGAGAAAAGGGAAGCAAAAGTGATAAATAACGAATGTTTAGAGAAAAAAAGAATCTTTTATTCGGTTTTGTCGCGAGAATGCGTATTTTGGAAGTGATTCAGCTCCAAAATTATGATATGATTTGGCTAGACATGGACATGGATAAAATGAATGTATATTAACGTATATAAAAGGAGCAGAAAACGAATGAATAGAAGAGCAGCCCGAGAGAAAGCTTTACAGGCATTGTTTCAAATAGATGTGAGCCAAATTGATCCATCAGATGCCCTGCAGCATGCTTTTGATGAGGAAGAAGTGAATTCCTTTACTAAAGACCTTGTGACTGGAACGATTTCAAACTTGGAAGAAATCGATTCGCTTATTACACCCCATCTTGTCAATTGGAAGCTGGAGAGGCTTGCGAACGTTGACAGAGGAATTTTGCGCCTCGCTGCCTATGAAATGAAGTACGAGACCGATATTCCTGCTTCTGTTTCAATTGATGAGGCCATTGAGCTTGCTAAAGCATTCGGAGATGATCAATCAAGCCGTTTTGTAAATGGAGTTCTTTCTAACATTAGAAAAGACATCGAAACCAACTAAACTGTTTGGAGGAATGCCCAATGACTGCTTCCATAATCAGCGGAACAGAAATTGCAAAACAAACGAGAACGAACCTGTCTGAAGAAGTAACAGCACTTAAGGAGCAAGGAGTCAATCCGGGACTGGTGATTATCCTGGTCGGAGACAACTCTGCGTCCCTTTCCTACATAAAAGGCAAGCGGAAGGCTTCGGAAGAAATCGGCATCGATTTTAAGCTCGAGCAATTTCCTGCGTCTCTTTCCGAAGAAGAGCTTCTGAAAGTCATTGACCGCTACAATGAAGATTCCAGCTATCATGGAATCCTCGTTCAGCTTCCTCTGCCTGAACATATTAATGAAATAGCTGTGATTGAAAGAATATCACCAGAAAAGGATGTAGATGGCTTCCATCCGGTCAATCTAGGGCGGATGCTGACAGGGCAAAAATGCTTCCTTTCCTGTACACCCGCTGGAATTATGGAAATGCTCCGTATTACCGGGATTGACCCCGCTGGAAAACATGCGGTAGTGGTCGGCCGAAGCAATATCGTCGGCAAGCCGGTCGGTCAGCTCTTACTCAAAGAAAATGCCACGGTCTCCTATTGCCACTCCAAAACAAAAGATTTGTCTGAAATCACCAGGCAGGCTGATATCCTTGTAGTAGCGGCTGGACGTGCAAACCTGATAACTGGGAACGATATCAAGCCCGGTGCAGTCGTTATTGATGTTGGCATGAACCGCAATGAACTTGGCAAGCTGTGCGGGGATGTTCTGTTTGATGAAGCGAAAGAAGTAGCTTCCTATATTACTCCTGTTCCGGGAGGCGTTGGCCCTATGACCATTACAATGCTCGCCCGCAACACGGTGGAAGCAGCAAAAAATACTATTTCCTAGGACAGCCTCCAATCAGGCGAAAGGAGGGGCAGTCATGAGTGAAATCCAGCATGTAACGGTAACAGCCTTGACCAAATACATTAAAAGAAAATTTGATGTTGACCCCCACCTAAGGGATATTTGGGTGAAAGGCGAGTTATCCAATGTAAAGATCCATTCAAGAGGACATTTATACTTCACTTTGAAGGATGAACAGTCGCGTATTTTGGGAGTCATGTTTGCAAGCCAAAATAAAGCGATGAAATTCCGTCCTGAAAATGGAATGAAAGTGCTGCTGCGCGGTGAAATCAGTGTATATGAACAAAGCGGACAGTACCAAATTTATGCAAAGGAAATGCAGCCGGACGGAATTGGGAGCCTGTATCTTGCCTACGAAGAGCTGAAGAAAAATCTTCAAAAGGAAGGGCTTTTTGATGAAAAATACAAAAAGCCCATTCCCGCTTTTCCGCAAACCATCGGAGTTGTCACCTCTCCTACAGGTGCTGCCATCCGGGATGTATTAATCACTATTAAAAGAAGATATCCAATTGCAAAAGTAATCATTATTCCTGCCCTTGTTCAAGGGATGAATGCAGGAAAGTCGGTTGCAGCATCCATAGAAGAAGCGAACAGGCTGGGAACTCTCGATACGCTGATTGTCGGGCGCGGCGGCGGTTCGATCGAAGAGCTTTGGGCATTCAATGAAGAAATTGTAGCAAGGGCTATTTTTAATTCAGCCGTCCCGATCATCTCTGCTGTCGGCCACGAGACGGACTACACAATCGCAGATTTTGCAGCAGATCTCAGAGCGCCTACACCGACAGGGGCAGCAGAACTGGCTGTTCCCCATTTTTCTGAACTCTTGGAAAGAGTATCAGTCCGTAAAGCGAGACTGATGAGATCGATGCAGGAAAAGATCACTAAGGATAAAGAACGGTTAAAGTCCTTTGAAAGATCCTATGCTTTCCGTTATCCTAAGCAGCTCTATGAGCAAAAAGAACAGCAGCTTGATGATCTTGTGGAGGATTTGCAGCGGGAGATGACTCGTCTGCTAACCGGTAAAAAAGAACGGTATAACAATCAGGAAAGCCGTTTAATGCGTGTACATCCAAAAGCACAAGCAAAGGCTGCCTTACAGCGGTATGAACAGGCTCTAAGGACATTAACGAGAGAAATGAACCAATCTCTTGCAGCAAAGCAGAGAGAGTTTCAGCACTCTCTAGAAAAGCTTAATGCGCTCAATCCCTTGAGTATTATGGAACGCGGGTATAGTCTTGTTTATAAAGAAGATGACCTTGTCAAATCCGTCAGCAGTGCGTCTGAGGGGGATAAAGTAACGGTGAGACTTCAGGATGGAACCCTTTTATGTGAAGTCATGGAGAAGGTGGAGAAAACAAATGAGTGAAAAAAACAGTCCCGAAGAAGTGACCTTTGAAGAGGCAATGGAGCAGCTTGAGGAAATAGTCGGAAAGCTTGAGCAGGG
Organism: Metabacillus sp. FJAT-52054; assembly: GCF_037201815.1. Taxonomy (NCBI): domain Bacteria; kingdom Bacillati; phylum Bacillota; class Bacilli; order Caryophanales; family Bacillaceae; genus Metabacillus; species Metabacillus sediminis. Next base: position 2,506,231 of record NZ_CP147407.1, on the reverse strand, counting down.
AGATGTCCCGCTTGAACAGGCCATCAGCTTCTTCCAGGATGGCATGAAGCTTTCCAAGCTATGCCATGACAAACTGCAAAGAGTGGAAAAGCAAATGGATTATATTCTTCGTGAAGGCGGAGAGCTGGAGCCTTTCGAAATTCAGGAGGAAGAATAATTTGTCCGAATTGTTTAAGGAATTTATGACAAGCCGCAAAGAATTAATTGAAAAGGAACTGCCGCTTTATATTGAAAATCTAAATGCACCACAGCCGTTAAAAGAAGCCATGCTTTATTCTTTAAACGCAGGAGGTAAACGTCTTCGGCCGATTCTTGTCCTTGCTTCTCTAAACGCATTCGGCAAAGAAGAAGCAATTGGGATGCCGGCAGCATGTGCTGTTGAAATGATTCATACATACTCTCTAATTCATGATGATCTCCCTTGTATGGATGATGATGATCTTCGAAGAGGAAAGCCCACTAACCATAAGGTATATGGGGAGGCACTGGCAGTACTTGCAGGTGACGGCCTTCTAACCCAAAGCTTTCAGGCCGTTATCTCTCTTGACCATATTGAACCCGCTCAAAAGCTTCGATTAATATCAGAGCTTGTTCATGCTGCAGGTGCAGAAGGAATGGCTGGCGGACAGGCTGCTGATATGGAAGGAGAGGCAAAAAACCTCACCCTTCAGGAATTGGAATACATACATATGCACAAAACAGCCAAGCTTCTGACCTTCAGTCTTGTGGCTGGAGCGATTTTAGCTGGGGCGGGGGAATCGGAAATTGAAAAAATGAGAGACTTCGGCCAGCATATCGGAATTGCTTTCCAAATTCGGGACGATATTCTGGATATAGAAGGCACAGTGGACAAAATCGGCAAGCCTGTCGGTTCTGATACACACAACCAAAAAACAACCTATCCGTCGCTTTTGACTATCAATGGCGCAAGGGACAAGCTTGCAAGTCACATAGCTCTCGCCAAAACCGTTCTCGGAGAGTTGAACATGAGTCATACGTTTTTGCAGGATTTGACTGATTTAATTGCTCTTAGAGAGTCCTGAGGGATAGGAAAATGAGCCTGTTTTTAAATTTTGTGCTATAATGTCCTAAATCAAATGGGTTGTTTAGGACTTTAAATTTTTCCCTGACAGCCGTTAACACAATTGTGCTAGCGGTTTTTATTTATCTGCTGGCATGAAACAAAGACACCTCACGGGTACGTTGATTTTCATATGCACATTGGTATAATAGGTCAGGTTCCATAAACATTTTCTTTGCAGTAAAAGTAGTTTAACATGGAGATTATAGGATATAGAATGAAAATACACGTCAAATTAGAAACCACTGAAAGTGAGTGATCCAATTGGATCTATTATCGATAAAAAATCCAAGGTTCCTGAAAAAGCTTTCAAATAATGAACTTGAGAAACTGAGTGCTGAAATCAGGCAGTTTTTAATTGAAAAACTTGCAGCAACGGGCGGCCATATCGGCCCTAACCTGGGAGTAGTCGAGTTAACCATTGCTTTGCACAAGGTTTTTGACAGTCCGAAAGATAAATTTTTGTGGGATGTCGGGCATCAATCGTACGTACACAAAATTCTTACGGGCCGGGCAGGCGATTTTGACAGCTTGAGACAGTATCAGGGACTGTGCGGATTTCCAAAACGAAACGAAAGCGAACATGATGTTTGGGAAACCGGACATAGTTCCACCTCCCTCTCTGCCGCAATGGGAATGGTTCTGGCGAGAGATTTAAAAAAGACGGATGATACAATTATTCCAATTATTGGAGACGGTGCGTTAACGGGCGGAATGGCCCTCGAAGCATTGAACCATATTGGTCATGAACAAAAAGACATGATTGTTATTTTAAATGATAACGAAATGTCAATTGCACCAAATGTGGGAGCGTTGCACAATGTTCTCGGCAGACTAAGAACAGCCGGCAAATATCAATGGGCTAAGGATGAATTGGAATTGCTGCTGAAGCGGATCCCGGCGGTAGGCGGAGCACTTGCTTCCACGGCGGAGCGAATCAAGGACAGTCTTAAATATTTGCTCGTATCAGGAGTGTTTTTCGAAGAGCTTGGCTTTACGTATCTTGGCCCAATTGACGGCCATAATTACGATGACCTGCTTGAAAATCTGCGCTATGCCAAAAAAACAAAAGGTCCTGTTCTGATGCATGTTATCACGAAAAAAGGAAAAGGCTATTCCCCGGCAGAGGCAGATAAACTTGGGAATTGGCATGGAACGCCCGCATACAAAATTGATACAGGCGATTTCGTAAAACCTTCGATTTCCGCCCCGTCCTGGAGCGGACTTGTAAGCGAAACCGTTCGCAAAATTGCAAGAGAAGACAGCCGGGTAGTAGCTGTTACTCCGGCAATGCCGGTGGGTTCTAAGCTCCTTGGATTTGCAGAGGAATTTCCGGACCGGATGTATGATGTCGGAATTGCAGAGCAGCATGCAACTACGATGGCAGCAGGTCTCGCAACTCAAGGGATGAAGCCGTTTCTTGCGATATACTCTACCTTCCTGCAGCGTGCATATGATCAGGTAGTCCATGATGTGTGCCGTCAGAATTTGAACGTCTTCTTCGGGATTGACCGCGCAGGTCTTGTAGGCGCAGATGGAGAAACGCATCAAGGTGTTTTTGATATCGCATTTATGAGGCATTTGCCGAATATGGTCATGATGATGCCGAAGGATGAAAACGAAGGTCAGCACATGGTCCATACGGCTCTTAAATATGATGACGGTCCCATTGCCATGCGCTACCCTCGGGGAAATGGCCTCGGCGTGAAAATGGATGAGGAGTTAAAGCAGATCCCGATTGGTTCATGGGAAGTTCTTCGAGAAGGAAGCGATGCAGCGATTCTGACGTTCGGTACCACCATCGAAATGGCCATGGAAGCGGCTGAACGTTTAGAAAGCCAGAATCTTTCCGTTATGGTAGTGAATGCACGATTTATTAAGCCAATGGACGAAGCAATGCTTGATAGCCTTCTGAGAAAAAACATGCCGATCCTTACGATTGAAGAGGCAGTGCTTCAAGGCGGATTCGGAAGCGCCGTGCTTGAATATGCACATGATCGCCACTTCCACCATGCTGTCATTGACCGTATGGGGATTCCGGACCGTTTCATCGAGCACGGCAGCGTGAACAAATTATTGAACGAAGTGGGCATGACAGTAGAGCATACTGTTGCAGCGATAAAAAAAATTACACCAATAAAAGAAAAAAGGGCATAATAATGAGCAAAAAAGAACGTTTGGATGTACTTCTCGTCGAGAAAGGTTTAATCGAGACGAGAGAAAAGGCGAAAAGGGCTGTAATGGCCGGACTCGTCTTTGCAAATGAAATGAGATTGGACAAACCGGGAGAAAAAGTAGACCGGGATTTGCCGTTAACTATTAAGGGGAATGTGCTTCCGTATGTCAGCCGCGGGGGACTAAAGCTTGAAAAAGCTCTAAAGCAGTTCGACGTTCAGACAGAAGGCAAAATTATGATTGATATCGGATCCTCTACAGGCGGATTTACGGATTGCGCTCTGCAGAATGGTGCGGTTAAATCTTATGCTGTAGACGTAGGCTATAATCAGCTCGCATGGAAGCTGAGGCAGGATCCGCGGGTCATTGTAATGGAAAGAACAAATTTCCGCTATTCTGAAGCTGCTGACTTCCAGGAAGGGCTTCCAGAGCTTGCTACTATTGATGTATCATTCATCTCCCTCAGGCTGATTCTTCCGGCTTTAAAGAAAATCCTTGTTCCCGGCGGAGACTGTCTTGCACTTGTGAAGCCCCAATTCGAAGCCGGCAGGGATCAAGTTGGGAAGAAAGGAATCGTCAGAGATCCGAAAGTCCACGAATATGTCGTATCAGATATGATTGATTTTGCTTTGAAAGAGGGATTCGATTGCATGAATCTGTCTTTTTCTCCAATAACCGGCGGAGACGGAAATATTGAGTTTCTTCTGCATTTGAAGTGGACTGGAAAGGACGAAGAAGCAAGTTCGTATCTTCCCGTTCAGGCAGCGGAGGTTGTCAGGAAGGCACATGAGGAACTTAAATCAAAGTCCCTGCCTGAAGCGGAATGAAACCGATGTTTCATTCCGTTTTTACATAGAAAATTTGAACCGGTTTCATTTGACAAAAAAATGTACTTTTATCATGCTTTCCTATAACATGGAGGGTATAGAACATACGATTGCTACAAAGACAGTAAGGGGTGCCGCATGAACAAAGGGCAAAGACATATCAAAATCAGAGAAATCATCACACATGATGAAATTGAAACGCAGGATGATTTAGTTGACCGTTTAAAGAGTTCCGGTTATAACGTGACTCAGGCAACTGTATCAAGGGATATTAAAGAACTGCATCTGGTAAAGGTTCCAATGATTGATGGACGATACAAGTACAGCCTTCCAGCAGATCAGCGCTTTAATCCCTTAGCCAAGCTTAAGCGTGCACTAATTGATGCTTTCGTCAAGGTTGATTCTGCCGGCCATATGATTGTGATGAAGACCCTGCCCGGAAATGCCAATGCGATTGGGGCGCTTATTGACAATCTGGATTGGGATGACATTCTCGGTACCATCTGCGGTGATGATACCATTTTAATCATCTGCAGGTCTCCGGAAGTCACCGGAGAGATTACAAATCGCTTTTTGGAAATGCTCTAGTCATAGAAACGATAAGTCGAGGTGAATTCTGTTTGCTAGCGGAATTATCGATTAAAAACTTTGCCATTATAGAATCAATGACCATTTCATTTGAAAAGGGGCTTACCGTGCTCACAGGGGAAACAGGGGCAGGAAAGTCCATTATCATTGATGCCATTCATTTGCTTGCGGGAGGACGCGGCTCTTCGGAATTTGTCCGGTACGGGGAAAGTAAAGCTGAGCTTGAAGGGTTATTTCTGCTTGAAAATGACCAGCATGCCTGCCTTGAAAAGTGTGAAGAATTCGGCATTGAAGCAAGTGATGGAATGGTTGTATTAAGAAGGGATATCTCTTCAAACGGAAAAAGCATTTGCCGCATAAACGGAAAGCTCGTTACCATTGCGATTCTCCGTGAGGTTGGCCGAATGCTGATTGATATCCATGGCCAGCATGATAATCAGGAGCTGATGAATGAGGAGCACCATCAGCCCTTGCTGGATCAGTTCGGATCAGCAAAGATTGTACCTGCGCATGAGGCCTACAGTGAACTATATAAAAAGTATTCTGCCCTCAAAAAGAAGATACGCCAGCTTTCCGACAATGAGCAGGAGATTGCACATCGTCTGGATCTCATTCAGTTTCAGCTGAATGAAATTGAGGAAGCGGGACTTCAGCCAGATGAAGACATCAAGCTTCAGGAAGAGCGGAAAGAAATCTCCAATTTTGAAAAAGTCTTTGAAGCCTTGCAGAATGCTTATAATGCTCTCAATGGCGAGCAAAGGGGATTGGATTGGACCGGCCTTGCAATGAGCAGCCTCGAGGACGTTTCCACCATTAATGACTCCCTGAAAAATATGTCTGAGAGCATGTCCAACAGCTTTTATATTTTAGAGGATTTATCCTTCCAGCTGCGCTCACAGCTGGATGAACTGGAATATGATCCGGAGCGGCTGAACTTTATCGAAAGCCGCCTAAACGAAATCAGCCATTTGAAAAGAAAATACGGAAGCTCTGTGGATGAAATTTTGGCTTATTCAGCCAAAATCGAGGAAGAAATCGAAACTCTGACAAACAGGGACAGCCACGTCCATAAAATGAGAACAGAGCTTGCTTCTTTGTTTATGGACATGAAAGTGGAAGCGGAAAATTTGACCGCTGTCAGAAAGCAAGCGGCTAAAAAGCTCTCAGCAGACATTCACCGCGAACTGAAAGAGCTATATATGGATAAATCCTCCTTTGACGTGGTTTTCACACGGAAGCCGGGGGGAAAAGAGGATCCGGAAGTGGACGGAGAATCCGTTAAGTTTACAGCAGACGGCGCTGATTACATTGAATTCTATATCTCCACCAATCCCGGTGAACCTCTCAAGCCGCTATCCAAAACAGCTTCAGGGGGAGAACTATCCAGAATTATGCTGGCGATGAAGAGCATTTTTTCAAGGCATCAAGGCGTCACTTCTATTATTTTTGATGAGGTCGATACTGGAGTAAGCGGCAGGGTCGCACAGTCGATAGCTGAAAAGATTTACCGGGTATCCATCGGATCCCAGGTGCTTTGCATTACCCACCTCCCTCAAGTTGCGGCGATGGCAGACACTCACCTTTTCATTTCAAAAGAAACGAAAAAGGGCCGTACCAAAACCAGCGTTAAACCGCTTACTGATGAAGAAAAAATCAGGGAAATCGGCCGAATGATTGCCGGTGTTGAGGTAACGAATGTAACGAAAGAACATGCTAAGGAACTTCTTTTATTAGCAAGTTCATCAAAGAAATAGCAAACTGTCCGGGCAAAACTGCCTGGGCAGTTTTAGTTTAACTTTCTTTATGAAAAAAACCATATAATTCCCATTCCTGCCTCGTTTTAATCAACTTTTTCTCTCATCCCTGGTTATAAACAAGCCTCTAAAAGGCAAAAGTAATGAGTGTAGCCATTTCATATGGTGTGGGTAAGGAGCGAGGAGAGTGAAAGTGTGTCATTTGAAAAAATCAGAAAAATAATTGGTGTAATTCTCCTTGTATCTTTAATAAGTATAGGTTTTCTCAAACCTGTGAAAGAATACATTCAGCTCCCAAAAACGGTTACGATCTTTGAATCCCAAACAGCCAGTCTTGCTTCGGCTATGCCTGTGCAGGCGGCCGCAGCAGGTTCTCATACAGAAGCCTTCAGTGTGCATCAGACAAATACTGAAGTGAAGCTTAAAGGTGAAAAAGCAGGTGAATCAAGCGTAGTCTTTGAATGGGGCGGCATGCCTGTTAAAAAGACAGAGGTCAGAGTCCTTCCGAATTTAAAAGTCATTCCAGGCGGTCAATCGATCGGAGTGAAACTGAACACCCTGGGAGTCCTCGTTGTAGGCCACCATCAGGTAAATACCGCTGAAGGCAAGCAGTCACCGGGAGAAATAGCCGGTGTGCAGGTCGGAGATATAATTACGGAAATTAACGGTACAAAAATTGAAGAAATGAATGATGTAACACCGTTTATTGAATCATCGGGTAAAACAGGAAAACCATTGAACCTTGTCATTTACAGGGACAATCAATCCCATAAAGCCAAATTGTACCCTCTCAAAGATGAAGGCGATCAGGCATACAGAATTGGATTATATATTCGTGATTCCGCTGCTGGAATCGGCACCATGACTTTTATTGAACCGCAATCTCAAAAATACGGGGCACTTGGCCACGTTATATCGGATATGGATACTAAAAAACCGATCGTCGTTCATGACGGCGAAGTCATGAGATCCACCGTCACATCCATTGAAAAAGGCAATAACGGAAATCCCGGCGAAAAAAGAGCGAGGTTTTCAAGTGACCGCGTCATTGTCGGAGATATCTCAAGAAACAGCCCATTCGGTATTTTCGGAAGACTGAATCAGGGGATGAGCAATGGAATTGCTGACAAGCCTCTGCCAGTAGCGTTATCACATGAAGTAAAAGAAGGCCCCGCGAAAATTCTAACAGTAGTGGAAGATGATAAAGTAGAGGCATTTGATGTAAAGATTGTCAGCACTATACCGCAAAAATTTCCTGCTACAAAAGGATTGGTTCTTAAAGTCACTGATCCAAAACTCCTTGAAAAAACAGGAGGCATTGTACAAGGGATGAGCGGAAGTCCAATTATCCAAAACGGAAAAGTAATCGGAGCAGTAACACATGTATTCGTAAACGATCCAACCTCAGGCTATGGAGTCCATATTGAATGGATGCTGAATGAAGCGGGTATTAATCTTTATAAAGAAAAAGTTCAAGCAGCAAGCTGAATGACTGCCGGCACGCCGGCAGTTTCTTTGTATTGTTTTAAAATTCTCTTTATTTATGCCGGGATATTGGGTACAATATCCATAGAAAGATTTTTCGACATAATTGTCAGAAAATTTAAATGTCAAATTGCGTTTATAGTCGAAATTATGAGTAAAATGGAGAAAAACAGAGATATATTTAAATTTTGAATTATTTTCAAAAATTTAAAGGTGTTTTATTCATGATTGTCGAAAACTTCTTTTAGATGACCAGTATCTATGGGAATTGAAGACTGAGGAGGAATAATGGTGAATAAAATCAAAGTGTGTATCGTGGACGATAATCGCGAATTGGTCGGGCTTCTGGAGGAATACATCTCAGGACAAAATGATATGGAAGTGCAAGGCGTGGCTTATAATGGACAAGAATGTCTGCAAATGCTGGAAGAAAAGAAACCGGATGTATTGGTTCTCGACATCATTATGCCGCATCTTGACGGCTTAGCGGTTCTGGAGAAGCTTAGAAATCTTAATCTGGAAAAACAGCCTAATGTCATTATGCTGACTGCCTTTGGCCAGGAAGATGTAACGAAAAAGGCCGTAGACCTTGGAGCATCTTATTTCATCCTAAAGCCATTCGATATGGAAAATCTCGCGAGCCACATCCGCCAGGTAAGCGGAAATGCTGCACCGATTATGAAAAGGTCATCCAGCTCCATCCTCAGCTCAAAACCTGAAAATAAATCGAGAAACCTTGACGCCAACATTACAAGCATCATCCATGAAATTGGTGTGCCGGCTCATATCAAAGGATATTTGTATTTGCGTGAAGCCATTTCCATGGTCTATAATGACATCGAACTGCTTGGATCGATCACAAAAGTGCTCTATCCGGACATCGCTAAAAAGTTCAACACGACGGCAAGCCGTGTAGAACGCGCCATCCGCCATGCAATTGAAGTAGCTTGGAGCCGCGGCAACATCGAATCCATCTCTTCGCTGTTCGGCTATACGGTCAGCATGACAAAAGCAAAGCCGACGAATTCCGAATTCATCGCGATGGTTGCGGATAAGCTTCGTTTGGAGCATATGGCTTCGTAACCAATAAGATGCCAATGAACTTCTTTCAAGCTTAATAAACGGGTTGTTTACCGAAAGACATCACTTCTTATTGGTTGTTATTTAAAACCGGTAAAGGGGAGGTGTCTTTTTTAATTTGGAATTTTATATTGTTCAAACAAGAACTTTTAGAACAAAACGTGGCGTCATAGCTCTGGAATTCTCCACTTCGTATTTCACTTTGAAATTAGTAGGGAGTAATTCAATAAAGGAAGACGCAGCTTTTTATAGAATTAAAGAGCAAAGGGGTCCAGAAATCCTTAATGAAACAGAAAATTTTTACAGGTTATTAATCGTTAAATGAACCGATGAAAAAAATTGAGTGATTGAGGAGTGGTGAACTTGATATTTTTATGTATGGGCTATTTTAACCCTGAAAAAATGGATGCACGCCCAAAAGCGGAGATTGAGGCGGTAATGAGTGAATGCCAGCCGTACATTGAAAAATTTTATGATAGCGGTAAGGTACTGCTTGATGCAGGTCTGGAGTCAGAGACCATAAGCTTGCGTCGTGTAAACGGTAAGGTAATGACAACAGATGGTCCTATTACAAAAACAAAAGAGAGGATAGGCAGCATATTCGTTTTTGAAGCAGAAAACATGGATGAAGCAATCCAGCTAGCCTCTCTTCATCCGACAACGCAAGTCAGCAAAGGGGAAGAGTTTGACTGGCACATCGAAGTCCGTCCCGTTCATTACTTAAAGAAAGACAATTGAATGACTTTTAGTGAGGAGGCTAACGCTCTATTTCAGATCAAATGACAGGAGTTGTTTACCATGAGTGATTTGAAACTGATTGAAACCTACAAAATTTCCTTGCAAAATTATTCTTTGGAGCAGCTAAGGTATATATCTGAACAAGGGATTTGGTCTATCGGTCAGATGTATAACCATTTGATTGTTGTAGCTCATGAATATCTGGATCGTGTTGAAGCCTGTGAAAAAGCTGTTGGTGATCAAAAGCAGGAAAAGACTGAGTTTGGAGTACAACTTTTTACTATTGGTGGATTTCCTCCGATTAAAATTAAATTACCTGATGAACTTGATACTCCACCCGACAATACAAAAAGTAAAGAGGACATGATCCTTGAGCTAAATGAACTAATGATTAGAATGAAAGAATTGGAAGTGCAGGTAAAAGACTCGAACCCGAATTACAAAATCAAACATGGAGGATTTGGATGGCTGAATGCACAAGAATGGTTTTCTCTTATCGGGATGCATTTTCGTCATCATCTGCGTCAGAAGGATGAATTGGATCTAAAACTTGGTTTTGAACTACCTGCCACTTCATTTTCTGGCGAAAAAATTTGAAGTGGAGGGCACCTAAATTTAACTAAATAAATCATGGGAACTCCATTTCAGCTAAGAGTTCCCTTTTTCCGTGAAGGCCCTGATGGAATATCAACTATTTCCTCCTCCACTCGAATTGATGAGGTTTTGTTGAGTAACCTTGTGAAAATTCTCTTCTGATATGCTTTTGTTGCCATTCCTGATTTTTTTTCCAAATAGACAGCTATTGAGCAAGTTAATAATACTGGTCCTAAAAAATATATCTCTATCACATCCCCCCCCACTTTTTCACCATGAAAAGCACGACAAAACTCCCTATATCCCAACAAAATACCCCCTACTTTTCTATCATTTTACAGCATTTACATAAAATACACATATTTCATAGAGGATTTTTACAATGCGCATCTAGAATAATTAGTAGTTAAAAATATACATAGCGTCATAGGAGGAAATGAGAAAATATGAGAAGAAGAATCAGGAGATCCATTCAGCGCAGGCTGTTAAAAGCCACGTTGGCATTTACGGCAGCGGCAAGTGCTATCGTTATTTCTTTTCCAGCTGCAGCTGCGGAAGAGGGAAATGTTAAGGTTCAGCTGCTGGGAATTAACGATCTGCATGGGAAAATAGACGTGACAGGTACGCTTGCGAATGATCCGAAGAAATATGGACAGGCTGATTACCTTGCGGCTTATTTGCACCAAAGGGAAGCGACCAATCCGAACACCATTATGATGCATTCCGGTGATATGGTGGGAGGAAGCTCACCGATATCCGCTTTGCTGCAGGACGAACCGACTATTGAAATCATGGAATCCATCGGTATTGATATTGGAACGGTCGGAAATCATGAGTTTGATGAAGGGGTTCCGGAAATGAACCGCCTTATTAAAGGCGGCGATCATGTAAACGGAACAAAAGGATACGACGGAATGAACTTTCCGCTCGTCGCGGCAAATGTAAAATATAAAGATACCGGAAAATTGGTTCTTGATCCTTATAAAATCATAGAATCTGGCGGAGAAAAGATTGCCTTCATTGGCGTAGCAACGACTGCCACTCCCTCAAATGTAGTAGCATCAGCTGTAGAAAATATCGATTTTACGGATGAAGCAGAAGCGATTAATAAGTATGTTCCTGAAATCAAGAGTCAAGGTGTAAAAGCCATCGTTGTTCTTGCCCACGTTCCTGTAGAAGGAGTTGGTACTCCGACAGGGGAGCTTTCTGATTTGGCGAACAAAGTAGATGACGAGGTGGATGTCATTTATGGTGCCCACAATCATAAGAAAGCGAATGGCCTAGTGGATAATAAATTGCTCGTTCAAGCCTGGGAATACGGCAAGGCATTTGTTGATGTAGATTTAGAGATTGATCGAAATACCCATGACATTGTTAAGAAGCAGGCAGAAATCGTAGATGTCGTTCAGGAAAACATCACTCCGGACCCGGCTGTTAAAGGAATTCTTAAAAAGTATGCTGATCAAACAGGTCCAAAGCTGAATGAAGTGGTGGGAAAAACGACTGAAGCGATTGAAGGAGGCTACGGTAAAAAAGGTGCCGTGGGGGACAATGCATTGGGCAATTTAATTGCAGACGGAATGAACGATGCGATGAAGAGTGATTTTGCCCTCATGAATGGAGGAGGAATCCGCGACGTTATTAATGCGGGGGATATTACATGGGGAGAATTGTTTAATGTTCAGCCTTTTGGAAATTACCTTGTGAAAACGTCCGTTACTGGTGAAGGACTGCGTGATATCGTCAATGCCCAAATTTCCTCTCAGTACGGCCCTGACTGTTCAATCGGAGGCTTCACATACAAATGGGATGGAAAAACAAACAAAGTAACGGAATTGAAAATGGCGGATGGTTCGCCTGTTCAGGATAAAAAAGTGTATACCCTGACTGTGAATAACTATATGTATGATCACGCGGATGATAAATACCGGATCCGTGCGAACGGTACAGGAAGAACAGATGGAGCGGTAGATTTAGACGCAACCGTGAATTATGTGAAATCCTTCAAGGAGCCTATCGCTTATAAAGCATCAGGGAGAATTTCAGAAGGTCCTGCTGGAGAAACTCCTTCAGAATGGGAAATGGAAAAGGAGCAAAGCCCTGTTGGCCGATTGATCCTGAAAAAACCGGTGAAACTTATGAAGCTTGAAAAAGACGGATCCATTACGGAAATTCGTACAGTAAATGCAAAGGAAAACCTTCGTGTGTATGGTTCTAACAGCAAATGGCATAACGTGGGCGGTAACTACTTTGTGGCCGCGGATCCCAATGCTGTACTTTATACAGGAAGAGTTTTGATTAAAGAGGACATGAAACTGTATTCTTCAAATGGACTGGTTTACCGAACGCTTAAAAAGGGAGAAGCAGTAAAAGTTTATTCTTTGGAAGAGGATAAATATCAGGTTGGGAATGGCTACTATGTAAAGAAAGACCGCAGCGCTGTATATTTTGAAGGGATGGTTTCCATTTCCGGAGATGTTTCGCTTTGGAAGGATGGAAAATCCGTAAAGACCCTGAAGAAAGACAGTATGTACCGAGTATACGGAGTAGAAGATGACCTTCTGTATGTTGGCGGCGGTTATTCGATCAAGCTTGAAGCAGGCAAGGTTTCTTACAGCAAAAACTAAAAAGGAAAACGGGGAAGGACTTCTCTCCTTCCCCATTAAAAATATTGGGGGAAACAAGATGAAAAAGAAAAACAGTTTAGTAAACCTTTCCTTGGCAGCAGCAGTCGCTTTAAGCGCGATATCACTTCCAACAGCCTTTCCTGTAGCAGCTCAAGGGGAGACAGCAGAATCCATTGTAAAGCTGCGCTTAATGGAAACAACAGACATACATACATTTGTTACAGATTATGACTATTATTCCGATCAGGCTAAGGAAACCTTTGGTTTGACGAGAACGGCAACTTTGATTGATAAAATGAGAGCAGAGGCTAAAAACTCTATCCTTGTAGACAATGGGGACTTAATCCAGGGAAATCCTCTTGGAGAATACATGGCTAAAGTGAAAGGCCTGAAAGAAGGAGACGTTCATCCGGTCTATAAAGCGATGAACCTGATGAACTATGACGCTGCAACGTATGGCAATCATGAGTTTAACTATGGTCTTGATTTCCTGAATGAAGCGGTGGATGACGCAAACTTTGCCTATGTGAACGCGAATGTATACAAAGCGGATGGAGATCAAAATCCGGATAATGATGAAAACTACTTCACTCCATATAAAATTGCAGAGAAGAAAGTAACAGATGAGTCCGGTGCAGAACAGACAATCAAAATCGGTTATATCGGTTTCGTTCCGCCGCAAATTAATACATGGGATAAAGCGAACTTGGAAGGCAAAGTCGTGACGAAGGATATCGTTAAATCCGCACAAAAATTCATTCCTGAAATGAAGCAAAAGGGCGCTGACATCATCGTTGTTCTATCCCATTCCGGACTTGATCCGGCTGCACAGAGTGACGGAGCTGAGAACGCTGTATTTGACCTGGCTACAAAGGTTTCGGATATTGATGCCATTGTTTCGGGACATCAGCACGGCCTGTTTCCTGGAGACGCGAAATATAACAATATCGATAAAATTGATAACAAAAAAGGAACCGTTAATGGCATACCAGTCGTTATGCCTAAGAACTGGGGCTCACATCTTGGCCTAATCGATATGACTCTTTCTAAAATGAACGGGAAATGGGAGGTTTCTGATTCCCAGTCAGCAGCTTCTCCAATTTATGATTCAGCTGCAAAAAAATCACTTGCCGAGCCTAAAAAAGAACTCGTCGATGCAGTAAAAGCTGAGCATGAAGGTACTCTGGAATATGTGCGGAAAGAAGTTGGACAGACTTCGGCCCCGATTAACAGCTTCTTTGCTCTTGTGAAGGATGATCCATCCGTACAGATCGTAAATGACGCACAGCGCTGGTATGCAGCTTCGAAGATGAAAGGAACAGAGAATGAAAAGCTTCCTCTTCTCTCAGCTGCAGCTCCGTTTAAAGCGGGCGGGCGCAATGGCTCCGGATATTTTACAAATATCCCAAAAGGAAAGCTGGCGATCAAAAATATCGGGGATTTGTACCTTTATGACAACACCCTTCAAATTGTGAAGCTTAAAGGCTCAGATGTAAAAGAATGGCTTGAAATGTCAGCGGGGGCATTCAATCAGGTTGACCCTTCAAAAACAGAGGAACAGCCGCTTTTAAATCCGGAATTTGCATCCTTTAATTATGATGTAATCGATGGTGTTACTTACAAGATCGATGTAACGAAACCTGCAAAATACGCACCTGACGGCAAGATTAAAAACGCTGATTCAAGCCGAATCAAAAACCTGCAGTATAATGGCAAACCGATTGACATGAATCAGGAATTTTTAGTTGCTACGAATAACTACCGTGCCAGCGGCGGAGGAAATTTCCCTGGTGTGACTCCGGACAAAATCGTTTTCAAAGCACCAGATGAAAACAGACAGGCATTGCTCCAGTATATTCAGTCAAAATCAGTGCTTGACCCAAGTGCAGACGAAAACTGGTCCTTTGCAAAAGTCGATTCGAAAGGAAAAGTGACTTTTAATTCTTCACCGGAAGCAAAAGCTTCTGTCCCGGCAGATGGTACGATTGCTTATAAAGGAGAAGAGGCTGAGGGATTTGCGGGTTATCAGCTTGATCTTTCCAGGATGAAAGAAGAGGAAGAAGCGAAAGATAACATTGGCGAAATGGAAATCGGGATGCTTCCATCAGCAAGACTAATTGTAAAACAGCAGGTTGATATCATGAAGCGGAACGCTGATGGAACTCTTGTAAAACACCGCACGGCAGCGAAAAACGAAACCATTCGTGTTTATGGCAGCAATGATGGATGGTATAACGTCGGAGGCGAGTATTTCATTAAGAAAGATTCTCAAACAGCTGCATACAAGGGCAGAATTCTTGTAATGAAAGAAACGAAGTTATACTCTTCAACTGGAATGGTTTACCGCACGCTGAAAAGAGGCGAAGCCATTAAGGTTTATAGTTCTGATGATACAAAGTATGAGGTTGGCGGTGGCTTCTATGTGAAAAAGTCCGCTGATGCCCGTTATTTTGAGGGGATCGTAACGATAAAAACGAATGTTCCGCTTGTTAAAGATGGCAGCAAAACCATCATGCTCAAAAAAGGTTTGCAATACCGTGTTTATGGAACGGAGGGCAAAAGCCTAATGATGGGCGGAGGCTACACCATCCTGCATGATTCTTCAAAGATGACTTATTCTAAAAACTGATTTTAAGACGCCTGATCCCCTCCCATGGGGCAGGCGTTTTTTAAGGTTGAATTTTGTGGTATAGAGTATAGGAGATACTAAAAGAGAGAAGGTGACAGAATGACACTAATTTTTGGACATAGAGGTGCGGCCGGGACAAGACCGGAAAATACAATGATATCATTTAAAGAGGCGATTCGTTTAGGGGCAGATGGAATTGAACTTGATGTTCATCTTAGCAAGGATCACATACCGGTTGTCATTCATGATGAAACGCTGGATCGAACGACAAATGGTTCGGGATTTGTAAAAGACTATTCAGCTGATGAAATCGTTCGTTTAGATGCAAGCTGGAAATTTGAGGAGTATAAGGAAGAAGCGAGAATACCGCTATTAAAAGAGGTTTTGGAATGGGCTTCTGCAAGCGCTGAACCATTTATCATTAATATTGAATTAAAGAACAATATGATCGAGTATTCAGGGCTTGAGGAAAAAGTAATTAACTTGGTGAAACAATTCGAATTGGATGAGCGAGTGATTTTATCATCCTTCAATCACTCAAGTATGGTTTTAGCTCTCAAAACAGAACCCAGGATTGAGACAGCCCTGCTTTACACAGACGGTATCTACAAGCCTTACGATTATGCCAGAAGAGCAGGCGCAAGGGCCATCCATCCATTAATGAGGACTGTTAAAAATGAACTAATCGACTTATCAAGGGAAAACAGTATCTCTGTCCGTCCTTTTACCGTTAATGATGAGAAGGAAATGCACATGCTATTCGAATGGGAAAGTGACGGTTTTTTTACCGATTATCCTGGAAAAGCAATTGAAATAAAGAAATCGATAAAGTAAAAGAAAGGAAGGCATCCCAGGAGGAGTGCCTTCCTTTTTATTATCTTTTGCTAAAACGCTTCTGAACCTTATTATGCTTGCGGTCCCGATAAAAAATAAATCCTGCAGTGAAACCGAGCCCTCCGATGAACAATAGAACTCCAAGAATGAATTGAACAAGCAAAGAAGGAATAGGCGGTTGAAGAATACCAAAAAAAAGATCCCGCAAGAGTTTGATTCCATAGGCAGCCATAATGCCCGGTATTAATACGATGAGTAATGCTATAATTCTGGACATCTCTGTAACCCTTTCCAATTGCTATTATTAAGTATATTTTTCGCTTTTAAAAAAGATTTGTCAAGGCAGTTCTGTGTGATATGATTGATTTGTGCAATAATTTGCAAAATAAGATGTTTAGGATGAAAAACTTTTCATGTTCAAAGGGGATCTTTATGCAAAAAGTGTTGCTTGTGGGTGCAGGTAAAGGCGGAACAGTCTTGTTGAAAATGCTCATCGAAACTAAGCTGATGAAAGTAGCGGCTGTTGCCGACATTGATAGTGAAGCTCCGGGAATCGTTTATGCAAGAGCGAAGGGAATTCCAGTGCACACCAATTGGAAAATGCTTTTCACTGAAGATATTGATGTTGTCATGGAAGCGACGGGGGACCCGCAAATCATGGACGGCCTTTTGAAGGCCAGAAGCAGCCGAACCATCATCGTTCCCTCAACCGTGGCACTGATTATATCAAGATTAATTAGAGAAAAAGAGCAGCTGATTACGAGGCTGAAAGAACAGACTGGCAAATATACGACGATTTTTGATTCAACAAATGACGGAATGATCGTAATTGATGCGAACGAAGACATCATTTTATTCAACAGAGTGGCAGAAAATGTGACAGGACACATGAGAAATCATGTGCTGGGCAGGAAAATAAGAGAGGTCATTCCTTCAACCAGGCTGCCAGAGGTTCTTTACAGCCAGGAACCGGAATATAACCAGGAGCAGGTTCTGGATAATGGGCTAAAAATCATTACAACTCGAATTCCTATTATGAATGAAGACGGGAGCCTAAGGGGAGCGCTCTCCATTTTTAAGGATATTACAGATGCCGTACAGCTTGCTGAAGAAGTTACAAATCTCCGGGAAATTGAAACGATGCTGACAGCTATCATTCAGTCATCAGATGAAGCAATTTCGGTAGTGGATGAAAAAGGGAGAGGGATTCTCGTGAATCCTGCATACACCCGAATGACCGGTTTAAAGGAAGAGGACATTATTGGCCTGCCTGCTACTACTGATATTTCTGAAGGAGAGAGCATGCATCTAAGGGTGCTTCAGACGAGGCGCGCTGTTCGGGGTGTCCGGATGAAAGTTGGGAGCAGCAGCAAGGATGTTTTGGTCAATGTTGCACCAGTTATTGTTGACGGTAAGCTGAAAGGAAGCGTAGGAGTTATTCACGATGTATCTGAAATAAAGACGCTGACAACGGAATTGAGCAGAGCGCGTCAAATCATCAGAACACTTGAAGCAAAATACACCTTTTTAGATATTATCGGAGAAAGTGAAGAAATGAAGCTCGCGATTGAACAGGCGAAGCTTGGCGCCAAAACGCCTGCTACCGTTCTTCTCCGCGGAGAATCGGGAACAGGAAAAGAGCTGTTTGCTCATGCAATACATAATGAGAGTGACAGGAAATATAACAAGTTTATTAGGGTTAACTGTGCTGCTATTGCGGAAAATCTGCTTGAGAGCGAGCTTTTCGGTTACGAGGAAGGTGCATTTTCCGGTGCTAAACGGGGCGGAAAAACCGGCTTTTTTGAGGAAGCGAACAATGGAAGCATATTTCTGGACGAAATTGGAGAGCTTTCCCCGCAAATGCAGGCAAAGCTTTTGCGGGTACTTCAGGAAAAAGAAATTGTCCGCGTAGGCGGGACAAAGCCAATTCCTGTTAATGTCAGGGTAATTGCTGCTACTAATATAAAAATTGAAATGGCTATGACAGAGGGGGCTTTTCGGGAGGACCTCTATTACCGGCTGAATCGGTATCCAATTTCCATTCCTCCTCTCCGGCAGCGTAAAGGTGACATTGTCCCATTATGTGTCCATTTGATCAGGAAAATTAACCAGGATTACGGAAAGAATATTGAGGAGATCTCCCCGGAGGCTGCTCAAATTCTTCA
This sequence comes from Metabacillus sp. FJAT-52054, assembly GCF_037201815.1. Lineage (NCBI taxonomy): Bacteria > Bacillati > Bacillota > Bacilli > Caryophanales > Bacillaceae > Metabacillus > Metabacillus sediminis. The sequence continues at coordinate 2,487,654 of NZ_CP147407.1, read as the reverse complement.
CTCACATGATTGGCCGGGAAACGTAAGGGAGCTTGAAAATATTTTGGGAAGAGCCATGATTTTTATGCACCCCTCTGAAAGGTGCATAAATGCTGTCCACCTGCCAGATTTCGTTTCGCGAAAACAGGCTCAATCCGCTTCTGGAATTGATTTGAGCCAGCCGGAAATGACTCTGTCAGAGGCAATGGAAAGGACCGAAGAAGACTTTATTAAAGCATCCCTGCAAAAATTCGAGTATAATCGGACGCGAACGGCTAAATCTTTAGGAATCTCTCTTCGAAGTCTTTATTACAAGATGGAGAAGTACGGAATTGCAAAACATAGCACGCAGTAATGTGCATAGTGTGCAATAATTTGCAGAGTTGGCTCCTCGTGTATACAGAGTTGTCAGCGTTTGTATGTTGGCATAGTTCTTGCTTAGATAAACTATGGGTGCAGAATTTTTGAAGAGGGTGATTCAAGCATGAAATTGCAAACAGTTCTCCAAAATGCAGCCGGAATACAAGGGAAAAGAGTTGCAATCGCTGCTGCAGAAGATCATGAAGTCATTGAAATGATCAGGAAGGCACTCGAACTAGGCTTAGCAGAGTTTATTCTTTTTGGAGATGAAATGAAAATTTATGCCCTGTTAGAGGGGAAAATCGGCACAAGCCATTCTATTCGGATTGTACATGCCCAGTCTCCAAAGACTGCTGCAGAAATGGCCGTAAAAGCAGTAAGAAGCAAGGAGGCCGACGTTTTAATGAAAGGCGGCTTACCAACAGCTGTATTACTGAAGGAAGTTCTGAATAAAGAATACGGCCTTCGTACAGGAAGTGTATTGTCACATGTTGCAGTTTTTGATATCCCTTCAATGGACCGGCTCCTTTTTCTGACAGATGTAGCTATGAATATGCAGCCGGATCTTCAGCAAAAGCTTCAAATTACTTCAAATGCCGTTATGGTAGCGAATAGGCTTGGGGTTGCTAACCCAAAAGTTGCTCCAATTGCCGCTGTTGAAGTAGTGAATCCTTCTATGCAGGCCACTTTGGATGCAGCCGTATTAACACAGATGAATCGCAGAGGGCAAATCGAAGGCTGTCTAATCGACGGACCAATGGCGCTGGATGTCGCAGTATCTAATGAAGCGGCCATTCATAAGGGAATTGAAAGTGAAGTAGCCGGGCAAGCAGATATTCTGCTGATGCCGAATATAGAAGCGGGCAATGTTTTTTACAAATCATTGACTTATTTTGCCCAGGCAAAGGTTGGCGGACTCATTGCAGGAGCAAAAGCTCCAATCATTTTAACGAGCCGTTCTGACACTGCTGAAAGCAAATTGTATTCCCTAGCACTAGCAATCTGTACTACGAATGAATAAATACAAATGAAAATCAGGGAGGAAACAAAGATGGAACTTTTCAAATATATGGAGCAATACGATTATGAGCAAGTGGTATTCTGCCAGGACAAGCAATCAGGTTTAAAAGCAATCATTGCGATTCATGATACGACTCTTGGACCTGCCTTAGGCGGAACACGCATGTGGACATACGAATCCGAAGAAGCAGCTGTTGAGGATGCACTTAGACTTTCACGCGGCATGACCTATAAAAATGCAGCTGCAGGATTGAATCTTGGCGGAGGAAAAACGGTTATTATTGGAGATCCGAGAAAAGATAAAAATGAAGAAATGTTCCGTGCATTCGGCCGCTACATTCAAGGGTTAAACGGAAGATACATAACTGCAGAAGATGTTGGTACAACAGTTGAAGATATGGATATTATCCATGAGGAAACGAAATTTGTTACGGGTATTTCTCCGGCATTCGGCTCTTCTGGAAATCCATCCCCTGTCACTGCATTTGGCGTATACAGAGGAATGAAGGCAGCTGCTAAAGAAGCATTCGGATCCGATTCGCTTGAAGGCAAGGTAATCGCGGTACAAGGGATAGGCAACGTAGCTTTCAATCTTTGCCGCTACCTGCATGAAGAAGGGGCACAGCTGATTGTAACAGATATAAACAAAGAAGCTGTTCAGCGTGCGGTGGAAGAATTTGGTGCGAAGGCTGTTGATCCAAATGAAATTTACAGTGTGGACTGCGATATTTACGCTCCTTGTGCGCTAGGTGCAACAATAAACGACGACACGATCCCTCAGTTGAAGGCACGTGTTATCGCGGGAGCAGCAAACAATCAACTGAAAGAAACACGTCATGGAGATACCATTCATGAAATGGGAATTGTGTATGCACCGGATTACGTGATCAACGCCGGCGGAGTAATTAACGTAGCAGATGAACTTTACGGCTACAATCGCGATCGAGCTCTGAAAAAGGTTGAAAGCATATACAGCAACATTGAAAGCGTCCTTGAAATTGCGAAGCGTGACAGCATTCCGACTTATAAAGCGGCAGACCGTCTTGCGGAAGAAAGAATTGAGCGCATGAGAAATTCAAGAAGCCAATTTCTGCAGAACGGCCAGCATATCTTAAACCGCAGATAAAAGAAGCGGACTATATACGATTTGGATTTGTTTAGAAATGGAGGACATTCTTTTGCAGGAAACAGATTATCGGATATTGGTGCTCAATCCCGGATCAACCTCGACCAAAATCGGCGTGTTTGATTCCGATCGGCCCATCTTAGAGAAAACCATCAGGCACAGCACAGAGGAAATCAATGAATTTCCATCTGTCATCAGCCAATATCATTTTCGGAAAAACGCGATATTAGAAGCAATGGACGAGGAAGGGATCAACATTTCAAAGCTTTCTGCCGTATGCGGAAGAGGGGGTCTGCTCCGCCCTATAGAGGGTGGCACCTATAAGGTGAACAGCAGGATGCTGGAGGACCTGGAAAAGGGTTATGCCGGCCAGCATGCTTCCAATTTGGGCGGAATCATTGCCCATGAAATTGCTTGTGGATTAAATATTCCAGCTTTCATAGTAGATCCCGTTGTAGTGGATGAAATGGAACCCATAGCTAAAATATCCGGTATGCCTGCAATTGAACGCAAAAGCATCTTTCATGCCCTGAATCAGAAAGCGATGGCTAGAAAAGCAGCAGCGCAATACGGAAAAAAGTATGAGGAACTCAACATCATCGTGACCCATATGGGCGGCGGGATTACTGTCGGTGTCCATAAAAAAGGACGAGTTGTAGATGTAAATAATGGTCTTCACGGCGACGGGCCATTCAGTCCGGAACGTGCAGGAACTGTTCCGGCAGGAGACCTCATTTCCATGTGCTTTTCAGGAGACTATTACCGTGAAGAAGTGATGAAGAAGCTTGTAGGACAGGGCGGAATGGTTGGCTACCTTGGTACAAATGATGCTATTAAAGCGGAGAAAATGGTTGAAGATGGAGACGAAAAGGCAAAGCTTGTAATGGATGCTATGGCTTATCAGGTAGGAAAAGAAATTGGCGCGGCGAGTGCAGTATTAAAAGGAAAGGTCGACGCCATTGTTCTTACTGGAGGTCTTGCACATGGCAAACGTTTTGCCTCACTCATTTCCAGTCATGTAGATTGGATCGCGGATGTCCTTATTCTGCCGGGTGAGAATGAATTGCAGGCACTGGCTGAAGGTGCTCTTCGGGTATTAAAAAAAGAAGAACAGGCTAAAGAATATCCCGGAACGAAGAAACCGGCTAAGGTATTCGGCTAGCAGAAGGGAGTTTATTTTATGGCGACAGAATATGATCTCGTTATTGTCGGCGGAGGAACTGGCGGATATGTGGCAGCGATCCGCGCTTCTCAGCTTGGATTAAAAACAGCCATTGTTGAAAAAGGCTTGCTCGGCGGAACCTGTCTGCATGCAGGCTGTATCCCAAGCAAAGCACTTCTCAGAAGCGCAGAGGTTTTTGCACAAACGAAGAAATCAGAAGAATTCGGGGTTTCCGTTTCTGGAGTAGAACTGAATTTTCCGCGGGTGCAGGAACGGAAACAAGGTATTGTTGATCAGCTCCATAAAGGTGTGCAGCACCTAATGAAGCAAGGGAAAATCGATGTGTATGAGGGACTTGGCCGAATTTTAGGCCCTTCTATTTTCTCGCCTATGCCTGGTACGATCTCCGTAGAGATGAATAATGGCACCGAAAATGAAATGCTGATTCCTAAAAATGTGATCGTCGCTACAGGCTCGCGTCCCCGTTCCCTCCCAGGTCTTGAAATAGACGGGGATACAGTGCTGACATCAGATGATGCACTGAAGCTGGAAAGTTTACCAGATTCCATGATCATCGTCGGAGGCGGAGTAATTGGAATAGAATGGGCTTCCATGCTGTCTGACTTCGGTGTCCATATTACAGTGATCGAATATGCAGACCGGATTCTTCCGCTGGAGGATGCCGAAATTTCCAAAGAAATGCAGCGTCTTCTCAAGAAAAAAGGGGTCAACATTGTAACGGGAGCTAAAGTATTGCCGGAAACGTTGAAAAAAGAGAACGGGGTTTTCGTTGAAGCTGAGAAAAATGGATCCAATCAGTCATTTGAAGCCTCAAAAATGCTCGTATCTGTAGGAAGACAGGCTAATGTAGAAGGAATCGGTCTTGAAAATACGGATATTCAGGTAGAAAAGGGCTTTATTAAAGTAAATTCATACATGCAGACGAAGGAATCGCACATCTATGCGATTGGGGATGTGAACGGAGGACTTCAGCTGGCACACGTGGCATCGCATGAAGGAATTTTGGCTGTAGAGCATATAGCAAACCAAAATCCTCATCCGATTGACTATTCACTTGTCTCGAAGTGTATTTATTCCACTCCGGAAGCTGCAAGTGTAGGGTACACCGAGGAGGAAGCGAAAGAAAAAGGCTACAATGTTAAAACCGGCAAATTTTCTTTCCGTGCCATTGGAAAAGCACTAGTGTACGGGGAATCTGATGGATTTGTGAAAATCGTAGCTGATAAGGATACCGATGATCTATTAGGTGTTCATATGATCGGACCGCATGTAACCGATATGATTTCAGAAGCGGGCCTTGCGCGTGTGCTCGATGCCACTCCGTGGGAGATTGGCCGCACCATTCATCCTCATCCAACGTTATCGGAAGCAATTGGTGAAGCGGCGCTGGCCGTTGATGGAAAAGCCATCCACAGCTGATTCAAGCTTGCCTGATGTACGGTGTAAAAGCACGAGTGAAAAATACAGACTAATAGCGCCGCAACCTGCGGCCCTGAACGAACCGTCAGAGAAAAACACCATTCCGCTGATGGAAGTTATGATTAAGGAGGGATTATCATGGCTGAAAATCGTCATGCTGCACTTGGGCTTTCAGATGAGCAAGTGCTTGAAATGTACAAAACAATGGTTATGGCAAGAAAAATTGATGAGCGGATGTGGCTATTGAACCGCTCCGGGAAAATCCCGTTTGTTATTTCCTGTCAAGGGCAGGAGGCAGCACAGGTAGGAGCGGCGTACGCGCTGGACCGTGAAAAAGATTATGTTCTTCCTTATTATCGCGATATGGGTGTTGTGCTGACATTCGGAATGACGGCTAAAGATTTAATGCTTTCAGGCTTTGCGAAAGCAGAAGATCCGAACTCAGGCGGACGCCAGATGCCAGGACATTTTGGGCAGAAATCAAACCGTATTGTAACAGGGTCCTCACCAGTAACAACTCAGGTACCTCATGCAGTCGGAATCGCGATGGCGGGAAGAATGGAAAAGAAAGATATTGTGACGTTCGTAACATTTGGAGAAGGTTCCTCCAACCAGGGTGACTTCCATGAAGGAGCTAACTTTGCAGGAGTACATAAACTTCCGGTTATTTTCATGTGCGAAAACAACAAATATGCGATTTCGGTTCCATATGAGAAGCAGGTAGCGGCTAAAAATGTATCCGACCGTGCCATTGGATATGGCATGCCTGGATTTACAATTGACGGAAATGATCCGCTTGAAGTATATAAAGCAGTAAAAGAAGCAGCTGAACGCGGCCGCCGCGGAGAAGGCCCGACTCTGATTGAAACCATTTCCTACAGGCTGACTCCTCACTCCAGTGATGATGATGACAGAAGCTACAGGGAACAGGAAGAAGTAGCCGAAGCGAAAAAGAATGATCCAAATGTAAAATTCGCTGCTTACTTGAGAGAAGCAGGTGTACTTACAGATGAAGTAGAAAAAGCCATCTTGGATGAAATCATGCAGGCTGTGAATGAAGCAACTGATTATGCAGAAAATGCGGCTTATGCAGATCCTGAATCAGCAATGAAGCATGTATATGCGGAGTAAGGAGGAGAAAAAATGGCAGTAATATCTTATATTGATGCCGTCACGATGGCAATCCGGGAAGAGATGGAACGCGATGACAAAGTATTTATTTTAGGAGAAGATGTCGGGAAAAAAGGCGGCGTTTTTAAAGCCACTTTTGGATTGTATGACCAATTTGGGGAAGAGCGTGTCATTGATACACCGCTTGCAGAGTCGGCTATTGCGGGCGTTGGAATCGGAGCAGCCATGTACGGAATGCGTCCGATTGCCGAAATGCAATTTGCCGATTTCATTATGCCGGCTGTAAACCAAATTGTTTCAGAAGCAGCGAAGATCCGCTACCGTACGAATAATGACTGGAGCTGTCCAATCGTAATCCGTGCTCCTTATGGCGGTGGAGTTCACGGTGCTCTATATCATTCCCAGTCCGTTGAAGCACTTTTTGCCAATACACCAGGCTTGAAAATTGTCATGCCTTCTACTCCGTATGATGTAAAAGGACTGCTCAAAGCTGCGATCCGTGAAGAGGATCCTGTTTTGTTTTTCGAGCACAAACGTGCATACCGCTTAATTAAAGGGGAAGTTCCTTCAGATGATTACGTGCTGCCAATTGGAAAAGCTGATGTGAAAAGAGAGGGAGAGGACATCACGGTTATTACATACGGTCTTTGTGTCCATTTTGCGCTTCAAGCTGCGGAAAGACTGGCACAGGACGGAATTTCTGCGCACATCCTTGATTTGCGAACCGTTTATCCGCTTGATAAAGAAGCAATTATGGAAGCGGCCTCTAAAACAGGTAAGGTTCTTTTGCTGACAGAGGATAACAAAGAAGGAAGCATTATGAGCGAGGTTTCAGCAATTATAGCTGAAAATTGCCTGTTTGATCTTGATGCTCCAATCATGCGTCTTGCGGGACCTGATGTTCCTGCTATGCCTTATGCGCCGACAATGGAAAAATACTTTATGGTGAATCCGGATAAAGTGGAAGCGGCTATGAGAGAGCTTGCTGAATTTTAATCTTTTATAAAGGGAGTGCCAATCGATGGGAATGGAACAAATGACCATGCCCCAGCTTGGGGAAAGTGTTACAGAAGGTACGATCAGCAAATGGCTGGTTTCGGTAGGAGACAAGGTTAACAAATACGATCCGATTGCGGAAGTTATGACAGATAAGGTAAACGCTGAGGTTCCTTCTTCCTTTTCAGGGATTATTAAAGAGCTCACAGCTGAAGAAGGGGACACACTTGAGGTCGGACAAGTGATCTGCAAGGTGGAAGTAGAGGGAGGCGCTCAAGAAGAAGCTCCTTCAGCTGAACAGGCACCTGCGGAAACGTCAGTTAAGCCCGAAGGCAGTGGCGATCAATCTAATAAAAAAAGGTATTCACCGGCTGTCCTGCGCCTTGCCCAGGATAACGCAATCGATCTTGAGCAAGTGAACGGCACCGGAGCTGGCGGGAGAATTACACGAAAAGATCTGCAGCAGCTGATTGACGGCGGTACAGCACCAAAAGCCGGTGCTCAAAGCAGCGCGGCGGAATCCAAGCAGCAAGCACCGGCAGAAAAGAAAGAAACGATAACAGAGCAACCGGCACACACTCAAGCTACTCAAGCTAAGGCAGCCCCAGCTTCGGTTTCAGTTGCTCCTGGAGACATTGAAATTCCGGTAACAGGTGTACGAAAAGCAATAGCTGCCAATATGCTTAAAAGCAAGCATGAGGCTCCTCATGCCTGGATGATGGTTGAAGTGGATGTTACAAGCCTTGTGGAGTACCGCGGATCCATAAAAGATGAATTCAAGAAGAAAGAAGGCTTCAACTTAACCTTCTTTGCGTTCTTTGTAAAAGCTGTCTCGCAAGCGCTAAAAGAATTCCCGCAAATGAACTCCATGTGGGCGGGAGACAAGATTGTACAGAAAAAAGACATCAATTTATCCATCGCTGTCGCCACGGATGACGCATTATTCGTCCCTGTCATTAAACAAGCCGATGAAAAAACGATCAAAGGAATTGCCAGGGAAATTACGGAGCTTGCCGGAAAGGTAAGAAGCGGAAAGCTCGGTTCCAATGATATGAAGGACGGTACCTTCACTGTGAATAACACGGGTTCATTTGGTTCTGTTCAGTCAATGGGAATTATCAACCACCCGCAGGCTGCAATCCTCCAAATCGAGTCGATCGTAAAGCGTCCGGTTGTGATGAACAATGGAATGATTGCCGTTCGCGATATGGTTAATCTGTGTTTATCTCTTGATCATCGTGTATTAGACGGTCTGGTTTGCGGACGTTTCCTTGCTAGAGTGAAAGAAATTCTTGAAAATATTTCGAAAGAAACGACGTCTGTTTATTAAGAAATAAGGCTGAACACCAACTTCTATAGTGAATTGAAAAGAGGCTGGGACAAATCCCTGTAAATAAGAGAGGCCGTCGCAAATAAGTTGCGACGGCCTCTCTTTCTATTTTTTCGTGCATTTTTAATGAAGAATATAAGGACACCTTCTGATAAAATTAAAGTTACCACACAATAACCATCGGAGGTGCCCTTATGTATAAACAGTATAACATGGACCAAGTTGTTTTGCCCCTGGATTTAGAAATGAAACTCGATGAAAAAGACATTGCCTACACCGTTCATCATTTGGTTGAACAGATTCCCAACGAAGCCTTTTCTAGTTTCGTACGCGAGACCGGGTGTCCAGCTTATCATCCGAGAATGATGATGAAAATTATCTTATGCGCCTATACCCAATCTGTTTTTTCTGGCAGAAAAATTGAGGGACTCCTTACAGACAGCGTTCGGATGATGTGGCTTTCTCAAGGGTATGTCCCGTGTTATCGAACCATTAACCGGTTCCGTGTCCATCCGGAAGTTAAACACCTTCTTCGTCAAGGCTTTGTCCAATTTCGCTGTCAGCTGGTTCAAAAAAAGCTGATTGATGCCGAGGCGATTTTTATTGATGGAACCAAAATTGAAGCCAACGCCAATAAGTTTACATTTGTCTGGCGAAAATCAGTGGAAAAATTCAGTGCCAGTTTGATGGAGAAATCCAGCCAAATCTATGATGAACTATTGAAAAAAGATATTATTCTGGCCATCGAACGGGAAAGTCAGGAAGAACTCAAGATCGAAGAACTCTCCGTAATCGCCAAAAAACTAGAAGAAAAAGTCGAGGACCTGACTCAAAAAATAGAAGCAAGTGATGATATGAAAGTTCGGAAAGAACTTCGTTCCATGCGCAAAGAACCAAAGAAGCTTCATAAGATGTTTTCAGATTTTATGAGGCGCAAACAAAAATATGAGAACGATATGAAAATCTTCAAGGAACGCAACAGTTACTCCAAGACGGATTTGGACGCGACGTTCATGCGAATGAAAGATGATTACATGAAAAATGGACAACTCAAACCCGGTTATAATGTTCAGATTGCGACTCAAGGCCAATTTACACTCGCTTACGATTTATTTCCAAACCCAACGGATACACGCACATTCATTCCATTTTTGAATCATATTGAGAAGCACTTCTTCACACTCCCGGAGTATATCGTCGCGGATGCGGGGTATGGAAGCGAAGAAAACTACGCGGATGTCATAGAGAATCGAAAACGGACACCGCTCATTACCTATAATACCTATCGTAAAGAGAACAAAAAGAATTTCAAGAAGAACGAGTTTCACGCCGCCAATTGGACGTACAAGGAAGAAGACGACTCGTTCATATGCCCACAAGAAAAACGATTACCGTTCCAATATGTATCCCATCGCACCGATCGAAACGGCTTTAAGCGAGAGATGAAAGTTTACGAATGCGAGGATTGTTCCGATTGCCCTCTACGCGCTCAATGTACAAAAGCGAAGGATGGGAATAACCGCAAGGTCTATTACAATGAGAAGTGGGAACAACAAAAAAATCAGATCAAGCAGCAGCTTTCGGAAGAAAAAACGGGTTCCATCTACGCTCAGCGAAAAATTGACGTAGAACCAGTTTTTGGATATCTGAAGGCTAATTTGCGTTTCAACCGAATGTCCGTCAGGGGCAAGAACAGGGTTGAAAACGAACTAGGCTTTGCCTTCATGGCGGTGAACTTGAAAAAGTACACCGCCATGAACACATAAAAGTACAAAGAAAAGCAGATTTCAACATAAAATAGGGTCCCGATCAGAAAAACCATCTGATCGGAACCCTTTACTTATTTTTTCTGGTTAGTTTTGTCCCAGACTCTTCCTGTTTCTCTATTTCGTTTCCTCATTAGGTACCAAAAAGTCTAAATGCTGATTTAAGACCTTTATTGTTTCAGGTGTACCGGAGTATACTTCCCCATCAGTATCTGCCTTCATCGGCGTTTCTGTTGTGATTTCCATGTTTGCTCCTGTGAAATGAAGAAGATCCGATTCGTTGTTGTCCCACTGTGACGCATCTTTCATGGTAAGCAAATCCCTTATGGTAGCTAAGTTTGTATTTTTTAAAATAAACACATCTGCTTTTCCGTCATCCGGTTCAATACCAGGGTAAGGGAGAGGATTGGTGCCGATAAATCCACCGTTTGCTACAATCACCATCACAGCCTCTCCATCAAATTCCTGATCATCCGCCTTTAAATGGACAGGAAATGGATCCATTTTCTGAACCGTGCGAAATGCACTTAAAAAGTAGCTGATCTTTCCGAGCATCGCCTTTTCAGCCCCCACAATATTGTTGGAGGTTTCAGTAATCAAACCGATTCCCCAGAAATTCAGGAAATATAGCTCACTCGCCTGGAGCACATCAATCTTGCGTTTGCTGCCATTTGATAAAACTTGGACCGCCTCTTTCAAATTTGCAGGTATCCCTAATGTCCTCGCAAAATCGTTGCATGTTCCGCCTGGCAATATGCCAACTGCCGGCCTGTTCTTCAGTTGAGCGAGTCCATTTATGCATTCGTGTACCGTTCCGTCTCCACCTAGAATATAAACGATGTCCATCTCTTCTCCATACAATTCGCAGTACCGTTTTGCATCCAAAGCTCGCTGCGTCTGCAGAATCAGGAGATGCGGGCTTGCCTTCGTCAGCACCGGTACGATAATTTGAAGGCTTTTTTCTACATTTTTCTGTCCGGCGCTGCCATTAATGATTAACATGGTTTTTTTCATAAACGCTCTTCCTTTACCTACAGAATCGTTACAACTAGTATACCACCACGGGAGAGGATGAAAACTACACCCTGCAATTGCTGGATATAAATAGTTATAATACAATAAGGTATGGGATAGGAAACGCATTTCCTTATAAATGAAAACGCATTCTTAGGGGGTGGGCTTCCAATGGGAAGCAGAAAATGAACAAGGGGCAGAGTACGCAGGAAGCTACAGAGCAGGCATGGCTTGAAGCAGTCAGCAAAGCGCTAAAAGGAAAGTCTGCTGAATCACTTAAGACCATTACAAATGAAAAGATCATTTTGAAACCGCTTTATTTAAAAAAAGATTCAGTACAAGTTTCAGAGCCTGGAGAGGCTCCTTACATAAGGGGTACTAAGAAAATAAGAGAGATGTGGAAAACGTCACAATCGATTGATCATTATGAATCGATCGATCATCTCGTCTCCGCTCTGGATTCTGCGGACGAAAAAGGGTTAAATTCCTTTTATTTATCTTCTCTGCAAACCATCCTGGAGCAGGGTAATTTTCAGAAGCTCATAGCTCATCTAAAATCAAGCAATCTTCATTATATAATCGACTTTGAAGAGGCTCCGGAGCTTATGGCTTCTTTTGCAGCAGAGATGAAGAGTCTTGGAGAGGGAACGGCAGGATGTGACCCATATGAGGCGGTGATGCAGGGCAACCTTGAGGACCTTGATCATGCCCTCTGCTGGATGATGGATTATACGGAAGCGGCTGCAGGATCAGGTAATCAGAAAACCATCCTTTTTAAAGGAGATCTGCTTCACAATAGCGGCGCAAATGCTGTTCAGGAACTGGCCTATACCTTTGCGAAAGCCATCGATTTTTTAAATTGGTGCAGAGAAAATGGAAAATCAGCTGAGCTCGCTGCAGGAAAATCTGCATTCAGTTTCTCATCCGGATCCCAATTTTTCATGGAAACAGCGAAGCTCCGCGCAGCACGCCTGCTGTGGAGCTCGATTGTTTCCGCGTTTGGAGGGGACCTTGAAGCGCAAAAGCTTTATACACACGTCAAAACATCCTCCTTTAATAAGTCACGGCTGGATGTTCATGTGAATCTCCTCCGCACGTCAACCGAAGCCTTTTCAGCTGTGCTCGGGAATGCGGATGCCATTACCATTCTTCCCTTTGATGAGGTGAATGGCGGCTCTATTTTATCTGAGCGGGCAGCAAGAAATATTCATTATCTGCTGAGTGAGGAAAGCCTGCTTGGAAAAGTTAATGATCCTTCCGGAGGATCATGGTATATCGAGTCGCTTACACAGGAATTAGCCAAAGCAGCGTGGGATAAAATCTTGGAAATCGAAGAAAACGGTGGTTTTCTGAAGGTGCTTCAAGAGGGTGATATTCAAGCTGAATTATCTGCCGGCTATGACGCGCTGGCTGAGAGCTTGAATATTCAAAAGAAAAGGATGATCGGCGTCAATTATTACGCTAACCCTGAAGACCGGATTGAAGCAGCTGAGAAACACATACCTATCTCCCTTTGGCCGAAGGAATCCTTTAGCGAATCCAGATCTAAATTAGATGAAGGCAAAAAGATAAGTTATGAAACCATTAATAAAAAGACAGCACAGATCAAGCCCGTTCGATTAGCGGAATCCTTTGAAAACCTGAGAGTAAATGCGTTGGAATATACACAGCAAAAAGGCGTGGCACCATCCGTACAAATAGCTGTTCTCGGTAGTCTTAAAGAATATAAACCCCGTCTTGATTTTCTGGCGGGCCTGCTTGACTCAGGAGGAATAGAAGCCTGCATAACGCCATTCTCTGGAGCAGATTTAAACAAACCAGTGTTTTTATGCGGTAGCGATCAAAGCTATATAGAATATAAGAATGAGATTTTTTCTTTTATCCGAAACGCAAAGTCAGAAATATATACAGTCGGCAAACAGCCCGCTGAATGGGAAGAAAGACTGTCCATCCAAAGGGAAGTTGTTATGGGGATGAATCGACTGGCATTTCTTGAAGAGCTGCAAAACGTATTGGGGGTTCATAACTGATGGAAAGAGTACGGCTTACAGCAGACCATTTACATGTAACTGAAAATACAGCAGCTAATGAAACCGCACAGCCTGTATTTGAAACGAATGAAAAAATTCAGCTCAAGCAGTGGTACAGTGCGGAGGATGCATCAGGCACAGAAGAATCTTTCCCCGGGCTCGCTCCTTTTACAAGGGGGCCTTATGCAGCGATGTATGTGAACAGACCTTGGACCATCCGGCAGTATGCGGGCTTTTCTACAGCTGAGGAAAGCAATGCCTTTTACAGGCGCAATCTTGCTATGGGGCAAAAAGGATTATCCGTTGCCTTTGACTTGGCTACGCATCGGGGCTATGATTCTGACCATCCGCGTGTAGAAGGGGATGTTGGAAAAGCAGGAGTGGCGATCGACTCCATCTTAGACATGAATATTCTTTTTGATGGCATTCCTCTGGATGAGATGAGTGTTTCGATGACAATGAATGGAGCCGTGCTGCCGATCATGGCATTCTACATCGTTTCCGCAGAAGAGCAGGGAGTTGCGCTGGATAAGCTTACAGGTACCATCCAAAATGATATTTTGAAAGAATACATGGTTCGGAATACGTACATTTACCCCCCGGATATGTCGATGAGAATTATTGGCGATATTTTTAAGTATACGGCCCAGAACATGCCGAAATTCAACAGCATCAGCATTTCGGGCTACCATATGCAGGAGGCTGGAGCGCCGAATGATATAGAGCTTGCCTACACGCTTGCGGATGGCCTTGAATATGTGCGGACCGGGCTGAAAGCAGGAATGGATATCGATGCCTTTGCACCGAGGCTCTCGTTCTTTTGGGCAATCGGCATGAATTATTTCATGGAAGTAGCGAAAATGCGGGCTGCCAGACAAATGTGGGCTAAACTCATCCAGCCATTTAATCCTAAAAATCCAAAATCGCTGGCGCTTAGGACGCACTCGCAAACATCCGGCTGGAGCCTTACAGAGCAAGATCCGTTTAACAATGTGACGAGAACGGCTATTGAAGCGCATGCGGCTGCAATGGGTCATACTCAATCTCTTCATACGAATGCATTGGATGAAGCAATCGCTCTGCCGACTGACTTCAGTGCAAGAATTGCGAGGAATACCCAGCTTTATCTGCAGGAGGAAACCGGCATCTGCAGCGTAATTGATCCATGGGGAGGATCCTACTATGTTGAATCTCTTACAAATGATTTAATGGAACGGGCTTGGAGTTTAATAGAGGAAGTGGAGGAGCTCGGCGGAATGGCCAAAGCCATTGAAACCGGCCTTCCAAAGATGCGGATTGAAGAAGCAGCGGCCAGAAGGCAGGCCCGGATTGATTCAGGGATGGAAACGATAGTTGGAGTCAATCGATTCAGACTTGAAAAAGAAGACGACCTGGATGTGCTGAATATTGATAATACGGAAGTGCGAAACAAACAAATTGAAAGACTTCAAAAGCTTAAAGCTGATCGGGACGAAGCAAAGACAGAGCAATCGCTGAATGCAATCACAAAGTCTGCTGAAACAGGGGAAGGCAACCTGCTTGAGCTGGCAGTAGAGGCAGCAAGAAACCGTGCTACGCTTGGAGAGATTTCATTTGCAATTGAGCGCATTTCAAAAAGACATCAGGCGGTGATCAGATCTGTGAGCGGCGTATACAGTTCCGAATATTCCAATGAAGAAGAGATCAGCTCAGTCCGAAAGGCAGCCGATGAATTTCAGGAGTATGAGGGAAGAAGACCAAGGATTCTGATTGCAAAGATGGGCCAGGATGGACATGACCGAGGTGCGAAAGTGATTGCTACTGCTTTTGCCGATTTGGGATTTGACGTGGATATCGGACCGCTTTTCCAGACACCTGCTGAAACCGCTGCACAGGCCGTAGAAAATGATGTCCATGTAGTCGGAATGAGTTCTCTTGCAGCCGGTCACAAAACCTTGCTGCCGCAGCTGAAAGCAGAACTGAAAAGGCTTGGGAGGGAGGACATTTTGATCATCATCGGCGGTGTAATTCCTTATAGAGACTATGATTTTCTTAAAGAAAACGGAGCAGCTGAAATTTTTGGACCCGGTACGGTCATTCCTGCCGCTGCAAGGAAGGTACTGGACAAGCTTTATGACGTTCTTGGATATGAGGACGTTAAGGAAGAACGATGAAGAGAAAACGAGAACATCGCCCGATCGATCCAGATTACCTTGCAGAAGGAATAATAAGGGGAGACAGAAGCATTCTGGCTCAGTCGATAACCTTGGTTGAGAGCAATGCGGAGCGGCATTTTGATGCAGCTCAGAGCCTGCTGGATAAGGTTTTATCAAAAAGGACCAGCTCGATCCGCATTGGAATAACGGGAGTACCCGGAGCAGGAAAGAGCACGTTTATTGATACGTTCGGAACCTATTTATGCAAGAAAGGCCATAAGGTGGCAGTGCTTGCTGTTGATCCGACCAGTCATGTTTCAAAGGGCAGCATACTCGGCGACAAAACAAGGATGGAGAGGCTTTCTGTAAACCCGGATGCCTTTATTCGGCCGTCTCCTTCAAGCGGAACCCTTGGCGGGGTAGGCCGGAAAACAAGGGAAACGATGCTGCTTTGCGAGGCTGCCGGATTTGACATCATTCTTATAGAAACGATGGGAGTCGGACAGGGGGAATACCTTGTTCGGGGCATGGTTGATTTCTTTTTGCTGCTAGTCCTTACAGGAGCAGGTGACGAGCTGCAGACCATGAAGAAGGGGATAATGGAGCTTCCAGATCTCGTTGTGGTAAATAAAGCAGATGGAGGCAATCTCCCGCTCTCTAAAAAAGCAGTACAGGAATACAGCACAATGCTTCATTTTCTGAAGCCATACACCGAGGGCTGGACCACGGAGGCCCTGCCGGCAAGTGCCCTGAAAGAAACAGGGATTCAGGAGGTTTGGGAAAAGATAGAGGCATTCCAGAAAACAACGAGGGAATCTGGATTGTTTGAAAAACGGAGGCGCGGACAGCAAAAGGACTGGCTCCACGAAAGTATAAAAGATGAGCTGCTCTATGCTTTTTACAAAAATCCGTCCGTGTTGGAACGGCTCTCAGCAGCTGAGCAGAATATAGCAGAAGAGAAAGCAGCTGTCTCAGCGCTCGTCAAAGAGCTTGTTGAGGAATTTTTAAAATCAAAAAGCTAATCATCCGGTTTGCGGAAACATCCCTGCTCTTGGTAAAATAAACAGTAGGAGCGATCTTCACCAGTTTCAAAGCAGACTATTGTGATGTGTAAAGCAAAGGAGAGATTAATATGAACATAGATTTTAATTTGTTTATGAATGATGTTGTCAGACAGGCCCGCCAGGAAATAACAGCTGCAGGCTATACAGAATTAACAACAGCAGATGAGGTAGAGGATACATTCAAACAAGAGGGAACAACGCTTGTAATGGTGAACTCTGTTTGCGGATGTGCTGGAGGAATTGCGAGACCGGCTGCAGCTCATTCCGTTCATTATGATAAGCGTCCAGACCGCCTTGTAACGGTATTTGCCGGACAGGATAAAGAAGCGACAGCAAGAGCTCGTGAATTCTTTACAGGATTTCCGCCATCCTCTCCATCATTTGCCCTTATGAAGGACGGTAAGCTTGCAGCAATGGTAGAACGTCATGAAATTGAAGGGCACGAGCCGATGGCTGTAGTAGCAAAACTTCAGGAAGCATTTGAACAGCACTGCAAGGAAGTGTAATCACAGTTGTGTATAATTATTAAGAGAGACCTTTAAATAGAGGTCTCTTTTTTTTTGCTTTTATCAATTAAAGTGATGATTAACCCTGATGCATCGGTATTTTTCAAGAATAGTAAAATATAAAATTAAATTTATTTTTAATTACTATATTGCATAAATATAAAATCGTGTTAAAATACAAAATATCGTATAAATATAAGGTTAAAAACTTCTTGAAAAGTTCTAGGATATAGGACATAATTTTATTAAATTTAGAATATTTTTAACTTTACAAAATTATAGGGGGAAACAAACAATGAAAAAATGGTTATTGCTAGCAATTGGCCTCGTAATTGCTTCTATGCTTGCCGCATGCGGATCTTCAGAAGAAACATCAGGGGATGAAGGAGAAGAGAAGAAAGTTATAAAGATGGCTACATCTGCCGACTATCCACCATTTGAATACAAAGATACGACAAAAGGCGATGACATTATCGGTTTTGATATTGATTTGGTTAATGCTTTGGCAGACGAACTTGGCTACAAGGTAGAAATTCAGGACCTGGATTTTAATAGTCTTGTACCAGCCCTGCAAGCGAAACAGGTTGATATGGTTCTGGCAGGAATGACACCGACGGAAGAACGCAAAAAGAACGTAGATTTCACGGATGTTTATTACACAGCGAAGCACATGATCGTGTCTAAAAAAGGCAGCGGAATTAAAACGGTTGAGGACCTGGAAGGCAAAACAGTAGGAGTTCAGCTCGGTTCTATCCAGGAAGGGGAAGCAGAAAAAATCGCAGAGAAAACCAAAATTAAAATCGAAAACCGCAATCGTATTCCAGATATCGTTCAAGAAATTAAAGCAGGACGATTTGAGGCTGCCATTATTGAAGACACAGTAGCTAAAGGATATTTTGAAAAAGATAAAGATCTTGAAGGTTTCACAATGGAAACCGGGAATGAAGAGGAAGCGGGTTCCGCCATCGCTTTCCAAAAAGACAGCAAATACACAAAAGAATTTAATGAAGCTCTTAATAAAATGAAAGAAAACGGCGAATTGGAAAAGCTTGTTCTGAAATGGTTCGGCCAAGATCAAAAATCTGAATAAATAGGAGAAACGTTCAACTCTGAAGGTTGAACGTTTCTTTTGACAAGTAGAAAGGAGTGATCTGATGAATATCGATTTTTCAGCTATTTCAGGTTCAATCCCCTTTATACTGGGAGGACTTGGCATCACATTAAAGCTTGTGGCTCTTTCCGCTCTTTTTGGATTTACATGGGCAATCGTCCTTGCTCTGCTTAAAATCAGCCGAATAAAGCCCCTTAATTGGCTGGCCGATTTTTATACATCCATCTTTCGCGGAACGCCTCTCGTTCTGCAGCTGCTGATTATCTACTTCGGTCTTCCGCAATTTATCGGTACGATTGAACCGTATTGGGCTGCAGTTGCCGCTTTCACCCTTAATTCAGGGGCTTACATATCTGAAGTGATCCGTGCAGGAATTTTAGCTGTCGATAAAGGGCAGCGCGAGGCGGCTATGGCTCTCGGTGTTCCGTACAATCAAACGATGAAGGATATTATTCTCCCGCAGGCATTTAAAAACATCCTGCCTGCCCTGGTTAATGAGTTTATTACGCTGACAAAGGAGTCTGCGATCGTAACGGTTATTGGTCTTGGAGACGTTATGAGACGCTCTTATCAAGTCGGTGCCGATATGTATAAATACTTTGAACCGCTTTTATTCGCGGGGCTCATCTATTACATTCTCGTCATGATCCTTACGATGATCGGCAAGCTGATTGAAAGGAGATTGAGACAAAGTGATTAAAGTGGACAAGCTGCATAAATCCTTCGGGAAAAACGAAGTATTGCACAATATTTCAGTATCCATAAATAAAGGAGAAGTGGTTGCGGTTATTGGTCCATCAGGATCAGGAAAATCAACCTTTTTAAGATGCTTAAATCTTCTCGAGGTGCCAACGAGCGGTGAAATTGAAATTGGCGGAGAAAAAGTCACGGCTCCTAAAGCGAAAATTAACGTGATCCGTCAGAACTTAGGAATGGTGTTCCAGCACTTTCATCTGTTTCCTCATAAAACCGTGCTGCAAAATCTGACTTACGCTCCGACTACTGTTAAGGGTCTGTCAAAAGCAGAAGCAGAGGAAAAAGCGAAGGCGCTTCTTGTAAAGGTTGGCTTAAGCGATAAAGCAAATGAATACCCGAGCCGTCTTTCCGGGGGCCAAAAGCAGCGGGTGGCGATCGCAAGAGCACTTGCTATGAACCCGGATGTCATGCTTTTTGATGAGCCGACATCTGCTCTGGATCCTGAAATGGTCAAAGAAGTCCTTGATGTAATGAAAGACTTGGCACATACAGGAATGACGATGATTATCGTAACACATGAAATGGGCTTTGCACGGGAAGCTGCGGACCGGGTCCTTTTCCTGGATGGCGGAGCCCTTGTAGAGGATGCTCCTCCTGCGGAATTTTTTGCCCATCCTAAAACACAAAGGGCACAAGACTTTTTGAGCAAAATGCTGTAAACTAGTATCGGACTATAGAGCTGGCAAGCGGCGCCCGCCTCCTTTTGCTGCACCCAATCGAGGTGTTTGTCAAAGGAGAGGGGTGCTTCCGCTTGAACCAGTTCTTTTTTAGGTTACAATATAGGGACAACAAGAATTAGGAGTTTTTGCATGAAGCAATTTAGAATAGGCTACAGAACGATAAAAACCGCATTGGGAACTGCTGCCGCGATCAGCCTAGCCCAATTGTTCGGACTTCAAAATTTCCCCTCAGCAGGAATTATTGCGATTCTCTGCATTCAGGTAACAAAGAAAAAATCCCTGCAAAGCTCATGGGCGAGATTTCTGGCGTGTTCCATCGCTATCATATTTTCATTCGCA
The DNA here is from genome assembly GCF_037201815.1 of Metabacillus sp. FJAT-52054. Taxonomy (NCBI): domain Bacteria; kingdom Bacillati; phylum Bacillota; class Bacilli; order Caryophanales; family Bacillaceae; genus Metabacillus; species Metabacillus sediminis. Next base: position 2,467,709 of record NZ_CP147407.1, on the reverse strand, counting down.
TTTTTTGAGCTGTTCGGCTATTCTCCGCTAGTCATCGGACTTATGCTGCTGTTATTTATACCGGTAGCTGTTATGGCAAAAGCGAAGGAAGGCATTGTAACCAGCTCTGTCATCATTCTTCATTTATACGCATCCAACCATATTACTTTACCGCTCATATTGAACGAGCTTGCCCTGATTGCAACAGGCATCGGTGTTGCCCTAATCATGAACCTTTATATGCCGAGCGTCGACAGAAGGCTGGAAACATATCAAAAAAAGATAGAAGCCAATTTTGCCTCGATTTTCTGCCAGATGGAGCTGTATCTGCTTGAAGGGGACAATCAATGGGATGGCAAAGAGATAACAGAAACGGCGAGTCTCATTCATGAAGCCAAAACACTTGCCTTCCGGGATGTTGAAAACCATTTCCTCCGGAACGAAAACCTGTATTACCATTATTTTCGGATGAGAGAAAAACAATTCGAATTAATTGAACGGCTATTGCCGCTGATTTCAAACTTATCCGTTACCGTTGAACAGGGGGAAATGATCGCCGATTTCATTAAAGATCTGCGCGAGCATATTCATCCAGGAAACACCGCCCATATGTTTTTAAGAAAGCTGCACGATATGAAAGCATCCTTTCAGGAAATGGAGCTGCCGAAAACAAGAGAAGAATTTGAAACCCGTGCTTCCCTTCTTCATCTTGTGAGGGAGCTTGAACAATATTTAGTGATGAAAAGTTATTTCAAAGGACTGAAATAAGGATGGAGCACCCTCTTTTTTCTCATAATAAGTAAAAAGAGGGTGCTGCTTTTGAAATGGATGATGATTCTTTCCATACTGATGGCTTCTCCGATTTGGCCGCTGGGACATAACCCGGTTGAGGGAGATCCATACCTGATTATAAATAAGCAAACGAACGAAATGGCTTTTATTGATGATGGATCGATTCAGAAGATTTACTCTGTTGCCAGCGGTAAGGAATCAAAGCTTACACCAGAGGGAGAATTCTCAATTGTCGTTAAAGCGGTGGATCCATACTACCGGAAAAAAGACATTCCCGGCGGAGATCCGAAAAATCCTCTCGGTCCCCGATGGATCGGATTTGATGCAGAAGGAACGGATGGACGGACATATGGTATTCACGGAACGAATCGCGAATCATCCATCGGAAGCTTTGTCACACAGGGCTGTGTCCGCATGCACAATGAAGAAGTTAAACAGCTCTTTTCCAAAATTCCAATCGGAACCAAAGTCTGGATTACCGATACGAATCAAACGTTTGAAACACTGGCTAAGGAAAAAGGGGCCATTTCAACCGAATAAAAGGATTTAAAAAACTCGCCAAATTTGGCGAGTTTTTTCTGTTCTGTTATGTATTATTCAGATGGGGATGCATGTAATGCTTCTGGAGATTTCTCTGAGATTAAAAATTCCCTGTAAGTTTTTCGCTTTTTTATTTGCCAAACGGCAGCACCAGTAAAAAATAGAGTTGATATAAATGTGGCTGAAAAGTCGGTAAGCTCTATAAAGTAACATACTTGAACGGCTATTAAAAATAATACAGATAGGATGATCAGCGATAAGTTCAAAGGGAAAACTTTTTTAATTCGATTGGATATATTCTGATAGCAGCCGGTGCAGATCACTACCTTTCTAGAAGTATGCAGTAAAAAACATTCCTTGCAATACCGTTTCATGCAATAAGCACATGTATGGGTTCCAGCTGCACTATTATGATTAAAACAGGGTTCTAATTCCATTCATCATTCTCCTTTCCATATAAGCTAATATCCTGCATGAATGTAGTTCTTTACGACTATTCAATTCTCCTTCTTCGATCAATTAATTTCGGCAAAGTTAATTAATCAAGAACAGGTGTGAACAGAACGTTTCCGGATTTCGATCATATGCAAAATCGTGTTAGCTAATAAGTTGGCTGATTGGAGCGAACGACTGCAGCGAAAATCAAAGCCAAGTCTAACAAAGCAAAAATAAAAAGGACCGCTGAGGCAAATCTGCCGCAGCGATCCTTTTATATAACACCTATTTAGAACCCGATGAAAGTTGATAATCCGGCTAGAAGCGTTGTCAGGAGCATGACTCCCAGCATAACCATCACAACAATTTTCTGGACTTTTTTATTGGACATGTCAATCACTCCCAAAAATCAATAGTTTCATTTTAACGTGAATTTCAATTCCGGACAAGACCAAATCAGAAATAAGAGATTCACTCGAATAAGAAGGAATCAAGGCGGATATTGGAGAATGTATGTATGTATCCGTTTACAGCATGGGAGAGATAAAGCATGATAAAAAAAGTAGATCATATAGGGATCGCGGTAACATCTATTCAGAATTCGCTGCCGTTTTATGAAGCCACATTAGGTATGAAGCTCATTGGAGAGGAAGAAGTGCCTTCCCAGCTGGTCAAGGTCGCTTTTTTAGACGCGGGCAATCAAAAAATTGAGTTGCTTGAGCCGACTTCCTCCGATAGCCCGGTAGCAAAGTTTATTGAAAAAAGAGGCGAAGGAATTCATCACGTAGCTTATAAAGTAGAAAACATTGCAGCACGGATTGAAGAACTGAAGACGCAGGGCATTAACATGATCGACCATACTCCGCGCTTAGGTGCAGGAGGGGCTGCCATTGCGTTTCTGCACCCGAAATCAACAGGCGGAACTTTAACAGAGCTTTGTGAAAAAAAGGGGAATGATGTGAAATGAATATGGATATTTACGATAAAATTAACGAATTATATGACCGCCGGCGTGAGATTGAGATGGGCGGCGGAGATGATAAAATAGAAAAACAGCATGAAAAGGGAAAGCTAACGGCAAGAGAACGAATTGACCTACTGGTTGATGAGGGGACCTTTGTTGAACTGAATGCGTTTATTGAACACCGGTGCAATGATTTTGGCCTCCAAGGCAAAAAAGGACCGGGAGATGGAGTGGTAACCGGGTATGCAAAGGTAAATGGCAGACCCATTTATTTATTTTCACAGGACTTCACGGTATTTGGCGGAGCGCTCGGAGAAATGCATGCGAAAAAAATTGCAGCAGTGATGGACCTTGCAGCGAAGAACGGCACTCCATTCATTGGGCTGAATGACTCTGGAGGTGCGAGGATTCAAGAGGGTGTGGTATCATTAGATGGTTACGGACACATCTTTTACAGAAACAGCATATATTCAGGGGTCATTCCCCAAATATCCGTTATTCTGGGACCGTGTGCAGGCGGCGCGGTTTATTCTCCGGCTATTACTGATTTTGTTTTCATGGTGGAGAAAACAAGCCAAATGTTTATTACAGGGCCGAAGGTTATTGAAACCGTGACTGGTGAGAAAATCAGCTCAGAAGATCTTGGTGGAGCGCATGTACATAATACAGTCAGCGGGAATGCCCATTTTTCCGGCGGGACAGAGCAGGAAGTTTTGGAAAAGGTCCGGCTTCTTTTAAGCTATCTGCCTCAGAATAATGAAGAAAAGCCGCCAAATGAAGAAGAACCTGAAGGGAGCGATTACCGTCCTGATTTAACTGATTTAATCCCTTTTGATGCGATCAGACCCTATGATGTAAGAACCGTCATTCATAATATTATGGACCCGGATTCATTCATGGAAGTCCATGAGGGCTTTGCCAAAAATATGGTGGTCGGATTTGCACGGATAAAGGGAAAAACGGTCGGTTTAGTCTGCAATCAGCCGAAATACATGGCTGGAGGACTGGATATCGATTCTTCAGACAAAGCTGCGAGATTTATCCGTTTTTGTGATTCCTTTAACATTCCGATTATTACATTTGAAGATGTAACCGGATTTTTCCCTGGTGTTAAACAGGAGCATGGCGGAATTATCCGTCACGGAGCAAAAATTTTATACGCATACTCAGAAGCAACGGTTCCCAAAATTACGGTTATTTTAAGAAAAGCATACGGGGGTGCCTATGTAGCACTAAACAGCAAATCAATCGGTGCAGACCTGGTATACGCATGGCCGAACGCTGAAATTGCCGTGATGGGACCCCAAGGTGCGGCAAATATCATTTTTTCAAGAGACATTCAAAACAGTGAAGAACCGGAAGCGGAACGAGCAAAAAAAATTGAGGAATATCGTGAGAAATTCGCTAATCCATACGTAGCAGCAAGCCAGGGAATGGTCGATGATGTCATCGATCCTAGGGAAACCAGGATTAAGCTTATTCAGGCACTGGACATGCTCTCTTCTAAGAAAGAGACACGGCCATACAAAAAACACGGAAATATTCCGCTATAAGTGATTGAAAACGGAGGGAACACCATGGTAAATCAAGACAGGCTAGTAGAAGAATTTCTCGAATTGGTAAAAATCGATTCCGAAACAAAGTTTGAAGCAGAAATTGCGAAGGTGCTGAAAGAAAAATTCGCAAGCCTTGGACTGGACGTTACGGAGGATGATACGACAGGCATAACGGGGCATGGAGCAGGCAACCTGATCTGCACGCTGGAAGCAACCAAAGATGGAGTGGATCCGATTTACTTTACATCCCACATGGATACCGTTGTACCAGGCAAGGGCATTAAACCATCCATTAAAGATGGATATATCGTAACAGATGGTACAACCATTCTCGGAGCAGATGACAAAGCGGGTCTTGCTGCGATGTTTGAAGCAATCCGTATTTTAAAAGAAAAAGAAATTCCGCACGGCAAAATTGAATTTGTCATTACTGCCGGAGAAGAGTCCGGTCTTGTCGGAGCAAAAGCCCTGGATCCTAAGCTGATGACAGCTAAATTCGGATATGCACTGGACAGTGACGGGAAAGTAGGGGACATCATTGTTGCCGCTCCTACTCAGGCGAAGGTAAAAGCCGTAATCAAAGGCAAAACTGCTCATGCTGGAGTAGCGCCGGAAAAAGGTGTTTCGGCGATTACAATTGCCGCCAAGGCCATTTCTAAAATGCCTCTTGGCCGTCTGGATGATGAAACGACGGCTAACATCGGACGCTTTGAAGGGGGCACTCAAACGAATATCGTTTGTGACCATGTAGAAATTCTGGCAGAAGCAAGATCTTTAGTGCCTGAAAAAATGGAAGCCCAAGTAGAAAAAATGAAACGGGCGTTTGAAGAGGCGGCAAAAGAACTTGGCGGTCAAGCGGAAGTAGATATTCAGGTTATGTACCCGGGCTTTAAATTCGGGGAAGGCGATCACGTTGTCGAAGTTGCGAAGCGTGCTGCGGCAGCCATCGGCCGTGAGAGCCGTCTGCTTACAAGCGGCGGTGGAAGTGATGCGAACGTCATTGCAGGAAATGGAGTTCCGACCGTCAATCTCGCTGTAGGCTATGAAGATATTCACACCACTAACGAAAAGATGCCAGTCGAAGAACTGGTTAAAACCGCTGAAATGGTAGTTGCGGTAATCGAAGAAGCAGCAAAATAATAGAACAGCAGGGCCGTCCCGATTGGAGATGGCCCTGCTTTTTTAGTCTTTTCCTAATGAAAACCCATCAAACAGCCTTCCGCCAAAAGGCTTCAATATCCGGTCGGCCAGCTGGAGAAGCTTTCCGGTTTCCCCCTTCTCGTAAAAACGGTGCAGCGCCTCCATGAAATCAATCGTGAGATCTGGATCAAACGCAGCGAGTGTTCTATATTTCCACTTGCTTGACCCGAGCCATTGCCTGTTCATTCTCAAATAAAACTCATATAAAAGATCAGTAAGCGCCTGAACGATAAAAAGCTGTTCTTCCCTTGAGCTGCTATCCTTTAAATCCTCTAATGCATCGGTAATGAAGTACCTTTTCATTCTAATCATGGAATCCGGCCATGAATCAGGTCCTTTTAGCAGCTGAATTTCTGCCTCCTTCTTCAACTGAGATACAATCCCATTATCCTTAATGATTTTCCCTTCAAAAACCATTCTTTGCATGCTCGGAATCGCCCGTTTCCGGTCAGCTTCATAGATTTCGTTTATCGAAAGAAGGCTGTGTACAAAAATTTCCGCGGGCCAGCCTTTAAAATGGATAGATTCCCTGTACGACCGGATAATTCCCGTTACAAAGATAACGATGTCGAGATCTGATAAGGGGCGCGTTTCTCCTCTGGATGTACTTCCAGCTAAAAGTGCTGCCTGGCATTCGGGGTAATGCTCATTAACAAAATCATAGGCTGCTGACACTGCTTCTGGTCGGTTCATAGAAGCCCCTCCTGATAAATTTTGAATAGTTTACCATATTTAGAGGGATAAAGTCCCACTTTACGAAAAATATCCGGGAGGCTTTTCCAGATAACCAATCCATAGTATGATAGATACGATGAATATCGGAAGGGGCATGGTCTATTATGAAGGCGGTAATTTTTCAAACTCAAGGAGAAGATTTCGGGATTTCGATCGAGCATGTTGTCTCAATTGAGAAAGTGCTTGATCTCAAACCAATCCCCAATCTTCCGGACTATGTAAAGGGTGTTATGCCGATCAGAGGTGAATTGGTCCCAGTCATCGACGTTTCATGCCTTTTCAAGAAAATAGAGAACAATGAGCTGGAAAAGGCAAAGATTATCACGGTTCAGACGGATGAATTAACAGCCGGACTGCTAGTGAGTGAAGCAAAGGAAATACTGGAGCTTGAACAAGAACAGCTCAAACTGCTGCCGATTGGAGCAGGGGCCTCATCAAAATGGTTCTCTTCCATTGCCATGAAGGACAGCAGGCTGATTACACTGGTTAACCCCGCTTCATTCATCGGTACTTTGGAAGCACTGGATGACATAAAGTCTGAATTACTGACCCTCAATATTGAAGAAAACGAAAAAGCATCCATTTGACTGGATGCTTTTTGCATGTGTGATGGAATTACTTCTTCTCATCATTTTTTATGTTTTTAGCCATATTCTGTATAACCATTACCTGCCTCGGCAATCCGGGATCGGTTTTCAGATTTTCAGTATAGGTGTTATTTTCAATAGCGGTTAAATACTCTTCAATGTTTTGAAGGGCATGGTCATTCTGTTCCAACAGATCCCGGTGCCACTCTGTCATCTGCTCAGGTGCATGGATTTTATTAAAGGTTTTTATTTGGTTTTTCATACTGAGTAAAATTGATTCAAGCTCTGTCCTGGCCGTTTCACTATCAGCTGCATCATAGAAAAGAGTCGAGAGCTGTTCAGACTCATCCGCCAGTTCATAGGCAAAGTTTGCAGCTTCTTCTCCGTATGTAGCAGGCTTGCCAAAAAAAGAGCAGCCGGATAGGAAGAGTAAGAAAATGATTATTAGCGTCATCGCGCGCATCATGAGTGATATCCTCCATCATAAACATCTTTCACTTAATTATTCTAGTCTTTCCACTCTGATCCTTTTTTAAGCAAGCTGAAGAGAAAAAAATGAAATATGATAAAATAGAAGCAGGACCTTAATAGGGAAGTGAACGGAATGCAGGGAGAAGTGAAAAAAGGACGCATCATTTTTCACATCGATATGAATAGCTTTTATGCTTCAGTTGAAATGGCTTACGATCCTGAGTTAAAAGGAAAGCCGGTGGCGATAGCCGGGAACGCAGAGGAACGGAAGGGAATCATTGTAACCTGCTCCTATGAAGCAAGAAAATACGGAGTAAAAACAACGATGCAGCTTTGGCAGGCTAGAAGATTATGCCCGGATCTTGTGGTCAGGAAACCAAACTTTGACCGTTACCGCCAGTCCTCAAAAGCGATGTTTGACGTGCTGAGAGAGTATACTCCATTGGTTGAGCCTGTGAGCATCGATGAAGGGTATATGGATATTACCGAATATACGAATGGCCAAAACCCTATTGATATCGCCAAATCTCTTCAATCAAGGCTGCTTGAGGAGCTAATGCTCCCTTCGAGCATAGGGATTGCTCCAAATAAGTTTCTGGCTAAGATGGCTTCCAATATGAAAAAACCGCTTGGCATTACGGTGCTCCGCAAGCGCGAACTCAATCAGCTTCTATGGCCGCTGCCTGTTGAAGAAATGCATGGAGTCGGGGAGAAAACGGGAGAGAAGCTGAAAGGAATCGGCATTCACACCATTCATGATCTTGTAGTGGCGGAGGATGGAAAATTAAAAGAACTGCTTGGCATCAATGGGGAGCGTCTGAAAAAAAGGGCATCGGGAATAGATGACCGTCCTGTTGATCCGGATTCCATATACGATTTTAAAAGCATTGGAAATTCATCTACTCTTCCTAAGGATTCATCAAATCCGAGGGAACTGGATAAACTGATTTCGAAGCTTGCCGAATCGGTAAGCAGAAGGATGAACCGCAAAAATGTTCTGGCCTCAAGACTGTCTGTTATGATCCGCTATGGTAATCGCCAGACCTTCACACGCACAGCAAAGCTTGAAAATCCGATTGCGGGGGCATCCGATATTGAAGAAAAAGCAAAGCGGATATTTTATAAGCACTGGACAGGAGAACCAATCCGGCTGCTTGGCATAACCGGAATGGACTTGCTTGAAAAAGAAGAAGCCGTAAAACAGCTTGATTTGTTTTCCTACCAGGAGGATGCGAAGGAAGAGCCGCTTTGGAATGTACTTGACCAGATTAACGGGAAATTTGGAAAAAATACGATTAAACGCGGATTGACTGGAAGAACAGATGAGGACCATACGAGCGGAACGAGCTTTAACAAAGATTTTCTAAGAGACTCTAAGGATTAGGCCGTTCCAGGTCGCTTCGCTTGAAAGCACAGGAGCAAGTGTGATATTTTCATGATTGTAACGAACCATACGTACAGGAAAGGACGTTTTGACATGTCAAAACAGCAAATTGGTGTGATTGGTCTTGCCGTTATGGGTAAGAATTTAGCTTTAAATATTGAGAGCCGCGGGTATTCCATATCCGTTTACAACCGTTCTTCTGATAAAACAGAGGATTTCCTAGCAGAATCCGAAGGCAAGAATGTAAAAGGTACATACAGCATAGAGGAGTTTGTCCAATCGCTTGAAACTCCAAGAAAAATTTTGTTAATGGTAAAAGCGGGACCGGCAACGGATGCAACGATTGAAACGCTCCTTCCGTATTTGGATAAAGGCGACATCCTGATCGATGGAGGAAATACGTTCTTTAAAGATACACAGCGCAGGAATTCAGAGCTTGCCGAGAGCGGAATTCACTTTATCGGAACAGGTGTGTCAGGCGGTGAGGAAGGCGCGTTAAAAGGACCTTCCATCATGCCTGGGGGACAAAAAGAAGCGCACGATCTCGTAAAGCCCATTCTTGAGGCTATTTCCGCAAAAGTAGATGGCGAAGCTTGTACAACCTATATCGGTCCGGACGGCGCGGGTCATTACGTAAAAATGGTCCACAACGGAATCGAATACGGGGACATGCAGCTCATCTCAGAGGCCTATTTCCTTTTGAAAAATGTCCTGGGACTATCTGCTGAGGAATTCCATGAAGTATTTGCGGAATGGAATAAAGGGGAGCTTGACAGCTACCTAATCGAAATTACTGCCGATATCTTTACAAAAAAAGATGACGAAACTGGCAAGCCGCTAGTGGACGTTATTTTGGATACGGCCGGACAAAAAGGTACAGGAAAATGGACGAGCAGCAATGCATTGGATCTCGGTGTACCGCTGCCTATCATCACAGAGTCCGTCTTTTCGCGCTTTATTTCAGCTATGAAAGACGAACGTGTAAAGGCAAGCAAAGTATTATCAGGTCCTGAAGCGGGCACTTACACGGGCGACAAACAAGAATTAATCGAAGCGGTCCGCCAGGCACTGTTTATGAGTAAAATTTGCTCCTATGCCCAAGGCTTTGCCCAAATGAAGGCAGCCTCAGAGGAATACGGCTGGGATCTTAAATATGGTGAAATTGCGATGATTTTCAGAGGAGGATGCATCATTCGGGCAGCATTCCTGCAGCAAATTAAGGAAGCGTTTGACAGAGATGCGAATCTTTCCAACCTGCTTCTTGATCCATATTTCAAAGAAATCGTGCAAAAATATCAGGTTTCCTTACGCAAAACTCTTTCTGTGGCGATTGAACGCGGGGTAGCCGTACCTGGTTTCTCAAGTGCGCTTGCCTACTTTGACAGCTACCGTACAGAGGTGCTTCCAGCAAACTTGATCCAAGCACAGCGTGACTATTTTGGAGCTCATACGTATCAGCGAATTGATAAAGAAGGTATTTTTCACACAGAATGGATGACTAAATAAGTTTTTTGTGAAGGGTCTGGCTGACTAATAAAGCCAGGCCCTTATTTTTTTGCTTGGTAAGAATGATTGTGAGCTCCCCAAGAACCGTAAAAATTTTTCATACATGTCCTTATGAATGTTTGAAGTTTGAAGATTTGAGGAAGTATAAGAGAACACCAGCCATATCAATAGATATAGCCATAATAGGAGTCGATCATCATGATAGGAATTTTATTAGCGTTAATCCCGGCCATTACGTGGGGAAGCTTAGTATTAATCAGCGTAAAACTTGGCGGGGATGCTAAGAGCCAGACGCTTGGAATAACGATTGGCGCCCTGCTGTTTGCCATCGTGACCTATTTTTTCACCTTTCCGGATATCAATGGTTTAGCATGGGGAATTGGTATTGTTTCAGGTGTTTTATGGGCTATTGGCCAATTCGGACAGCTGTCCAGCGTCAAATACATAGGGGTTGCCAAAACGGTGCCCATTTCTACGGGTCTGCAGTTAATGGGTACAACCTTATTTGGGGTATTGCTATTTAAAGAATGGGATACAAAATCAGCGATCATTTTAGGTTCCATTGCTGTAGCCGCGATTATTATTGGAGTGGTGCTTACTTCAATCGGTCAAAAAGCAGAAAATGCAGAAGACAAAAAGCATTTCAAAAAAGGAATGCTCATTTTACTTGTTTCTTCACTTGGATATATTGGCTATGTCGTCATTATCCGGCAATTTGAAATTGACGGATGGGCAGCGATTCTTCCTCAAGGAATCGGTATGGTTGCAGGAGCAGTGGTGCTCACGATCAGAAGCCAGCCATTTAACAAATACGCAGTAAGAAATATTTTGACGGGGATTTGGTGGTCAGCAGGTAACCTTGGACTGCTGCTTTCACTGCCGCTAATAGGTGTAGCAACAAGCTTTTCCCTGTCCCAAACAGGTATTGTCATTTCAACCCTTGGCGGCCTGTTCCTGCTGCAGGAGAAATCAGCGAAAAAGCAAATCATATTTGTGATCATCGGATGCCTGCTCATTATCGCAGGAGGCGTTCTGCTCGGCTATACAAAACGATAAAAAGGGGCTGCTGCAAAGATGTTTAAAGATCTAGAAGGAAAAGTTGTTGTTGTTACAGGTGCAAGCTCTGGTCTGGGACGTGCAATTGCGAAACGCTTTGGCCAGGAGAAAGCAAAGGTTGTCATCAACTATTACAAAAACGAGGGAAAATCTGATGAACTGATTGGCGAGATTAAAGAGGCAGGCGGAGAAGCGGTTAAGATACAAGGAGATGTCTCAAAAGAAGAAGATGTGAAGAAAATCATTCAATTTGCCATTGATACATATGGAACGCTCGATGTCATGGTCAACAACGCCGGTATTCAAAACGAAGTACCATCTGAGGAATTGTCTTTAGAAGATTGGAACAAAGTCATATCGACGAATTTGACTGGTATTTTTGTTGGCAGCAGAGAAGCTATTGCCTATATGCTTAAACATGACATAAAGGGAAGCATCATCAATATGTCCTCCGTACACCAAATCATTCCGTGGCCTCATTTTGCCCATTACGCAGCATCGAAGGGCGGAATCAAAATGCTGAGTGAAACGCTGGCACTGGAATTTGCACCGCATGGCATCCGTGTTAACTGCTTGGCGCCGGGGGCCATTAACACGCCCATTAACAAAGAAAAGTTCAGTGATCCGGCTGCGAAGAAAGAAGTCCTGAAAATGATCCCTCTTAATAAAATCGGTGAGCCGGAGGAAGTAGCAGCCGCAGCTGTCTGGCTTGCCTCTAAAGAAGCAAGCTATGTAACTGGAACAACTCTTTACATTGACGGCGGAATGACGAATTATCCAAGCTTCCAGGCCGGTAAAGGCTAATAGCTATTACGCTCTGATAAGGGCATGTTTTTCTAATAAAGAAGATACAAAAAAGGCTGCCGGACATGTCCGGCAGCCTTGTATCCGTTATTCTGCTTTCAATCCTTCAAACAAAAGAATCCGGGCCGGCGCTGCGTCTTTTCCTACTATTTTTAGAGGTGCTGCCACCATAAAATAGCTTCCTTCACTGACTTCCTTCAAACGAAGGCCCTCAACAATGATGACGTCATGCTTGAATAGCGTCTTGTGGGTAGGGTGGCCTTCCTGGCTTCTCTCAACACCAAGTGCATCAATCCCCACTCCTCTGATTCCAATTTCACTTAAATGCTTCGCTGCGCATTCAGCTACAAAGATAAATTCAAAGTTAAATGCGTCCTCAAGAGAGTTTTTCGTTTTAAAAAGAACAAAGTCTCCTTTTTGAATATCAAATTTTTCGATATCTTCTTTACGGATCCGGTCTTCGACTTGCGTTAAATCAAATACCTTTGCTTCTCCGATAAGGTCGTCCAAAGAAATTGATTCCATTGTGTCTCCTTCAACAATCATGTGAAGAGGGGAGTCGACATGTGTACCTGTGTGCAAATCCATAGCGATGCGTGTTTCCGTTACATAGCCGTTCGTTGCCGTGTTTAAAACGGGCTGTTTTTCTTCCTTGTTTTTATAGACAGGCATCCCTTCGAAAATGGGTGCGGATACATCGTACATTTTCATAAATAAAGTCCCCCTTATGTATTGGATAAAACGCCCTGCAAGGCAGGGCGCTCAAAAAACATTATTCTGTGTCTGTTACAGGCCACCAATGATAACCGTCTTTTGCCAAAAGATCATCTGAATCAGCCGGTCCCATTGTGCCAGCAGCATAATTAGGAAATTCTGCTGCTACACTGGACCAGGCCTTGGCAATGGTATCGACGTAGCTCCATGTTAACGCTACTTCGTCCCAATGGGTAAAGTTTGTTGCATCACCGTGAAGACAATCATCAATCAGTTTCTCATAGGCTTCTGGCGTATTAATCCCATCGATGCAATTATTGCAGTAATCAAGCTTAATAGGTCTGGCATAAGAACCGTCGCCGGTTTTCTTTGCATTTAAGTGAAGGGTGATCCCTTCATCCGGCTGGATGTTAATGACAAGAAGGTTCGGATGCATACTATCTCCATTGTTATAATAAAGATTCATTGGGATATCTTTAAACTGAACCACAATTTTTGTTGATTTAGCGGGCATCCTCTTACCAGTTCGAATATAGATTGGAGTTCCTGCCCACCGGAAATTGTCAATCGTCAGTTTCCCTGCTACAAAGGTTTCCGTATTGGAGTTCGGATCCACGTTGCTTTCTTCGCGGTAGCCGGGAACATCCTCGTTCCGGATGCTGCCTTTTCCATACTGTCCGCGGACAAAGTAGTCTGATACTTCGTTTTCCTTCAGGGGACGAAGGGCACGCAGTACTTTTACCTTTTCACTGCGGATTTCTTCGTCGGTCAGTTTGATAGGCGGCTCCATGGCAAGCAGGGCAACCACTTGGAGAATATGGTTCTGAACCATATCTTTTAGTGCACCTGATGATTCGTAATAACGGCCTCTGTCTTCCACTCCCAATGATTCGCTGGAAGTGATCTGGATATTGGCGATATAGCGGTTGTTCCAAAGCGGTTCAAAGATGGCATTCGCAAAACGAATGACTTCAATGTTTTGAACCATTGCTTTTCCAAGGTAATGGTCAATCCGGTAAATTTGATCTTCAGAGAAGGCTGCACGAATTTCATCGTTTAATTTTTGAGCACTCGGCAGGTCGGTGCCAAATGGCTTTTCAATCACAAGACGGCTCCATCCTTGCGTAGAAGTAAGCCCTTCGTTTTTCAGGTTAATGGCAATGGTTCCGAAAAATTCAGGCGCCATTGCCATATAAAACATCCGGTTGCCTGGAATATCATATGTATGATCAAGTTCTTCAAGCAATCCCTTTAACTCTTGATAGGATTCAGGATTGGTCACATCGAAAGGATGATAATGGAAATGAGATAGGAACTCATCCATTTCTTTATGATCTGGGACTGCATTTTCAATAGAAGTATTCACATTTTTGCGGAATTCTTCATTAGTCCAAGGTCTGCGGCCAACTCCGACGACCGCAAAGTCTTTGCCGATTCGATTATTTTGAAGAAGCTGATAGATGGACGGATAGAGCTTACGTTTAGCCAAGTCGCCCGTCGCTCCGAAAATAACAATTACGGCTTTGGGATTTTGTTCTGTATTCACAATAAAGACCTCACTTTTCATATAGTCAAGTGCCAGTTCTTTGGCTTAAGGCACGATTCCGAATAAGCATAATGATGCTCTTTTAAAAAAGGTCCCGTACAGGTTCTTAATTTTAAAGGTTCATTCCGGTTAAAGCAAACAATTGAACTAATTTTCCTCTCATTAGTATGAACTGGAAACCGAAAAACAATTATTATTGCTGTAATTAAGCTTTAGAAAAGTATTTGTCGCAACGAAATGCATTTTAATGAGTATTTTCAAAAATTTTTTTCAAAGAGTATAATAAAAGGAAATCATTCAATTCATATTTTTCAATGGGAGAGAACGATGGGGGCTTCTTTTCACCGGGTAAATGCGACGTATCCATCAGGATATTTTCCTGTTTACGCGCTAAATGAAAAGTAAACCGCATTTCTCTTCAGAAAGTGCTGAAAACACAGGAATCATTAGCCATCGCATGCACAGTCCGCTGTGCATGCTTCTCTTTTTCATGTATTCTAGATGAAAGAATTGTACTTAGGAGGACTTCACGTTGAACGTATTATTTTTAGGAACCGGAGCAGGGGTGCCATCCAAACAAAGGAATGTGTCTGCGATGGCGCTGGAGCTGCTTGAAGAACGGGGAACCGTCTGGCTGTTTGACTGCGGAGAGGGAACCCAGCATCAAATCCTGCACACCTCTTTAAAACCCCGTAAAATTGAGAAAATTTTTATCACCCACATGCATGGAGATCATATATTTGGCCTTCCCGGCCTATTGGGCAGCCGCTCATTCCAGGGAGCAGAAGATCCTCTTACCATATATGGGCCAAAGGGAATTACTCAATTTGTAAAAGCGGCACTTGCTCATAGCCAGACCCATTTACGATACCCGATTGAAGTGATTGAAGGTGAAGGAGGTATTGTTTTTGAGGATGAGCAGTTTATCGTTGAAGCCATTCTTCTTGAGCATGGGCTTCCGAGCTATGGCTACAGAGTAATCGAAAAAGATAAGCCCGGCACACTCATGGCCGATAAGCTTATGGCTGCAGGAATTAAACCCGGCCCCGCCTATCAGAAATTAAAAGAAGGAGGATCCCTGGAAACGGAAGAGGGGAAACTTATTCTTGGTTCCGATTTCCTCGGGCCGCCTAAAAAAGGTAAAATCATCTCCATCTGCGGGGATACAAGAAGCTGTCCTCAGCTGGCAAAGCTTGCAGAAGATGCAGATTTGCTGATCCATGAAGCAACTTTTGGAGAAGAGGATGAGAAGCTAGCATATGAATATTATCACTCCACTACCATTCAAGCTGCAGAACTAGCCAAACAATGCAGAGTGAAGCAGCTCGTCCTTACCCATATTAGTGCAAGGTATCAGGGAGAACAGGTTGGAACACTTTTGGAAGAGGCAGTTAAGATCTTCAGTGATACGATTATTGCAGAGGATTTGCTCAGGCTAGAAGTCAAATAGTCAGCGGGTGAACTTCAGCTGAACTTCTTTTAATCAGGTTGACCCGCGCTCTATAAATGTGTAAAATGGAAACAAATCGTAATAATTACGTTTTATATTACATAAGGAGGAATTGGCTATGCGTGTAAATATTACATTAGCATGTACTGAATCTGGAGACCGGAATTATATTACGACTAAAAATAAACGAAACAATCCTGACCGGATTGAAGTGAACAAATACTGTCCCAGATTGAAACGTGTTACGCTGCACAGAGAAACGAAATAATGAAAGAAGAGGCCGGCCTTTTAAAAAAGGCATGGCCTCTTTTTCATTTTCCCGTACAAGTATCCATACCATTTCCGCAAATGTGCTTATGATGTAATATCTTTTTAAACTTTTTTGGAAAGGAGAGACGTTTGTGGAAAACTTTATTGAATTAATGCTTCCTTATGTTCTTAAAGTACAAAAGGAAGAGAATATATCTGCCTCTATGCTTATCGCTCAATCCATACTTGAAACTGGCTGGGGAGAAAGCTTTCTGGCAAAAAATGCTCTAAACTTATTCGGAATTAAAGGCTCTTATAAAGGACAATCCATTGTGATTAGAACCATTGAATATGTGGAGGGAGAAGAGAGAGTGGTTTCCTCTGCTTTCAAACGCTATCCAACCTGGTATGAATCAATTAAAGACCTGGTAGAGTTTTATAAAAGAGGGACGAGATACGCGCCTATTTTCGGAGAAACAGACTACAAGAAGGCATGTTCCGCTCTGCAGCAGGCGGGATATGCAAGTGATCCAAAGTATGCTGAAAAGCTAATTGGCATTATTGAGAGAAACAACTTGGCAAAGTATGATACGATGTCCGGCATGCCTTTTCCGCCGCCTGTCAAAGTTTCTAAACCATACCCTGGAGAATTAATTAAAAAGGGTTCGAAAGGGATGTATGTAGTCGAAGTGCAAAAACAGTTGAATAAGCTTAATTTTAAGCTGGCTGAAGATGGAATTTTCGGAGCGAAGACAGAGAGGACAGTCAGAACGTTTCAGCAAATGAAAGGTTTATCTGCTGATGGGGTTGTTGGATCTAAAACCTGGAGTGTTCTGTTTGCTAATTAAACCGTTAATTGCTGAACCAGCGCCTTATATAAGGTGAGCAGTGTTTGTTCATATAGCAACCTGTTAACTTCTATTGATGTCTTCCTCTAATTTAGTTCGTTTGGTTTGTCATTTCAGCACACAGTATTAATAATTAGCGGAATTAAGAATTGTAACTCCTCCGCGAATGATCCTCAAAATAATTGTGTCTTCCTGCTGTTTAGATGAAAGATAATGAATTAGGTGTACTATTGTGTGGGGTATTTTGGGAGCCTTTTTAAACTCATATTGTTTAAAGATGTTACGTACATGATCCAAACTATTTCGTTTTTTAGTATATTACTTATAAAACGTCCCTAATCGGTTTCAATAAGGATGTATCTCCTGAATTAAAGGTAACTGGATCAATAAGCAAAAGCATCTCAAATATCGCATGAATTCAGTGCGATTTGAGATGCTTTTTTTGGGGGGAATAAAGTACTTACTTCCATCCTCGTTCATATTGAATGGGAGATTCAATTGAGGTTCCAAGCTGTTCAGCAGCAGTCCTCGGCCAATAAGGGTCACGCAGAAGCTCACGGGCTAAGAAAACTAAGTCCGCACGTTCGCTGCGCAAAATTTCCTCTGCCTGAAGACCATGCGTGATCATACCTACTGCACCTGTAGCTATTTCAGCTTCACGGCGGATCTTTTCTGCAAATGGAACCTGGTAGCCTGGGTAAACCGGAATATCTGCCGGCACCAGAGCTCCTGAACTTACGTCGATTAGGTCGATTCCCTGCTCGCGCATCCATTTGGCGAATACAACATGATCATCCGGAGTTAATCCTTCAGGGTGGTAATCAGTGGCAGAAACCCTGACAAAGATCGGTCCATGCCATACTTCTTTTACTGCTTCAATTACTTCGCTAAGGAAGCGGTAGCGGTTTTCAGCCGAACCCCCGTATTCATCATCGCGATGATTGGATAATGGAGATAAGAATTGGTTGATCAAATAGCCGTGCGCACCATGAAGTTCAATAATATCGAATCCTGCTTCTTTCGCTCGGCGGGCTCCATCACGGAATGCCAGGATTGTTTCCTGGATTTTTTCTTTCGTCATGGCTACTGGCCTTTTTGAATTTTCATTAAAAGGGATAGCAGTCGGAGCTGCAATTTCTTCTTCTAATACAGCTTTTCGTCCCGCATGAGCAAGCTGGATCGCCGCTTTAGCTCCATAGCTTTTTATTTCTTTTACGAGGCTTGCAAAACCTTCTGTATGCTCATCATTCCAAATACCGAGATCATTTGGTGAAATTCTGCCCTGCGGCGTAACAGCAGATGCTTCAAGCATGATCAGACCGGTTTGGCCTGCTGCACGGCTTACGTAATGGGTGCGGTGGAAGCTTTCAAGCTTTCCGTCCTCATTCATGGATGAATACATGCACATCGGCGACATCACAATCCGATTTTTCAGTTCTACATTCTTTATCTTATATGGTTCAAATAATTTTCGATTCAAGTTTTTCGCCTCCATGAAATAATTTCAAAAAAAGTATACCAGCGTCATTCCTTCAAGTCACTTAATCTGCCCGGGATACTTGGTAAGAGTAGATTTTCTCCCCAAAGCTGTTGAAATTATCAGTAAATTCTATACAATAGATTCAAATGGAGAATGGGGGGAGTTTATGAAAACATTATGGCAGACAAAGGAACAGCTAACAGAATTATTAGCAAAACTGGTTGAATACGATAGCGTGACTGGAACAGCTGGAGAAGCCTCGTTTCCTGAATATGTACAGTATTTGCTGAATCAGACAAATTATTTCAACCATAATCCGGACTATTTAACTCTCCATCCACTTAAAGATGGCAGACGTTTTTTAACGGCTCTTGTGAAAGGGAAGACTGACAGAACCCTCATACTATTAAGTCATTTTGATACGGTAGAAGTGATTGATTATGGAGAGCTCCGGCATCTTGCATTCCGGCCGAAAGAGCTGACTGATACGCTGAAGGAAAAAAAAGAGTGGCTGCCTGAACAAGTCCAGAAAGAGCTGGAAAGCGGAGAGTGGCTGTTTGGCCGGGGAACGATGGATATGAAGGCGGGCCTGACCGTACAAATGGGTGTAATCGAAAAGGCAATGAAAGAAGAGTTCGACGGAAACCTGCTGCTTCTTACGGTTCCGGATGAAGAAGTAAACTCGGAAGGAATGCTTGCAGCGGTACAAGCTTTGAGTGATTTAAAAGAAAAGCATCATCTGGATTATATCGCGTGTATTAATTCAGAACCGATGTTTACGAAATATCCGAATGACCCGGACTATTATCTTTACACAGGGTCGATTGGAAAAGTCCTTGCAGGATTTCTTTGCTATGGGAAAGAGACGCATGTTGGAGAACCTTTTTCCGGATTGAATGCTAATTTAATGGCATCCAAAATCAGCGAACAGCTTGAATTGAATGATGAGTACTGTGAAACGGTGGAAGAAGAGGTCACACCGCCTCCAACGAGCTTGCTCCAAAAGGATTTGAAAGAGGAGTATTCCGTGCAGATTCCTCATATCGCGGTATCCCTGTTTAATGTTTTAACCATGCAGAGGCCGCTTGAAGAGCTTCATGAACTGCTTCTTCAATCTGCCAAAACCGCTGCGAAAGAAATCGAAGCGCATTACATAAATAGAGCCAATGCTTATTCTGCAAAAGTTCCATACAAGCCGGAGCCATTTTCGGTTAAAGTGATAAGCTATGACGAACTTTTCAGTTATGCAGTGAAAAAAGCCGGGAAGCAGGAAGTGGAAAGGAGAATTGCCAATCTTGATACCGAGGCTGGAGGTGAGTCGGATGGACGCCAAACCTCGATCCGCATTGCCGCTGAGCTGGCTGGCTTATGTAAAGAGCTTTCACCGATGATTATTCTTTTCTATGGCCCTCCGTTTTATCCTGCAGTTTCATCGAATGAAAATCGAATGATTCGGCACATCGCGGATTTTGTTTCAGCATTGGCAAAAAAAGAGTATGGAATTTCATTAAAACGTCAAGTTTATTTTCCGGGTCTTTCCGATCTAAGCTTTCTTCAGCTGCAGGATTCAGATGAATCTCTCTCAAAGCTTACAAAAAGCTTGCCGGTGTATGAAAGAGGGTATTCCTTGCCCGTTAAGAAAATTAAGGAACTAAACATGCCGGTTATTAATATCGGTCCGGTTGGGCGCGATGCCCATCAATGGACAGAAAGGCTGTACTTGCCGTATTCCTTTAGTCAGCTGCCCGAAATATTGGAGATGAGCATTAAAGAGTTTTTCTGTTGGGAAGAGAGAAGGGGCTGAGCCATATGGCTGCCTCTTCTTTTTTTTACGCTTGTGGCTTTGTCACATATATTTACTAAAAAAGGAAAAGAGAATAAAATAAAAGCAGACCGTCAGACAAAGGGGTGTCATAGATGAAAGCAATAATTGTTGAGGAGTTCGGCAGTACGGATCATATGAAATACATAGAGTGGGAAACACCGGAACCTGCATCCCATGAGGTACTTATTCAGGTAGAAAAAACAAGTGTGAATTTTGCTGATATTAAAGGAAGATACGGTAAAAAAGGAGCCAAAACTCCTTATATTCCCGGTCTTGATTTA
Source organism: Metabacillus sp. FJAT-52054 (assembly GCF_037201815.1). NCBI lineage: Bacteria > Bacillati > Bacillota > Bacilli > Caryophanales > Bacillaceae > Metabacillus > Metabacillus sediminis. The sequence goes on along the minus strand of NZ_CP147407.1, from coordinate 2,447,307 downwards.
GCGGGTACAGTCGTCTGGACTGGTGAAGGGGTAACAAAATTTCATCCTGGGCAGCGGGTTATTGCTTTTCCTTCCAGCGGTTCGTATGCGGAGTTCGCAGTTGCGGATGAGCAGCTTACCTTTGCTATTCCTGAGAGCATGGACTGGAGTACAGCTGCTGGATTTCCTGTCGTTTCTTTTACTTCCTATCAGCTGCTTGCAGATGTTGGCAGACTTCAGCCGGGTGAAACGGTGCTAATCCATGCTGCAGCAGGCGGGATCGGAACGACAGCTATTAAATTGGCTAAACGTCTAGGCGCTTCCCAAGTAATTGGAACGGTGAGCAGGGCAGAGAAAATCAAAGCTGCTTATCAGGCTGGTGCTGATCATGTGATTTGTATGGAAAGTGAGGACTTTGCTCCGGTTGTTACAGAATATACAGGCGGATTGGGCGCTGATGTTATTTTGGATTCGATTTCAGGTGAAGTTTCAGAGAAAAGTCTATCATGTCTGGCTCCTTATGGCCGGCTTGTTCACTTTGGAAATGCAGGAGGGAAAGCAGGCCATTTTAAAACGTCCGACCTTCATGCAAGCTGCCGCTCTGTATTAGGCTTTAGCTTTGGCACAACCCGGAAGAAAAGACCTCATTTATTGCAAAATACTGCGTCAAAGGTGTTCAGCCTTTTTGAAGAAGGAGTTTTAACTATTGAAATAGGGAACCGATTTCCTCTTGAACAGGCGGCAGCGGCCCATGATCTAATTGAAAGCAGGATGAGTACGGGAAAAGTTTTGCTGGATGTAAGATGAAATGCAACGGTTTAAAAGGCAGTCCGCACAATGCGGACTGCCTTCTAAGCTTCTCTGATTTTTTTTTTCTCATTTGAAACCTGTGCCTGCAATTCAACGGAGCGCTCGGCAGCTCTTTTCACGCATGCAATGATGGCATCATTAAACTGGTAGTCCTTTAGTTTCTCAATTCCGGCCTCTGTCGTTCCCCCAGGGCTCGTTACTTCTTTTCGCAATTGGGAAGCCTGCTTATCGGATTGCATCAGCATTTCGGATGCGCCTGCAAGTGTCTGAAGAATTAAGCTTTTGGCAATCTCCTGGTCAAGTCCGATTTCCATAGCCGCATTTTCCATTGCTTCAATAAAGTAATAGATATAGGCAGGGCCGCTTCCGGAAAGAGCCGTTACAGCATCGAGTCTGTGTTCCTCCACGACAGCAACCATTCCAATCGTTTCAAAGAGGTGTTTGGCCATTTTCAGCTGGTGCATGGTGACTTCTTCACTCGGAGCAATCGCAGTGGCAGACATTTGAATGGCGGCAGAGGTATTTGGCATCGCGCGTATAACTGGTGCTTTTTTACCGAGCAGCCTCTGAATCGTATGAATGGTAACTCCAGCCAGAACGGAAAGGAACAGCTGCTTTTTAACGTAAGGCCTGATGGAAAGAACGGCTTCTTCAGCATCCTTCGGTTTCATTGCCAAAATGATAATTTCTGAGCGCTCTAACAGTTCCTCTTTATTTTCAGTGACATTTACTCCGTAATGGTCCTGCATATATAAAAGCTTGCTTCTGTCGCTGCGATTGCAGACATGTATATTCCCAGGACGGACCACATTCCCATTTATTAATCCGGAAATGATCGCTTCAGCCATTGAACCTGCGCCAATTACTCCTATTTTCATTCCATTCCATCCTCCTTTTTAGTTGAAAAACAAAAAACCTTTCCATCCTCTAGTAAAAGGACGGAAAGGTTCCGCGGTACCACCTTAGTTGGCGCAAACGTTCTGCACCCAGCTCATTGCCTTTATCGCGGGCCGCGCTTAGGTTTTCCTAGCAGCTGGCAGGGTAGGTTCGATTCTCAAGCGGGCTGCACAGTCTTTCAGCCGGTGAACTGTGCTCTCTTTCGCCATTGATGAATGTACTGATCCTGGTCGTCGCCGATTCCGATATCTCGTTTATATTTGTACTCCATTATGCAAGGGTGGACAAGCCAAAGTCAATAGGCTTTGGAAAAATATTTCGCTGAATTATTTGAATATAATGACAAAAAAGAGTTAGCGGAGTAAACTAGTCATATACATAAGTACCAGGAATAGCCCGGGTTAAAACACAGAGTTTACACGTCTGTGTGATTCTCAGTCAATGGGTTTGAGCAGACCATCAGGGGGAGAGGCTAAACGCCGCAACGATCAAGAGCTCATTATAGAAAAATAATAAGTAGGAGCGATTAAGATGAACTCATCACTGAATCAGGAATCCATAATCACGATGCCGATCCCAACGCCATTTCCGGTAGGGGACATCAATGTGTATGTATACAAGGGAGATGCTCTGACGTTAATTGACGCAGGTCCGAAAACAGAAGAAGCCCTGGACTCCTTAAAAATCCAGCTTGAAAAGGCCGGATACCGGCTTGAAGATATCGAGCAGGTCATTGTCACTCATCATCACCCTGACCATGTAGGACTCCTGGATGAATTAAAAGGGGCAAGATTTATCGGGCATCCGTATAATGAGCCTTGGCTATCAAGGGATCAGGAATTTCTTGAAAGTCAAAAAACCTTCTTCCAGGGCCTGCTGCTTGAGTTTGGAGTGGATCCTGTTTTCTTGAAATACATTAAGAATTTAGAGCGGTCCCTAGCCTTTTCCTGCACCGTTTCTCTTGATGGAACCATTACCAGCGGAGATGAAGTCCCTGGAATGCCGGGCTTCCGTGTAATTGAAACACCTGGCCATGCGCAATCACATATCGCCCTTTACAGAGAAGCGGATGGCCTCCTGTTCGGGGGGGATGTCCTCTTAAAAAAAATCTCTGCTAATCCTTTGCTTGAGCCGCCAATGGAGGGAACGGAGCGGCCTAAACCGCAGCTTCAATTTAACGAAACGTTCGACAAGCTGCTTCAACTTCCTCTTTCAAGAGTATTCTCCGGCCATGGGGAGATCATTGAGAATGCTCACGAACTCATCCATTACCGGAAAAAGCGCCAGGGTGACCGCGCAGAGGAAGTAAGAAAAATGCTCGCGCAGAAACCAATGACAGCTTTCCAGGTATGCACGGAGCTCTTTCCGACCGTTTTTCATAAAGAGCTGATGCTGACCATGTCTGAAACAGTTGCCCAGTTGGATTATTTAGAGAATCTAGGTAAAATTACGTCAAACGGTGCAAAAGAAAGCCGAATGTATTTTGCTTAGGATGGTGGAGCATGAATCTTAAAAATAAAGTCGTTTACATTACCGGAGCCTCCGGAGGAATTGGAGAAGCGATGGCCAGAAAAACAGCTGCGGCCGGTGCAGTGCCTGTACTGTTTGCGAGAAGAGAAGACCGTCTGCATGCACTCGCTATGGAGCTGAAACAGACGTATGGAACGGAAGCCAAGTATGCGAAAATGGATGTTTCGGATACGACAGGCATCTCACCTGTCTTCGAGCAGCTCCTGGCTGAGACGGGCCGCATTGATGTACTCATTAACAATGCCGGATTTGGGGTCTTCAAGACGGTGGAAGAGTCCACTCTTCAGGAAATGGAAGGGATGTTTGAAGTCAATGTCTTTGGCTTGATTGCCTGCACAAAAGCTGTCCTCCCAGCCATGAAAAAACAAGGCAGCGGTCACATCATCAATATTGCTTCCCAAGCAGGGAAAATAGCTACGCCTAAATCCAGCCTGTATGCGGCAACAAAGCATGCTGTTCTGGGGTTCTCAAACAGTCTGCGGATGGAATGCAGCGGGACCGGAATCAAGGTAACAACCGTTAACCCGGGACCGATTAAAACGAATTTCTTTGAAACGGCAGATGAAAGCGGCGATTACACAAAAAACGTGGAGCGATGGATGCTATCGCCGGATTATGTGGCAGATAAAGTGATTGGCTCGATGGTTAAGTATAAACGGGAAATCAACCTGCCAAGATGGATGAATGCAGGAAGCACTATGTACCAGATCGCGCCGGGATTAGTGGAAAAACTTGCAGGGAATGCGTTTAATAAAAAATAACAGGCTAGGCTGCTTCTAAAAGACCGGAATCATTATCCGGTCTTTTTTCATGAAATTAGAAAGTGTAAATTTTTACCTGATTCTTTGTAGCCGCCTCCGCTTTTCTATGTTGTCCAGCTCCGGGCGCTAGCCCTTCGGCCGCTTCACCGGTTGTCAAAGTCAAAGAGCGACTTTGTCAGCCCCGGTTCCACCGTCTCTCACAGCTGAGCAAGCGCCCTCCGCTTTTCCTTCCCTTTATTTGTATGAAAAGTCAGATTGTACGAACATTCTGGGTTTTATAGCTCAGAAAATTTTCATTCTTCTGCTCTATTCACGGCGGCACGTTTCAAGGATTACACTTTTAAAAGAAACGGAATGAACGTTCATTCCGCTGTTTTGGAGGGGATTGGGATGGCTACAGCTGCAGCAGGAAAAGAAAATCAAATATTGCAGGCAGGACTCATTTTGTTTGCTGAAAGAGGATTCGATGCCACTGCTGTTCCAGCAATCGCTGAAAAAGCTGGAGTAGGAGCGGGGACGATTTACCGATATTTTGAGAATAAAGAGACGCTCGGAAATGTACTGTTTCAGCAATGTCTCGGCCGTTTTGAACAAACTCTTCGAAGTGGATACCCGGCAGATTCGGAAAATTCCCGTGAGCAATTTCAGCACTTTTTTTATGGAATGGTATCTTTCACAAATGAGAATGAGCATGCTTTGTGTTTTATCAGAAATCATGCACATGCTCACTTTTTGAGTGAAAAAAGCACCAATCAATTTGTTCAGGCCCTATCAGGTCTTCATGAATTTTTTGAAAAAGGCAAGACGAAACAAATTATCCGCAATTTGCCGGCAAACGGCTTAATTGCCATTTTTTTTGGATCGTTTATGGAACTTCACCGCCTTATACGGGCTGGACATCTTGAAGAAACTCCCGAGCTAATGAAAGGGATTGAAGCAAGCTGCTGGGATGCTGTCAGAATTCATGATTGAAAATCACTCTGAAAGAAGGAATGCACGATGACCACGACGAGCAAAATTCAAATGCCGGAGCTTCAGGGAGACTATGGACATCTTCCGCTTCTAAATCCGGCCAAACCTGTTCAGTCACTTATGGAAATTGCTAAAAAAATGGGGCCCATTTTCCGGTTCGAAAAACCAACGCAATCAACGGTGTATTTGTCAGGACGCGATCTTGCTGCGGAGGTTTCAGACGAAACAAGGTTTGATAAAAGTGTAAGTCAGGCACTTCAAAATGTCCGTGCTTTTTCAGGAGATGGATTGTTTACAAGCTGGACGCATGAGCCGAATTGGAAGAAGGCCCACAATATCCTGCTCCCAAGCTTCAGCCAAAAAGCGATGAAAGGCTACCATAATATGATGGCCGACATAGCCATTCAGCTCGTGCAAAAATGGGAGCGGCTGAATGCAGGGGACGCTGTAGATGTTTCTGAAGATATGACAAGACTGACGCTTGATACAATCGGACTTTGCGGATTTAACTACCGGTTCAACAGCTATTACCGCGAAAACTTCCATCCCTTCATTGAGAGTATGACAGGAGCACTTGGAGAAGCGATGAGCAAGCTTCAGCGTACGGAAACGGATGAAGCTTTTTTGAGAAAAAAAGAAGAAGTTTTTCAGCAGAACATTCAATCCATGTTCAGTCTGGTTGATCAGCTCATTGAGGAACGGAAAGAACAGCCCGAGCAGGAATGGGCAGACGATCTCCTCTCCCACATGCTGAGAAGCAAGGATCCGGAAACAGGGGAAGGGCTAAGTGATGAAAATATTCGATTCCAGATTATCACGTTCCTCATTGCAGGCCATGAAACCACGAGCGGTATGCTATCCTTTGCTTTTTACTATTTGCTGAAAAATCCAGACGTATTAAAGAAGGCGCAGGAAGAAGCCGACCGTGTATTGACGGATTCTGTTCCAAGCTACAAAGAGGTCAAGAAGCTGAAATATGTTCAGATGATTCTAAATGAAACGCTTAGACTTTGGCCAACCGCTCCTGCTTTTTCCCTCTATGCGAAAGAGGATCAAGTCATTGGAGGAGAGTATTCCATTGGAAGAGGAGAGGAAGTAACCGTTCTCCTTCCGCAGCTTCACCGCGATCGTTCCGTTTGGGGGGAAGATGCCGAAGAGTTCAAGCCTGAGCGGTTCGAGGATATGAGCACGATTCCTCCGCATGCTTTCAAACCGTTCGGAAACGGGCAGCGCGCCTGTATCGGCCAGCAGTTTGCTCTTCATGAAGCCACTCTCGTCATGGGGCTGCTCCTGAAGCATTTTGATTTTACCGATCATACCGGCTATGAGCTGGATGTGAAAGAGACGCTAACCTTAAAACCAAATCAATTTACGATGAAGGTGAAATCCCGAAAAAAATGGATGGGCTTTTCCGTACAGGCAGAAGAGGCTTTGAAAGCAAGCAAGACAGAGGCTGTCTCTAAGCCTCCAGAGGATGCTCATCAGACACCATTGCTCGTTCTTTATGGCTCAAATATGGGTACATCCGAAGGCTTGGCAATGGAGCTTGCAGAAAAAGGGGTAAGGTATGGTTTCAATGCAAAAGCCGCTCCGCTTGATGAATATACGGGAAGACTGCCTCGGGAAGGCGCGGTTGTTATTTTTTCCGCGTCCTACAACGGCAATCCTCCTGACAACGCCCAGAAGTTTACCGAATGGCTGAGGGGAGCAGATTCGGATGAAGTGAAGGGTGTGCAATATACGGTATTCGGCTGCGGGGACCGCAACTGGGCAAGTACGTATCAGCGTATTCCCGATCTTATTGACCGGACTTTAGAAGAAAAAGGCGCCATCCGCTTTGCGCTGAAGGGAGAAGGAGATGCAGACGCTGATTTTGATGGGGATTATGAAGCGTGGCAGGAAGAGTTTTGGCCATCCGCTGCTTCCTATTTTAGAGTTCAGCTGTCTGCGGAAGAACCTGCGGCAGGTGAAGGTTTGTCAGTAGAATTTGTTACAGGTGAAACGGCTGTCCCCCTTTCCGAATCCTATAACGCTTTTACAGCTGAAGTAAGTGCGGCAAAAGAGCTTCAATCTGAAGTAAGCGGGCGCAGCACCCGCCATATTGAATTACTTCTGCCTGAGGGCATAGGTTATAAAGAAGGCGGGCACATTGGAATTTTTCCTAAAAACAGCCCGGAGATCGTCAGCCGTGTTTTGCGCCGCTTCCGCTTGAATGGACAGGAACAGCTTCTTTTGAATGGGGAAGGAGCAAGCACCTCCCATTTGCCGAAGGGTCATCCTATTGGAGTTCGGGAGCTGTTCTCCAAATATGTGGAACTTCAAGAGCCGGTCACGAGATCACAGCTTAAAATACTGGCTGCTGTAAATGTTTGTCCGCCGCATCGCATGGAGCTTGAAGCAATGCTCGCCAATTATCCGGAAGAAATACTAGCAAAACGGGTAACGATGCTCGAGCTTTTGGAAACATACATGGCATGTGAACTTCCGTTTGAACAGTTCTTGAATTTGCTTCCATCACTGAAGCCGCGCTATTATTCCATTTCCAGCTCACCTGAAATGTCTCCTGAAAAAGTGAGCCTGACGGTAAGTGTATTAAAGGATACGGCTTGGAGCGGAACGGGTGAATACAATGGAGTCGCTTCTGGCTATCTTGCCCGCTTGCTCCCGGGAGACCGGGTAACGTGTTTTGTCAAAGAGCCTCAAAGCGGTTTTGAACGTCCTGCGGATTCTGAAACGCCAATCATTATGGTAGGCCCTGGTACGGGAATTGCTCCTTTTAGAGGGTTTTTACAGGGACGGCGTGCTTTAAAGGAGCGGGGATACAAGCTCGGAGAAGCCCATCTCTATTTCGGGTGCAGAGCGAGAGAGCACGATTATTTGTATGAGCAGGAGCTCCTTGACGCGGAGAAGGATGGCTTGGTAACCCTTCATACCGCTTTCTCTCGTGAGGAAGGCATGGCCAAAACGTATGTTCAGCATCTGATGAAAGAGGATTCTTCCCATTTAATATCGCTTCTTGATCTTAAGGGACACCTCTATATATGCGGGGATGGCAGCAAAATGGCTCCGGATGTGGAAACGGTTATGAAAGAGAGCTATAAGACAGAAAAAAATGCTTCTGAAGAAGACGCAGAAAAATGGCTCGCTGACCTTCAGCAGCAAGGCCGTTTTGCAAAGGATGTATGGGCAGGCAAATAACAGGGAAGAAAGCAGCCGGAATACAAGGGCTGCTTTCAATTGTTTCTCTATGAAAATATTGGCAGGAAGGGCCGGAACCGGAATAATCCGGTCTTTTTTTGTGCGAGCTAGAGCGATTGTCCACACAAAATGAGAGATTCTGCATATTTATATATCATTCTTTTGGTTTGAAAAGTATAAACGCATATGGTTATAGCAAATCTTTAACGTGATAGATTCTAAATGGGAGAAAAACATGAGATTCATGGAGTAAAGCTTGAATTATAAGCGAAAGTAGGTATCATCAGATGACACCGCGAAGCCGTGTTCCAAAGCTTGAGCTGAAAAGTTCCAATCATGCCCGGCCGGTGCTGAACCCTGAAAAACTGGTTCAATCCCTTATGAAAGTATCGGAAAGGGCAGGGCCTATTTTTCAATTCGACAGGCCCAAAAATGCGACAATTTTCATCTCGAATCATAAGCTTGCCTCAGAAGTATTCGATGAATCCCGTTTTGATAAAAGCGTGAGCCATGCCTTGCAAAACCTCCGGCCGTTATCGGGAGATGGTCTTTTTACAAGCTGGACGCATGAGCCAAATTGGAAAAAGGCTCATCATATTCTTCTTCCATGCTTCAGTCAAAAGGCGATGAAAGGCTATCATTCAATGATGATCGACATTGCGGTCCAGCTTTTGCAAAAATGGGAGCGTATGAATGAGGGAGATTCAATTGATGTATCAGAAGATATGACGAGGCTGACTTTGGATACAATCGGTCTCTGCGGTTTTAACTACCGGTTCAACAGCTTTTATCGCGAGCAATTCCATCCTTTCATAGAAAGCATGGGAGCAGCTCTTAGTGATGCGATGAGCAAGCTCATGCGCTCAAAAAAAGAGGCCGCGCTGTTTGCAGAGAAAGAAGCGTCATTTCAGGCCCACATCCAGGTAATGTTTAATCTGGTCGATCAAGTGATTGAAGAGAGGAAGCGGCTTCCGGAAGCGGAATGGGCAGACGATCTGCTGTCCCGCATGCTTCGAAACACGGATCCCGAGACGGGGGAGCTGCTTGACGATGAGAACATCCGGTTTCAGATCCTTACATTTTTAATCGCCGGCCATGAAACAACAAGCGGTCTTCTGTCTTTTGCTTTTTACCTGCTTCTTAAGAATAAACACGTGCTGCAAAGAGCTCAGGAGGAAGCGGACCGCGTTTTAACATCGTCTGTCCCAACATATAAAGAGGTTAAAAAACTGAAATATGTTCAAATGATTCTAAATGAAACGCTTCGCCTCTGGCCTACAGCTCCCGCTATTTCCCTTTACGCCAAAGAACCGGAAGTAATCGGCGGGAGATTTGCGCTTGAAAAAGGACAGGAAGTAACCGTTCTGATTCCCCGGCTCCACCGTGATAAAAGTGTATGGGGCGACGATGCAGCCGACTTTATGCCAGAGAGATTTGAGGATATGAGCACGATTCCCCCCCATGCGTTCAAACCTTTTGGAAACGGCCAGCGGGCCTGTATCGGACAGCAGTTTGCCCTTCATGAGGCCACGCTGGTCCTCGGCTTGCTGCTGAAGCATTTTGACTTCATTGATCATACAGATTATCAGCTTGATATCAAAGAGACTCTTAGCTGGAAGCCGAACGGGTTTACCATGAAGGTTAAAACGAGAAAGAAATGGATTGGTCCCGCTCCTGATATGGAAAAGTCTATCGAAGAATCAGTAATTCCGTCTATTCAATCCAAATTAGAGAACTCACACGGGTCCCCGCTTCTTATTCTCTTTGGTTCAAATATGGGTACCTCGGAAGGGCTCGCTAAACAGCTGGCGAAAAGGGCGGCCGGCCTCGGTTTTCAAGTCAAAATCGGCCCGCTCGATGATTTCGTGTGCAGGCTGCCGAATCAGGGGGCTGTCATCATCATCTCCTCTTCCTATAACGGGAGCCCGCCGGATCATGCAAGGAAGTTTATCAGCTGGGTGGCTGAGGCAAATGCAGCGGAAATGAGTGGGGTGGCCTTTGCAGTCTTTGGCTGCGGAGACCGAAGCTGGTCCGCTACCTATCAGCGAATTCCTGTCTATATTGATCAGAAGCTTGAGGAAAAAGGGGCACTTCGGATTGCAAGACTTGGTCAAGGAGATGCAGACACGGATCTTTATGGAGAATACAAAGAATGGGAACGTGAGCTATGGCCTTCACTTGCCTCCCATTTTCACATAGAGCTTCAGGCTGAGAGCTTAGAGGAATCGGATAAACTGACCGTGGAATTTGTAAGCGGCGACACCCTGGCCCCCATGGCAGAAGTGTACAAGGCGTTTACAGCGAAGATCGCGGTAAATAAGGAGCTGCAGTCGTCTTTAAGCGCCAGAAGTACCCGTTACATTGAAATTTCGCTGCCGAAAGATGTGAACTACAGGGAAGGGGGCCATATCGGAATCCTGCCATGCAACAGTCCTGAATCCGTAAATCGCGTGCTCCGCCGTTTTCGTCTATCCGGCCGGGAAACGGTTGTCCTTAAAGGAGAAGGAGCTTCTCACTTGCCTATGGGCCAGCCCATTGAAGTTCGAAAGCTGCTTTCAGCATGTGTGGAGCTGCAGCACCCTGTGACAAGAAATCAGCTTAAAGCCCTCACGGAGGCTACAGTTTGTCCTCCTCATAAGGTTGAGCTTGAGGCCATGCTAAATAGATACCAGGAGGACATCCTGGCTAAACGAATTTCAATTCTTGAGCTATTGGAAAAATACATGGCGTGCGAGCTCTCGTTTGAGCGGTACATTGGCATGCTTCCTGCATTAAAGCCCCGTTATTATTCCATCTCCAGCTCCCCGGATAAGTTCCCCGGCAGAGTCAGCCTGACCGTCAGCGTATTGAAGGAGCAAGCATGGAGCGGTGCTGGGGAATACAAGGGGGTCTCATCCGGCTATCTTGCCGGTTTGCTGCCGGGAGACGAGGTTGCATGTTTCGTAAGAGAACCGCTAAACGGCTTCCAACGCCCTGCGAATCCGGAGACGCCGATCATCATGGTCGGGGCGGGCAGCGGAGTTGCACCATTCAGAGGCTTTCTCCAGGGACGCCGTGTTCTTCAGGAGCAAGGCTGCAAGCTTGGTGTTGCCCATCTTTATTTCGGCTGCAGAAACAGCAAACACGATTTTCTTTATGAGCAGGAGCTAAAGGAAGCGGAAAAGGACGGGCTTGTCTTTTTGCACACCGCCTTTTCCCGTGAGGAAGGCAGCGCGAAAATTTACGTGCAGCAACTGATTAAAGAACATGCGTCCAAGCTGATTGCCCTTCTTTTGGAGAAAAATGGACACCTCTATATATGCGGGGACGGCAGTAAAATGGCGCCGAACGTTGAAGGGGCTTTGAAAGAGAGTTACCAGGCAGTAAAAAATGCCTCAGAGGAAGAGGCGGCCGCTTGGCTTGCTGATCTTCATCAGCAGGGGCGATTTGCGAAGGATGTATGGCCAGGAAAATAATGTGAAAGCAGCTCTTAGCCGGGCTGCTTTCTTACGCTTGAAAGCAGAGTGTATCCAAAAGCGGTGGCACAAATGGTACTAATCGTAAGACCTTGAAGGGTCCCGTATCCCCCTGTGAAAAAATCAGAAAATGGCAGCAGATTTGCTCCTGTCAGGAATTGCAGACTTCCTCCAGTCAAGTACGCGAGAGGGAGTCCGACTATTAAAAGTTTAAGCCAATTAATCTTCCAGCGTCCTTCTCTCCAAAAATCCAACATCACTTCCGGGACGGCAAACAGCATCCCTGCACCTATGGGAAAGAGAGCCAGAAAGGCATGATACGTTCTCATCTCATACGTTTCTGCCGCTTCTTTTTCTAATGTCAATCCGAATTGTGCACCGCTTAGCAATAACCATCCCGCTAAAAATAAAAACACAGCATAAACCGCACCCTGTCTGACAGTAGCCTTCATTCACCCGTCCTCCTATTCTTGATCCATTATATGCCATTTTCCGTTGATTTACACGCTGAATTGTCATATAATTCACATATCTTAACAAGAGGAGATACGCCTATGATTGCCGTGCTGAATACCAATTTTAAAAAAAGCGGGGCCGGCACCGTCTGAGCCCCCAAAATGAGGGGGGACATACATCAAATGATCGATTTATTTACTGGAACAGCTATAAGCCTTGCAGCGCCTAGAAGTTCAGATATTGAGGAAATGAAAACTTGGAGAAACAGTCATTACCTGAGAATGGTCGATACCGATTACGCTTTTCCAAAGGTTCCGGAATCGCCTTCAAAAGCACTTGAATTCAGGATCAGAACAAATGAAGAAGATCAGCTTCTCGGATTTGCCGCACTTCACAGCATCGAGTGGAATAATCAATGCGCCCTCCTTGCTATCGGAATCGGCGAGGAAGAACACCGTGGAAAAGGCTACGGTGCTGAAGCGCTTCAGCTGCTTCTCCAATACGCGTTTTACGAGCTGAATCTGAACCGTGTTGGTCTTGATGTGATTTCATACAATGAACCAGCCATTCGTACTTACCGCAAAGCAGGCTTTAAAGAAGAAGGACGGCTGAGGGAAACCGTCCTCAGAGACGGAAAAGCATTTGACCGCATTGTGATGGGGATTCTGCGGAGAGAGTGGGTTGCGCTGCAGGCTGAATAAAATGGTAGGAGAAGGACCTGTACCTGTATTGGTACGGGTTTTTTTATGTGGATTAGTATAGGGTGTGGAAAATTTTCAGCCCGGAAACAGATTGTGGCCGGCCGCTGGAAAAGGGACGGGACCGGCTGGAAAAAGAAGTTTGGCTGGAAAGGAAGACGGAACAGCTGGAATCATGTGGGTTTTGGCCGGAAACAGAAGGCGGCCGGCCGGAAAAGGGTCGGTATCGGCTGGAAAAAGAAGTTCGGCTGGAAAGGAAGACGGAACGGCTGGAATCGTGTGGGTTTTGGCCGGAAAGAGATGGGAACCAGCTGGAAAAAGGTCGGTATCGGCTGGAAAAAGAAGTTCGGCTGGAAAGGAAGACGGAACGGCTGGAATCGTGTGGGTTTTGGCCGGGAAGAGAAGGCGGCCGGCTGGAAAAGGCCAGATCCCGGCCGGAAAAATAAGATTGGCTGCAGCATCCAATCAAGCTTCAGCTCTTCCGATGTTTCTCAAGCATTTCCTTCAAAAAAGTTTCCGACTCTCCCCTCGGTATACTCAAGCTTTTCCACGCTGCATCCTTCCGTTCCTTTCCAATGTGTACAATCTGACCAGTATGATACGCGTAGTGGGCCATCTGCCTTTCAATTGCTTCCAACACGATGTGGGATTCGCCCCGGATATAGATTTCTTTTAGCAAATCTTCCTCCGTAAGCTGATGCAGTGTACGAAACAATACATTCCATCCGGTTTCCCAAACCTGCATGACAGCCGCTTTATCTCCCAGATCGTTCAGGAATTCCTGCTCACGGCTGCGGTCCGGTTTTTCACCGTCTGCTGTGAGGAAGTTGGTCCATCTGGACACCATGTTGCCGCTCATATGCTTGACAATGATTGCAGCGCTGTTTATTTCTTCGTTTTGCTTCCATTGCAAATCCTGTGCATTCAACTGCTCCATTGCCCGGTCACCTAAGTTTTTTACAGCTTTAAAGCGGTTGATCACAACATTGAGATACACGGTTCCCAGACTCATTTCATCACCCCTGCTTCGCATTAGAACCTGCAGTCATCCTTATTCACCATATATTCATACACGAGATCTTCCATAACTTCGTAATATTCCGTTTCCTCATCCTTTATATGTTCTATATCCTTCATAAATGAAACCATTTCTTTTTCGGGAAGCGGGTGCTCCTCTAAGTTGCGTCCATACTGCCTGAAGGCACGGTTCAGCATTTTCTCGAGCCATTCCCTTTGCATCGTCAATCGTCACCTGCTTTCTATTTCCTCACATTATAAGATAACTCCTTCTGTTAAAAAAGATTTTTCAGCAAATGGAACGGTTCGCTTATGGAAAATCCTCACTTTTTCACTGTTCGGCAAAAAATACCATTGAATACGAACGTTTATTCGATTATGATTAGCGGTATAATAGAACTACGAACACATATTCTTATTGGAGGGGTAAGTGCGATGGATTATGACCAGCTTCCCAAAAAGAAAATCCTTTGCGTTGATATGAAAAGCTTTTATGCGAGCTGCGCGGCCGTCCTGATGGGACTGGATCCGCATACCTGCTATCTTGCTGTCGTCGGGGACACCGAACGGCAGGGCAGTGTGGTACTGGCCGCATCTCCCCAATTGAAAAAGGACTTCAATATTAAAACTGGATCGAGAAAATTTGAAATCCCGGATGATCCCCGGATCCACGTTGTGAACCCGAAAATGGCGATGTTTATCCGCATTTCCACTGAACTTTCCAAAATGTTTCACCGCTATGTGCCGAGAGAAGCGATTCACATTTACAGTGTGGACGAAAGCTTTATCCAGGTCGACGGTGTCGAGCACCTGTGGGGCGACGCCCATACGATTGCCTGGAAGATTAAAAATGAAATGGAGCGGGAATTTCAGCTGCCGTGCGCGATCGGTATCGGGCCGAATATGCTCCTGTCCAAAGTCTGCCTTGATATTGACGCGAAGAAAACGGGTGTGGCCGAATGGACGTATGATGATGTAGAAAAAAAGCTGTGGAGCCTGAAGCCTTTGAGCAAAATGTGGGGCATTGGCGGCAGGATGGAGAAAAATCTGAACCGGATGGGAATCTTCAGCATAGGCCAGCTGGCCAATTATCCGCTTGAAAGGCTGGAGAAGAAATTCGGCATTATGGGTAATCAGCTTTACTACCATGCCTGGGGTGTGGATTTGTCCGATATCGGCGAACCGATTATGCAGGGGCAGATCAGCTTTGGGAAAAGCCAGATTCTCATGCGCGACTACACGGATCCGGAAGAGGTGAAGCATGTCATTCTTGAGATGTGCGAGGAGGTGGCGAGAAGAGCGCGCCATCACTCCCGGGCCGGCCGCACCATCAGTTTTGGCATCGGCTACAGCAAGGATGAATTAGGCGGAGGCTTTTACCGCTCCCGTACGATGGAGGAGCCTACGAACATTACGATGGATCTTTACAGAACCTGCCTGGAGCTCTTTAAGGAATTTTATGACGGAAAGACCGTACGGAAAATTTCCATTGCTCTCTCCAACATCGAAGAGGACACGGAAAGCCAGCTGAATCTGTTTCAGCCAAACCGGGAAAAGCAGCGCGAGCTCGGGTATGTCATGGACTCCATACGAAGCAAATACGGCTCCGATTCCCTGCTCCGGGCGGTTTCCTACACGAAAGCGGGAACGGCAAGACACCGGGCTACACTTGTAGGCGGGCACAAAGCATAAGGAAGGAGGAGAAGGAACATGATCCGCGACCGGGGAAACATCAAATGGACATCTATGATGCTGCCTGAGCACGTAAAGCTGCTTCGGCAATGGAAAGAGGAAGAGCGGTATACAGCGAAGCCGGAAATGGATGAGCAGCAGCTCGAGCAGTTTAACGAAATCATCTGCATCGCAATGGAAAATCATCATCCGCTGCGTTTCACCGTTCACGAGCATGAGCAGCTCGTTCCGTACACCGGATCTATTCATTTTTTCGACCAGCTTGAACAGGCAATCCGTATTATAAATACAGAAGGAAAGCGGCAGACCATTTTGCTCAAGAGCGTTGTGAAGATTGAGGAGTGCGGGGATTGAGCGGGAAAAGACCAATTGGAAGAGGCCAATTGGTCCTTGCTTTTACGGATTACTTTTCAAAAAGCCCAAGTTCGATGAACGCTTCGCCAGCAGCTGAATTGCCTTCAGCATCAATTTCAACTGTCTCGCCAGGCTGAAGAGATAGAGCCAAAACGCCAAGCAAACTCTTTGCGTCAATGACTCAATGCTCCTTTTTAATAAGGATTCTTTCCTCAAACTGATTAGCTGTATGAACCAGCTTGCTTGCTGAATCGGCAAAAACAGGCTTTAAAACGCGAACCTTCATTTCCCCATCCCCCTAATTATAAATCCAGTTCTTTTTCAGCGCGCACGCATGAGTCAAATTTGCCTTTATGAGTAGCATCACAATACGGCATGTTTTGAGATTGACCGCAGCGGCACAAGGAAAAAGCGGGCTTGGCCGGATACACATTGCCTTCTGCATCCACAAGCTCCACATCTCCAGTTACACGGAAAGGGCCATTATCCAGTATTTTGATTTGAACTTTAGACACGAGTGTCCTCCTTTCCAGAAAAAAGATACTCTAATGTTAATCCCAACCATCTGAAAAAGCAACGGTCCTTTGCACAAGTAGGGCGTTAAACCAAAGATTGTGGTACACTGTCCATACATCATCTAAAAGAAGGTGCAGGACATGAATGTAACATTTACAGAAAAGGCAATAGAACGAATTGCGCCAAGATTAAGTGAAAACCCGGAAGCTCATTTGAAGCTGAAATATGATACAGAGGGATGCGGCTGTGTCGTATCAGGGGTCGCAGCACTTTGGCTTGTGAAGGAAACAGAAGAGGATGATTTGAAGATCGAAACCAATTTTGAACCGGTCTATTTGGAAAAGACAAAAATGGTCTTTTTAGATGAAAACATGACCGTTGATTTTCTTGAATCCGCCAATACCTTTGCGCTGAAAAGCCCGTCACAAATGCTCAATCCGCGCATGAGTTTAGTCGTTAAGTGAGGAAGACACCATGAAAAAAGACAAATTCCAATCCATGAAAAACATTGCCCAGGACAAAACATGGGTATCATTTTTAAACAACAATCATCCATTCAGTCTGATGCACTGGTCAATCGGAGGAATCCATGACGAGCAAAAGAATGTCTGGCTCCTGCAGGACGAAATGACGTTCCAGGCCCAGGAATTTCCGACAATTGATGATGCGATCACCTGGATGCGCGAAAATATGGAAGATGTAACGGATGTACTTTAAGGAGAGAGGCGCTTTAGGCGCTTCTCTTTTTTTGGCTCATACAATGGGAAATTAATCTATTTCTTTCGCGCGCAGTACTGATTACGAAGGAATGCAGGGCGTCCAGTCTGATAAAAAACAGGGAGACGCATTCTAAGCGTTTCCCTGTAATTAGAGTCATTCTGATTGAAGCGGAAGGGCGACACTCCGGCGGGAACAGCGGGACAGGGTCAGGCGCTTAAGCCAGAGGAGGCTTACTGCCCGCCCCTGGATGAGGGAGCCCTGCAGTGAAAATCAGCCTAAACAAATCTAAATAGCAAGTGGGGTTATGGACAGCCCTGTTTGGAAATTAGATGGGAGACCTTCGAAGAAGCAAATAAGCGAAAACAGGGAAGATCAGGCTGATGAGAAGAATCCATAAAGAAACAGCGGTTGGATGGTCTGCTATATACCCAAAAGATGGGGCCCACCATTGAAAGTAGGTGAAGGCTAAGCTTAAACCTGTTAGAAGAAGTACGAGAATAGAGAAGAAAAGGTACAGTCCGTTTTTTCCAAAACGCTGGTACAGACCGGCTATAAGAAACCCGAACATAAAGTTATAGACTAATAGGACAAAAAAGATCCACAGCTGCCAAAATGGATTTTGGCTAAACACATCGAGCAGACTGAAAAAGTGAATATTGAAGCCCCAGCCGGCAGTGACACGGCTTTCAATAATAGAAAAGAGAGAAAGCAGAACAGCAGTCACCATGCTTGTAAGGAAGAAAATAGAGATGGTTCCTTTAAAGTAATCCTTTCTCCGCAAACTCAAATCGAGGGAAAAAGGAAAGGTTTGAGAGGGAATGACAATGCCTGAAACAAACATAAACACAAAAATAGTCATGACTCCTCCGGTATAAAATCCCTCTTCGGTTTGAATCAGATAAGCAACGAGAAAGTTAATGGCAAGGCTTGAGAGACTGATAATCCAAGGTAAATATAAAAGCGTAAGTTTGTATCTTAAATGAATTTTCATTACGGCAGCAGTTGGGTTCATTGTGCCTTTTCCTCCTTTAATTCTGCTGAAGCACTCGTTAAATAGATAATCAGCTGCTGCAGGGATACAGGGGCAAGCTCCAATCCAAGCTGATCAGCATTCTGTCTTTCTGTCGGACTCAGCCGGCCCAGTACAGTAACAGAAACAAGTCCTCCAATTGCTTCGCTTTTCAATATATTTTTCCCATTTGTAAACTCAGCCGCTTTTATTGATGGTCCGACGACCGTAAAGGCTCTGCCGCGAATAGCATCTGCCTCTTCATTCATAATCAGCTTCCCGTGATCAATGACAATGACGTGCTCCAAAATTTTACTGACTTCATCGATTAGGTGCGTCGATAGGATAATGGTGCGGGGATGGCTGCTATAGTCTTCAATTAAGCGGTCGTAAAAAATATTTCTGGCGACGGCATCAAGGCCAAGGTATGGTTCATCAAATATCGTAAGAGGTGCTCTGCTGGCAAGCCCGACAATAATGCCTGCAGAGGAGAGCATGCCGCGGGAAAGCTTTTTCATCCGCCGCTTAAGAGGGAGGTTAAAATCTTTGATTAAAGAGTCGGCATATTCCTGATCCCAGTTTGGAAAAGCAGAAGAACAAATATCAAATAAATCCGAAATGTTAAACGTATCAGGGTACTTCTGGCTTTCTTTAATGAAGCAGATTTGGCTGAGTACGCCGCGGTTCTCATATGGATCTTCCCCGAAAATCCGGATGTCTCCGCTTGCTGGAAAAAGCCGTGCCGTAATCATATTCATGATGGTCGTTTTTCCTGCACCGTTCCTCCCCAGAAGTCCATAAATTTTACCCGGCTCTAATGAAAAGCTTACATCCTTAACGGCTTCGGTCTTTCCGTACGTTTTTGTAAGTTCTTTTACCTCTAATATATGGTTCATCGCATGCTCGCCCCTTTTTGAATCATCGCATTCAGCTGATCTGCTGTAATGCCTATTTTTTCAGCTTCATGAAGCATCGTTTTGATGTATTGCTCGAAGAACTGTTCTCTTCTTTTTTCCATTAACTTTTCAAGAGCCCCTGAAGCGACAAACATGCCAACTCCTCTTTTCTTATAGAGAATTCCTTGATCGACCAATAAATTGACTCCTTTACCGGCTGTAGCCGGATTAATTTGATAAAAAGCCGCGAACTGATTGGTTGAGGGGACTTGTGATTCTTCAGGCAGGCCGCCTTCAATGATGTCATTTTCAATTCTTTCTGCAATCTGTACGTAAATTGGACGGCTGTCATCTATCAAGTGAACAATACCTCCTTTAGTTGTTTGGTTAATTACTTATGTAACTAACTATATAAGTTGTGGAAGATCATGTCAATGGGCGAAAGAGAAGAATATCAGCCTAAATTTCAGAGCGTACAAAAAAGGATGCAGCCATTGCATCCTTTGGATAAAGAAGTTGGTTATAAATTTTAACGCTTCAGCAAATATTCTAAAACCAGGGGGAACCTTTCTTTAAAATCCGAATAGTGATGACGTCCCTGATTGATGACTTCAAATCTTGATTCCTTCGTTTTCTTTCTCAGAATCTCGAAAATTCTTTGATTGGAGGATAAGAACTCCTCACTGATGGCTGAATGTTCGCCGCCCTCATTCGTCCCGCAATCCAAATAGAGACGGTTTAATGAAGCAAAGTCAGCCTCTTTCAAAAGCTTCTCCATTTCTTCCTGATTGCGGTAAAAAGCAGAGGAAAGCCCTGCCACTCTCGTGAAAATATGCGGATATTTACACGCTGCATAAACCGAAAGGGACCCGCCTAATGAAATGCCGGCCATAAAGGTTTGGTCTTGTATGGTCCGGTATGAATGATCTATACAGGGCTTCAGCTCATGAACGATAAAATCAAGATAGGCGGATCCTTTCCCTCCGGCCAGGCTTTTTCTGCCAAGCAGTTTTTCGCTGTATGGCCCGCTGACCCATGGGCATAACTCGTTGATTCGTTCTTCTCCGGCGGGATTCAAATCAATAGCCACAATAATGATTTCATATTGTTTATTATGTAATTCTTTCGCCAATTCAAGAGATACGCCGCCAACAGCCAATTCATCTGTAAAAACATTCTGTCCGTCATGCAAGTAGAGGACAGGATAGCTTTTGCTGCTGCTTGAGTAGGAGGGAGGCCGATATATACGGATGGTCCGCTCCTCGTTGAACGCATTCATTGGGATTTGAAAGCAGTCTATCAATCTCTCCAACCTCTTTCTTTCGTTTCAGCATTCTTTCGCTGTAAAAGGTAAAAATCCCTTCTGTTCAAAGATTTTTCAAAAATATTCTATTTTTATTGAATATACAATTCTAAAAATATAGAATAAAAAGAGAGGTGATGGAAATGGAATTTGTTTTTGAAACAGGAAGAGAACGTGAAACCTACCAGGTTGAGGTCCGTTATTCACTGCTATGGGAGGCTGCACTCGGAATTGCCGCCATTACGAACACGCCGCTGATTAAAACCCTGGAGCAGCCGGAGTCAGAGTGGAAGAGAATAAAAGATTCTCTTCAGGAAGAGATGCTGGATCATCTTGATTATGCAGAGAAAAACAACACATGGAAAGCGCTTCTTCAGCTGCTGCATGAAGAGAACTTTGAAAATCTCTCATCGTTTATAGACTATATAAAATCCCTTTCGAATGAAGCCTTCAAATTTATTTGTCTCCCGTTCCTTGGCACTCACTTACAGAAAACGAGAAAAGAAGCTGCGGGGGGAGATGAAGCGTCATTGCTTGAGCTGCAGAAAGCGGCAAGCTGGAATCCGTTCTTCCCGGCTTATATTGAGCTGGTGTGCAAGGAGGATCCGGGAAAGCTGAAGAAGCATTTATTACATATGCTTACCGGCTGGTATGAAGCGGCGGTGAAGCCTGATGAAGAAAGAATTAACAGAATCCTGAAAAGAGATGTTGAATCGAAAAGCAAGATGGCCGCGAAAATGAAACCTGAGCCGTTTGTAGAATGGGCGACTGAGGGGAGGATTTATCCTCCTGAGCCGAGTATTCATCACGTTCTGCTCATTCCCCACACCATTTACCGTCCGTGGAATATTGAAGCGGATTTTGAAGACACGAAAGTATTTTTTTATCCGGCATCCAATGAAAGCATCTATCCGAATGATCCATTCATTCCGCCTGCCTCGCTCGTTCAAAAACATAAAGCGCTTGGAGATGAAATCAGATTGAAAATCATTAAAATGCTCTCCGTTAAAGGGCGGACGCTGCAGGAAGTAACAGATGAACTTGGGATGGGAAAAACGACGATTCATCATCATTTAAAAACGCTTAAAGGAGCAAGGCTCGTGGAAGTAAAAGAGTCTAAGTACTTCCTGAGACAGGTCTCGCTTCAAGCGCTTTCTGAAGAACTCAACCAATTTCTGGACAGGAAGTGATATGGATGGGGGAACGTGCTTATGTGATTGGGGAAGCAAAATTAGAGCTAAAGAAAAATAGAAACATCCTGAAGCTTTTGAGCGGTAATTTTATTTCATTTTTCGGAGACCAGATCTATATGATCGCTGTACCGCTGATCGTACTCGCTCTTTCGGGGTCGCCTTTAATGATGGGATTTGCCGCTGCCGCCGAACGTCTGCCAATACTCTTTCAGCCGGCGGCAGGGATCCTGGCAGACCGGATGGACCGAAGGAGGCTTCTCCTGATCTGTGATGCAGTGAGATGTCTTTTAACAGGCATCTTGGGTACTCTGCATCTTATTGGTGCTTTGGAAATTTGGCATTTGTTCTTTAGTGTTTTTGTAATCGGAATCTTTAGCCAGGTGTATCAGACTGCGCAGTTTGCCTATATACCAAAACTCGTAAGAAAAATCGATCTACAGGCCGTAAATTCCATTAATTCAGCGATCCTTAACACATCCGTCCTAATGGCACCGGCCATTGGCGGGCTGGTAATAAGCTTGTACAATCCTGGTATTGGATTGCTGATCAACAGTGTTAGCTTTTTCATCGCGTATTTGTTCATATTATTGATCCCGATTAAATCCATTCCTATTTCTCAAAAAGTAAAGCACTCCTTTTTGAATGATGCAGTGGAGGGCTTTCAATTTGTCATAAAGACGAAGCCTATTTTTTATACGAACATGGCGCTGCTTCTGTCTGTAGTTGGAACAACTCTTTTTGTGACGATGCTGATTTTTCATTTGAAAGATATAATTGGTCTTTCTGAATGGGAAATCGGACTGCTGCTCTCCTTCAGCGGAGCTGGCGTGGTAGCGGGGGCCATGGCGGCAGGACTCTTCAAAAAAAGGATATTAAATCGAAAGCTGCTCTTTCTCTCATCTTTTATAGGCGGGTGTTCCATTTTTCTATTTGGTCTGACCGAACAATTCTTTTTGCTGCTCATACTGAATGCAGTTGGAACGGCAGCCGCTGCGGTGATGAATCCTTGTATCGCCGGAATAAGGCAAGATTTTACACCGGATCATTTGCTGGGGAGAGTTCAGGCAACAAGCAGGCTTATGACATGGGCACTTATGCCGCTCGCGGCCTTTATGGCGGGTTTTTTGGCTGAAAGGGCAGGTACACATGCTGTGATCATATTGGGGAGCTTTTTTTCGCTGGCTGGATCTGTCGTTTACTTGAAGCTTGAGAAAGAAAACAGCAAGTTTCCCAAAAAGAAAAGAATGGTGTAAAATACGTATATTCCAATCAGTAAGGTGGGTTTTTTATGAAAACCATTCCGAAACCTCTCGTTATGACCAATCAATGGTTCATCGTACTTTCTGTTTTAGCAGCATGGCTTACCGGATGGGCTTGGATACTGCTTATACCGTTAGCCGCAGGATTGATGGGGTTGATCTTTAAAGTTAATCCGGTCATGAAGACGGCCAAACTGTTCCTGAGAAAACCGGCATCCGCATACATTCCGGAGGATTTTGATCAGCAGCAGTTTAACCAGGCGATAGCCGTTAGCTGTCTTGCTCTTGGCTATATTGGGTACGTCATGAATTGGATGACTCTGGCTTATGTTTTTACGGCAATGGTTGCCCTCTCAGCCTTTATAGCAATACTGGGCTTCTGCATTGGATGCTTTATCCGCTTCCAATGGCAGCAATACCGTCAACGCAGACAATCAAGCCGCGTTTAAAGAACCCATGATGGACGGGTTCTTTTTTATTTTTTCGGCAAAAGTCTGCGTAGAATAACGGATTCCCAAATACGCCAAGGCAATATTCTTTTTAAAAGGAGTGTTAAGCGGACTCCCTTTCCAATCGGATATCTGAGCTTATACACCCTCCGTTTTTCGCATAGAACAGTTATTAATTGCACCACATCCATCGGATCCCCTTGTTTTGCGCTTCCCCGTTTGAGCTCATTTTCAATTCCTGTCATATAAGAAAAGTAGGGAGAATGCGGGTCCATGGATACTTCCGCCACCTTTTTCCCGGTTGTCCAAATGTTCGTTGAAAAGGATCCCGGCTCAATCAGCATGACATCAATGCCAAACGGTTTCACTTCCAAACGAAGGCTTTCACTGAATCCCTCTAATGCATGCTTGGATGAGACGTAAGGGGACAGACCCGGAAAGCCGATCAGTCCGCTTATGCTGCTCATGCTGATGATCTTTCCGCTTTTCTGGGCGCGCATGAAAGGAAGAACAGCCTGAGTTACCGCGATAGCACCAAAGAAATTCGTTTCGAATTGATCTTTAAACTCAAGCATCGTAATTTCCTCACTGAATCCTCCGAATGCAAATCCCGCGTTGTTGATCAGGACATCAATCTTTCCGATTTTTTTCAGAAACTGCTGGAGTGCCTCGATCGAGTCAGCACTGGTCACATCCAGAGGATGGATCGAAATCTTTTCTGCACACCCGTTATGCTCTGCTAGTTTTAAAAGTTCCTTCGATTTATCCATATTTCTTATAGCTGCGATCACGGTGTGGCCTTTTTTGGCTAATTCAAGGGAAGCGAGCATTCCAAATCCGCTTGACGCACCGGTAATGAGGATCGTTTTCATGTTTGATGTGTTTTCTATCGCCTTTTTAGCATTCTGCATACCATTTCTCCTTTAGTCTTTCTCATCTGCATGAAGCCCGTTATCCTTATACTTGCTGCCGCCGGGAAGCCCTTTGACCGAATTCCATGCATTAATGGCATCTTTGCGCGTTTTTCCTTTATTTGCAGGGTCTGCGAAAAAGTCACGAGTGAACTGGTTGTATTGAAATTGAGGGGCAATGGCTGATTTGTATGAAGGGTTCTTTTTTCGTTCTTCTTCTTCATGCCAGGCTTTTACAGCATCCTTATAGGTATACCCTGCATGCGTTTTAAAAAAGTTCTGTATGTATGTAGAAAAATGAAATCCCGGTCCAATCACTGTCTTAAAGAAGGCTCTTGCTTCCTGGCTGCAGCGGTGGTTTTCCGTAATCACCGTTTCCAGAGTCAGCTCCCGCTTGGACTTTTCTCTTCCAGGAGGATTTACAGATCGTTTTGGCTTTAGTATTTCTCCCGTCTGCAAAAACGCTGCAATTCTCGAGGAAAGCTCTGATTTGGAACCAGTTGGTGATAGTCCATTCTTTCTGCAAAAACCCTGAAGCTCCTCTTTCAGCCAATAATAGTTCGTGAAATCCTGTACCGCTATAGATAGAGTCAGTTTAGGCCTCAATCCAATCCCTCCAAATAAATAACGTACGTATGTTCCTTTTGAAGATCGTATCACAAAAAGAGGAAAAAGTAACCATAGATGAGTTGGTATTGGAGAAAATGCCCTATTTTTAGTAAACTAAAAAGTGAAATGGAAACATCATCCAGTAGGAGGAGATGAATAGAGTGATTGAGTTAAAGAAAAAAGGTGAATCCATTAATCTCTCAAAAACAAGCGGATCAGGTATTGGCGAACTATTGGTAAATTTAAACTGGAATCAGAAACAGCAGAACCAACCTGCGAAAGGAGGATTTTTATCCGGGTTGCTCGGAAAAGGTGCAAGTCAAGCAGACCTTGACTTAGGCTGTTTATATGAACTTAAGAACGGACAAAAAGGCTGCATTCAGGCCCTCGGAAATGCGTTTGGAAATCTTCAGCAGCTTCCTTATATTCAATTGGATCATGATGATCGGACAGGAGCGGCGGCGGGAGGAGAAAATCTCCGGATTAATGGAGACCGGATACAGGAGATAAAACGGATTCTTGTATATACGTTTATTTATCAGGGAGCAGCTAACTGGTCAGAGGTAGATGGTGTCGTTACACTGAAATACGGCAATGGCCAGGACATTGAGGTAAAGCTTGATGAACACCGCAATGGCCAAACGATGTGTGCAATTGCCATGATTGAAAACGTCCAAGATCAGACGTTTAACGTTACACGTTTAGTCGAATATTTTCAGGGACATGAAAAAATGGACAGGGCTTTTGGATGGGGAATGAAGTGGCAGGCAGGAAGAAAATAAAGAAAAGGGTCCTAGGCTTAGCTTAGGACCCGGATCTTCCAGATGAAACCAGCTATCTACTGTGTTCCAGGCACAGTCTCTTTCAAAAACTCATCCAATATCCTCTCATACTCTTCCCGATTCTCCGTAAACGACATCGCATGGTCACCTTTTTCGGCAAAGTAGATTTTCTTGGCGCCATTTTTTTTATCATACAGCAGCTGTGACGATTCAGATGGAATGTAAGCATCGTCCTTGCTGTGAATAAAAAGGACGGGGTTCTCAATCTGATCAATAAAATTTATCGGAGAAACTTCGTTGATCGAGTATCCATCGCGCCATTTCATGAAAGGACGGGCAATCGGCATGACGAGAAAGCCGGGCAGACGGAATTCTACTTTCAGACGGTAGAGAAGCTGTTTTTCCAGGCTGTCGAATGGACAGTCGGCAATGTAGAAGTCAGCGCCGTCCTCCAGCATCCCCGCATAAAGAAGCATCGTAACCGATCCCATGGATTCTCCGTGAATTCCTAAGGTAATGTCCTGGCCGTATTGATTTTTCAGCCAATGGACAACAGACTGCAAATCATATTTTTCATAGTGTCCATAGCTTGTTGTTTTCCCTCCGGATTCTCCGTGTCTGCGATGATCATAGATCAGGACATTGTAGCCGCGCTTTAAAAACAGATTCATGTATTTTACTGAATTGTAGCGGTTTACGGTAACACCGTGGCAGATGATGACAAATTTGCGTTCCTCGTAAGGGGCGACGAGGTAGCCTTTGACGTCGTATCCGTACGTAGAAGGAATCGTCACTTCTGATTTTTTCAGCTCATCGAAATCCTTTTGAATAAAATGCCCGTCCAGTGTTTCGCGCTCCAGAATTTCTTCGTCTGTCCGCTTCTTAATAAACATCATCATATTCGTGAAAAAGAAGCCGACAATGAAGATGTATGAGAAGGCGATGCCGAGGCCGATCCATAGCTTTTTCATTCATGCATCCTCCATTCAGGACATAGTCTATATCTATTTTAACGATTGATAGATTGAAAAGAAAGAAATAGGGGGTTCTTTAGTACGTCCATAAACTTAACAAAATACGGTGCACTGAAATAAGCTTTCAGCGGCTTTCCTTCTCTTGCCTCATCCATTTCTTATCATGCAGTGAACGCCTCAGCTTTTCCATGGTATAAAGGTGTCAAATAGGATGGCTAATACGGGCAAGCTGATTGAATGCCAGCCCGCCAAACGTATGAATTTTTGATGGTGAACCTATGATTTCAAAGGAATCTCCGTTTAGATATAAGGCACAGTCATCTTCAATTGCGATGCCTTTTCTGTCTGACTGTTCCATAAGGGAGTAAAAGGCATCCGCACGTTCAGGCTGATTATAATGCGGACAAAAAACAGCATCGATTATATGCCAGCCCTCACTTTCCATGTAGCCATCTCCTTCATAATCAGAGCGAAGTCCGCTGTTGAACCAGCAAATGGCTCCGGCACTGATTCCGGCAATTAATGTGTTGGTTTGGAGAGCCTGGGTTAAATGGTAATCGATTTTCCATTTTTTCCATCTCTCCATCATATTCAAATAGTTCCCGCCGCCAAGATATATCAAGTCAGCGGCATGAAAAGCTTTCTTTACTTCTGAGTCAGAAGGGATGAGGGAACGCATGCGCAAGACGGAGACTCTGCACGTAAGGCGATTTTCAAAAACTCCGAGGAATTCATTTATGTAGTCTTCATCATCTGCTGAGGCGGTCGGTATAAATAAGACGTCAGGATTCTCTTTTCCTGTCAGTTCCGCCAAACGTTGATTAATGGGAAACTGATCATCCTCCCTGGCGTATCCCCCTCCGATTAATACTAAACGCATTTTGCATTCTCGATCGGCAGTTTTAAAATATATTGTTCTCCAATCCTGCCGTTTTTACGATTGCCTGTGTCAAGAAATCCTGCTTTTTTATATAGATTTTGTGCAGCGAGATTTCTATGGTTGACAGCTAATACGATTTCCAAACACTCTGGAAATTCCTGCTGAACAAAGTCAATTAACAGCTGCAGTCCTTCTTTAGCATACCCTTTCCCCTGATCAGAGAAATTAATAGAGAAGGAGGTTAATAGCATCCGTTTTGGGAGATCTGTATATTCGCGCACTCTCTCACTGGAGTGAAGAAGAAAAAAGCCGACTGGTATTCCCTGATTCAGAATGACAATTGGGTGCTCGCCTGCGGAGCCTTCAAGCCTGTTAATCGGCAGGGAAGTGAATGGCAATTGCTCTGGCGGGAGGCTGAACTCTTGAAGCCTTTCAATATGATGGGGCTGGTATTTTTGTAATTCCATTTTAGTCTCCTTAATATACGAGAATTTCTAATCCATATCATACAGCAAATCCAGAAAGTATGACAAAAAATCCACTTTTTAGGTAAAATAAGGGTAAAAAGGAGCGGGAGATGTCAAAATTTGATTTTTTGTGGGACGCTATCATGTTTTTGGGAATGGCTTTTAGAGGAGTTTATTACTGGGGAATTCCGGTTTGGGTGTTTGCAGGCGTGTTTCTGCTTGGGGCGGGATTGTATGTATACTATTATAATAAGTTTAAGCGAAGAGAAAGCAGAGAAATGGAAAAGTATTGACGTGCAGAGCTGACTGAAGTGGACAACTAAATGTCCAGCTCAGTCAGTTCTTTTTCTTCGATGCCGCTCTCCTGAAGAAAGAGCTTAATCCTTCGCTCATACTCAGCCTGATTCATCGTAAAGGACATCGCATGTTCTGCATTCTCAGCGATATAGATCTTTTTTAAACCAGGTTTTTGCTTATACAAATGAATAGAGGAAGAGAAGGGAATGGTCCCATCTTTTTTTCCGTGAATAAATAGGATAGGTTTTTGAATTTGGTCTATGATTTTTATCGGTGAAACCTCATCCATGTTATACCCGTCACGCCATTTAAGAAAAAGACGGGCGATTGGCATGACAAGCCATTTAGGAATGCGGATTTCAGCTTGAAGGCGGTAAAGAAGCAGCTGCTCCAAATCCTCGAATGGGCAATCTGCTATGTAAAAATCAGCCCCGTCCTCCAGACTGCCGGCGTATAGAAGCATGGACACGGCACCCATGGATTCCCCATGGATGCCAAGGGTAATGTTTTCACCGTATTGATGCTTCAGCCAATGGACCGCAGAGCGCAGGTCGAATTTTTCATAATAGCCGTAACTCGTTGTCTTCCCTCCGGATTCACCGTGCCGCCGGTGATCGTAGATCAGGACGTTATAGCCCCGGTCAAGGAACAGATTCATATACTTAATGGAATTATACCGGTTCATCGTGACACCATGGCTGACGATGACAAATTTTTTCTCTTTGTACGGAGCGATCAGATAGCCCTTAATGCTGTACCCAAACCTGGAAGGAATGCTCACGTTCCTCTTCTCAAGCTCATCGAAATCCTTTTGGACAAAATGGCCGCCGAGTTTTTCTTTTTCGATGATCTCTTCATCCGTTTTCTTTTTCGAATACATCATCATATGAGTGAAAAAGAACCCGACAGAAACGATGTAAGAGAGGGCTGCACCAAGTCCGATTACAAGCTTCTTCATTGGTTTTTCCCCCTTTAAAAGGTTTTTGTCACATTTTACATGTATGCTGAAAAGATTAAAAATAATACGTCCTCCTCAATGTGCTAAAAAAAAGACACCCCCTGAGAGTGTCGATGCATCATTGCGCTTTTTCTGCCAATTGGGCTTTCCACAGCGTATATTGCTTGCTGGAAATCGCTTTATTAAGAAACGGCTCAATGCTGTTTACCGCCTTTAAAACCTTCTCAAGTGAAATCCCGGTTTCGATCTTCATCTCCTGAAGCATGTAAAGAACATCCTCTGTCGCGACATTGCCGCTTGCTCCGGGAGCGAATGGACATCCGCCAAGGCCGCCGGCAGAGGTATCGAACCGGTCGACTCCCGCCTGTAAAGCAGCAAGCACATTTGCGAGTCCAAGTCCCCTCGTATCATGAAAATGAGCAGTGATTAAGGTTTCGGGAAATTCCTGCTTTAAGCGGGAAAAGAGGGAGTAGACCTCTTGAGGATGGGCCATCCCGATTGTATCGGCAACACTTAAATCATCCACTCCTGCGTCAGCGAACTGACGGCAGATTTCAAGAACAGGTTCTTCTTCGATTTTTCCTTCGTACGGACAATAGAAGGATGTAGATATGCAGGCACGAATGAACAGCCCGCGATCCTTCGTTTTTGCTAGTAGCGGAAGGAGTGAATTCATGCTTTCCTCTGTTGTTCGGTTAATGTTTTTTTGATTGAATGTATTGCTTGCACCGACAAAGAAGGCGACAGCTCGGCAGTCATTGTCCAATGCTTTTTGAAGGCCTTTTTCATTGGGTGTAAGAACGATGCTTCTGCCAGCAGCAGAGCCAAATCTTACAATCTCTTCGGCATCCGCCATCTGAGGTACCCATTTTGGGGAAACGAAGGAGGTAATCTCCATTTCGTTAAAGCCAGCTTCCTTCAAAGCATTGATAAATTGAAGCTTGTTTTCAGTAGGAATTAAGTTTTTCTCATTTTGCAGCCCGTCTCTTGGTCCGACTTCAATGAGATGTGCTCTTTCGGGAAAGTTCAAATTACGTGCCTCCTTCAAATTGTAAGGGTTTACATATTGTTATTTTAGTAGGAAAATAAAGGGGAAAGCAAATGGTATTTTCAGAGTATTGGAATTTTTGCAAAGGGGATGGAAAAAATGAATGCAAAAGAAATCGTAATCGTAAGCGCAGTGAGAACGGCTTTAGGAAGCTTTAGTGGTGCACTTAAGGGGGTTTCGGCACCTGAGCTTGGAGGCATCGTCATTAAAGAGGCATTGGAAAAAGCCGGCGTTTCTGCGGAGCATGTAGACGAAGTCATCATGGGAAATGTGCTGCAGGCAGGGATCGGACAAAACCCTGCCAGACAGGCTGCAATGAAAGCCGGTTTGCCAGAGGATATTCCATCGATGACCATAAATAAAGTATGCGGATCAGGATTAAAAGCTGTCCATCTTGCATTCCAGGCAATTGCAGCTGGGGAAGCAGATGTAATAGTTGCCGGAGGAATGGAAAATATGAGCCAGGCTCCTTATTTGGTTAAAGGCGCACGGGATGGTTTCCGTATGGGCGATCAAAAGCTTGTAGACAGCCTGACCTCTGATGGTTTGACTTGTGTGTTCAATAATTACCATATGGGAATGACAGCCGAAAATCTGGCTGATCAATATAGCATTACAAGAGAAGAACAGGACCAGTTTGCTGCAGAAAGCCAGGCGAAAGCGGTACGCGCCGTTAAGGAAGGAACATTTAAGGATGAGATTGTGTCCGTCAGCATTCCGCAGCGAAAGGGAGATCCTGTCATTTTTGATACAGATGAATATCCGCGGGAAGGGACAACGGCAGAAGGGCTTGGCAAGCTGCGTCCTGCGTTCAAAAAGGATGGAAGCGTTACCGCAGGGAATGCGTCGGGAATTAATGATGGAGCAGCTGCGGTTGTTGTGATGAGCCGCGAGAAAGCCGAAGAGCTGGGCGTAAAACCGCTTGTGAAAATTTTAGCCAACGGAAACGCCGGTGTTGACCCGAGCATTATGGGAATCGGGCCGGTCAAAGCGGTGAAAAAAGCACTGGAACGGGCAAGCGTTGAGCTTTCTGAAATTGAATTAATTGAAGCGAATGAGGCATTTGCGGCGCAGACGCTGGCGGTGGATAAAGAGCTTCATTTTAATAAAGAGATTTTAAACGTCAATGGAGGAGCCATTGCTCTTGGGCATCCGATTGGAGCGAGCGGTACGAGAATCCTTGTTACCCTGATTCATGAGATGAAGCGGAGAGGATCCAAGAAAGGCCTCGCCACCTTGTGCATTGGCGGCGGACAGGGTGTGGCGACAATTGTTGAGAACGTAAACTAAAGGGAGGGAACGGAATGAAGCCGGTTTATCATTCTTCTTTAAAGGCAGTAGAGGATATCCGCGATGGTGCGGTCTTAATGGTCGGAGGATTCGGTCTTTGCGGGATTCCCGAGAACTTAATTTTGGCTTTAGCTGAAACGGGTGTAAAAGATTTGACGGTTATTTCGAACAACTGCGGTGTAGATGACTGGGGTCTTGGATTGCTGCTGAAAAACAAGCAAATAAAGAAGATGATCAGCTCCTATGTCGGTGAGAATAAAGAATTTGAGCGGCAGGTTCTCGCAGGTGAACTCGAAGTCGAGCTTCTTCCGCAGGGTACACTGGCAGAAAAGATTCGTGCAGGCGGAGCGGGTATTCCAGCCTTTTTTACTCCGGCAGGATACGGTACTGAGGTAGCGGAAGGAAAAGAAACTAGATCCTTTCACGGAAAAGAATATGTTCTGGAAGAAGCGCTCACAGCTGACTTCAGCCTTGTAAGAGCGTACCGGGCTGATAATATGGGGAACCTTATCTACAACAAGACCGCGCGTAATTTTAATCCGATGATGGCAGCAGCCGGTAAAATAACGATCGCAGAGACGGAGGAGCTTATTGAGACCGGATTAATTGGAGCGGATCAAATCCACACTCCAGGGATTTACATACAGCGTCTCATAGTCGGAGAGCAGCAGAAGAAAATCGAGCGCCGGACTGTAAAGAAAACGGGATGAGGGGGAACGGTCATGATTGAAGATAAAGTGCTGGTCAGAGAAAAAATAGCAAAGCGTGCGGAAAGAGAAATTCAAGACGGCTTCTACGTGAATCTTGGAATCGGGATGCCGACCCTTGTTGCAAATTATATTCAGGAAAACAAACAGGTTGTGCTGCAATCAGAGAACGGCCTTCTCGGCATCGGACCCTATCCTGAAGACGGCGATGTAGATCCTGATTTAATAAACGCCGGGAAAGAAACGGTCACAGCCATTTCAGGAGCTTCCTATTTTGATAGCGCCGAATCGTTTGGCATGATTCGGGGAGGCCATGTGAACCTGGCTATTTTAGGCGGGATGGAAGTATCAGAAATGGGAGACCTGGCCAATTGGATGATACCTGGTAAAATGATTAAAGGGATGGGCGGTGCGATGGACCTTGTTCATGGCGCACAGCGGATCATCGTCATTATGGAGCATGTCAGCAAGAACGGTTCTCCGAAGATTCTAAAAGAGTGCTCACTGCCTCTTACAGGAAAAAAGGTCGTACACCGTATTATTACGGACCGGGCTGTACTGGATGTTACCGACCTAGGACTAAAATTGGTGGAAATCGCAAAGGGGTATACAGTCGAAGATATTATAAATTCGACTGAGCCTGAATTAATAGCAGGAGACGACATAATTCTCGAAGCCTATTAACCTGCGAGGGCAGAACGGGGGTAAATCCCTGTTCTGCCTTATTTTTTGGCTATGTTAAAGCATAGTGTTGATCTTTGACACCTGTTGATTGGAGCGGAAAGCATGCGCCTGCAGTGGAAATCAACAGTTAAAGAAGGGTGCGGGAAGCAATGGGAAGAATCATAGAACTGAAAAAAGACAAAGCAGTTGTTCGTTTAACTGGCCTCACCGGATTTTTCGCCATTAAAATGAATCTAGGCATTCCTTACGAAACAATCAGCCAGGTCTATGTAGATCAATTTGAAGCTCCAAGATGGATGCTGAGGATGCCGGGGACATCTATATCTTTTCTCCATATTTATGAAGGGAGCTTTAAATACAGGGATGAATGGTATTTTCTTTCCTATAACGGGAGAGGACCTCTGCTTCAGCTGGAGCTGGATGGCGATCCAAAATACAAGCAGGTTGTTCTTCAGATGGAGAACCCAACTGCAACGGCTGCTGAAATTCGAACTTGGCTAAGAATAAGAGAAGAAAAGCAGGAAGAGAAATGAGAAGGTTTATCCAATGGATACATATTGAAAAAGGGCGGAATGCTCCGCCCTCGTTAGTCGTTATAGCAGGGACTCTGCCCCATCAATATAAATTTCGGTTCCGGTGATATGAGAGGACTGTTCGGATGCAAGAAAATAAACTAGATCGGCTACCTGTTCAGGCTGACCGGATCCTTGAGCAAGAGGCTGATTGCCTTCCGGGTATTCAACCGGAATTTCTACCTCTTTCAGGTTCTCTTGTTTTTCAGTTGAAGCATCGATATTTGTGTCAATAGCACCCGGGCAGATGGCATTTACTCTAATTTTAAATTGAGCCAATTCCAGCGCGGCCATTTTCATAAAGGCAACCTGAGCCGCTTTCGTTGTGCTGTAAGCCGACATTCCAAAGTTTTTATAAATTCGGTTGCCGTTGATGGAACTCGTAATGATGATACTTCCCCCATTTTCCCGGAGCATGGGGATGCTGTATTTCACAAATAAGAACGTACTTCTCAAATTGGTATGAATCGTTTTATCCCAATCATCCGCTTCCATTTCCTCTATAGAAGAGAAGACACCATTAATCCCTGCGTTATTGAAAATAATATCCAGATTCCCCCAATGGTTTTTAACCTCTTCAATTGCAGCCTTAACCATCGATTCATCCGCCATATCCGTTTCAATCGCAATGGCTTCCCCGCCAAATTGATTAATTTCATCTCTTACCTCAAGCGCGCTTTCCTTATCCAAATCCAATATACAAACGCGGATTCCTTCACGTGCAAATTTTAGGGCCGCTGCTTTTCCAATACCGGATCCTCCGCCTGAAACGATGGCAACCTTCGTGTTTTTTACCGAACTGTTTGTCATTCCTATGTACCTCCAAAGAGTTATTTACGATTTCAATACCCTTTTTGGAGAAGAATTCATCCATCGATAAAAAAAAAGATACAAAAAAGCTCTGATCCATTAGCGGCCAGAGCTTTTTTTCTATTCTCTATGCTGTTCGTATTGATCGGCCTTGCTTATCTTGCGGAGAAGTCCGGCTTCTTCATTCGTAAGCGGCTCTGCATTCACTGCCGCTGCATTCTCCTGCAGCTGCGAAAGCTTGCTTGCCCCGGGAATCACGGCTGCTACAGCGGGTGAAGCGAGGCAATATTGGAGGGCTGCTTCTGTATAAGAGTGGCGCGGTGCCGCTTTTTTCAATTCTGCGCGCAATTCAGCAAGCTCGGCAAAAGAATAGCTCATATATCCTTTTTCTTTGATACTTGAACCAGCCTGCTCCAGTTCTCTATCTGACAAAATTCCCTTAGCAAGCGGCCCTCGTGCAATCACGCTGACTCCATGTTCTTCAATAAGGGGGAACCATTCCTCCGGTCTCCGGTCAACTAGACTGTATTGCATCATAATAGAGGCAATTGATGATTTCTCAAGATACTGTTTGATTACATTTGGTCTAATGGAAGAAATGCCGTATTCCCGTATTAGGCCTTCTTTTTTCAGTTCTTCAAAGGCTTCAATCGTTTCATTTATATTGTCCTCGATTGTCCCTCCGTGCAGCTGATAAAGGTCAATATAATCGGTTCCCAGTCTTTGCAAGCTATCTTTCACTGCGTTTTGGATGTGGAATTTGGAGGGGTCCCATGTCCAGCCGTCTTTACCTTCCTCCCAGCGGTTCCCTGCCTTTGTCGCGATGATCAGGTCCTGTCTGCGGTTTTGAATGGCCCGGCCTACAAATTCCTCATTTAAACCAAAGTCGTAGAGGTCGGCTGTATCAAAATAATTAATTCCAAGTTCAATCGCTTCATCAATAATGGCTCTCGCATGTGATTCGTCCTTGCCAAGTGACATGCAGCCCAGCCCCATTTTGCTCACATATAAATCGGAGCGCCCGATTTGTCTTTTTTCCATCAGCGTTTCCCTCCTGTCCTATCTATTCTGACAGTAGTATACCGGTGATGAAATTGCAAACGGGAAGCCTGTCTTATGTTTTGTCAATCCATTCCTTGACAGTTGTGAATTGCTTGCTGTATTCCTTTAGTTTCATTCTGATTTCCCATGCTTTCCCGACAAGGATGATCCCTTTTTCCAGTTTGTATATTTTCATGCGGTCCCGTTCCTTTCGTTTAAAAGGGGTTATGATAGAATGTATGAAGATACGGTGAATATTACGACAGGAGCTGAAAAGATGGAGCATTTAAGAGAGAAAGAACTTTCATCCGAGCAAATTTATTCAGGCAAAATCATTGATTTATATGTACAGGAAGTTGAACTTCCGGACGGAAAAACGTCAAAGCGTGAAATCATTAAGCATCCTGGAGCAGTAGCTGTGATTGCTCTTACAAGCAATGGGAAAATACTGATGGTTGAGCAGTTCCGCAAGGCGCTTGAACGGACCCTAGTTGAAATTCCAGCTGGAAAACTGGAAAAAGGCGAAAAACCCGAAATAACGGCAGTTCGTGAGCTTGAGGAAGAGACAGGCTATACAGCAGGAAGTATCGACCATCTTATTTCGTTCTATACATCACCAGGTTTTGCGGATGAACTGGTTCATTTATACATAACGGAAGACTTAATTCCTTTAGAAAACAAAGCAAGCCTTGACGAGGATGAATTTGTGGAATTAATGGAAGTGACGCTTGAAGAAGCAGAGGAAATGGTGGCAAATGGGCGAATTTATGATGCGAAAACGGCCTACGCTGTTCAATACTTACAGCTGCGTCAAGCAATGAAGGGAAAATGAAGGAGTTTTTTGCCGATCTGCACGTTCATATCGGCTCTTCCATGTCGGGAAAACCGGTCAAGATAACGGCTTCCAGAGCTTTGACGCTTTCTTCTGTTTTGACGGCAGCCAGTGAAGAGAAGGGGATGGATGTGATTGGCATTATCGATGCACATGTTCCGGAGGTTCTCGAAGAGGCAGATAAGCTGCTTAAAGCAGGCGTATGCATAGAGCTTGAAGGCGGTGGAATCCGATTTCAAAACACGACTCTGATCCTGGGGTCAGAGCTCGAGATCTATGACGAAAATTGCTCCGGACCGATACATGTCCTCGTCTATTTTCCGAACTTAAAAACAATGAAAGAATTCTCAGAGTGGATCTCACACTATATGAAGAATAATACGCTGAGCTCTCAAAGAGTCTATGCTTCAGGAAAAGTCCTTCAGATGAAGGTCAAAGAGCTGGGCGGATTGTTCATTCCCGCTCATATTTTTACTCCATACAAAAGCTTGTATGGAAGGGGAGTGAAAACATCATTAACGGAGGTCTTTGATCCGGGTTTAATTGACGCGGTGGAATTGGGTTTAAGCGCGGATACAGAAATGGCGTCCGCCATTGCAGAGCTTGCTGAGTATCCTTTTGTAACAAATTCAGATGCGCATTCAACAGGGAAAATAGCAAGAGAATATCAGAAGCTGCAATTGATGGAACCTTCCTTTAAAGAATTACTGCTGGCTCTTAAAAATGAGAAGGGGAGAACGATCCTTGCAAATTACGGTCTTAATCCGCTTCTCGGAAAATATCACCACACTGTATGTGAAGGCTGTGGTGCAGTCATGACCAATGTAGTCACAGTCTGCCCAAAATGCCACTCAAAGAAAGTCGTGAAGGGCGTCAGTGACCGACTAAAGGAACTTGCAAATTCACCTGGAAATCTAGACATGCGTCCGCCATATATCCACCAGGTACCTCTTCAATTCATACCAGGAGTGGGACCGAAAACGCTAATGAAGCTGAAAGACCATTTC
The DNA here is from genome assembly GCF_037201815.1 of Metabacillus sp. FJAT-52054. Classification (NCBI taxonomy): domain Bacteria; kingdom Bacillati; phylum Bacillota; class Bacilli; order Caryophanales; family Bacillaceae; genus Metabacillus; species Metabacillus sediminis. The sequence continues at coordinate 2,410,274 of NZ_CP147407.1, read as the reverse complement.
GGTACAGAAATGGATATTCTTCACCGTGTTGCGAAGGATGATCTTGCTCGTATTATTCCTAAAAAGATAGCAGGACTTATCGCTGACGCAAGATCTGGGAAGCTTGCTGTATTAGGCGGCGGAGGCGGTGTGTACGGCAGAATTGATCAAACGTAAATAAGGTAAGCGAAAAAGGCAGCCGGTGCAAAATGATCCGGCTGCCTTTTTGCATCGAATTTAGAGAGTGTCCCTGACTCCTTAAGGAAGGTCCGCATTATAGCTCCTTCTATCTATTCATTTTCCCTTCGTGATCATTGAATTTTTTACTCTAACCACGATTTTTCATGATTTTGAGTTTAAGAGATTAAAAATAGGCTGTTATGCTGATTGAAAATTTAGATAAAATTATACAAAAGGTAACAAAAAATTTACAATCCTTTGATTAAATGAAGGGTGTAAAGCATTTACATACTTTTAGGGGGATGGACATGAAAAAAAGAATGGCAGCGGCACTGACTATTAGTTTAATGGTACCGGTTTTCACTTCTGCGGGAGCTGCAAGCGGACCAGTAACAGTAAAATCGGTTGAATACAAAGGCATGCAGGCACCAAAGACGATTCCTGAAATGGTGGACACTTATACAAAAGCATCCATCGAAGTGACATACAGCAACGGCCTAAAAGAAAATTACCCGCTTTCTTATAACCGCCTCTTCAAATCTGAGGACAAAGTGGCTGTGAACAAAGGAGAAATGATTGCTGCAGGCGCTCCAATCGATGTGAATGGAAACGTCATTATGGATAACAGCGTTGAAGGAAAACCGACTCCTTACGTTTCCGATGCCCCTGATTCCAACAGCATGCTGCGTGTAGGAAATGAAATTTATATGATTACGCACTATGAATATCAAACATTTGATGCTGCAGGTAAATCAGCATATGGCCTGGTGCCGGCGTCCATGTCCCTTTCAAAAATGAAGCAGGATCCAAAAACGGGGAAATTAACTCCTGAAAAAGTGGAGAAAATCGATTTTTCTGATGTGAACGGAATCTGGATTCCCTGCAACGGGTCTCTATCTCCGTGGGGCACACATTTAGGATCAGAGGAATATGAGCCGGATGCCAGAAGCTTCGAAGATACAAAATCCAAAACTTATGCACAAACAGCCAGTTTCGCTAAGCTTTACTTCGGAGATGAAAAGAAAGCCAACCCATACTACTATGGTTGGATTCCTGAAATTACAGTGAAAGAAGGCGGAGAGACTGAAGTGGTTAAACACTACAGCACAGGCCGCTTTTCACATGAGCAAATGACGGTCATGCCTGACTACCGCACGGCGTTTTTCGGTGATGACGGCGGGAATACGATGATGTTTATGTATGTAGCCGATAAGGAAAAAGATCTATCTTCAGGAACACTTTATGCGTCTAAATTCAAACAGACTGGAACCGAAAATGGGGGTTCCGGTGACATGGAATGGATTCGCCTGGGCCATGGAACGGATGCCGAAGTGAAGCAGATCATCGACAGCGGTACAAAATTTAGCAGTATTTTTGAAGTTTCCGATACACCGAAAGAGGGCTTCACAGCAGTTAAAACATATGCAAATGCAAACACTGAATACCTGAAGCTGAAACCAAATATGGAAAAAGCAGCTGCTTTCCTGGAGCCCCGCCGCTATGCAGCCATGATGGGTGCTACTTCCGAATGGAATAAAATGGAAGGTTTGGCGTTCAATCCAAAGGAAAATAAAGTATATGTAGCTATGTCTGATGTGTCTAAAACAATGGAGAAAGATGCAACAGGAAAAGAGCCTGCAGATCATATCCAGCTGCCGAAAATTAAATCCGGTGTAACCTATGAATTAAATCTTGCAGAAGGACAAAAAGATCAGACTGGCGCACCGATTAACAGTGCCTATGCAGCTAAATCGATCAATGGTCTTCTGACTGGTGAAGATATGACTCAAGCGGACGCCTACGGAAATACGGCGAATCCTGATAAAGTGGCTAATCCGGATAACCTGACGTATTCAGCTGAAATGAACGCCCTTTTAATTGGGGAAGACAGCGGAATGCACACGAACAATTTTGTATGGGCATATGACCTTGACAAGAAAAAACTTGAGCGTCTTTTATCGGTTCCTGCCGGTGCAGAAGCGACAGGTCTTCGCATGATTGAGAACATGATGAATCACTCTTATATGCTAAGTAATTTCCAGCATCCAGGGGATGGATTAAAAGACTTCCCGATCACTGCGGTGAACAAAGATCAGCTGATTGCCGAAATGGAAAAACAAATCGGGATTAACAAAACGGGGGGCGTAGGCTATGTCGATGGTTTCCCATCCGTTAAAGCCGGCAGCGTCGCTGTCCACAACTATCCGATTGGCCGTATGAACGTGAATAAACCGGTACAAATGTATAAAATGGATGCCTCGGGCACAATGACAAAAGCAGCTTCTCTTAAAAAAGGATTCTACCGGGTATACGGAGAAATGAAAGATTACTATAATGTCGGCGGCAGCTATTATGTGAAAAAAGACGAAGCAGGGGCCGTTTATAACGGAAGAATCCTTCTTAAATCGTCAATGGAGATGTATTCAGCTGACGGAAAAGTATTTAAAACTCTTAAAGCTGGAGAAGCCATTCGAGTGTACGGTATGGAAGACGGCAAATATAACGTTGGCAATGGCTACTACGTAAAGCAAGACCGCAAGGCTTTGTACTACGAAGGAATGGTTATGCTGAAGAAAGACGTTTCTATAATGAAGGATGGAAAAACCGCTAAAACGCTGAAAAAAGGCAGCATGGCGCGTGTTTATTCTGTAGATGGCAACAAGCTTCACGTTGGCGGAGGCTATTATATTGATGCAGATAAAGCCTCCATCGCTTATATGAAAAACTAAATGTCCGACTTAGGAAGCCTCTTAAGGATTAAATTCCTTAAGGGCTTTTCTATTTTTTTAAAAGCGTGCCGTTACGAATTGCTGGCCGGAAAGAAAAATGGACACCCAGCCGTTATGAAAGGTACGTGCACGGATGCTTAAATGACATTCTCCATCCGCCTACATATATGGCAGTAAAATTTGCGAAAGCCGCTTTTCTTGCATACAATCCTTTCAGCCGCATAAACTCTATTAAATTAAGGTTGGGAGGACATGCATATGAAAAAACAGCCGATGAAAGTATTCATCGCGAATCACATAAAACAGCAATCATCCATTTATTTATTTGTATGTGTACTGTTCATGATGGGGGTTATATTCGGCGCGATCATTGTAAACAGCATGACCTTCACACAGAAGGAAGACTTGTTTTTTTACCTCAGCCGATTTTTTGGACAGGTTACGGACGGAAAAGTTGCAGATTCCACCGAAATGTTTCAGCAAAGCTTTATGCACAACATTAAATATCTCGGGTTAATTTGGATTCTCGGTATTTCCATTATTGGGCTTCCTATTATTCTCATTATGCTGTTCCTGAAAGGAATGGTAGTCGGATTTACCGTCGGTTTTCTTGTTAATCAAATGGGCTGGAATGGGTTCGTCCTCTCGTTTGTTTCCATCCTGCCGCAAAATATTCTGATCATTCCGGCCTTTATCGTGCTGAGTGCTGCAGCCATCTCTTTTTCTCTTAAACTTGCCATGTACTTATTAAATAAAAAGAGAAATCTGCTTGACTCTCCGCTTCAATCCTTTTCGAAGTACGCAGCTGTGTTTGCAGGAATCATGGTTATGATTGCTGGAGCATCTGTGCTGGAAGCATTTGCTTCTCCGGAACTTATGAAGGCTGTCGTGCAGCTTGTTAATAAATAATAGTTATTTTCTTTTTATAATTATTATAAAGTTCTAATTGTAATTATTTTAGTTGGAACCCTTTCGCTCTTCTGCTATAATGGTTGAGGAAGCGGCGAGGGAGGAAATCGTTCATGGAAAACCGCATTGACCGGATAAAAAAGCAGCTCCATTCTTCTAGCTATAAGTTAACGCCACAGCGTGAAGCGACCGTTCGGGTTTTGCTCGAACATGAAGAAGACCATCTGAGTGCCGAAGATGTTTACCTCCTCGTTAAGGAAAAATCTCCGGAAATAGGATTAGCAACGGTCTATCGGACGCTTGAATTACTGACTGAACTGAAAATTATCGATAAAATAAACTTTGGTGATGGTGTATCCCGTTATGATTTGCGAAAAGAGGGAGCAGCTCATTTTCATCACCACTTAGTGTGCATTGAATGTGGAGCAGTAGCTGAAATTGAAGATGACTTGCTTGAGGATGTAGAAGAAATCGTGGAAAGAGATTGGAAGTTTAAAATAATGGACCACCGTCTTACCTTCCACGGAATCTGCGTAAAATGCCAGCAGAAAAAAGAAGATCAGGAACAAAGCGAATAAGAATACATAAGACCTTTCCCTACACGGAAAGGTCTTTTTTCTTGCCTTCCGTGTCGTATAAAAGCAAGGCGTTCCGGCATATAATGAAGTATCAAAAAAATGAGACAAGACTTCGGAGGGCGTCATGAAACGATATTTGCAGACGGGACTGGACATGTTTAAAGTATTCATCGTCTTTACTGGATTTACGATTCTCTTCTACTATGCTATTATTTGGATTAACTTAGAGTATCAGGATTACCATCGGTATGATCCTCCTGAAGGATCGGCGCTGAAGGTAACAAAGATGGTTGAGAATCAGCCTGATCAATGGCTGAACCGTCTTTTCTTCTTTTATTCAGATGGGGAGTAGAGGAATGTGAATGATCAGCTGAAAGATTTCATTCATTATATGGTCGTAGAACGGGGTTTATCGCATAATACCGTTGTATCCTATGAAAGAGATTTAAAAAATTATCTTCGTTTTTGGGCTGGGCAGGAATTGGACAGCCTGAATAAGGTGTCAAGAGTCCACATTATCCATTTTTTAAAGATGCTAAAAGAGAGCGGCAAATCGAGTAAGACCATTGCACGTCATATTGCTTCCATAAGGGCTTTTCATCAATTTCTGCTTCGTGAACGAGCTGTTGATCAGGATCCTTCTGTCCATATTGAAACACCACAGGTTGAACGGACCCTTCCTAAAGTTTTATCCCTTGAGGAAGTTGAGAAACTGATGGACACGCCGCTCATGAATTCCCCCTTTGGATACAGAGATAAAGCGATGCTTGAACTCATGTACGCAACAGGAATACGTGTCAGTGAGATGACGGAGCTTAATTTAGCAGATGTGCATTTGGAAATGGGCTTTATCCGCTGCTTTGGGAAAGGAAGCAAAGAGCGCATCGTGCCGATTGGACGTACAGCGGCCGGTGCCATACATGATTATTTAGAAAAAGGCCGTGTCAAGCTTGCCAGCAGAAAAGAAACGACGGACGCTCTTTTTCTGAATCACCACGGCAAACGCATTACCAGACAGGGTTTCTGGAAGAATCTTAAGAAAATTTCTCTTGAAGCTGGGATTCAAAAGGAATTGACACCTCATACATTAAGGCATTCATTTGCAACGCACCTGCTCGAGAATGGAGCAGATTTGCGGGCTGTACAGGAAATGCTTGGCCACGCAGATATTTCAACTACACAAATTTATACACATGTGACAAAAACCAGATTAAAAGATGTGTATCAGCAGTTTCATCCAAGAGCGTAAACCCCTTTCTTCGGAAAGGGGATTTTTTATGGCCAGGGAATAGTTGTCATTCTTCTCGAAATTATAGGAATACTGCTTATATACGGGATTAAGATTGTCAGGCAGTTTGTAACCGGTTTATAATGAGGTTGTCAGACTTCTGACAGGATGGCTTCGTAAAGAATAAATCCCGATTTTGAGGAGGGTTTCGATTGAGTAACTATACATATAAAAGGGTGTTTGTTGTAGTCCTTGATTCAGTTGGCATTGGGGAAGCACCGGATGCAAAAGACTTCAACGATGAAGGCGCGGATACTTTAGGGCACATAGCCGAACGTATGAACGGCCTGAATATGCCGAATATGGCCAAGCTCGGGCTTAGCAATATTCGAGAAATAAAAGGTATTCCCGTTCAGGAGCAGCCAAAGGCTTTTTATACGAAAATGCAAGAGGCTTCAAGCGGTAAAGATACAATGACTGGGCACTGGGAAATCATGGGGCTGAATATCACTGAACCATTCCAGGTTTTTCCTGAGGGGTTTCCAAAGGAATTGACCGATCAGCTTGAAAAGGAAACAGGCAGAAAAATTATTGGAAACAAGCCGGCTTCCGGTACAGAAATTCTGGATGAACTGGGAGAACAGCATGTGAAAACGGGAGATTTAATTGTATACACCTCCGCTGATTCCGTGCTGCAAATTGCTGCTCACGAAGAGATTGTGCCGATTGACGAATTATATGATATTTGCGAGAAGGCAAGAAAGCTGACAATGACTGAACCTTTTAAATTGGGACGGGTCATTGCAAGACCGTTCATCGGGGAACCAGGCAAATGGACAAGAACATCAAACAGACATGATTACGCGTTAAAGCCATTTGGCAGAACGGTATTGGATGAGCTGAAGGATGCGGATTACGATGTGATCGCTATTGGGAAAATTTCCGATATTTACGACGGAGAAGGAATTACAGACTCCATCAGGACGAAATCAAACATGGATGGAATGGACCAATTTATTGATGTGATGGATCGACCATTTACTGGAATCAGCTTTTTGAACCTTGTGGACTTTGATGCATTGTTTGGCCACCGCCGCGATCCTGAAGGATATGGAAAAGCACTCGAGGAGTTCGATGCCCGTCTTCCGGAGGTTTTTGGAAAATTGACAGAAGATGATTTGCTCTTGATTACGGCAGATCATGGCAATGATCCGATCCATCACGGAACCGATCATACGAGAGAATACGTTCCATTATTAGCCTACAGTCCGCGGATGACACAGGGTCAGGAAATACCGGTTAGAAAAACATTTGCTGATCTTGGGGCTTCCATTGCAGACAACTTTAAGGTGAAGATGCCTGAATACGGAACGAGCTTCTTAAAAGAGATAAAATGAGGAGGGCTAAGCAGTGAATCGAAATGAAATGAGCAGTGCAGCGGAGTATATTCAAAAGAAAATCGGACAGGCGCCGGAGATCGGGCTAATCCTTGGATCTGGCCTTGGAGTTCTGGCAGATGAAATTGAAGAGCCGGTTAAAATTCCATATGGAGAAATACCTGGTTTTCCTGTGTCCACTGTAGAAGGGCATGCAGGCCAGCTTGTATACGGAAAGCTGAGAGGCACAACCGTTATTGCCATGCAGGGCCGGTTCCACTTTTATGAAGGGTACGATATGCAAAAAGTTGTCCTTCCGGTACGTGTGATGAAGCAAATTGGAGTTAAGACGTTGATTGTTACGAATGCAGCGGGCGGTATTAACGAAGGATTTGAACCGGGCGACCTCATGCTAATCAGCGATCACATTAATAATATGGGGACCAATCCTTTAATTGGTCCGAATGATAAAGAATTTGGTGTTCGTTTTCCTGATCTTTCACAGGCATACAGCAGAGATTTGCGTGCTTTAGCGAAGGAAACGGCAAATGAGCTGAACATTAAAGTACAGGAAGGTGTTTACGTAGCCAATACAGGTCCGGTTTATGAAACTCCTGCAGAAATAAAAATGCTTAGAGTTCTTGGCGGGGATGCAGTAGGAATGTCGACTGTTCCTGAAGTAATTGCAGCTCGCCACGCTGGCCTTGATGTGCTGGGCATTTCCTGTATATCCAATATGGCTGCCGGGATCCTGGATCAGCCGTTATCTCATGATGAAGTCATTGAAACGACAGAAAAAGTAAAATCAAGCTTCCTTAGCCTTGTTAAAGGGGCAGTTGAAAAAATTTCGAAAGCAGGTGCGACAGCATGAGAATGGTAGATTTGATTCAAAAGAAACGCGACGGCAAGCTCCTTGCAAAAGAAGAAATTGAATACGTAGTGAACGGATATAAAAATGATACCATTCCTGATTATCAAATGAGCTCCTTTTTAATGGCTGTTTATTTTAAAGGAATGACAAAGGAAGAGGTGTCCTATTTAACAGATGCGATGGTTAACTCAGGCGAAACGGTTGATTTATCAGGCATTAAGGGCATTAAAGTAGATAAGCACTCTACAGGAGGAGTAGGCGATAAGATTAGCTTGATTGTGGCTCCTCTCGTTGCTTCTGTTGGTGTTCCTGTTGCGAAAATGTCCGGCAGAGGTCTTGGACACACTGGAGGAACCATTGATAAACTGGAAGCCGTTGAGGGCTTCAGTGTGGAATTAAGCGGCAAACAGTTTATCGATAATGTTAACAAGCACGGAATTTCCATCATTGGGCAGTCCGGTGACCTGGTACCTGCGGATAAAAAAATCTATGCACTGAGAGATGTTACAGCAACCGTTGATTCCATTCCTCTAATCGCAAGCAGTATCATGAGTAAAAAGATCGCAATGGGCGCGGATGCCATCGTGCTTGATGTAAAAACAGGCGCGGGTGCTTTCATGAAAACACTGGATCGTGCAAAAGATCTGGCTTCCACAATGGTAGAGATCGGCAGCCACTTAAACCGTAATACAATCGCAGTCATTACGGATATGAATCAGCCGCTTGGATATGAAGTGGGCAACGCGAATGAAATCAAGGAAGTTATTGAGGTCCTAAAAGGCAAAGGTTCAGAGGATTTGATTGAAATCTCAATGGCAATCGCTGTACAAATGTCCATTCTTGGCGGCATTTATCAAACACAAGAAGAAGCTAGAGCAGGGCTTAACGAGGCAATTGAGTCAGGAAAAGCTTTGGAAAAATTCAAAGAATTTGTAAGCTCCCAAAACGGAAATGCTGATCAAATTGATTCAATCGATTTGCTTCCGCAAGCACAACATCATGTGGAAGTAAAATCAAAGCAATCCGGCTACGTAAAAGACATTGACGCAGAGGCTATTGGAGTAGCAGCCCTTCTTTTAGGAGCTGGAAGACAAACAAAAGAAGACAAAATTGATTATGCTGCAGGCGTTTCCTTGAAAAAGAAGGCTGGAGACGAAGTTGCAGAAGGGGAAGTAATCGCTATCCTTCATTTCAACAAAGATGATCATCAGCAGGCAATGGATACATTATACGATGCATTCTCCTATTCAAATGAAAAGCCTGAAAAACGCCCGTTTGTATATGAAATCATTTCAAAATAACCGTTCGGTAAAAGAGGCGAGGATCACTCGCCTCTTTTTTGTATTTGTGAAATACAGCATTCAATAACCCTTCATTATGCTAAACGGCTTACCTAAAAGGAAAGCCGTTTTTTTTATGTTGTTCAGGAAATGAAGTAATGCAGATCAGTATTCCTGGAGAATCTGGTTCCGCTCCCAACCCTTGAGGTGAGAAGCCTTAAAGAATCAAATTGTATAAATTCCCTCTTATTGGACAAAATGGAGTGTATCTTAATTGGGAGGGTTTGGAAATGAAAAAAAGTTTTTCCATGCTATTAATTGTTTGCTTCCTATGTATGACTGCACAAGGAGCATTTGCAAAAGAAAACAGCCTGAATTTGGCGCCGCAGGCAAAGTCTGCTGTGCTTATTGAGCGGGATACAGGCAAAATCCTCTATGAAAAAAATAGTGATGAACAGCTTCCGCCGGCAAGTATGACGAAAATCATGACAATGATTCTTATAATGGATGCGTTTGATAAAGGAAAATTAAAGCTTACTGACAAAATCCGTACAAGTGAATATGCAGCGTCAATGGGAGGATCACAAATTTTCCTTGAGCCGGGCGAAGAAATGTCGGCAGATGAAATGCTGCGCGGAATTGCGATTGGATCAGGGAATGATGCCTCCGTTGCTATGGCTGAGCACCTAGGCGGTTCAGAGGACGGATTTGTTGAGCTGATGAATAAAAAGGCAGCTGAACTCGGGCTTAAAAACACTCATTTTGAAAATACAACCGGCTTGCCTGAAAAAGGCCATTACAGCACAGCGCATGACATGGCAGTCATGGGGAAAGAACTCTTGAAATATGAAAGCATCACGAAGTATACAGGAAAGTATGAAGATTACTTAAGAACAGACACAGATAAGAAATTCTGGCTTGTTAATACGAACCGGCTTGTGAAATTCTACCCTGGAGTAGATGGAGTGAAGACCGGATTTACGAATGAAGCGAAGTATTGCCTGACAGCTACTGCGAAAAAAGGAAACATGAGAGTCATCGCAGTCGTAATGGGCGCTGAAACGCCTAAGGACCGGAACAATCAGGTTACGAAGATGCTTGATTATGCTTTCAGTCAATATGAAACCCATCCGCTTTACAAGAG